>JANQES010000117.1 GCA_028278205.1 Rhodothermales bacterium
GTGGGCCGTCTCGGAACGGAGCGCAGGCACGCGAACAAGGAAAATTTGCTGTCTGAGCGACGAAGGAGCGAGTTTCAAATTTTCCCGCGTGCCGGAGCGTAGTTCAGGCCCAGCGGGTAAAGTCTTGATTTTTGGTTCTTTTTATCAAGAAAAAGAACAAATAACCGGGATCATGCCACCACGCCGGGATCAAAAGAACACCCCCCAGAAACCCAGGCAACCCTTCAAAATTAATAGCGGTGTACCTAACCACCTGATGACCGTCGAACCTCGTTCTCGAATCACACCCGTTCTCCCCTTTTCAAAGGCTTTTCAGGTTTGGGTCCATGGCGTACAAACCGTAGATTATACAGCGCATGATCACAGCGTCCACGCGGATGTGATCGGCCTTCATATTTATAGAAGCGTGGCCCAAAGACCTTGTCCTCAAGGAGGTTGCTCGCCATGAAAACCAAACTCGTTATCGGCGTGCTTCTGATCGGGAGCAGCTTCGCCTTCACAGGGGATGATTATGAACTCATCTCCTTCCAAAAAACCGCCCTCTCGGACCTCTTCTATGCCGAAGGCGCTACCTTCGGAGACCTCAACGGCGATGGGGTGATGGACCTCATCGCAGGCCCTTTCTGGTACGAAGGCCCGGCGTTTGAACAAACGCACGAATTCTACGAACCCAACCCGTTCGATCCGACCGGCTATTCCGACAACTTCTTTGCCCACGTCTACGACTTCAATCAGGATGGCCGGCAGGACATTCTCATTATCGGATTCCCAGGCCAGACGGCCACCTGGTATGCCAACCCCGGCCCAACCCAGGGGCACTGGCCGGCGCACGTGGTTTTCGAGACGGTAGACAACGAATCGCCTGCCTGGACGGACCTTACCGGCGATGGGCTTCCGGAGATCGTCTGCATCGCCAACGGTCGCTACGGTTATGCCGCGCCGGACTGGCACGATCCATCGCAGCCCTGGACCTTCCACCCCATCACGCCCAACGAAGGGTGGCAACGGTTTACGCACGGCCTCGGCGTCGGCGATGTTGACGGGGATGGGCGGATGGATGTGCTGGAACGCGATGGCTGGTGGCAACAACCCGCGAGCCTCGACGGCGACCCCGTCTGGACCCGACACGCCACGCTCTTTGCCGATTACGGCGGCGCGCAGATGTACGCCTACGACGTAGACGGCGACGGCGACAACGACGTCATCACCAGCCTGAAAGCCCATCACCACGGCCTGGCCTGGTTCGAGCACGTCGAAAAAGAAGGGCAGATCGACTTCGTCCGGCACATGATTATGAATGAGCAGCCCGACGAAAACCGATACGGCCTCGTCTTTGGCGAACTCCACGCCCTTGACCTGATCGACATCGACGGCGACGGCCTCAAGGACATCGTAACCGGGAAGCGGTGGTGGTCGCACGGGGCCGAGGGGGATCCCGACGAGCATTCCAAAGCGTACCTCTACTGGTTCCGGCTCGTCCGCAGCGCCGACGGGGTTGATTTCGTCCCCTACCTCATCGACGATGATACCGGCGTCGGTGTGCAGGTAGTGGCCGGCGACATCAACGGAGACCAGCACCCGGACGTG
This sequence comes from Rhodothermales bacterium, assembly GCA_028278205.1. Classification (GTDB taxonomy): domain Bacteria; phylum Bacteroidota; class Rhodothermia; order Rhodothermales; family Bin80; genus JANQES01. The sequence goes on from JANQES010000117.1 coordinate 1,588, forward strand.
GTTGTCAGTAACAAGAAAGGCACCGCCGTGCTGCTTCAGCAGCGGCAGAAAGTCAGCGAAGCGGAATGGCGCAAGGCTCAGCCTCAACCCCGGTGATGTGATTTTGGATTTTAGATTTTGGATTGGTCTCATCCGGCACCGGGTAGGCATGGGCAAGACACCGCCCGGCCCTGAAGGACCGGGCTCACCGGCTCAAGCCCCGATGGGACTAAAAAAGGGCGCTTCAGCGTCCTTAGGCTACTGAGCCCGGTGATTTATCGCCGGGCAGACCGGGGATTCACCACAAAACGCATACCTACCCGGCACCGTCATCTCAATAGAAAAAGCCGCAGCGGTTCTGACCGTCGCGGCTTTTTCGTCTATCGTACTCGGTGATCTCAAACAATCCAAAATCCAAAATCTAAAATCCAAAATTCCTAATCCGTTCCGCCTACAAGTTCGTTGAGGCCTTTGAGGATGATTTGTTGTTGGGCCGGGTCTTCTGCGTCTCCGAGGTGACGCGCGAGGGTCCGCCGGGCTTCGTCTGATCCCATCGCAGCGATGCGTTGCACCGTGAAATCGAGCACGTTGGGCAGCTTCGCCGAGAGCGCCAGGCGGAGGGCGCGGTCCATGTCTACCTCGGCCATTGGCTCGGCGGCATACCATACCATCAGGGGCAGGTTGTGGTCTTCGGCATCTTCGGCGCGGGCCATCAGGCCTGCCAGCACGTCCCAGCGGTCCGGGGGCGGCGTGCGTTGCAGGGCGCTTGCCAGGTAGAGCCGCACCAACGGCGAGGCATCGTCACGCGCCATCGCGGCGAACTGCGCCAGCGCGGCTTCGGGTATGGCGCCGTCTTCGGCCAGGAGTTGAACGGCCCAGCCCCGTACGGTTTCTTCGTCGTCGCTCAACAGGTCGATCAGTTCCGCGTCGGACAGCCCGTCGGTCCCGTGAAGCGTCCAGAGGGCGCGGAGGCGGCGGGTGACGTCGTCGTTGTCGTGCAGGATCTGCTTCAGGGCGGCATGGACTTCGGGATCCGGTCCGCGCTCTTGCAGGATACGCCGGGCATGACGCACGTACCAGTCGTTTTCGTGCAGTTGCAGATCCACCAGTTCAGCATTGCTCAGTTGTTGTAGATCCACCTGTACCCATCGGTCATCCTTGTAGGTAATCTTGAAGATGCGCCCGAGCGTCTTGTCGTGGATGTCCGGGTTGGGACTGTGGCACTGGTTTTTGTCGTACCAGTCGATGACATGCACCGAGCCGTCGGGGCCATAGCGAAAGTTGAGCATCTGCGACCACGCGTCGTGGGCAAAGAGGAAATCATCCCCGTGGCGCCCCACGTAGCCGGAGCCGGCGCGTTCGAGGATATCCATGTTGGCCCGGTAGCCGTGGATGTTATTCATAAAAAGCTGGTTGCGGTATTCATCGGGCCAGGAGCCCCCCAGGTAGACCATCGCCCCGGCATGGGCATGGCCGCCGCCGGCTGCGCTGGAGCGATGGTTTCCGGCATGCGGCCCCCGTTCGCCCACCCAGTGTACGTGGTCGGCGTGGGTCTTGATGTCGTCGAAGATGTAGGGGTTGAAATGCTCGCCCCACTGCCGCTGGTAGCGCGCCCCATCGATGACGTGGTAGAGATGCGGGATGACGCAGGCGGTGATGAAGGAGTGCCCGTAGTCGTTGAAGTCGAGCCCCCAGGGATTGCTGGTGCCTTCGGCGTAGCGTTCGAAGACGTGGCGCGTGGGATGGAAACGCCAGACGCCGCCATTGAGGCGTACCCGTTCTTCTTCCGGCGTTCCGGGCACGCCGACGACCGAGTGGGTGAAGACGCCGTGGGTGCCGTAGAGCCAGCCGTCCGGCCCCCAGCGCAGGCTGTTGAGCACTTCGTGGGTATCGTGCGTGCCCCAGCCGTCGAGCATGATCTGCGGCGGCCCGGCAGGCCGGTCGGTTCCTGCTTCGATGGGGATGAAAAGCAAATAGGGCGCGGCGCCTACCCAGACCCCGCCGAAGCCCAGTTCGATGCCACTGGCCAGGTTGAGCCCCTCGATGAAAACCGTCCGGCTGTCGAGCGTGCCGTCGCCGTTGGTGTCTTCCATGATCAGAATGCGGTCGCGTCCTTCGCCTTCGGGGGCGGGCACCGGGTAGGTGTGGGCTTCCACCACCCACAGGCGGCCCCGGTCATCGTGCGCGAAGGCAATGGGGCGGACCACGTCGGGCTCTGAAGCCGCCAGCGTCACGGAAAACCCATCGGGCACCGTCATCGCCTTGGCCGCCTCGCCAGCGGAAAGACCGGCGTGGAGCACCGGGTCGATGGCTGGCATGATGAACACTTCTTCCGGCTTGAACTCATTCGGGAAGTTAGGCCGCGTCGTATGGAAGCGGAAATCGTCGAAGCTGATGTAGGCCGACTTGTTGTCGCGGATGTAGGGGATTTCGGAGACGCCCGTCTCGTTGTCGATCAGGTGGATGTAAATATCCTGGCCCTGCACGGATTGCAGATCCACCACGACGGGCCGCAGGGCGGCATGGTCGTAGCCCGAAATGTCGAAGAAAACCTGATCGTTCGCGGCCAGCACCAGTTCGACGCGGGTGTCTTTGAGCGCCCCGCCCGAGACCAGAAAGCTCGCAAAAGGCTGGGTGGCTGTAAAAGGGGCAGAGGTCATCGTGCCGGTGGCGCGGTGCCCGTCCACTTCGCCGCTGCTGGCCCAGAAGGTGCCGTTGTGCCGGCTTCGCGTATCGCCCGTGCGCGCCAGCACCACGTCGCCTTCGATGGGGGCCGAGCCAAAGGCATCGCCCTCAACGGTCCAATCCTGGAAGGTGCCGTCTTCAAACCCCAGATTCAAAGCGCGCCCCGCCTGGACCACCGGCAGGCCTTCGACCACCGCGTTGCCTTCTCGGATGAGTTGAAACTTGCCCTCCATGCCGGCGGCCCGATGACCGGGGATGGTGCAGTAGTAGGTGTCGTCTTCGATGGCCGTAAACGTGATGCTGGTCTGCTCGCCGATATCGAGTATCTCCGTACTCTTGATTGGTTGCTTGACCAGCGCAATGTCGTGCGCCAGCACCTCTACGTTGATGATGGTAATGCGCACCGTCTCGCCCTCGATGGCCTGAAGCAGCGGGTTGCGGATCCCATCAATCGCACCGCCGATGCCCTTGTAGCCCAGGATAGAAGCGTGCAGCGTGTAGTCGCGGTCCACGTCCTCGGCTGGCTGGGCATGGCTGGCGCAAGGAACCAGCAGGATCAAAAAGAGAACGAGGAAAGCGCGGAGGGTCCTCATAGAAACGCAGGTTTAGGTGAAAGGACGGCGCCTGGAATTCAGTATAGCAGCATCGGGGAAGAATCTCAACCTACGTATCGGTTGCTGCCTGCTCGCCTTCTTGATAGCGCCAGTAGAAAACGGCGGCAACGAGGGTGATAAAAGCCACCACCGCCAGCCCGATAAAAACAGCATACCAGCCCAGGCGCTGCGCCAGCGCGCCGATGCCGTAACCCGAGAGGATCCCCCCGAAATAGCCGGCACTATCGATCAAGCCGGCTGCCGTCGAACTCCCTTTTTTGCCTCCCAGATCGAGCGAGATGGCGCCGGCGAGAAAAGAGTAGGGACCCATCATAAGAAAAGCCGCCACCGACACGAGTACCAGCGGCAAGACGGCGCTGCCTACACTCCGGACACCGCCCATAAAACCAAGCACCAGCACCAGCGGCACCACGCCGATCATGATGGCAACGCTCCGCTTTCCGCCTGCGAGGTGATCGGCAAGATAGCCGAAGACGAGCACCGAAATCCCGCCAAAGAGCGGAAATAACAGGCTATACTGCGCCGCTTCGCCCGCCGAGAGCATCCCGACTTCGGCCAGGTACGTCGGCGTCCAGAAATTGAACGACTCGCGGATGAGCGTCAGGCCCAGCGACATGATGGCCACCATCCAGAAGCCGAAACTCTTGAAAAACGGCATCAACAGTGTTTTCAGATCGGAGGGGCGTTTCTCGTTGCCTTGCTCGCCATAGAGGTTGTGCGGGTTGACCGGCGGCTCGGGCTCGCCGATGTCTCTGGGGCTCGATTTCAGTAGAAAATGATTGATCACGGCGATGACGGTCAACGTCGCTGCTGCGGCATAGAACACGCCGCGCCAGCCGATGCCTGCATTGATGAGGCCGCCCAGAAAAAAACGCGCCACCACGTCGCCGAAGAGAAAACTCAAACTCAGCAAGCCCATGATGACCCCGTATTTCCCGAACGGAAACCAGTTGGACGTGATTTTGACCAACGCCCCCCACCCCATCGACTGGATCAGCCGGTTGAGCGACCAGGCAATCATGAACACCGCCACCCCCGCTCCGATACCAAAGAACACCGTGGCCGCCACCGAGCCCATCATCCCAAAAAGAAACATCTTCCGCCCGCCGATGAAATCGCACAGCACGCCGTTGAAGATCTTCCCGACGGCGTAGAACAAAACACCCACCGAAGCAATCAGCCCGATCATCTCCTTGTCGATCCCCTGCGCGCCGAATTCTGCGAGCAGCAACGGCGTAGCCACCGAAAAATTAGACCGGCAGACATAATACCCGGCATACCCGACGATGAGCGAGCCGACGGTAATGCTCTGCCATTTTCGAAGCCGGGGAGAGGGCTGGTATTCGGTGGTGCTATCCATGCTGGTAGGGAGGTTATGAAACGTAAAACGTGAGGGTGCCCTTAAGAACCTCTCTACGAGCACCCTCACGTTTTACGCACGAAAGACCTCTGCGAGTGTTTCGTCGAAGCGGTCGAGAAAGGTGTTGCAAGCGGCCTCGTCGTGGGCCAGCGAAAGATAGAGTTTGGTGCCCATAGGATTGAGAAAAATGCCGCGTTTGAAAAGGCCGAGCATCACCGCCCGGCTGGCCTGCGCATCGCTGCGTTTGGTGGCTCGGTAATCCCGAACGGGCGCCTCTTCCTGCGTAAAAATCACCTGGGCGAGCGGTCCGTCGCCGATGACCTGCCCGGCGATGCCGCGCCCCTGGAGCACCTCCCGCATCCCGTCCCGCAGATACGCGCCGATCTCGTGGAGATGGTCATAGACGCCGGACTGGCGAAAAACAGCCAGGGCCGCCCCGGCAGCCGTCATCGAGATCGGGTTGCCGCCCAGCGTGGAGGCCGTCCAGACGTAGGTTTGCTTGCCGAGCCGATCTTCGCGCACCAGATCCATGATCTCGGCGCGACCGCCGTAAGCGCCAATCGGATAGCCGCCGCCGAGGGCCTTGCCGTAGGCCACGAGGTCGGGCACGACGCCATAATATTCTTGAGCGCCCCCGTATGCCAGGCGGAAGCCGGTAACGACCTCGTCGAAAATGAGCAGCACGTTATGCGCAGCCGTAACCTCACGCAAGCCTTCCAAAAAACCATCTACCGGAGGCAGGCAGCGATGCAGCGGCTCGACGATCACAGCGGCCACCTCATCGGCGTGGGCCACGATGATCTGACGGGTCGTCTCCAGGTCGTTGTACGGCGCAATCAAGACGTGATTGCGCACGAGATGATCGATGCCGGCGGAGGACGGCTCCGGCGTGGGAAAATCGGGCAGGCGTTGTGGAAAAAGGCTCGTCACGCCGACGTCGTTGGCGCCGTGATAGGCCCCTTCGAACTTGATCACGCGGGAACGCCCCGTGAAGGCGCGCGCAAGGCGCAGGCCATACATGGTGGCTTCGGTGCCGGAGGCGCAGAAGCGCAGCCGCTCGCAGGCCGGACTGAGCCGGACGATCTCCTCGGCCAGCGCCAGCGAAGCCTCGGTGACGTAGGCAAAGTTGGCGCCCTTCGAGGCCTGACGCACCACCGCCTCCGTCACTTCAGGGCGCGCATGCCCGACGAGCGCCGAGCCCCACCCTATCGAAAAATCGACATAGCGCTTCCCTTCGGTATCCCACAGTTCGCACCCTGCCCCCCGCTCAATGACCATGGTCAGATCGGGCGGAAGATTAAACTCACCGTTCGACCCGGCGGGAAAGATCGCCAGCGAACGGTCGGCGTCGGTCTGTGTAGCGGTTGGGTTCATGGATTGTTTGAGGTAGGTGGATCGTGGGTGATTGATACCGGATGCGAGATACCGGATGCCGGATAGCGGATGCCAGATAGCAGATGCCGGATCTCGTCATTACCCACAATTCCGCTTTCCAGCCCCGTAGGGGCGACCTGTTTGTAGCAACCCGCCCCTTTTCTGGATAAGCTCCGTAGGAGCGACCTGTTCAATAGCCGCGAGACCAAACCTTCTTGACAGGTCGCTCCTACGGAGCTTTTTGTTTTTATTGCCTTTGTGCTACAAACAGGCCGCGCCTACGGCGCTCAAAGTTTGGGATAAGGACGAGATCCAGTATCCCGCATCTCCCATCCCATATCTCGCATCCAGTATCCCGCATCCCGAAACCCCCATCCCAGAGCCCTATGACACCGTGTCGAGACATCGCGCTCCCTCCCAGTCGGTAAAAACATCTTGCGCCAGCCCGAAGCTTGTCGTCATGCCCGTGCCGCCGAGGCCGTTGACGATTCGCACACCCGGCTCCGGCTCAGCCACGAAAACCGCGCGCGTGGGATGGTTGACATACACGCCGTGCCAGCGCTGTGCAATGTCCAGCGAAGGCGCCGCGAGGAACGTATCCAGATAGGCCAGAATCAGCGCGTCGATCTCCGGACGGTCGAACGGCTCCGGCGTCAGCCCGTACTCGTGAGAATCGCCCAGGACGAGTTCGCCCAGACCGTTTTGCGCCACCAGAACGTGAATACCCCAACGGTCAAGCGCAGGATGATTTTGCGCGATGCGTCGTTCTAAAGCAGGCAACGACGGGCACGAGGCAAAAGCGGGATAATGACGCAGGCTCAGGCCGGTAGCCAGCATCGGCCCGAGGCGCCATGACGCCGGTTGTGGCACCGTGCGCATCATCTGCAATTTACACCGCGTCAGCCCGCTCGCGGCAAACGTGGACGGATAGAGTGTTTCGAAATCGGCGCCGCTGCACACAACGGCGCGCTCGACCCGCCAGGTCTCGCCGCCCGCTTCAACGTAAGGCCATGCCACGCCGGTGACGGCCTGGCCGAAACACAGCGTGACATCGCACGCGCGGCTGAGAAAAAACGGCAGCTTCGCGATGGCCTCCCTCGGATCAATGATCACTTCTGCCGGGCTCCATAATCCACCCCGAAGGCCCTCTTCCTTGACAGCCCGGCTGCGGCGCGCTACGGCATCTGCGTCGAGCCACGTACACGGGTAGCCGAGTGCCGGAGCGTGCCCGGCGAATTCGCGGAGGACGGCGCTTTCATCGTCGTGATAGGCCAGCACCAGCGCGCCGGTCCGTTCGTGCCAGATTCCGGCCTGATACGCCAGCTCCAGCCAGACCTCCCGGCTGCGCATCGCCCGTTCGTGGACAACCCCCGGCGCCATCCCCAGCGGCAGAATCATGCCAAAGTTGCGGATCGAGGCGCCCAGCGCGCGGGTGTTGCGTTCGAAGAGAATGACGGAGAGGCCCCGCCGGGCCGCCTCGTAGGCATGCGCAAGCCCCACAACGCCCGCTCCGATCACGGCGATATCGGCCTGTCTGTCAGGTGGCATGGGTTTGCTCACTTCGTTCGCGTCATTAGTCATTACGCTCCCCCCACCTTCGCGGGGGTCGCTGTCATTGGTCACTGGTGAAGAAAAAATCAGTGACCAAGGAGCTTTGCGACAAGTAGATGCACAAACTCCTTTTACCAGGGTAGCGAGAATGTCTTCACCACACTCATCCCCTTCATCGCCTCCTGAACGCCCTCCTTGATCCCTAACCCCGAATCCTTCACGCCCCCGAACGGAGAGAACTCGATGCGATAGCCGGGCACCTCGTTGATGTTCACCGTGCCCGCGCGAACCCCTTTGACGGCCTTGATGGCTTTGTTGATGTCTTTCGTGACAATCCCGGAAGAGAGCCCATAGGCGGTACTGTTGGCCAGGTCGATGGCATCGTCGAGGTCTTTGATGGCCATGATAGGAGCCAACGGGCCGAACGATTCGCAGACGACCATTTCAGCATCGCGCGGCACGTCGGCGATGACGGTAGGGGCCAGGAGCGCCCCCTGGCGTTCGCCGCCGAGCAACACCTGCGCCCCCGCCTCGACGGCCTGCTGCACCACCGTCTCAAGGCGGATGGCCGCCGGCTCGTCGATGACCGTCCCCACCCGCGTGTCGGGGTCCATCGGATCGCCATAGGTGTAGGCTTTCGAGGCCTCTACAAAGCGTTCGGTAAAGGTGTCGAGGACGGCTTCGTGGATCAGCAAGCGCTTTACCGCCGTGCATCGCTGGCCGGAGTTTCGATAACAGCCTTCCGTAGCCAGGCGCACCGCCAGGTCCATGTCGGCGTCGTCGAGGATGATCAGCGGCGCATTGCCGCCCAGTTCGAGGATCAGCTTTTTGTAGCCGGCCTTGTGGGCAATCTTCTTGCCGATCTCGGCACTGCCCGTAAAGCTGACCACTTCCACCCTGCCATCGACAACCAGTTCTTCAGCGACCTCGTCGAGCGGCCCCACGATGACGCTGAGCATCCAGCCCGGCAGCCCGGCTTCATACATCAACTCGACGCACCGGACGGCTGTAAGCGGGGTCTTTTCTGAAGGCTTGAGCACCACCGGCGCTCCGACAGCAATAGCCGGGGCGATCTTGTGCATCACCTGATTGAGGGGGTGGTTAAACGGGGTGATGGCAGCCACCAGACGATGCGGCTCACGCAGGGTAAAGATCTTACGCGCTTTGCCCTTGGGGGTGATGTCGCAGGAGAAGATCTGGCCGTCATCCTTGAGAGCCTCCATCGCCGCAAACTGAAGCACGTCACAGGCTCTTCCCACCTCATACCGGGTCTCGCGCAGGCACAGGCCCGACTCCGCTGTAATCAGGTGCGCAAAGGCCTCGGCCCGCTCCAGTAAAAGCGTACGCGCCTTGTTGAGGATCTCGAAGCGCTGATAGCGCGTCAGGGGTTCGCCGGCTTTGAGCGCCGCCTCGATGGCTTCATGCGTCTGCGCGCGACGAAGGCTGGCCACGGTCCCAGCCACTGCTCCGTTGTAGGGATTGTAAACCGTTAACCGTTCGTCTGAACGTACGGCACGCCCGGCGATATAGCAGGGCAGATCGAAGGCAGCCGTCTTCTTCGTGGCGGCAGCAGCGGTTGGTGTTTCCATGATCCTGGCTCACTATAAATGAAACTAGTGAATATGCGTCGCCGGTCGTTGTGGTTCGGCAGCGGGCGTAGACGCAAGCGTGCCGTTGACCGTGAAGTCGAAGATGTCAAAGTTACGCGGGTCGGCGGCGGCATACCGGGCATAGGTGGGGGTAAGCGGCTCGGAGAGTAACAGCGGCACCATCTCTTCGTAGCGTCCCCCGTGCGAGCGCAACCCCTCGCGCACGGCACTGAGATCGTGGTGGTCCGGTGTGCGCCCGATGACCACGTCGCGCCCGGAGAGCACCGCCAGGTCGCCGATACGGTCTTCCGGCAATTCGAGCTTGCGGGCAGCAGTTTGCCGGTCATGCACCTCCGTAATGCCGTCGAGTTGCATCACGTACGCCTGCACCGCATCGGTAAGCGCCGGGTCGGGCAAATGCACCACGGCAAAGGCTCCCAACGCCCCGTGATGCACAACGTAGGGGTCGGTAATGGGCAGAATGACGCGCAGGCCCTCACCGAAGTGCTCGGTCAGCAGCGTTTCTAGATAGATCACATTGGGGGAGCCGTCGAGCTTCTGCTTGGCATTCATCCCGTGATCGGCCGTGGCTCCGACGACAGCCCCCTGGGCCAGCAAACGGCCTAGTTCGTGATCGATGGCCTCATAGAAATCCAGGGATTCCGCCGTTTCCGGCGCATACTTGTGCTGCATGTAGTCGGTCAGCGACAGGTAGAGGAAGTCGGCCATTTCGTGTTCGATGAGGGCCACGCCGGCTTTGAGTACGAACAGGCTCGCCTCAGCGCTGTAGATGGGAGGCGTCGGCGCCCCTACGAGCGCTTCGACATCCGTAATCCCGTGGGTGTCTTCCCGGGCCTGATTGGCTTTTTCGGCGGAGAACGCGATGCCGTCGAGGCCGTGGGAGAGCACGTCCCGAAGCTTCTCTTTGGCGGTCACCATCGCCACCCTTCGGCCGGCCCGGGCTGCCGCAGCAAGGATCGTTTCGGCCCGCAGATACGTGGCCGAGTTCATCATCACCTCTTCGCCCGTCTCCGGATCGAGAAAGAAGTTGCCGCTGATACCGTGCACCGACGGCGGTACGCCCGTGGCGATAGAGGCATTGTTGACATTGGTGAAAGACGGCAAGGCCCCTCGAACCATCCCGCGATAGCCGCCCCGGGCCAGCATGCCTTGCAGGTGCGGCATACGCCCGCGTGCCAGCGAGGTGCTGAGATATTCGTCGGCACACCCATCCATACAGATAACCACCACAGGCCGGGCGGGAGGATGGTACGTCCGGCCATTTACCGTGAACGAAGCGGTGGCGATGATAAGTTCGTTTCCAGACGCTGGTCTCATGATCCGTTTTGGTTGTACAACCCCGGCAGCGCCTCGGCCCTATCCGGCCAGACGGCATCAGCCCTGTTTTTACGAATCGAAACACTCATCACAAAATTACGGTGGCAAAATAAAATTATTCGAAACAAAATGAAACCAAAAAACCATCCTCTCCTACGTATTTTCAGTGGGGAATTCGGCCTCCACCTCAGTGATACAAGTCTCCAGGATATCCAGAGCGCGCGCCATCTCCTCTTGCGTGATGGTGAGCGCCGGCACGAGCAGGATGATGTTGCCCATCGTCAGCTTGAAGCTGAGCCCGCGAGCGAGCGCCCGGTACATGACCTCCTCGGCAGCCTCCGTCGCAGGCTCCATCGTCGTCCGGTCTTTAACAAGTTCCATGCCGAGCATCAGTCCGAGGCCGCGCGCGTCGCCGATGAGGGGGTGGCGCTCCATCATGGCCTGCATCTGATCGAGCGTCCAGGCGCCGAGCGCGCGGGTGTGGGCAAGGATGTTTTCTTCTTCCAGGAATTCAATGGCCGCCAGCGCCGCCGCGCAAGCCACGGGGTTCTTCTCGTGCGTATAGTGCCCCAGGGCGCGCCCCGGAGCCACGTCGAGGTCTTCGCGGGCGATCATGGCAGCGAGGGGAAAGATGCCGCCGCCGAGCCCTTTCCCGATGACCAGGATGTCCGGCACGACGCCGTAGTGCTCGCAGGTGAACATCGTGCCGGTGCGTCCGAGGGCATGGGGAATCTCATCGAGAATCAACAACGCGCCGTGGCGGTCACAGGCCTCGCGGACGATCTGCCAGTATTCCGGCGGCGGGATGTAGGGCGTGCTGCGCACCGTCTCGGCGACGACGGCAGCCACGTCGCCCTCTTTCTCAAGAACGTACTCGATGTACCCGGCGCATTGCAGCGAACACGCGCGTTCGCAGCCGAACGGACAGTTGCTCGGATTGGGAGGCGGCACGTGTTCGGCGCCGGGCAACAGCGGGCCGATGCCGCGTCGAAAAATAGCCTCGCCGCCGATGGAGATGGCGTCGAGCGAGGCGCCGTGGAAGGCATCCCACATCGAGATCGTCTTGAAGCGCCCCGTCACCATGCGAGCCAGCTTCAAAGCCATGCCCATCGCGAGCGCACCGCCGGGCGCAAAAAGCACTTTGTTGAGCGCGCCCGGAGCCAACGCGGCCAGCTTTTTTGCGAGGTCGATGGCGGGCACGTTGGTGTAGCGCCGTGTGCAAAACGGCAGCGTTTGCAACTGCGCTGTGATGGCAGCAATCACGCGCGGATTGCGGAAGCCGACTTGATGCACCCAGTTGCCATGAAAATCCATGAGGCGCCGGCCCTGATGGTCTTCGATGTAGACGCCGTCACACGCGCGCAACACGTTGAGGCAAGGCGTCGAGAGCGACTGATGCAGGAAATACCGGGCGTCATCGTCCAACAAAGCCTGCGTCGCCTCGTCGAGGTGCCCGGCCGCCCAGGCCGCGCGGCGCGGCGAGATGTTCAGATCGCCTTCTGAGCGAAGGGAATCCAGATCCTGCTTCCTGGCATCGATAGACATAGTAAAGGTGATTATTTTGGATTTTGGATTTTAGATTTTGGATCGGTCTGATTGGGCATCGTCATCTCAATTGAAAAAGCCTCAACGGCTCCAACCGTCGCGACTTTTTCGATTATTGAAGATGAAGCAGGCCGCACCCAATCCAAAATCCAAAATCTAAAATCCAAAATCAGAACCGGAACACCTCGTAAGAAAGCATCTGCCTTGCAACCCCCGGCCCCTCGTAGAGCACTTCGAGATGTTCGCCGCCGCCGTTTTCGAAGTATTCCACGACGATGGTATGGCGCCCCGGCTCCAGCGTAATCTCGCCACTTTCCTCCAGCGCCCCGTGAGAGCCATCGTTATCGACCACTTCGGTGCCATCGACGTAGAGTTTGGTCCCGTCATCAGATCGGGTAAAGAAGGTGTAGGAACCGGCCTGATCAACCTGGATGCTCCCTTCGAACCGTACGCCGAAATGATCCTCCCGCCGGCCTTCGACGCCTTCGAGATGGAACTCATACGCCGTGCCCTCGCGTACGGGCCGGAGTTGGTCGAAATCGGGGAGAACCTCCCATTCTCCCTCGAAATACGCATACGACACCCTCTTTTCGTGTCCGGGCGCGACCACCCGATAATCGGCGCGCGAAATCGAACTCGTCGCTGCTCCCTTCACGGTGATTGCCCGGACGCGGGTGTTGCCGGAGACCGGAAACGCTCCTTCATACAACGCCGAGGTTGCATCCGGCGTGCTGCCGTCGAGGGTATAGCGGATTTCGGCGTCGGGGTCATCCACCGTCATCGTCACCGTGGGCGCTTCATTGAGCAGCTTGATGCCGCCCAGCGGGATGATACGCGGCGCCGGCACGTACATCCCCAGCGGCGCTGCGGCGTCGTGGTAGCGTTCGAAGGCGGAGGCGACCGGACGCGCAATCCAGGCGTCGGGCTGCGGGACACCCAGCGCGAAGAGCACCGTGGCGGCGGTATCGTAGGTATCGATAGGAACCCTGAGGTTCTTACCCGCCACGACACCCGGCCCGTGTACGATCCACGGAATCTCCAGCTCGGCCATCGACTCGCCGCCGTGGCCTTTCCCGATGCCGCCATGATCGGCGGAGATGATCACGAGGGTCTGGGCGGCCATGCCGGCTTCGTCCAGCCCCGTCATGATCTCTCCGATGAGCCGATCCGCGTCTTCCACCGAGGCATAGAACGCGTCCGTACCGTGCCCGTACGTGTGGCCGGCATGGTCTACGTGGTCGAGGTGAATAAACGTGAGGCGCGGCTGGTGCGCGTTGAACTGTTCGCGGGCCTTGTTCACAGCGTCTTGCGGGCCGTCGGCATCGATGCTCACATCGACGACGCTGTGGGGATACAGCCGCCCGAAGCCGCCCCAGTCATAGATCGAAGCGATATAGGCCTCCGGCTCCGCTGCGCGGAGTTCGGAAAAGATCGTCGGAAAGAGATCTTCCGGACCGGCTGCCGTCGGCACGATGGAGAAGTTGTCGCGCTCCCAGTCATTGGAGGTGATGCCGTGTTGCTCCGGGCCGGCTCCCATAACCATGGAGGCCCAGTTCTGGCTGCTCGACGTCGTCAACACCCCGCGTGCGTTGAAGCTGAAGGCACTGTTGGGAAGCATCCGATTGAGCACCGGCGTGTGCGCTTTCTGAATGCCGTCCGGGCTAAACGCATCGATGCCGATGACCACCACGTGCGCGATGTCGTCCTGCCCAAGAACCAGCGGAGCCGGTCGCTCACCCTGTTTGAACGCGCCATAGACCGGGCGCGCAATCCAGGCATAGGGTGGATCGAGTCCGAGCAGATGCGCAACTGTAGCCGCCGTATCGAAAGTGTTGATGGGATCCTCGATCACAGTGCCGGCGGAGACCTCCGGGCCGTTGATGATCCAGGGGATCTCCACCTCCGCCATGCTTTCTCCGCCATGCCCCTTGCCTACGCCCCCGTGATCGGCAGTAACGATGACGGTGGTGCGGTCCCGAAGCCCCGCCGCTTCCAGGCCGGCCAGGATTTCGCCGATGAGCCGATCTGCCTCCGCCACAGCAGCATAATAGGCCGGGGTTCCATGCCCTTGTCCATGCCCGGCGCCATCGACGTGGTCGAGGTGAACGAAGGTGAAGGCCGGGGCCTGTTCGCTAAAAACACGCGCAGCGGCCTCGGCGGCGGCCTGCGGACCCTCGGCATCGATGTCGATGGTTACGGCCTCCTTGTTGTAAAGCCGCCCAAACCCACCCCAGTCGTAAATGGACGCACTGACGGCGTCAGGCTTTTGCTGCTTCAACAGGTCGAAGACCGTCGGAAAAACCAGCCCCACGCCCGATGCCGTGGGCTCGATGCTGTAATGGTCGGGCTCCCAGTCATTGGAGGTCATGCCATGCTGCTCCGGCCCGGCGCCGTTAATCATCGACGACCAGTTGGGGCTGCTGGACGTGGGCAAAACGGCCCGCGCCTTGAAGCTGTACGCGCCCCCTGCCATCAAGGCATCCATGTGAGGCGTCTCGGCGTTGCGGATGCCGTCGGGGCTCATCCCATCGACCCCGATCACCACCACGCGCGCCTGCGTTCCCTGCCCCGGCGACGGCGTACACGAGATCGCTGACAGCAAAGCAATGAGACCGATGTAATAAATTTTGGATTTTGGATTTTGGATTTTGGATTGCTCTTTTCTCGCACCCAATCCAAAATCCACACGAGCCGAAGGCGACTGACGGAGTAAAATCCAAAATCTAAAACCCCTGAGGCGTTTCATGAGTTGATGTGTTTTCATTCTGTCTTTGAGAGGGGTAAGGCACAAAGAGGGTTGGTGAAATGAACAGATCGATCAGCTCGAAGACGCTGGCGAGGGCGCGGCCATCGACACGCCCATCTCTTCGAGGACTTGCCCGACGGCGGCGACGAGACGCTCCACGTCTTGCGTGAAGATCTGACCGATCGTGCCGATGCGGAAACAGTCGGCGTGGGTGAGTTTGCCGGGATAGATGACCAGGCCTTTCTCGTTCAAGCGCTCGTAAAACACCCCGAACGAGAACCGGGGATCGTCGGGGTAATGAAAGGAGGTGATGATATAACTCTGATGCTCCGGGCGCAGGTAGACCTGGAACCCCAGCCGCCGCATGCCGTCGATCAGCGCGGCATGGTTAGCCCGATACCGCGCGGCGCGACCGGCCATGCCCCCCTCCTTCTCCAATTCTTGCAGCGCCTGCTCCAGCGCCAGAATCGTGTGGGTGGGCGGGGTGAAACGAAACTGGCCGTTGGCTTCCAGACCCCGCCACTGCGCCTGTACGTCCAGGCTCAGCGCACGCGCAGCCCCCTCGGTGGCAAGCAGCGCCTCGCGCCGGGCCAGCACGATAGAAAAGCCGGGCACCCCCTCCAGACATTTATTGGCCGAAGTAACCAGGAAATCGATGCAGGCAGCCTCCAGATCGAGCGGGATGGCGCCGAAACTGCTCATCGCATCGACGAAGAAATAACGCCCGGCCTCGCGTACCACCGCACCGAGTTCTTCGACCGGATTGAGCAGCCCCGTCGTCGTCTCGCAATGCACCGCCGAGACGTTGGTGATCGCCGGATCCTCCGCCAGCACCTGCCGAACTTCCGCAACATCGAGCGGGGTGTTTTCGGCATAGCGCACCACCCGCGTGTCGATGCCGAGCACACCGGTCATCTGGACGATGCGCTCGCCGTAGGCTCCGTTGACGAGCACGAGGAGCCGCCCGCCGCGCGGCACCGTCGAAGACACCACCGCTTCGAGGCCGAAGGTGCCGCTGCCCTGCATCAGCAAGGCTTCGTAGCCGCGTTCCTGCGAGACGCCGGCGAGGGTTAAGAGCCGCTGCCGGATACGGCGCACGGTATCAATAAAAGCCGTGTCGCGCGAGCCAAGGTCTTGCAACATGGCCTCCTTGACGGCGCGGCTGGTCGTCAACGGGCCGGGGGTGAACAAGAGCTTGCCCCGCCCATCCGAGGGGTTGGTCATCGAGGTCGCCGGAATCGTGCACAAACAGGACAGATTTCCAGTAAGTAACGAATCGAAATCTAATTATCAACGGATCGAAACAATTTTTCACCGTTTCAAAATCTATCGAATCGATTTCGAAAAAAGTTCGGTGTTTCGTTTATTGAGGCTGTGCGTACCCGGACACGCTGTATCCCCTCCTTGTTATTTTTTTAGGATCCTAATCCTCTCCGTGATGACTGCTTACAGTACTGCCGAGCGACACGTCCATACGATGCAGATTCTCAAGGAGCAGGGACACACGTCTGTGTCGAAGTTGAGCAAAGAACTGGGCGTCTCGGAAGTGACGATTCGCAAGGATCTGCGCGCGCTCGAACAACGCAAATTGTTGGTCCGTACGCATGGCGGCGCGGTACTGATCGATCATTACATGTACGACCTGCCCTTCGACGAAAAATCGCAGCAGCACGCCGAGGAAAAGCGGCGCATCGGCAAGGCCGCCGCCGAGCGCGTCGAAGACGGCGACACGCTCATCCTCAATCCTGGGAGCACCACCGTGCAAGTGGCCCGCCACCTGCGCGGCAAAAAGAACCTGACCATCACCACAAACTCGCTCCACGTAGCCGTCGAGTTGCTCAGCAACCTGGACGTAGACCTGCTCATGCTCGGCGGCGTCGTGCATGCCACCACGGCGGCCATCGTCGGTCCGTTTGCCGAGAAAATGCTCCAGCAGCACTCGTTCCGAAAACTCTTCCTGGGCGGCGATGGCTTCGACGTAGACTTTGGCCTTACCACCACCAACGCCCTCGAAGCCCATCTGAACCAGACGATGATTCAGGCCGCCCAGGAGATCATTGCCGTCATGGACGCCTCCAAATTTGGACGCCGGGGCCTGAGCCTCATCTGCGGCCTCGCCGATGTCGATACCGTCATCACAGACAACGGCGTCTCTGCCGAAACCGTGCAACGCCTCGAAGAAAACGGCATCGAGGTCGTCGTGGTGTAGGGATGCCTATGTGCTGCGTATTGCGTATGGGTGCCAATAGATACGCAGTACGCACTACGAAGTACCTGGCGCATGGACAAGGCGGGAACGCCTGGCTCAATTTTTCTCCTTGAAAGTTCTTAGTTGCCCGTCACCGATTTCCAGTTCGGATCGACGATGGGGAAAGGCATTTTATTGGAATTGCTTTTCATGAGATGAACCGTCATGTACGGGTTCACGGTCGAGACGTTCAGCGACAGGGTGTCGAGGACGGTTTCGTTGATCGTGATGTCGTGGAAGGCCGCGATGCTATCGACGTAACTGGCCAGCGACTCCTGCATCATTTTTTGCTTGATCCGGTTTTTGTCCTTCGCGCTCAATCGATCATAGGGATAAAAATCGCCTTCGATGGTTGCGTCTTTCTGCTCATAATACGCCTTGACCTCCGCCTCGGTGATGGCCGTTGAATCCAAGAGGATTTTTCGATATTCCTGGAACAGCCATTTATCGTTCCACAAGGCGAGCGATCGCTGGTACTGCACCTGTTCATCCAGACGTTCCTCCGCTGCCATGTCGAGAAAGACGGCATCGCGCACCACCAGGGCCACTACGTCGGCCAGTCGGGCTTTGAATGCGTGCGGATCCCGCGCTCTCAAGCTATAGCGCCCGGGGGTAAAGTGCTCCAGAAAGGTCCGGATGGTCCAGGCTTGATCGTCGAATTGAACCAGCGGCGTCTCGTAGTTTTCGATGAGTTGCTCTGTAAAGGAGGTATCCCACTGCTGATCTTCGAGGTAATACAAGAGGTTGCGCACCGGGGTCTCGTGCTGGTACCAGGCCCACAAGGCTTCGGTGAGAATCTCGAAGCCCTGCCGCCGGGTGACCACCTGAAGCGGCTCCATGGTCTCGGCCACGAAGGCGGTGGCTAATTCCATGGCTTTCTTGTTGTAGAGAATCTTTCGGTAGGTCGGCGCTTTTTGGACGTAGTCGGCCTCGCTCAACGGCTGCCGTTCGATAGCCGTCACTTCGAAGATGA
This sequence comes from Rhodothermales bacterium, assembly GCA_028278205.1. Classification (GTDB taxonomy): domain Bacteria; phylum Bacteroidota; class Rhodothermia; order Rhodothermales; family Bin80; genus JANQES01. The sequence goes on from JANQES010000117.1 coordinate 19,590, forward strand.
ACCATTGCTCCTGGTATCGGATCGGCTTCGACGGCGTGTTGATGTCCAGATCCTTCAACACGTCGAGGATGGCAGGCTCGATGTCTTCGGCCTTGACAAAGGGCGATTTCAGGTTTCCTTCGGAAAGATTTAACTCTGAAAACGCCTCCCTCTTCGCCTCCAACGTGGCCTCGTAGCCCTGAGCGAGAACCTGCTCGTACAGGTCGTGGGCCTCCTCTTCGCTGCGCGCGGGCAGGAATCGAAACTGAAAGCTAACGGCGGCGCGGCTGATTTCATCGCGTATTTCTTCCTCAGTCACTTCGACCTTCGCGAGGGCTTTTTCTTCGAACACCCGCTCGATCAACAACTCCTCGCGCAACGTGTGCATCGCGTACACGACAGCCTGCGCCGTATCGAGGTTGATCTTCTCGGCCTCCAGCGCCAGGATTTTCTCGAAGATCATGAAATTTAAATAGGCGCGGCGCGGATCCTCCCCCCGCCGGAGATGGCCGTGGCCGAATTCATAGTTTAACTGGAATTCTTCGGCAGTGATGACCTCGTCGTCGATCCGGGCAAGAACAACTTCTTCGTCCTGCTGCGCTTCATGGCAACCCGCGACGGCGAGCAGGAAGGCGGTAAGGAAGAAGAGACGTTTCATCGGATCAGGACGGTGGCGTTTTGATGAGCGTGTCTACAAACATGAGTCATCCCGATTTTTCAGCCCCGTAGGGGCGTCCTGTTTGTAGTACATAAGATAAAAAGGAGCCGGCCCGAAAACCGGCTCCTTTTTATGCAGAAGCGAAGGATGCTACTTGATCAAGAGCATCTTTTTGGTTTGCACGAAATCGCCCGCGCGCAGTTGATAGAAATACACGCCCGAAGCAAGCCGCGAGGCATCGAACGTGATGGCGTGCTGGCCGCTCGGCTGGAGTTGATTGACCAGCATAGCCACCCGTTGCCCGAGTATGTTGTAGACGGCCAGCGTGATCTCCCTGGCTTCGGGCACCGTGTAGGTGATGGTCGTCGACGGGTTGAACGGGTTGGGGTAGTTTTGATGGAGCGCGAACGCCAGCGGCGTTTCCTCCTCGATGTTAGTCACGACGATGGGCGTGCCGTCCATCTTGGTGACGGTCAGGTTGTATTCGCCGCGCGAGGGGTCGCGGTCGGTGCCGCCGCCGTTGGTGCCTTCGTTGAAGTCCTGCGAGCGGAGCAAGACGTAGACTGTGGTGTCTGACGAGGCGATGAACTCGATCCGGGAATGCCAGTCGAATCCGCCGTCGTCATTGTCGTCGATCATTACACCATCGGCATTATACAGCTCCATGAAGCCGTCGTAGTCGCGCGGCCAGAGCGGGCCGTCTACGGGCGACGACTCGGCCACGAGAGTATCGCCGGCGCTGAGGTCAAACCTGTAGTAGTCCAGGTCATTGCCGAAGCGCGCCGTGAGGTCATCCTCAGCCGGATTCCAGGGGAAGGCGGCGTTGTAGAGCATGTAGGTCTCGGCTTCGCCTGGTTTGTTGAACTCTTGCGCGCCGATGGCGTCGGCTTCCTCGATGGTGTTGTTGGGTTCGCCTTTGTCCTTCAACGTGGAGATATCACGCCCTTTCACCCCGACTTTGTAGGCCCCGGCGGAGCCGTCGCCGTCGAGTTGGAGGAAGTAATCGCCCGTTTCATCGGGGATGATGTTGAGCTTGAGGTTGCTGCCCGAATAGCGGGTGTTGTAGCCCGTGCTACTCTCGTTGAGCAGGTTGGTGCCGGTGTCGCTGGCTTTGAAGAGCTTCGCGGAGAACTCCCCGCCGTAGCCGTCGTCGGGCTTGATGGTCCGCACGTGGTAGATATTATCGGCCACGAGCGAGAGCTTGAAGATGTCCGTGGCATCGCCATCCTCAAACGTGGCATCGACGAAGCCGGGCGTCAGCGCATTGCCGTCGGCTTCGGCGAAGGAGTTGTTGGGTTCGATCTCCGCCGATGTCACATCGATGTTGAGGATGTAATCGCCTCGGTTCATGCTGCGGTCGTCGGCGTTGTCCGGGTTTCTACTGGTGCGCACCTGCACGTAGACCGGGCCGTCGGCGGCAGCGGTATGGGTTGCTCTCGAATACCAGTCATTGCCGCCGTCGTCGTCGTTGACGAGTTCTCCGGTGCCGTCGGCGTCCAGAATCACGATGCGGGTGTCGGTGTCGCGGCTCCAGTCGTCGCCGCCGACGGGTTTGGTCTCGGCCACGAGGGTCTGACCAGCGACAAGCTGGACGCGGTACCAATCTTCATCGCCGAAGAAACGCGGATGCGCCGGTCTGGACAGGACGAATAGTTGATCCGCCCCGAAGGCCTGGTAGTCGCCTTGCGCATCGGCGTCGGTCTTCGAGTTGTTGGGCTCGCCTTTGTGGTTGAGCGCGTAGTACTCCTCGTTGATCCGCGAGGTGATCTTATACGGCCCCGGATTGCCCGAAATCTTCAGGTAATAGGGCTTCGTCTCACGAGGAATGATGTTGGCGATCTTGAAGTTGTCGCCGCTGTAGTTATCCGGCCACCCGCTTTCGTCGAGCAACGTCGTGCCGTTGATTTCGTCGAAGAATTCGACGGTCAGCGCCCCGCCCGTTTCGTTATCCAGAGACCGGAACGAATAGAGCTTGCCGGCTTCGAGCACGAACGTGAAGAAGTCGGTGTCGTCGGCGCCCAACCCGGCCTCGTAGATGTTGCCGAGGGCGATCAGGTTGGCCGTTTCGAAGGTATCGTTGCCTTCGGTTTCTTCGAAAGGCTCGCCGCCGGAGAGCGTGTAGAAGCCCACGTCGGTGTCGTTCGCGGCATTGACCATGATGACGTACTGCCCAGCCTCGCCAGCCGTGTGCGAGATACCGGTACTGCTGGTCGCGATCTCGGCGCCGCTCGGATCCAACAACGTCATTTCTCCGGCGAAATCATCGACGATTTCCTGGCTTCCGCTGAGCGTCAGCGTCAGTTCGAAGCCTTCGCCGACGTTGAAGTAGTAATGATCGACGTCGCCGGAGGGGAAGATCGCGCCGGTGCGCGCGGCGGCGCCGGGGCCTACTTCGAGCGCATCCTGGCCCGTCGCGTCGGCGAGCGCATCATCCGGCTCGTTGGCCACCAATCCGTCGAAAATCTCGCCTTTATCGACCACGCCGAACTCGTAATCCCCGGCAGAAGCGGACGACAGTTTGATCAGATACGCGCCGGATTCTTCCGGAATAAAGCCGGAAATCAAGAAGTCGTTGTTGCCCGCATTGCCCGCCGGATTGTCGGTGAGCAGGTTGGCCGTCACGTCGGTGCCGCCCACATTGTCCGATTCAAACTCGCGAACGATTTCGACCTGAATGTCGTCGCCGACGGTCGAGTTCTGGGTGAACAGCGTGTACATCCGCTGGGCATGCAAGAACACGCGATAGTAATCGTCATCGCCTGCATCGGAGAACGAACCGACGACGACGGTGTCGGCGCGAGCCCCGATGGAGGTGGCGTCGGCGACGGTGTTGTTGGGTTCGACCTCCGCCGGGTCGATGACGTACTGATGCACGTAGATGTCGTACATGAACCGGCCCGGATCGCGGTTATCGACCGACTGCGTGGGATCGCGCGTGGCCGACGCCCAGGCCGAGACCCACAGCCACATCGGCGCACCCTCATCCTCGGGCAGAACGTCGTAGACGATCCGGCAATGGATGTTGTTGGGATCACCGTCGGTGGTCTGCGTCTCGCGCGCGCCGTCGTCATTGTCAATTCGTTCGTCGGTGTAGTCGGCGTTGAAGAGGCGGCAGCGGGAGTCGGTCCAGCGGGTGTTGCCCGGCCCGATGGAGCCGTCCGGATCGCGATACCAGCCATAGTACGGCAGCGTCTCGATGACCATCCTGTGGCCGGCCTGGAGGCCCTCAATCCGATAATGATCCACGTCCTCGTCGCCCTGCGCCAGCAACTGCGGGAAGGCCGTGTTGCCTTGCGTGGGCCGGATTTCGTTGTACGGATCAGTGGGTTTTACAATTTTGACCGTATCGGCGTTAAAGGCCATGAAGGTGCGCACGACCCCGTCGGGCGGTAGCGCCGAGTCTTCGTTGAGCAGAGCATCCTGGAAGGTCTGGTTGGGCTCGGCCTTGCTCATCCAGGGCTCCATGTCGATGGCATAGGCCGAGAAGTGATAGGTCCCGGTGCCACCGAGCGAGTTGATAGACTTGGGGCTGCCGCCGCCTTCGCCGTTGTAGATAAACAGGTAAAAATCGCCGGTCAACTGTTCGCCCGTGGCCGGATCGATGGGCGAGACCCAGCCGGTGAGGCGGAAATCGCCAGAGTTGGCGCGGTGGTCGGTGGTCTCGCCCAGGATGTCGCCTCTGATCTGGTCGTTGCCGTCGAGGCCGTTGAACCCGATCACAAAGGTGGTATCGAGGTCCGACTCGTGGAAGAGCCGCATGCTCACGCCGAGGTCGCTATCGTCGAAGTTGACGTCGCCGGGGTAAGAGTGACTGCCGCCGAAGTAGTACATCTTGGTGGTATCGACGGTGAAGCGGTAGACGTCGAAGTCGCCGTCGGTAAAGGTAGCATTGATCAGGCCGCCGGTGAACTCGCCGTCGCCCCGATGACCCGGATTGGCCAGCACGTCGTTGATGTTGTCGGCGGTGGGGAAGAAGTCGTTGGGCTCGATTTCGGACCGGACGACGTAGTGGTCATCGAGCGTCCGGTTGAAGAAGAACCGTTTGGCATCGCGCGCCGCCCGGTAGGCCGCTGCCGCTTTTTGCAGCATGACGGGATCATCGCCGTGCTTGGCGATGATTTCCTCGTAATTCGGCCCGTATTGCTGTTCCAGAAGCTGCTGGTTGGCCCGGTCGATCTTTTGAACCTGCGCCGCTGCCGAACTGCACGTCACGATGATCAATACCAGGCTAACCAGAAATGTTGTAGCGATTTTCATAGCCGCTTGCCTCTTGTTTTGAATGTTGATGCCTCAATCCGGTAGAACGGCATCGGTGAGGGGGAGGGCCGAAGCCCTTTAAATGGTTTTCCCTGTCAAAATTCAAAAAGTGGGGCGTTGCCCGTTATGAATTTTGACACGCCAACGCTCGTCAAGGCGGGACGCGCAGGAAGGCGGTGTAGGGTACCGAGGGTGATGGTCAAAAGTCATTGGAGCGAGATCCCGAGGGTGATCCGGTGGACTTTCTGGAGGAGGCCCCAATCCGAAAACGCGTAATCGAACGCAAACTTGCTTCGATCGCGGAGGATGTATTGCAAGCCGCCGCCGAGGGTCAGGCCGTTGATGGCGTCTCGTTCGAACAGGTTTTGATAGCCGGCCCGGAAGAAGATCAGATTCCCGAAGCCGTATTCGATGCCCATGCTCATGCTCTCGGTAGAGCCCGTGGGATGCATCAGGCTCATCGTGGTCACGAGGTTGCCTTTGCCCGGCAGCGGGGTCTCGTAGGTCAGGCCGAACCGGAAGATTTGAGGCAGCGGAAAGCCGTCGGTTTTGTACTCGACGGGGATGTTCTCGATGCCCCGGTTGATCAGGTCCGGGTCGATGATGTTGGTGAGGTTCTTGCCGCCCAGGCGCATATCCGGCCCGAAATTCGAGATACTCGCGCCGATAGCCAGACCGCTGAGCGGCGTCTGATAATAGACGCCGACGTCGAGGGCCATCTGGCTGGCGCTTTCCGTCCAGATCCGCTGGCTGATGTATTTGCCCGACACACCCAGCGAGAACGAAGAAATCAACCGGGCCGACACGGACAGGTTGACGGCAAAATCCTGGGCATCGTAAAACTCGCCGGTGCCTTCGGGTTCGAGCACCGTTCGTACCTGCTGCTCCGGCACCGCCAGCGAGGTAAAGCTGGCAGCAACCACCCCGTCGACGAACGGCAACGGCGTGGCGATGGTGAAAAAGTCGAAGTTGGTGTCGGCCAGCCATTCGGCGTGGGTGAACGAGGCCGACAGGCCGTCGAGATAGGCCAGGCCCGCCGGGTTCCAGTAGATCATCTCGGATTGCCCGGCCATCGCTGTGTAACTGCCGCCCATCGCGATAGCCCGCGCCCCGATGCCGATCTCCAGAAAAGCCGCCGCCACCGTCCCCTTGTTCGACACATTAGTGACGAAATCCTGGCTCGCTGCCGGCTGCGCCAGCGCCAGCATCAGGATGAGACCGAGGATGGTTTTCAAGGGCGTGTATACCCTGAAAGGAACGAGAGAGCGAGAGGGAGAAAGGGCGTGGGGGTGTTTTTGAATGGCGAATAACGAATGTCGAATAGCGAATGTAGAAGGTGTTGACAAAACCCTCGACATTCGACATTCCTTGTTCGATATTCGACATTCCTGATTTTCTCCCTTTCGCCCTTTCGCCCTTTCCCCCACTCCCCCTTTCCACATCGATGACGTATATCCCGTTGAAAACCGCGCGGGCACGGCTTCAAACGGTCTATCGAGCAATCGTCTTGGTGTACGCATGGCGCTATGCTCAGAATGCGGTTGGCGGCTGCTCATTTGATGATGGAGAACCGGCCAATCTTTTCACCGATACCGGGGGCATCGACGTGGTAGATGTACACGCCGTACGACACGTCGAGACCGTCATCGGATTGCAAGTTCCAACTGGCTATACTCTGGTCGTCCGGAGCGGAATGGTCGATCACCTTAAGCTGTCTTCCGCTCATCGAGAAAATGCGGATCGTACACTGTTTCGGGAGATTTCTGAAATCGATGCGGCGTTCCCCACGCCCGGAAAGCAGGATGTTGCGCGCTTCGAGCGAGTTGACGGCTACGTACGGATCCGGCACCACGTAAATGTCGTCGAGGGCGTCTTCGGTGAGACCCTCCTCCAGACGATTGCCATCAACTTTGAAGCGGAGCACGTCGTCGCGGTCGAAGGGTTTGCTCGTCTCCAGGAGAAAGACATCGCCGGAGACCGGGATCTCGTTCTGGGCGATGCGGGCGAAGGTCTCCAGAAAAACACTCGGCGGCGCCACTTCCTGCACGATGTCGCGCAAGCCGGGCACGCTCAGCAGCGAATCGAGCAGGCCGTCGTACCAGACGTCGATCTCACGGAAGAAGGCGTCCATTTCGAGCGCGTCGAGGTCGGCGCCGTAGGGCCGGCGCTGCAAGCCGCGAACGCTGTGAACGGCGAGCGAATCGTAGAGATTATTGGCGTCCACCGAGGCATCGCTCAGAACGGATTGGGCATTCGAAGACAAGGCTACCGTGAGCCGCCAGGTCGATTGCGAATAGAAGGTGTAGCCGGATAGATTGATGCCGTTGACCCGCAGGTTGATCACATCCCCCGGCGACAGGACGCCCCGGATGCTATCGCCGGGCACGAGCGGCGGGTCCGGTTCCGTCAACTGAAAAGGCACCTGCCTCGGATTGTTGAGGTTCGTGACATCCCAGATGCTGTAGTTCGTAGGAACGCGGTTGCGCGGGCTCAGCGAGTTGGACGTATCGACCCCTGTCTCCGCGACGCGAATCTCATAATCCACCGGCACGGCGAAATTACCCTCCGGAGCGCCTACCGTGATGACGGTTCTGGGGGTAGACGTGCCCCGGTCGTTCGACGGATTATCCAACCAGACCGTCTGCTCGACTTCCGGCGCGAGCGGGTTGGTAATGGTAAACTTCATCCCGTCGTACGTATTGGCCGTCAGCACTTTGCTGTTGAAAAGATCCGCGCCGTTATCGCCCGGATTGCTGACAGCCAACACCTGATCGGTGGTCACGTTGCGCAGCGTAAAGCCCGTCGTGACGCCGTTTTTGAGCAGCACCGAGTCCAGTTCAGCAAACGAGTTGTCGTCGGTGAAGGTGAACTCGTATTCATAGCCTTTGCTGTTGGCTTCGTCCGGAACCAGGAAATCAACCTGAAGCCGGCCCGAGGCATCGCCGGAGACCCGCTGCACGCCGCCCTCGACCAACTGCGGCTCGACGTAGCCGAGCGCCGGGCGTTGCGGCACCACGACGGCGCAGTTTCGGTCTACGTTGGTGGGCCGGTCGAAGGCGTCCACCTCGATGATTTTCGAACTTTCCGTGGGTGTGATATCCGCCAGACTTTCGAAGACGGAGATGCCTCGTTCGAAGAATGAACTGTGATAGCCGTGATCGACAGAAACCACGCAATAATAATAGGTCCGCCCGTTATCGACGGTCGAATCGACGTAGCTGTATTCGAGGCCGCTGTCGCTGCCCATGTCGTAGCTGATGCCGAAGTCGCCGACGGGCACCGGGTGCGCGCCAAACAGGTTGTTTTCGATATCAAACTGCACCTTGTCGCCGGTGGCGCTGGTCAGCGGCTCCCAGAGCAACGGATTGCCGAAAGCGTCGGTGATGGTTTTGATGTCGTTGAATTCGGGTTCGGTGCTGCGATAGACCTTATACATTTCGAAGTCGAACCCGTAAATCGGATCGCGCGACGACTCGGCGCTCTGATCCCAGACGAGGGTCACTTTGCCGTCGCCCGGCACGGCGGTGAGGAAGGGGGTTCGCGGCGGCTTGGCGAAGTTGTAATCGGCGTCGTAGATATTTTGCATGGTCCGCTTGTTGCGGAGCATATCCTGGAAATCGTTGCCGCAGAAAAAGGCCAGCGAAAACCGCTGCGTCAGCCCCCGGTTGATCTCCGAAAAGCCCGAACTGTAGACGTAAATCACGTCGGCGGTTTCGGTGGGCACGATGAACTGGCTCTCGTCAACGGGCTGAATGTATTCCTCCCAGAACAGCGGATCGTCGTCGAGGTCTCTATCGAAATCAGCCGGGGTGCGGATGACCATGTTGGTCAGGCCGATCTGATCGATTTCGTCGTTATCGGTAAACTCGAAGTTGGGTTCGCCGAGGTCGGGCCGTCCGTTGGCTTCGGTGCCGTCGGGGTCGGGGCCGGGGTAGTTTTCATTTTCCGGGCCGAGTCCGTCCGATCCTGTATCATCATTGAGCGGTTCGATGGTCAGCTTGCCGTCGCCGTCAAGGTCTTCGCCGTTATCGAGGAGGAAGTTGTTGTTGACGTCTTCATTGTCGAAGGCGCCGTTGCCGTTGACGTCTACCCAGTTTCTCCAATCGCCGTCGTCGTCGATGTTGTTTTCGCGACTCTCGTCGGTCAGGCCGTCGCCGTCGTTGTCTACCCCATCGTCGCTGATGCCGGGGCTTTCGAGAAATCCGACGCCGGCATATCCGACCTTAAAGCCGTTGATGATCAGATCGCGTTTCAACCACTGATAGGTGATGTCGTCTTTGGTATCGAAGAGCGCCTGGTTATCCCCCGTCGAGCCGGCGATGTCGTAATCGACGATCATCGCGATGATGGACGTGGGGATATCGTTCCGGCTGACGTTTTCGACGTCGAACGTCGTGATAAAAATATCTTCGGCGAGCACACTGGCCCACTGATATTGCCGGGCTTTGACCTCGATGCCGAGGCCGCGCCGCCCGCCTTCGTCCCAGTCTCGCGTGTCCGGTTCGCCGGTAGCCGGATCGAGGAAAGGATAGTACGAGAATTCATCATTGTCGCGGTCGTCGGCCAGGTAGTACGATTCCTGATCGCCCCGGATGAAGGCCCCGAAAGCGCCGTTCCAGCGTCCCGCACGCACGCCGGGTCCGGGGTCACACGACGAGCCCTGCTCGAAGGCGCAGGGCGGGCGGTCGTCGCCCACATAGGACTGGGGCGGCCAGAAAGCCGGCCACGACTGCGGCAGGTTCGACTGGGCGGTGTACTCGATGTCGTTGACCAACTCGCGGTCTAGCTGGCCGTTGTTGTTGAGGTCTTCGCCCGCGTCGAGCTGGCCGTTGCCGTTGGCGTCTTCATCGAGCCCGCCCACGAAGTAGAAGCCCGTCTCGTCCAGCAGCCGGCGGTCGTCGGCGTTGTCGTTGAGGCGGTTGGTGGTCGAGGGGTCGCCCTGCATGTTGTAATAGCCGGGCAGGGCTGCATAGAAAAACTTGTGGCTGCCGGAGGGATGGGTGTCGCCGCCGCTGCGGTTATAGCTCTCCGAGAGGATGCGGAGCGTGGTGCCGTTATCGTTGGTCACTTCGCCGGCCACAATAAAACTCATCGTATGCCCGTACTCGACGCCGGAGCCTTTAGGCCACGTGATCCGGCTGGGCGAAACGGTGCCGCCCCAGTAGCCCGCCGAGACGTTGACGTTGGTCACATACGGCACCTGAATCAGGTTGCCCGTGGCGATGGCCCCGCGCACGAAGTTGCGAAACGAAAGCGGCGCCAGGGCAGCGCCTTTAGAGGCCGACCGCGCCGCCTCTTTACGATGCTTTTTCTCCCATTTCTCCATCTGCCGGTCTATCCGGCGCGATTCCTCCAGCGCCTCCCGCTCCGAGGCCAGCGCCTCTTTCGATTGCGCAAAGAGGTCCCCGGTTGTGAGACCCACAACCAGCATCAACAGCAGCGCGCGTAGAGCGAAGGTTTTCATGGCTCGTCTCAGAAGTTCACGGTTACCGCGAAGAGAATCTGACGCGGCGCCGAATACCAGTTCGGGATGGTGTCGTCTTCTTCGCGTGTAAACAACCCTACGAATTCGTTGACCTGATCGCGGTCGTCCTGCACCACGGGCAGCCGGATGACCTGACCGGCGCGGCCCGAAATGCTATTGACAAAACGTTCGTTGAGATGATTGAACAGATTTTCTACCTGGAGCCGCAGCCCATAACTGACCCGGCCCAGCGTAAACCGCTTTTCTGCGCTCAGGTCGAAAGTGAAGAAAACAGGCTTGTTTTCAGCATTATCGAACTCATTGTCGGGAAAGTCCAGATTCGGGTCGAGGAAGCCAGGTGTGTAGGGTTGCCCGGTGGCAAGCTGGGTGATAAAGCCGACGCTCCAGTTGTTAGGCCGCCCGATGTTGGCCGAGAGGTTGGCCGTGAGCGTCTGGTCCCAATCCAGGGGGATGATCTGCCGTTCGAGGAACAGATCGCCGACTTCGCCGGAGCGCCCGGCGATGACGATGTTCGCCACATCGTCGGGATCGGACGAACTGCCGCGGGCATCGGAATAGGTGATGTCGAAAGCCGAATTCAGGAGGATGCCCATGGGGCGGGTGACGAGCGAGAAGGTGCCGCCCCGGATCAGGCCGTAATCGCGGTTGACCGTCCGGCTGTACTGCACATTGTCGAGCGTGCCCAGGATCTCGGTGCCCAGCAGGTTTCTGATGTTTTTATAGAAAAGGTTGATGTCGATGCCGATAAAGTCGGTCAGTTGCTGTTGCAGGCCCATTTCATACTTGATGGTGCGTTCCGGTTCGAGATCGGGATTGCCCACCGACCGCCCCTCCAAACGCCCTATGTTGATGGTTTCAAAAACGGGATTTTTAAACATCTCCCGATAGGCCGGCATCTGCACGAAGTGCCCGTAGGCCACCCGCAGCGCGCCCCGGTCTGAGATCGGATATGAAATCCCCAAACGGGGGCTCAGGTACGTCTTCGCGGGTGTATCCTCAAAATTATCCGCCCGCCCGATCCGGTCCGTCGGCGTGCGCGGATCGATCAGCCGCTGCTCCCGCACGTCGAAATATTCGAACCGAAGCCCCGCCTTCACCACTAGCCGCTGATCGAATTCGAGTTTATCCTGCACAAAAAAAGCAAACTCAACCGGCGATTGATCGAACCGGTCGTCTACGGCGAAGCGCTCAAGCTCCGGCACGAGAATCGGCAACTCGGCGCGCACGGCCTCCAGATAATCCTCGAAGTTCGGAAAGGTAACCGCCGGTGGATACGAGATGTTCAGAAACAGCGAATCCGGATTATCTCGAAAGACCCAACTCCGGTCCAGGTCTTCGATCACGAAGGTGTTGTTTCTGAACTGAAAGCCGGTTTTGAACTCGTTGCGATCGTTAATCTGCCACGTAAAATCCGACGAAATGATGAGTTGCTCTTCGGTCCGGCGGCTCTCGCCGTTATCGGTAGCGCCCAGGCTAAAGCCGGTGACGTCGTCGCTGGCGCCCTGAAACTGAATGCGCGAATCGTCGATGGAATCGAAGGCATAGGATTCCTCCTCTAAGGTCTTGTACGACCCGCGCAGCGTGAAGACTTTATTGCTGCCGAACGTCTGCTTATAAGTAACAATATGCGCCAGCGACGTCACGTAACTGGTATTTCGAAAATCGGGCGCATACCGCCGGCCATTGCTGTAGCCCTGCCCTTCCCACTGGTTATACAAGGCGCTGTAGGTGATGCGCGAGCGCGACGTGGGCCGGACGACGAGCTTCGGGTTGAGTGTGAGCGAACGCCGCCACTGCATATCGACGAGTTCGCCGTCGCCCGTGGCGAAGGTGATGGGGTTGCCGGCTTTATCGCGGATGAACGCGCCGGTAGGCGCGCGGGCCGTATCGAGCGTGATCAGCCGGGTGTCGTCGGGTTGGAAAAGATCGCGATACCACCGGCGATAGGTATCAATTTTGAACCCGTCTTCGGCGTTGAACCGGCGTTCTCCCTTCAACGCCCCCGCCCGGTCTTCATACCGGCCCGAAAAGAAAAACCCGACGTTTTCCCATTTTTTGAGGATGGGGCCGCTCAACGTGAGCGAAAAATCTTTCGTATCGACCGGGTCGAATTCATTGCCGCCGATGAAGATGTCTTCATTGCCCGAATAAAACCCGCCCGTTAACGCCCGAAAGCTGCCTTCCAACTTCTGGCCGGGATCGCGCGTGGTCACGCTGACGACGCCGGACTGCGCGCCGCCGAGTTCGGCATCGAACGTCCCGGTGAAAACCTGCAACTCCTGCACCGACTGCACCTCGACGTCGACCGTGTTGCCGCCGCCCTGGTTAAAGACGTCTTGCACGGGGATGCCGTCGATGATGTAGGCCGTCTCGCGCTCGCGCCCGCCCCGAAAGTGAAAACCGCCGCTGGAACTGGTGACGACCCCCGGCTGAAACTGAACCAACTCCCCCACTTCCCGAACCGGCAGCTTTTCGATAGCCTCCTGATCGACAAAAGACACCGTGCTGGTCCGGTCGCGGATCACGATGGGGCGTTCGGCGCTGACGACGATCTCCTCGCCCTGCAAGACTTCTTCGCGCAGCGCCCCGTCAACCGTCGTCGTCCTGCCCGAAAAAACCTCGACGTTTTCCTGCTTGAGCGTCGCAAACCCGACGAACGACATCACCAGGGTATATTTGCCGGGCGGCACACTCAAGAGAAAAAACTTGCCGTCGGCCTGCGTCGTCGTGCCGATGTGGGTCTTTTCCTCCAGATACACACTCACCCCCGGAAACGGGTCGCCCGTCTCGGCATCGACCACCGTCCCGGTAATTTTTCCGTTTGATTGGGCCTGCACCGGGGTCGCGGGGGCCAGAAAAACGAGAACGAGGAGGAGGCAAAGAAAGCCGTGTGTAGAGCGTTTCGCCATGACAACGCAACGGTCAATCAGGATTCGGGGGATCTACGCCGAGACGGTGTAGGCCGAAGGGCCACCTCATTCCGGCACGCGAGACACAGATGTGGCGGTACAACCCCATGTCCGGAGCGGGGGCAGAGGGTGGCGATCAGAATATCGATCTTCTAGCACGGCGTGCAGGGGGGCAGCGGCGCAAAAACCGGGTACATCACTGTGCTTTCGAGATCGAAATGAATGGTAATCAAGCTAATTGATGATTGCAATATGCGCAAGGAAAAAAAGTTATCGAAAGATAACGAAACCGTGAACATGTCAATTTAGAATATAAACGAAACTACAGCGGTGGTCAGTGACATTGATCAAGAGAGCATGAATGTGAAATGTGAGGGTGCTTCGCTGAGACCTTGCAAAAGGCACCTTCACGTTTACTTCGTCAGTCGCTTCGCTCGTGTCACGTTTTACGTTTCACGTCTACTTGATCACCGTAAGCTGCCGGCTCTGACTGAAAGACCCCGCGGTAAGCGTGTAGACGTACGTCCCACTCGCCAGGCGCGCGGTGTCGAAGGTCACCGTGTAGGTATTCGGAGTCTGGTGTCGATCCACGAGTGTAGCCACCTTCCGGCCTAAAAGATCGAATAATTTGACCTGCACCCGCGCTGGTTGCGCGATGCGATAGCGAATCGTGGTACTGTCTGTGAATGGATTGGGGTAGTTCGGATCCAGCCCGAAATCGTCCGGCGCAGGACCGCTCTCCTCTTCGACGGCCACCGTGGTGAATTTATTGATGGTGAACCGATCCACCTGCTGCCCCTGCTGATCGATGGCTGTGACGTGGAGTTCGTCGTCGTCCACGTCGATACGCGTGAAGTGATGGACGGCGTCGGAGAAGGTGATGTGGTCGTAATCGATAAAAAAATCGTCGAGCCCACCGCCGCCGCCGCCGGAGACGAGATAGTGGACGTGTTCTTTCTCGCCGCGTTCGTAGCTGTGCGTATGGCCGTTCATGACCATATCGACGTCGTAGGCCTCATAGACCGGCACGAGGTGATCCTGGACGCGTTTTTCGCCGAAGTAATTCGTCCAGTGCTCGGAGAACGGCGGATGGTGGGCGTAGATGAAGGTCCAGGTGGCCGAGGTTCGCAGGCTATCGGTGAGCGCGCGGATCAGAAAGTCGTGTTGCGGCGAGCCGGGCGCATAATCGCCGTTGGTGTCGAGGGCGATGAAATAGGCATTGGCCCATCGGAAGGAATAATACCGTTCGGTGCTGTCGGGGTTGTTATGGGGGAGATAGAAATCGTCGAGGTAGACGCCGCCGTTGTCCGTAATCACATCGTGGTTGCCGAGGGAGGTGAACACGTTGACGTTCTTGATGATGTCGCGGTAGGGCTTGAAGAAAATATCGTCGTAGTAATCGCCGCTGCCCTGATGGACGTCGCCGAGGTGGACGACGAAATCGACCTCGCTTTCGTTCATGCTGTGGCGCATCTGCCGGCCTACGTCCCACTGCGTCGGGGTATCGACGCCGCTGTCGCCGAGGACGAGGAAGGAGAATTGCGTCGCGTCGTGCCGGGGGGCCGTGCGGAAGTTTTCCTCGCCCGCTGCCTGCTCCTGGCCGCTGTAGACCTCGTAGAAATACCGGGTGTTTACTTCCAGGCCGTCGAGCCGGACGTGGTGTTTTTGCCGGGCCTCCGGTTCTACGACCTCTTCATTGAGCACGCCTTTTTCCGTGCCGTACTTCACCGTGCCGGTCGATGCCTCGGTGGTGCGCCATGCAATTTCTACGGAATGCTGTGTGGGATTCTGGATGTAGGGCGCGCGGAATTCGCGAACCGGATAGGCGATGGCGCTCTCGTCGGGTTTGTCGTAGACCAGCGGCTCGCTCGTCACCGAGACGCTGTCGTAATAGGCGCCCGCGTTGGCATAGGACAACAACCCGATCCGCCCGGCATCATACTCGTCGTCGATGGCGCTCAGGATCAAGACGCCGTTGAGATAGGCCTTGAGGGTATCGCCGCGCGCGTCCGCCGTGAGCGCGAAAAAGCCCGACGGATAGGCCTGCGACACTTTGTTTTCGGCCAGGATCACCGGCTCGCCATCGATGAATTTCTGAATCCGCTGCAACGGCGTATTGACCGGCACACCGGACGAATCTCGCCCCGACCACGCCGGGTCGTTCATCAATAAGATCCGGTAATAATTCTCTGAATCTTGGTATCGAAAGATCAAGCCGACGCCGTCGTTGTCTGAAGAACGAACCAGCGCATTCATCGAATAATCCGTCCAATTTTTGTCGCCGGTCGAGACGTGCGTGCCGAGGTGATATTTCGTTTCGAGTTCGACGGGGCCGTAGGCCCAGATATTCGATTTTTGAACCAGGACGCCGTTTTCGACCACCCACTCGCTGGGGCCGGACTGCGGCTCTACGTCGTCCGTCACCTTCCACCCGTTGAAGTCGCCGTCGTCGAAGTTATCATAAAACGGGAGCGACTGGGCGTTTGTCGCAACAGTCAAGAAGCAAAACGCGATCAGAAAGAACGGTCTCATGACTTTGAATGATCTCGACGCGATCCCAGAAACCCACGTCTTTTCGACGGGCGATCCCGAAGCATTTTCCGGTTCCAGTAGAAGAGCCCCAGCACCAGCGCAGTGAGCAGAAAAAACTCCATGGCAGATTTCTTGTGAATGAGTTGGATGGATAACCCCCGAACTCAAGGTACGGATTGTCACGCTGAAGCAAAAACCCTATCATCTTCCCTGTCCCCGCTCCTTTACCTGTTGTACGTATGACACACCGGAAACACCATAAGGCCATCGGCTTTCTGGCGACGCTGATCGTCCTACTGGCAGCCGCTGGTTGTAGCGGGGATGCGAATGTAACCGGCCCGCCGGAGCCGGAGCCTGAAGTCTGCACGGATACTTTTGAGCGCAAGGCCTTCGCCCATCACGTGATCGGGTTTTATCCCGCCTGGAAGCATGATGTCTTGCCGGTTTCCCAGATCCGGTGGGACAAGCTCACGCGGGTGATCTATGCCTTTGCCATCCCACAGAGCACCGGCGCCCTCGACCTGAGCGACCTGACCCAGGTAGACGCCCTGGTGACTGCCGCCCACGCGCAGGGGGTCGAGGTCTTCCTCTCGGTGGGCGGCGGCGCCGGCTCGGGCAACTTCCCCGTCCTGGCTGCCGATGCAGGCACCCGCCGGACGTTTGTCCTCGGCGTTCGAGACTATCTGGCCGCCCATTGCCTCGACGGGGTAGACATCGACTGGGAAAGCTGGACCAAAGACAGCAACAACGTCCCCGTCGCTTCGGAGAAAGCCAACCTTGTTGCGCTCCTGGAAGAACTGCGGAACGCGCTCGAACCCGCCGGGCTGAAGATCTCGATAGACGTCTTCGCCGCCAACTGGTTCGGGCAGCATTACGACGACGCGGTGCATCCCCTGGTGGATTACGTCCACGTCATGGGCTATGACTTTTCCGGACCCTGGTCGGCGCCGGGGCCGCATTCGTCTTTCGAGCAAGTCATCGGTTCCGGCTCCGGCGCCTCCGCCACCGGCCTGGCGTATTGGACGCGCTACCGCAACTGGCCCAAAGCCAAGCTCCTCCTCGGCCTGCCCTTCTACGGACGCGACTTTGACAACAACGGCGGCGCCGGCATCGCCTATCGGGACATCGTCGCTCTGTACCCGCAGGCTCCGGAAGCAGACCGGGTCGCCAACATTTACTACAACGGCGTGCAGACCATCACCGCCAAGACCCGGTACGTGGTCGATAACGGCTATCCGGGGGTGATGATCTGGGAACTGGCACACGACACCCGCGATGCCCCGACGAGCCTGCTGCACGCGGTGGATCGGGTTGTTAATCCTTAGAGGCGGTTTTTAAGAGCAAATCCGGTAGCCCACTATCGTTTTGCCAAAGCGGTACTTACTTCGTCAGTCGCTTCGCTCGTGTCGTATTGCGGAGTGCGTATTTAAAATAGCCTTACGCAATACGAACTATCCCGTACCGCTGGCAAACTACAACAGAGCTACCGGATTTAGTATCATTCACAATCAGATCGTCCTGATCTCAACCGTCACTACTTTTTTTTTCTTCAGTTTCCTGTTAGCCCGCGAAAAATTTCTTCGCACCGCATCCACGGTCAGCTTAGGCGGTGGCTCCGAAAACAACACGGTGATGGCCGGCCACTCTCTAGAGATTTGTTGCGGTAAGTGAGAGGCCTCACAGATTACCGTCCAAACAGAAGAATCCTCGGCAGTACCTACCCCGATTTCGGCTTCAGGATTATCCAGATACTCCACGATTTCATTCCATTCGTAGCCGCCCTGCTCCCTCAAGACAACCAGAATGAGATGCTTTTTTGCAGCTGCTCTCGTTTTATTTGATGTTTTAGCCTTTAAGGTGTGCAAAAACCACTCGTAGGCAGACTCCATCGAGTCATCACCCTCAGGCGGCGAGGAAGGTGTACTGGGGTCTTCGAGCGGGACGATCCTTCTAGGGGATAGGATAATGTCTTCGACCTTGTCGAGCGACACCCCCGTTCGCCCCGCAATCTCTTTCGTCGTCGGTTCTCGCTCTAAGGCCGAAAAGAGTTCTTCGCGGGCCGCAAGAACGTCGCGCCGAATCTTCCAGTGGATCCGACGGCCCTCCCCCTGTTCCCGGCGTCGCCCTTTTACGGACCATTCAATGCGTTGATAAATATAGCTCCGGTATCCTTTTTTTGTTGGATCGACGTCCTGTATGGCCTCCCAGAAGCCGCGCGCGCCACCGGCGTGGAGGTCTGCCAGATCGTCGTCGGCTTTGCTGTTTTTCTTGACGATATGCCAGATCAGCGCCTGGTAGGCCTGGTGTAGGGTATAAAAAGCACGGGCGTCTCCCTGTTGGGCTTTCACGATCAGGTTGGGTTCCTGTTCTCGGGAGAGCTTCGCCATGGATAGGTCAATGCGTTTACGAGGTAAAGGATCGATCAGGGGCCGGCGATGATAGCCAGTGAGTCCGCGCCGTTCTCCAACGCCTCGGCCAGGTCGCCAATGGCAAGTTCAGCCCGCCCACCTATGCTTTGCACGGCGAACACCTCCTCGTCTTCGCGCCGCAGTTCAACCCAGAATGCCGATGGTGATAGCTTCCCTTTGCCGGGCACCTCATCGATCACGACGTGTCTGGCATCCTTGTACCGGAGCCTGAAGTCGCCACCGCCCAGCGGCTTGCTTTTTTCTGCCTGTAACTCCTCCATAAACGGTTGCAGCCTGAACATCGAAGTCTTGGACGTTCTGCCCCTTGTTCTGACAGCGGGGTGCCGCCGCATCAGGTCCCGCCGCGTTTTCCACATGCCGAGCACCTGAACCAGTGGGATGTTAACCCTGATGACGGCAGCAGCGGCACGGGCCGGGCCTACTGTTATCCGAAGCATATCCACGACGGCACGGGCCGAGGCCGACTCTTCGAGAAATTGCTCGACCTCGGCACTGGTTGCCGCATCCATGTTGCCCAGCACATAGTCGGTCAATTGTGCTTCGGTAAAGCCGAGGACCTGTCTGCGCACCTGCTCCCGTTCCTGGAGCGCCTGCTCAAACTGCTCCCGATAGTAGGTGTCTTGCAACAGGTGCTGTATGGGTTCGAGATCGGGCAGGCGGTCGTAGTCCGGGTCGTGCCGGTGCAACGCATCGAGGACCGAAGCCGGCGCGTCGCCGGCCCACTGTTGCACGTAGTATTGTTTGGGATAGTACGCCAGGCGATGCAGCGCGTCCCCGTCTTCGGCCTGGATGGTGCCGTCGAAGTAGGCCCAGGCTTCGTCCGGCTCTTCGGCGCCGGGTGGCAGGTAAAGCACCGTATCAGAGGCGGTTCCGTCTTCTGAATTAAACCAGTCACGGAAGGCTTCCCACCTCCCGACGTGAACCAACACGGGCGCCCCGGTAGGCCACGAGGCCTTGTCTACGGTCTCGGGCTTCAGGTCGTCTGGCCATGAGGTGGGTTCCCCCTCGGGAAACCCCCAGATATAAATATGTGCATCCGCCATGATGTAGCCTTCGGTAAACAGATCAAGGGGCAAACAAAGCCGAGAGGCCCTGCTTCACCTGGCTCGACACTTTAAATATAGGTATGCCAAAGAGGGATGCCTATAGCTTAATAACGTCATTTTTGGCATAAAAACTGGTCGTTCCGCCCCCGAAGCCCTTATTATTCTGAATAAATTTGTCCGTTCCTGTCACAACGTATTGCGAGAGTGCTTTATGTATTCACGATGACCTACACCTTTGTTTCCCCGTGTTCGCCCTCTTTCCTCGGCCCGACACACCTCGAAAACAACCGATGGCTTTTGAGGCTCTGACACGCGATAGCTGACCCTATAGCGCGTATCCGTCGGGGATGCCGGGGAGAAGCGGGCGCCACCCTAACGGCTCGCACAGGAAGACGAATGGATACGGGCGCGATGACAAAAGCCGCCGCGCTGGATCTAGACCAGCACACGCCCCAGGAGATCGTAGCGTTTCTTGGTTCGGTACCGAACCGGACCGAGGCGCAATGCCTGATCCTGGGGCGCTCGTATCTCAAGTTAGAACGGCTCCAGGAAGCCATTGATGAATTAGAACAAGCCTCGACCCTGAACCCGAAGGCCTGGGCCGCCCTCTACTACCTGGGCTGTGCCTATGGATGGCAGGGTAAGTATCGCCGCGCCGAAGAATACTTTAGCCAGGCGCTCACACACCGGCAAGACCTGGCGCCGATCTATGTGCAGCGCGGTCATGCTCGCCTCAAACGCAGCATGCTGCATGAAGCCGCAGAGGATTATCTGGCGGCAGAACGTCTGGGGGCCGGGCCTGCGGTGGCGCAAGGGTATGCGTGCCTGGGGTTAGCCTACGGCAAAGAAAAGGAGCACGAAAGAGCGTATCGCGCGTTGAGCCGCGCGCTGGCGCTCGGCGTCGAGCACGAGGCCGTACAGGTCCAGTTCGAACGGTCTTGCCATAAACTCGGGCGGCATCGTGAAGCGCTGGCAATACTCCGAGGTGTGCTCCCCGAGCACGTTCCTACCCACGCTCTGTATCCCCTGTTTACACGGTTGCGGATAGCGGCAGGCCTTCAATCTGTACGGCAACGACGGTGGAAAGAGGCAGCCGGCGCGCTGTGCGATGGATGGCCCACGATGGCGACAACCCAAAGCAATGGGGCTATCACACGCGCTTTGGCGATGGTTTGCCTCCTGGGCGGAGCCCGCAACGAGGCCGTGGCGCTTCTGGAAACGGCGCAGCGTTTAGAGCCCTCTGATGGCTTCGTAGCCCACGCGCTCCTGCTGAGCCAGCTCGGCAGGGCACAGCCGAACCTTGAGGCGGAAGAAGCCGCCCGAAAGCAGCGAACCATCCGTAATGCCGTGCTGCTCTTACATGATGAACCCTTCTGGGAATCGTGGCGCGCGGTACGCACCGAGCGGTATCGAGTGACCGTAAGCGACGATGATATCGCCTCGGTGAAGCAACGGCTCGTGCAGTTTCTCACAAGCCAGGACCGGCTGCCATCGTCCGGAGCAATAGCCTTACATGCGGAGATGGCAGGCGCGCAGGCGCTCAAAGACCTTGCTGTTGATCGCGCCCTCACCTTTGCCGCCCCCCGCAAGCAGGATCCCGAACATCCAGAAAAACCTGACCGCGTAGAGGGCGAAACGAACGCGCTCTTTTGCGGCGTCATCATGCTTCGGCATCTGAGGCTGGCTGCGCAATTCGGCACGTTTGTACATAAACAACCGCATCGAAGCAAACGCGAGGTAGCAAACGGGACCGGGCTGTCGCGCCTGTTTCGGTATTTCTCCAGCCTGGCAGAGGCCCAGGTATTACTCGACCGGGGCCGGGCCCAACAAGCCCTCGACGCGCTGAAACAAACCTGTTGCGCGCAGTGTGCGCTCCCGCCCAACACCCGGCCGGCAGAGCAACCGGGCGAGCCGCGCGTCTGCCGCGAAACGTGCGTTCACTTCGACGTCCGCAACCCGGCCTTTGCCGCCATGAAGCAGAAGGGGTTGCGGCTGCGGCAAGAAGCCGCCGCCTTAGCCGCAGAGATCCATCTGGCCCTGGCCACCGAGCAGGTGAGCACCGTGCCGGTGAACCTCGCAGCGGTCCGGGCAAACTGGACGCACGCCTTACGCCTCGCCGAGAAGACAGACGCTGCCGGCGCCTTCCAGGAACGGTGGGGAAACGGAGTGCTGGGACGCGCCAGAGCACTCGTCGAACAAGATCACCTCGACGAAGCCGTCGGCTTGCTTCAAAGCGCCCACGGCCTGAGCCACGGCCCCGTACGCAGCGAACTGGGAGGCCGGCTGGCCGAAGTGCTGCATTTTCGCGCTATTGAAGCCCTTAACCAGGCCGCCTGGGCCGACGCCGCCGTAGACCTGCGCCACGCCCTGGCCCTCAATCCACACATACCCCGGCGGATCAAACATCTCGTCTACGCCCTCCGCAAAAACGCGCGCAGCCTCTTCGAGCAAGACCAACCCGCCTCGGTGCGCCTGTTTGCCCAGGCCCGGCATGTGCTCGAAGAAGGACTGCGCCACTTTCCCAACCACGAAGGCTTGCAAGAGGCCGGCAAAACCCTGACGGCCCGGTTGCTCAAAGCCGGGGCCGAACTGAACGCACAGGGCCGCCTGAAAGCCGAAGCCGGAGACTATCAGGAAGCCCTGGACATCTTATGGCTCGCCTACGAACTGACCCCCCAGGATACCCGCCTCGAATTCACGCTGTGCCAGGTCTCGCAGGCCTACGCCATCGATTTGCTCATGCGCCGGCACTACACCGGCGCAACCGACGTGCTCCAGCGAGCGCTGGCTGCCTTCCCCCAAAACCGGGGATTGCTCCGCGCCAGACGCACCTTCGCAGACTTGATGAACCAGAATGACAACCCGGCCGAGTAAACACCCCGACCGGAAAAGAAATGATAGCACGATGCCGTACGACGAATTTATCATCACCATACGAGGCCGCGCAAAAACCGGCTATACGCTCGACGTCGAACGACGCCTCCACAGCGGCATCGTCAGGAAAATGATCCAGCAACCCCAACCGTTCGACGCGGCGTCCCTGTGTAGACTGCTGCCAACACTACAAAAAAACCTTACCAGGGCCATCCAAGGCGTCTCGTACGATGCGGAGTGTTTTCGTCGATTTGGCGCCCGCCTGTATCGTGAACTCTTTACGGGCCGCATCAAAGAGGGATGGCATGAGACCTTGAGCGCTCCCCGGGAAACAGGCAATAAACAGCGTATTCGATTCCAGTTACCCCCCGACCTACAAATGCTTCCCTGGGAATTGCTCTATGGAAGCGACGGTAACGTCGAGGGCTTTCTCTGTCTCAACGGCGCCTTTACGATTGTGCGCTCGAACCCGGATACCGGAACCATCGGCAACGTGCCCATCACACTTCCGCTGCACATCCTCGTGGTCGTCTCGACGCCCCTGGATGACACCCCCCTGGATGCAAGAAAGGAAATAGACCAACTCCTCGATTCCGTATCGAAGCTCATTCGCTCCGGGAAAGTACAGGTGGATTTTGTGCATGGCGCCGATACGCTTGGCAATATGACGCTGCGTATGAAAAACCAGCCGTATCACATTTTACACTTCATCGGGCATGGCAAGGAGAATGGACTCGTGCTCGAAGACGAGCGAAGAAAGGCGCTCGACATAACCGCCGAGCGGTTGTACAGTGAACTGGTCACCTTTTCTGTGCCCCGGCTGGTCTTTCTCAATGTCTGTAAGGGAGCCTCCCCGCAGGAAGGCACCCCGTCTTTCACCAACCTCGCCGAGAGCTTCCTTCGGGCAGGCATTCCCGCAGTGCTGGCCCATCAGTTTGAAATCTCCGATCCCGCCTCGAAAATACTGGCCTGGTTCCTCTACAAAGAGTTGGCCAACGGCAGCCCCGTAGACGCCGCGTTGGCTACCGCGCGTCGCCGGGTGGACCTGAGGCTGAGTCCGTCTTTGGAATGGCATACGCCTGTTCTGTTTCTGCATAACGATTCAGGCAATCTCTTCACTGTAGCGGCGGTCCTCGATCAGAGCCAACTGGCCCCGGATGCCGGCCATCTGGTTACGTGTGCCAATCTCGCCTCCGAAGCCGGTCGATGGTCGGAGGCCGCCAATTATATCAAGGAGGCTCAGCTCATCAACCCCGACCATGAACAGGTCCGTACGCGGCTCGACCAGATGATCGCGGAAGAACGCCTTATTGATTTTCTGCACGAAGCACAGTTCGCCGAGCAATGGCATGAATGGGGAGAAGCCGCGCGCCAGTATGAACAGTATCTCGACGACGCGTTGGTCAAGAAGGATCCGGCCCGGTACGACTGTAAACGGATCCGGCAACTTAAGCACCTGGCACAGGGGGGCACAGGGTTTCCTGATCCCTGGTTAAGATGGAAAATCGAACAGACCTTTCCATATCAGCTTCTTCAGGAGCACGACATCGACCCCGGCTCGTCGGCGAAAGAGGTGTTAGACATCTACCCGTTCGAGCCGGAAGAAACGGATGCCAAGCGCACCTTGCGCGACCTCCCGACGCGGCTCGGTCTGGATTTTTTTCTCTACGAGGTACACGACGAAAGACGCCTGGCCGATTTCATGATCCAGTGCCATCAGATGCCGTATCCGCCGAGCCTCCGGGATCTTCGAAAGGGGCTCGGCGAGGATGCTCCGGTGGTGTTGCTGCGCATGGGCGAGCGCGACGAAGCACGGCGGCTCCTGATGAGTTATCAACAAATGCACCCCGCCGACGCCCGCGCGGCCCATCGCCTGGCCTTACTCACCTACGCCGACGCGCAGCAGTATGAAGAAAACAACGAGGCAGAACAGGCCACCGCCGCCTGGCAAACGGCCATCGGCAACTGGATCCTCGCACTGACGGACGATGCGTACTGGAAGACGTGGTGCCGGCGGCGGCAATTTTTCTACGGAAACCGCGGAATAGACCAGTTGGATCAGGCTCAGCGGGATAAGGTCCGCGAAAATCTGGTCCAGCATTTGGCTGACGAACTGGCCCGCTATGCCGATCATTACCGGAGAGAAACGCATCCCAGAGCCGAAGTTTTGCACAACCTGGCTATCCGCTACGAGGCGGAGTGGCGCGGCGCTCAGGCCCTCAAAGCAGCCAGCGGCCTCGACGTGAAGGGCGTTCCTCTGGCCTGCGGCCCCTTACTGCTCCGGCAACTCGATCTACACGATCCCTTCAGCAAGTGGGTTGCCGACCGGCAACGCAGCCTGGACGCCTATCAGGAGATGGACGTGATCGAGGCCCTGAAGCTCGAAAAGGCCCCGGACGTCTCCAGCGAAATACTCCAGCAGGTGCGCCTCTACTTCTCCGAACTGGCCCCGGTGGCAGCCTTGCTTGCCCTGCACCAGCCTCAGACGGCATGCGCGCAGTTGCCCAATCAACGAGCCCGCCTGGCCCACGCCGAGTTTGCCACCTGCAATCCAGCCTATAGCCGCCTGCCCGGCAACATCCAACAGTTCAACCGGGACCTGGCCGAGCTGGCTATCCGAATCCATAACGATGTGGCCCGGCTGCATATCACCGCCCCGCAACCCAACTTGCGAGCCGCAGCCAGAGCCTGGCGCACCGTGCTGCAATGGGGGCAGGATAACGCCCTGGAGCAACACGCGGTGGCCGCCATTTGTGAGTTGGCGCTTGGCCGCGTTCGAGCCCTGCGCAATAAACCCGAACGCGACACCCTGGCCTACCACAACGAAACCGTGGCGCTGCTCGAAACAGCCTACAACCTGGTGCAACATGCCGATGACGGCAAGATCGTCTATGCCCTCTCTAAAGCCTTGTTGGCCCGTTGTAACTACTGGTATTGGGGTCAGGACGATCATTTCAAAGCCCTCGACGACTCGAAGCGCGCTTTCGACCTGAATTCGGATAACCTCGACTTCCGTATCGACTTCTGCATTGTCCTGATCGAATGTGCCAGAGACCGGGAGCGAGCAGGCAATAAAGAAGAGGCGTTGCGGCTTTTCGAACAGGCGCGCAACGTAGCCCAACAAGGCCTGGACGATCATCCCGACAACAAAGACTTGCTCGGGGAGCTTCAGTATATCTCGGACAAGATGGACCGCATGGAAGGCAAAGATCCCGGCGAAAGAGCCTTTGCCGACCTGATGCAAGCCCTCGCTGCAGGCAACCAGCATCCGCGCTCTGTCGAATCCGTCTCGGTCGTGCAAGAAAGCATTGCCGAAGCCCGGGAGCAGCGAC
Source organism: Rhodothermales bacterium (assembly GCA_028278205.1). GTDB lineage: Bacteria > Bacteroidota > Rhodothermia > Rhodothermales > Bin80 > JANQES01. The sequence goes on from JANQES010000117.1 coordinate 45,091, forward strand.
GCAAACGCAACTATCCGAAAGCCGTCACCACGCTCAACGGCATTCTCGAAGAAAACCCGTCGAACAGCCGCGTCAAGGCGGAACTGGCTGCCACCTACGGCGCCTGGGCGCAATACTTGTTAGAAAACGCGGCGGTCGAGGCGGCTGAAGAAAAGCTGAAGCAGGCCCTGCAGCACTGCCCGGACGACCCCTCGCTGCATGCCTTGCAAGCGCAAATTAAACAGACCCGGTATTTACTCGGAGCCTGAATCCTCATGTTGAAAGATCCTGACCTGCACTGGGAAAGCGGCGTCTATCCGTACGACGCCCTCAAGGAGGCGGCCATCACCCCGGCCTCAAGCATGCGGGCCGTCCAGGATGCCTCCTATGCCATGATCGAGCAAGGAGCATGGACCGCCGAGAACCGCAAAGCCTGGGACGAACTGCGCATCGTCTCGCAGCGGCTGTGGGTGGATTTTTTCCTCTATCCCCTGACCGTCGATGACATCCTCGACGCCCTCGAACGCCTCAAACACCACGTAGACGCCGGCAGCCACGAGACCACGAACGCGCCCGACACGCCGGACGAAGACGCAGCCCACCTTATCCTGAAACAGATCACTTTTGACCGCTAAGGAGGCCCATTTATGGAAGACAATGATTTTTTCGACGAGGCGGACCGGCTGCTAGCCCGGCTGGACTTCGCCGCACACATCGATGAGTTGAATGCGGCGCATCAGCGGCAGCTTCGCGCGCTCCTGCTGTCTTTCATCGAGGTCAAAGACGCCTTCGACGGCTTCTTCGACGACGAGGAGGCCCGGCAGGAGCACGACGCGCCGGCCTCAGACCGGCTGCCCAGGATCCGCCTGATTGCCCGGCAACTGGAGCAGGCCCTGACCGAGGCCGGGGTCGTGGCCATCTCTTGCCTGGGCGAACAGGCCGAGCCGGGCCGGCACCGCATCGTCAGCGTACGAAACGAGGCCGATGCGGCCGACAACGAGATCGTAGACGAGATCTTCTGTGGATATGAATGGGACGGAACCCTGTTGCGCAAGCCGCAGGTCATCGTCGCCCATCGCACCCAACCAGCATGAAGGAGAATAAAACCATGGCATCTATCGGCATCGACTTAGGCACGACAAACTCGGCAGGCGCCTACTATGATGGGCAAAAGGCCCGCGTCCTGCGTGGGGATCGCGAAGATTTACTGGTCCCGTCGGTCGTCGCCTATCGCAAACCGCGTGGAAACGGCGCCAGCCGCAATCCTATTCTGGTGGGCCAACCCGCGCTGGACTGGTCGGCGAGCGATCCGACCAACGCCATCTTTTCGATCAAACGCTTAATGGGCCGCGCCTACGACGAGCCGAAAGTGGCGGAAGTGCGCGAGCGCTTCAACTACGAAATCGTACCCGCCTCGGAAAGCGACGACCCCGGCGCGCGGGTCTTGCTCGGAGGGCAGGAGTATACCCCGACGAACCTTTCGGCGCTGATCATCCAAAAGATTAAAGAGAACGCCGAGCGCGCGCTGGGTGAGCCGGTCACGCACGCCGTCATCACGGTGCCGGCCTACTTCGAAGAACGCCAGCGGGCCGCCACCATTAAGGCCGGCCAACAAGCAGGGCTCATCGTCAAGAAAATCATCGACGAGCCCAGTGCCGCGGCGGTCGCCTACGGCGTGACCGTCTCCCGGGGCGAACGGCGACGGCTCCTCGTCTTCGACCTCGGCGGCGGCACCTTCGATGTCTCGATCATCCAGACCGTCCAGGACCCCAGAGGCCGCGACCACTTCGACGTGCTCGAACACCGGGGCGACAACTGGCTCGGCGGCGACGACTTCGACCTTGAGATCGTCGATGAGATCAATGGGTGGATCGAAAAGCAGTGCGGTTTTAATCCCGCCGGAGACAAGGCGTTTCAGCTAAAAGCCAAGCGTTTGGCCGAAAAAGCCAAGAAAACGCTCAGCACCGCCGAGGAGGCCGACATCATCATGCCCGCCGCTTTTAAACATCCGGAAGGCGACTTCATCGACCTGGACATGGTCATCACGCGGGAGCACTTCAACGACCTCATTCGCCCGCATGCCGATCGTTGCATACGGCACGTCAAGGAGGCGCTGGCCCGGCAAGGCCTCACCGCTGAAGACATCAGTAACGTGCTGATGGTCGGCGGTTCGGCGGCGATTCCGTTGATCCACGACGGGGTCGTCGAGCTTTTCGGCAGCGAAAAAGTGCAGGAGCCGCTTAATCCGTACCACGCCGTTGCGCTGGGGGCGGGCATCCTCGCCGGCGCCCTGCGCGGCATCCAGTGCCCCAATGAGGATTGCCTGCACGTCAACGATGAATCCAGGGAGCATTGCCAGAACTGCGGTGAACCCCTGGCTGTGGCTCGCACGGTGGGCGACGTCGAGGTGCAAGACATCACCCCCCTGTCCTTCGGCATCAGTGCCGTCCGGGGCGAAGAGCGCGACGTCTTCGAGGTCATCATTCCCAAAGGCACCCATTACCCGCTCAAAACACCCAAAACCCGCACCTTCTTCACGACAGCCGATAACTTCCTGCGCATACCCGTCTATGAAGGCATTAATCCGGTGGCTTCCAAGAATGAGGAACAAGGCGTCATCGAACTGAACCCGGAAGATCTGGACCGGGAAGGCAAACACGTACCGGCCAACACCCGCGTCGAGGTGGCGATGAACTATGGCCGCAGCCGTGAACTCCACGTCAAGATCTACATCCCGGACGCACAGATCGAACTGGAGTTGCCCCTGCGCCACGACCGCCCCCGGCAACAACCACAGACGACGCCGAACGAGCAGGACAAGTGGCAGGAAGAACTTGAGCGCGCCACCATGATTGCCGAGCGGTTCCTGAGCAAATACGACGATTACATGGAGAACCGAGAGAAGATGCGCCTCGAACGTGACATCGAACGCGCGCACCGGGTCGTCGATGGCGACAACGCGGTAGAGGGTAAGGAAGCCCTGCACCGGCTCGTGGTGGCGCTGGATTCGTGCGGCGTCGCCAGCCTGATCTTTATGGCCGAACGCGCCCGAGAAGGAGCCGCCCCGGAGCGCGCCAAGCGTATCGGCGAGGCCATCAACCAGCTCAAGAACAGTTGGTATGACGGCGACAAGGATGGCGTCGATCGCCTAAAAACGCCTCTGCGAGCCGTTATAGCGGCAGAAATCAGGACACGGCGTGACCAGAAAGCCGTACCGGGTCAGATAGACTTCGGCGGCCTGCTGCGCTCATCATAAGCCGGCGCGCGATCTGCTATGAAAGAACCGATCAACATCGGACTGGACCTGGGCAGCCTGGGCTGGCGAGCGGCTTACGTCGCAGACGGGCAGGTGATGACGATTCCTGCCGGCAACAACGGGGAGGCCGCCTTACCCTGGCTGCGCTGCGAACTCGACCCGTCCTCCAGGCTGGGCGTATGCTTCCCCGGCCTGAAAAACCATATCGGGATGGATACGTCTTCCCGGGAGCGGGGGGAGCCCGATCCGGCCGCCTGGGCACGGCAGCGGTTTGCCGCGTTGCGGCGGCAGGTGGAACACCATGCCGGGCGCCCGCCCGGACAACTCGTCATCGCTGTGCCGGCGCTCTATTCTACCGCCCGCCGGGCTGCCCTCCGCGATCTGGCGCTGGCCACCGGCTTCGCCAACGTGCATCTTCTCAGCGATAGCATTGCTGCCGCTATCGGGCATAGCCACGAGAGGGCCGCACCTACCACGGCGCTCGTCTATAGCATGGGCTATGCGGGCTTTGAGATAGGCCTGATCCGGGCTGTCAAAGGGCGCTATCGCGCCATAGCCTACGACGGCGCCTCCTCGCCCTGTGGGGCGATCTTCGACGAGATCCTCATCCATAGTTGTTTGCAAGCCCTCCTTCAAGTAGGGCTCTGGTCTCCGGACGTTCCTCTGACGCCGGATCAATGGCGACATTTGCAACAGACCGCACAACGCTTGAAGGAGAAGCTCTCTGATGCAGAGACGCCGGCTCTCAATTTCGACATCACCACCCGGGGCCGCCGCCACGTGTTGAAACGCTTTCTGCACCGGGGCTCCTTCGAGCAGGCCATCGCTACGCTGATCGACCCCACCCTCGACCGGGCGCAAGGCGTCTTGGAAGAGGCTCACCTGGAAATCTCCGACGTAGATACGCTCGTGCTGGTGGGCGGAAGCACCAGCATCGGTTTAGTTCAGCGCATGGTTGCCGAGCGCTTCGGGCGTGCCCCCACCCTTTCCGACGATACGCTGATCGTCCGGGGGGCCGCGCGCTTTGCCGCTCAATTCGAGGCGCTTTCGACCACGCCCTCCTTCCTGGCCAGCGCAGACGCGGCGGGCGAAGCAGCGATCCCGGCTTTGCCCGTCGTCAACGTCCCCCTTTCCGATCAGGCTTCGGAAGAAGCCGGGGAACGACCCGGCGCCGCCTCGGACGATGCAAACAGGACAGGAGTGCACCACGACGCCGAGATCGTGCTCACGCTCGACCTGAGCCGCAACGCGCCCGCTGCTTCACAGACCGCCGCCAGAGTCGTCGAACCCTCGATGGCCGTGATGCAGGCCGACCGGCAACGCCTTTTTCAGGCGCTTCACCGGCTTCTCGCCGGCGGAGACACCGACCGGGCCAGGGTTTTTCTGGAGGAGCTTATCCGAGAGGCACAGGAACTCCTGGCAGCCGCCTCGCAGCCCTCTTCGTCGATAGGCAAAAGCGTACAGCGTGTGCTGCAACGCGCCTACAGCCTCCTGAAGACAAACCGGTATCAGCAAGCCATTGAATATTCGCACATGGCCTACCAGTACGACCCCGAAAACCCGGCGGTCTTCCAGCAAATGATCGACATCCACTGCCGGGCAGCCATGGCCCATTCCTCCATTGAGGGGTATCCGAAGTCTATGGAATGGCTGATGTGCGCCTACAGCCACGACCGCACCAACAGCGACCTCCATGATCGCATCGCCCAGCGTCATTTCAGCCACGCCCGGCAACTGACCAACCGGCAGCAATACCAGGAAGCCCTCGACGCCCTGAAAGAATGCCTCAACTTCGACCCGCTCCACGAGGAAGCGCAAAAACTACAGCACGACCTGGCATCGCACGTAGAAGAGCCTTGAAAATTCGTCGATGCACCATAAAGGGAGGGCATCACCATGCCACATAGTAAAAGCTGGCCGTGGACTCCAGAACAAGCTCCATCCGAAGGAGACTACGTCGCCTGGATCCGCGCGCGATACCCAAACACCGACCCGATTTGGGTCATCCCGCTAGATAATATCAATGTCGAAAGCGCCGTGATAACCCAGGGCGTTTTGTATATCCTTGCCGAATCATATCTCCATGGAGAATCAACCCCTTTCAACATCTATATCGATGGTACGCTGGCCATCGAAAATAGAGAAAATTTATTGCCTGATTGGGCCAATTTCATAGGCGGAGATATACATATTGACTACGATCCTACCCTTGGAAACCTGAAGGATTTCATCGATGACTATGCATTAGCCATTACGGATTCGCTCAATTTTGTGATGCTCCGGGAATTGAAAGAACTGGAAGAAGATTCATGGATAAGGATTCTACAAACCCGGCCTGAGGAAGTGCGAGAAGCCGCCGTGCGTAACGAAGAGATTGCTCGTATGGTAATAGAGAAACTTACTTTCATTTCGAACAATGGAGAGATAACGCTCAATGAAGACGTTGTTCTTGACGTAGACGGAAAGCGCATTCTTCCGATTACCGAGCAGATCTCTCCGCAGCGCAAAATATATGAAGAGTTGTTCTGTCCTTATGGTGTAGTCGTCCATGCGCGAGACGAAAAAGACAGGATTCTTCTGAGCCAGTATGCCCGGCGTCAAGGAGCGGTTGAGCTTCGCATCGACCATGACGGCAATGCCTTCTTGTTTGAACCCGTAGATTTCGAAGAAGATGACCGATGGTCAAATCTTGCTCAGAAATCGAACCACTCCCCCTTAGTGAGCAAGGTGTCTATTGCCAGATTCAAACTCATAGACGTCCCGGCGGTGTTAATGCCTCCCAACCGCGACGCCACACTCCTGAGCAATATCCTCGACCGCACGGTATCCAAAAATATGAGAGAGGCCTATTCCATGTTATGGCTCGCAAGGCCAAACCCAAAAGATTGGACCCTCATTCTGAATGGGGATAACACCCTCATTACGCGGCTCCAAAGCCTGGAGAATACAACCTTGGGCCTGTCGCTTGCGCTGCGTGAACTCTTTCACGTTTCCTATCTATTTACGACGGACGACCTTGAACCGGAAATGCAGCAGATAGCCTGGAAAGATACCATCGAGCTTATTGAACGAATCTGTGAGTTGGAAGACAAAAAGCAGGAGCTGGAACAGGACGTACGGAAGCTTTTAAAAGAAAAAGATGAAATGGAACGAAAGAAAGAAGCCATTGAAAAGCAATTAAACGAGGAAATAAAAAAGTATAAGGAGCAATTTTCTATCGCTGAGCGCTATGCCATTCAGATCTCGATATCACGAAATCAGATTGAAAAAGAATTAGACCAGAAACACCAGGCATTGCTCGACAAAGAGGAAGAGCTGGCCAAGGTGAGACTAGAATTGGAAAAACTGCATACGAGCGAGGTGCGAGCAAGGCATACCACCGAATCAGAACCCCCGGTGGATCCCTATCGTCCGGTCGAACACTATGCCCTGAAGTAAACACCCCAGGAGGATCTCATGCCGGAACGGTACTGCACGCTCTCTCTTACTTTAAAGGGGCAGGGGCCTGAATATTATGTGGACGTAGCGACCCCCCTGGGGCACTCCCGTAAGGATATCCAGCTTACGCTACCCGACTGTGATTATGAGGCGCTGATAAGGCAATCCCATTATATCCGCGATTACAATCATAACTACAGAATTCGCGAGAAAATACACAGGCTCGGTTCCTCTCTCTTCTGCTTCCTCCTTCACAGCCATTCCGATGTAAAACAAGCCTTTCAGGCCTGTGTTCATGAAGTGCAAAGGAACGCGCACCAACGGCAATACACGCATCGCAATATAGGTATTGAACTCATCTTCGAAAGCGCCGATTTAGCCATCTTGCCCTGGGAACTGCTCTGCGACGCAAATCGGCAATCCTCTACTTTTTTACTGACGATACCTCATACTTCGCTGACGCGTTTGGTCGCGGAGACGGCGTCCACAACGGTGGACCGCTTTTCTGCAAAGATAGCCCCACCCGTCCATGTGCTCGTGGTCATGGCCTGCCCAACCAGAGCGGTATGGCCTCAAGGGGATGCCCGTGTGCCGGAGCATGGTACTATCAATAACCATAACGCCTATGCGCCCAAACCCGTGGAGATGCCCGCGTTCGATACGCTGGCCATCCACGATGTATTAACCGAAGTAGCAGAAGAATTTGGTCAAGAGGTGATCCAATTCGATATCAAAAGGCAGGTGAGTTATCGTCAACTTGAAGGCTTTTTACAAGGCCCCTACGACGTGCTTTACTACATCGGGCATAGCTATTATGACGACGAAGAAAAGGAAAGTTTTATTTTGTTGGAGGAAGAATCGCCGCTCAGACACGGGGTTAGAGTGTCTGCAAGCCGCCTCAGGGAATGGCTCCAGCTTTCATCGATTCGCCTCGTGGTGCTCAGTTCATGCAGTTCTGCCCATAGCCCTCCAGATAATTTTTGGTCCGGAGCCGTGCAAATGCTCTTGCAAGATACCCGGATCAGCAGCGCTGTGGGCATGCAATACGAGATGCCTATCTATACGGCTACAGCCTTTGACCGCGCGTTTTTTCGCGCCTTAGCAGCATGGTCCCCGGTTGAATTTTGCGTGGCAGCGGGCCGCCAGGCTATTGCCGCAACCATCGAGCAAAATAGAGAGAATCGCACAGAAAATGCAGACTGGGCCATACCGGTTCTTTACCAGCGCTATAATCTCCGTGATGCCCAACGAGATGAACCCCTGATGGATAAATTTGTAACGATCCCCGAAGGGCTCTATTCGTTAGGGATGCCGCCCGGGAATAGCTACGACCTACATGAGGATCTGTACTCGCGCGGGCAGGTTCCCATAGCCAGCTTTGAGATGAGTCGTTGGCCCGTCACCAACTACCAGTATCAGCAGTTTCTAATAGACATGCGGCATACCCCTCCCTCTCATTGGGTTCATCATCGGGGAAAAGGCCCGGTCTGGCCGCTCGATGAAGGCCCCAATCATCCGGTTGTGGGTGTATCCTTTAACGACGCCCAGGCCTACTGCCGATGGCGCGGCGGGCGCCTGCCGGAAGCGGACGAATGGGAAGTGGCAGCCCGGGGGCAATCGGGCCATCTATTCCCGTGGGGCAACGGCTTTGACCTCAATCGATGCAACGTAAGAGAAAGCAGAAAAGGTGGTCCTGTTTCTGTTTTTACCTACAGGAAGGGAGCAACCGATTTAGGAATTTGGGACATGATGGGCAATGTCTATGAGTGGACAGCAACCCCATCGAATGATACGGATCAGATCATTATGGGAGGTTCCTGGCGTCATGGCTATAAATTAGCCGTGCCGTGCCTTCGAAGCTGCGCCCATCGAGAAGAAGGCTATGATTGTGTCGGTTTCCGGATCGTCAAGTCATAGTGGATTATGCCACGACCATCCCGCCTACATGGACCAAAAAGAGACGTGGTCGGCGTCGGAGACCATCACCACGCGCCGGAGCGCATCCAGGCCCAGCATGCCATAGTTGTACCCCCAGGACGTCTCGTCTACGACGACGACGGTGAGCGAGCCGAAGCTCAGACTTTCGAAATCTGAAGAGGGCGGCGCGATGGACAGGCTGGCCGAATAGGCACGACCAAAAACGGTTCTCCCCGTCAACCCTACGACTGGCACCAAATAAGGGGGCACGGCATTCCGCGACTGGAAGGCATCCCCCACCTGCGTTCTGGGAATGATCGTCACGTCGGTGGCGGTGTCGATGACGAAGGGAATCAAATCAATGAAGTGAGAATGCGGATCGCGGACGAAAAGCTCTATTTCAGCTTGCGATTGCTCCAGGATACCTCCGACCTGCTCCCCACACCGGTAAGGAACGAAAAAGCCCTGGCGCGACCCCGACGAAGCGCTCGATTGGCATACTCCTGGTAAACTCCCCCGGGGTTCAATGAGTGGTATGGCAGAACAGACGGCGTGCATGGATCAGACCTGCGTTTCCGTACGGTGGCGTGGCGGCGGAATGAGCACAATATATGGCGTTTCCCACTCAGCATGCTCTTCGCGCCATCCCTTGAGCGCGGCATCCAGTTCGAAAACATCCTGGCCGGAGGCAATAGGGGCTACCTCCGGCTGATGCCACAAGGCAACGACCTGCCCGCCGTGTTCTTCCTGGAGTTTGTCTAAGTGCCGGGGCAACCAATCTGCTGAAATGCGCTGCTCTTGCTCCCGGCGCAGATCGAGTTGCCGCAGGCGCGCTAACGCGGAATTCATCACAACCTGAGCCGCCTGAATAGCCCCGACGTCTTCTTTGACGATATAATCCCAGGCGCCACTGCGCATGGCTTCGACGCACTCTCCAATTTTCGGATACCCCGTGAAGATGATTCGTATAGGCTCGTCCCCCTGCTGAATTCTCGCAGCCACTTCGAGGCCGCTCCGCGCCTCCTCCATGCGAACGTCCAGCACGATGACGCTATATCCTTCTTTTTTTTTGCGAATTTTCTCGACACACTCAGCCGCAGAAAACACCACGTCTACCTCAAACTGGTAAGGACACTCCGCCCACTCGTTGCAGTCCAGAAACCCATCTCTGAGGATCTCCGCCATGAGGCGCTCATCGTCTACGATCAGAACGGCTTTGTTGTCTTTGTTCGTCATAGGGATGCCTCGTCTTGGATGCTTTGGTCAGCGGGTAAATAAAATTCGAACCGCACCCCTTTACCCGTCCGACCGCATTCGACCAACGTGCCTCCGTGAACATTCGCATTATGCAAAGCGATGGTCAATCCGAGCCCGGATCCGCCTGTGGTCGTGAAGAACGGTTCAAAGATATCAAATTTTTGATGTTCCGGAATGCCCGGACCATTGTCTGCATAGACCAGCTTCAGGAAGAGGCCGGCGGGCCGAAGCCCTACGCGTTGCAGATCTTCCTCGCTGGCCTGTTCAGCCGAGAGCTTAATGCTTAACCCAAACTCTTTATGACGCTCGGAATCACGCACAAAGGCGGCGAAGTCCTCGCTGAGCCGGTCAAGATTGACGAGAACGTCGGGCAATCCGGCCTGGCCTTTCACGTCAACCCTGGCGCCGGACTGTGTCAGGTTTTGCTTGATCACCGCGCGCAATTTCTTCAACAGGTCGCCTCCCGATAGCCGGTGCGGGCGCTCGAAGAGTTCCGTTCGGGAAAAGGTTTCGAAGTCCCGCACGATCATCTGCGCCCGGCGGGTTTCCTCGAGCGCCACCCGGCACCACGCACTCCCTTTGCCCGTTACGAGGCCGCGCTCCAACGTCCGGTGGATCCGGTCGCTGATGACGGGCAAGACGTTGCGGAGCCGGTGCGCCACCATTTGCGAGGTGAGTTGGAGCGCCTTCTGCTCTCGTGAGTGTATCTCCTCTTGATACTGACGCCCTCCCTGGATGGCCGTCGCGGCCTGGTCGGCAAAGAGTTTGAGCAAGAACAGGTCTTCGTCGTCAATCTGTTTGGCGTTGTACCGGTTGTCTACATACAAGACGCCAATGGCTCTGCCGCCAACCACCAGGGGCGCCAGCGCAAATTCGCCCACGTTGAGATCGAGCAGGAGGTCGTCCGGCGAGAGGTCCGCGCGGGTTCGCCTGGTCACTTCCCGTTGATGAAAGACCTCGACGAGGCACTGCCCCTGATCGTCCAGCGAAACCGTTACCGGCTTTTCTTTCGAGAACCAGGAACACCGGGTGATGCTGGTATCCAACCCGAATCGTCTATCCATCTCGCGCAACAAATCCTTCATGTGCGTCCGCACGAGTTCTTCCCAGAGTGGGTTTTCGAAGATTTCCATGGCCTCGTCCTGGTCGCTCGGACCGATCGCGTAGTGGCAGCTTAAGATCTCCTTGCCATTCTTCGGCGCTAAAAACAGCATAGCCCGGTTAAACTCTAACCCGCCGCGCACGGTAATGGCCGTCAAAATGATGGCTATTTTTTTCTTAATGCTGATGTTTTCCTGCATCATCAGCGTGGCCTCACTGAGCCGTTCGAGCTTATCAATCTGCTCTTTCGCTCGCTGATGACGCCGCGCGTTTCGAATGATCACCATCGCCATTCTACGATAATCCTTCAGAGACTCCCGGTCGGCCTCGGAAAAGGTATTCTTGACGGTGCTAGAGAGACAAATCGTTCCAATCAACTCCCCTATATCAAGCAGCGGCAGACAGACAAATGATTTCTCATTCTGGAGAAAATCATAAAGCGGTGGATTGTCCGTTTTAAGTTGCTCTACCTCCTCCGGTCGCCGATATCCGGTGGCACCAACATCAGCCACGATGATCGGATTGGGATCGTCGATCAAAAGACTCGAAACCGATTCGCCCGGTCCGATTTCCTGCCTGGCAATTTCATGGTAGCGACCGACGCCCGTTTCCATGATTAATACGTTCCGGCTGGAGTCATACCGTCTGATATGCCCGGAATCGGCGCCGAAGAGGTGCAGGGCTTCTTGCAGGATAAGATTCAAATCCGTTTTTAAATCAAACTCCTCGACCAGCTTGGTTTGGATTTTCCAGAGCATGTCGATCTTGCGTCTCTCTTCCTCACTCGATTTGAACAACCGGGCATTGCGAATAGCCAGCGCTGCCTGAGAAGCCAGGATCCGCATTAAGCCTTTGCGGATTTCATAAAACACCTGAGGCTGCCTGAAATTGAGAAACATCACCCCCACGATCTCTCCCTGGATCTCCAACAAAAGGCCGGCTGCCGAGGCAATTCTTTCTCTGTTTACAAAACCTTTTTTGTAATGCATGATCCCTTCCAACTCCGGAGCGTCCAGGTCACGGGGGATATCCTGGACGTCATTGGAAAAATAGTCTATTCTTTTGCGCACCATGATCTCCGGAATATACCCTCCTTTAATTTCCTTCAGCGCATAATCTGGACGAATCAGCACTCCATCGATCACCGGCGGCATGGCAAACTCTTCCGTCTCGGTATCATACTGAAAAATGGCGACGACGTCGGCGCCGAGAATCTCAATAGACGTTCTTGAGAGATCTTTCAGCACCTGCTCTAACTCATGGGGGTTGGTCATGTTATTTATTTCCCCCTGCAACTGCTCCATCTTTTGATTATTCTGCGCGTTCTCTATCATAATGGCCGCAAAACGCATTGAATCTCTAAATATTTTTCGCTTTTCATCATCGAAGAAATTATGGACGTCGCTCTGCAATGTGGCGGTACCTATGATCCGGCTTTCGACCTTGAGGGGAACAGCAAATTCTGAGCGAACTAATCTCAAATAGTTGTTATATTCTTCGCATCTTTTGCTTAGCTCGCCGAAGTCTTCTTTTATCGCCAAAAAGTGTTCTGCTTCGCACAGATCAGGGATGTGACGAGCTTGTCTTGTGTAGACAATCTCTTTATAAACAATATTTTCGATAATAGATATTTTTTTCGCTCCATAATTTTCATAAGGCCCCACACACGCTACCAGAACAACATGGCCGCTCCCTTTGTCAATCGACATGACGGTGCCGTAGGCCCCTCCGTCTTCTACTTTATCCAGATAATTTTGCAATCCTTTCCTTAAAGAACCTCTAAAATTAATACAGAAATCTACCACATCTTTTATACTCACATCTTCTTCCTTTGCAAAGGCTGCTATACGATCTGCAATCTGATTCATGAGGTTCTTAAAATCATCCCGTTTCCTCTTATTTTTACTTGAGAAAAAGTCGATTTCTTCGCTTTTCAAGGCGCAGCATCCGACGACGATGTCTTCAGCCTTTAGCGGGATGACGACTTCCGAACTGGACACCTTCAGAAATTCTTCGAACTCTCTTTTTTCCGGTATCTCCTTATTCTTGTATTTCTCTCTTAGCTTTCTAAAGTGAGGATCCAGATCCAGGTCTGGAATAACGAAGGGATTGCTCGTATTGATGACGCTACTGAAAATATCACTCCCTACTTTTTTCCTTCTTTTTTTAAGGGTGAAGTGTTCGAGGGGAGTTTGGCCGGTATAGTAGACGATGTCTTCGTGCTTACTATCATACAGCCTGACGTGGCCGCTATAGGCTTCAAGAATGTCTATACTATGCTGAACCTGTTTCTTGAAAGCCGTTTCTAAGTCTAAAGCAAAAACGATAAGTTTTGCTAAATCGGTCTTATGCACGTTGTATACGGCCAGATCGGCTATGGCCTCGTGCATGCACTGGGTAAAAGAGGCCAGTTCTTCTTCGGAAAAATGGTGCGGGCCGATGCCTTGCGCCGTCGCCAGGCCAAAGACCTTGTCGTCGAATTCCAGCGGGATGATAATCTCTGAGGTGACGGTTTCTAAGTAGTTTTTATACGCTTCATTTCTTTGTCTTATGAGACGAAAAGCATCCTTCATCCTTTGAAAATGAGCCTCATCATCGAGATCGGAGGCCAGGTAGGGGTCTCCTGTTTTTACAATTTTCCCGGTAATGTCGGCGCCCACTTTTTTTCTTTTCGGCGCAAAATATTGATAGGGGCCCACCCCGGCAACAAAAACCAACTCATTGGTCTTATGATCGATCAATCGGATGTGCCCGGCGAAAGCGCCGAGTTCGTCTATGTAGTGGTTAATGATCTGCGCACAAATCTCTTCTGCTTCGAAAGCAGGACCAAGTTTCTCGTAGATCTCTGTGACGTCTACGAGTTGGGGCGTTGCTGTGCTTGTCGTCATGGGCACTCCGGGGTGCGTATTAACCAGCATGGCCGGCATCGATAAAGATAGTTCAGGCTCGCGTCATATGCGCCCTAACACCGCGAAGGCAGCCGAGACAGCATCGCCGGCGCCGGCTGTGCTGAGGTCCGAGGGCAAGGCCGGCCACATGACCGGCACGACGACGGCCGAATAATCGTCCGGATTGCGATTAAACCAGTAGCCGTTGAAGGCCATATCGCGCAGGATAAGATCTTGTGCTCTGGGCGTCTTCCCGTGGGTGCGCGCGATGTGCCGCGCGAGTTCCAGCAGCGCCCAGAAGCCGTCTTTCTTGAGCACGATGCTGAGCCGGGCGGCTTCCTCCCGCCAGCCGGGCTCGCCCAGGCTGCGCTCTAAGAGCGCCAGCACGACGATCCCTTTGGTAAACAGATCGGCCATCAACGCCTGCCGGATGGCCCCACGGGAAGCGCCCCGCATCAGGATCAGGTCGGCGTCGTTGCCGTGGACGTATAACTGATCCAGATCGAGGGCCTGGGCCAGACGCCGGGCGCGCTGGAAGCGTAGATCAAAGGATTCGGCCTGCTTACGTGCCTTCAGATAGAAAGGCGTTCCTTTAAACGCTTTGGTTCCCGTATAGGCTTCCAGTTCTTCTTGATTGATACCGGCGCTCTTGACGAAGCCTTTGATGGCCTCTTGAACCTGGAGGGCCACAGCGGGGTCGCTCATACCGCTTACTTCATAGTGAAGCCGCACGCCGTGCTGCGCCAGGATGCGCAACTGACGTTTCATGTGCGTTTGGATGAACCGTCGTGCCTTCTTATTCATATCTCCGCCGCGCGGCCCTTTGACGTTGAGCAAGGGGTCTCTGAACACGTGCAGGCCGGACAGCATCACATAGTCGAACTCCTCCGCTACTGCTTTCATCAAGGTATCGTCTGAAACGGAAAAGACGAGGTTTTTCTTGTCGTCGATATCCCATGTTCCAAACAGGGGTATAAAAGGCCACCCCACCCGGCGCAAGACCTTGTCGCCAGGATCGTGGATAGGCACGCAGCGGTTGGGTTCCTCTTTGAGGTATATGTTGTTGGTCCAGGAACGCCCACCGGCGTGTATGTAGGAGGGATAGGCGTAGATCTGGCGGTCGATCTTGGCAGGCTGCCAACCCAGCGAGCTGGTCGGCTTCGGCTTTAGAACGAGGCCGGGCGCGTAGGAGAAGATGATGCTTCGACGCTTGGGATGGCCCGGAGCGCCGATGCGAGCCGGGAGGTATTCTTTTTCATCTTCCAACGTCATGCGATGCAAGCCATCGGGGCAGAGCGGGGCCAGATCCCGGGCATGATACGCCCAATGGATGGCGACAGGCAGGCCAAGCTTCCGAAGCACGTTCGCCATATTACCGGAGGCCCCGCCTAACAGGCGAAGCACAGCATCCTTTTTTTTCTTCCGCCGGAGCGCAACGAAGTCATCCAACCGATTCCTCAGGGTGGGCGTCATCAGCCCCGGCTTCATCCCGGAACGCCCCGGCTGCCAGGCATGCAAGAGCGCCGCCAGCACGTCGGTCAGGTCGTGGCTTTCGTCCTGAAGGCTCCCTCCCTGGCTGTTTTTCTCTGCCCTAGCCCGCTTCGCCGCCTCATCCACAAACGCCTGCGGCTTCAGGCTCATCTTTTTAGCGGCCCAGACGACGAAGGCGTCGAGTTCTTTTTGATCGAGCCGGTAGATGGTATCTTCGACGCACGAGAAACCGCAGAGGACGCGCTCGCGCGGCACTTCCTGGCTGAGGCTGAGAATGAGCCGCTTTTCCCAGGTTCGCACCAACTCCTGCAATTCGGTCGGCGAAAGCTGGTTTACCAGTTCGGAGTCACCCTGCAAGATCAACTCATAGAAGAGTTTCTGTTCTTCAGCCCCTGGAGGACGCCTCCACCAGGTATTGAACCAGTCCTGCAACTGGCTTACCAGCTCAGACTTGCCATCGAAATTGGGAAATTCCATTGGTCTTGGCTTTATGCTATTCTCCTAAACCGGCCAGGGTGCTATCGGCTACGCTGCGCACGTAGTGGGAGGAGTCAAGCTCGCGCACTTCTTCGAGGAGGTTTAGAATCTGCGCCACCTCCGGGTTGTCGTGCCGGCGGGCCTGTGCCAGACGACGCGGCACCCTACCCCGGGTGCGGACGGTGCCCCGCACCCGCGCCGGCGGCGCCTCCGTCCAGGCGGGCACGCTGGCTAAGGCCAGATTGCCCAGGCCGCCGATGGCGCTGGCGCG
Organism: Rhodothermales bacterium; assembly: GCA_028278205.1. Lineage (GTDB taxonomy): Bacteria > Bacteroidota > Rhodothermia > Rhodothermales > Bin80 > JANQES01. The sequence continues at coordinate 61,166 of JANQES010000117.1, forward strand.
CACGTCTTCGTGGGTGTCCTGGCGCGCGATGGCCTGCAAAGCCTGCACGGCGTCAGGGCCTCCTATTTTAGCTAAGGCATCCACCGCCGCTCCCCGGACACGGGCATCGTCATCCCGGTTAGCCAGCGCCGATAAAACGGTGACGGCTACGGCATCGGCCCATTCGCCCAGAGCAAAAGCCACCTCCCGGCGCACATTCGGCTGGGCGTCTGAGAGCGCCTCTAAAGCGATGCGCAACTGTTCTTGCGACATGCGCGCTTCTGCCGGCGTCGAAAGGCTACCGCGGGCGCCGCCCCGGCCTCGCGTCCGCACGCCGGCGCGTCCTAATTGCGCAGCCGCCTTTAGTCGTTCGTCTTCTACTTTGCTGCGCAGCAGTTCTACCCACTGCCGCACGTCGGCTTCGATGTTTGGATCAGACATGGTCATCCTCCTTTTTTTACTTCTAAAGGTATCTTGTCTTGGGCCGTCGGGTCGGCGGTGCCATCGTGCCCATCGCGCAATGCCGGATGCGCCTGTACCGACGGCGAAAGCCCCAGTGATGTCGCCAGGTGAGCAAGCAACTGGCGCGCTTCTTTGAAGTCCTTCGTCAACTCTACGGCAGCCGATACCTTGACGAGCGCGCCAAAGGTATCGCCTGCCTGATATCGATCAAGCCCTTGATTATACAGCGCATAGGGCAACAGGCGCAAATCAGACAGGAGCGCGAGTTCTGCCGCACAGGCAGGACACTGTTTTTCGTAGACGCTTACTCGTTTTCGGCAAAACGGACAGCGCGCGTTTTTTGTCACAAAAACCGGCATGGCTTCCTCCTCGGTTATCGCACTCTCTCGTTATCGAGAACAATACCAACCCGGATTTTTTTCTCCAGCTCATCGATCTTAGCCTCGATCTTTCGGCCTTTGGTGAAGGTCTGGTCAGGCTGAACCGGGTTGAGGGTGTTGACTTCGTGAACCAGGGTTTGCACCTCGGGCTTGAAGCGCGCGGTTTCGGGCGAGGCCGAAATCTCTGCATCGAGCGCAACAATCCGCCCGTGGAGATACTGACAGAATTTTTCGGCCTGCTGCTGCCGCACGTATTCTTGCTGCTCCGAGCTGAGTTGCTGGTACATCTCCTGATACTGCATCCGAAGCACTTCATTGTTCATGTCCTCGATCTGCTCCAGGATTTGATTGATCCGCTCGTTGGCATGCTTCCAGGCCTTCTTGTTGCGGTCCTGGTAGGCTTGCCGGCCAAAGCTTTCGGCACCGTCGATGGCCTCCTCAAACCGCGCGCGTTTGGCTTTTTCGAACCGTTCTTCGGCCATTCTGGCGTTATTACGCGCCGCCTCGATCTTGTCCAGAAACGCGTCCCACGAAGGCTCCAGCACGTCGATCTTACCCAGCTTCATGATGAAGACGGCAAACTCGTCGATGCGGCTGTAGAGGTGCGGCAGGTCGCAGGGTTTGCTTTCAAGGATCTGCGTGATCTCTTTGATATAGCGCTGCCCTTCGCCGTAATGCTTCATCTTGAGCATGTTGTCGTGGATGGTCTCGATGGCGTCGGCAAACTCGTCGCGCAGCCGGGAGAAGGTTTCGCTCAACTCCTCGACACTGGGTAGTTTGGGCCGGGGAATTTTGAAGGAAGCCTGCGCCATCTGGCTGTTTTTAACCAGCGTGGCCGTCACCGAGACGACGAGGTCGTCGCCGAGCGAGAGTTTGGCCAACACTTCGGAGTTGGGCTGTAAGCCGGGCGGCAGGCCGTCGAGGCGCACTTCCCCCAGGTTATGATTGCCTTGATAGACGTCGAACTTGGCCGAAGTCTGGCCTTCCCACTGGGTATAGAGCGGAACGATCTTATTCGTCGTGTCAGCCGGGATCCGGGCGCCTTCTTCAAGAACCGGATGCATGCCGGAAGCCAGCATGAGGCTGATGGTTTGCGTGACGAAGTTGGTCTCCAGCACCGTCTCTACTGCGTCGGGTTGCTGAATCACCTCGAAGGAATGGCTCAACAGGGGCTCGTCGCGGCTGCCGATGGTGATGTCGAACCCATTTTCGGTTTCTTCCATGAGTTCGACGTCGATAAACCGGAAGGTGCCCTCTTCGTCGGTAATCGTCTCGGCGTCGTAGTCGCCGTCGTGGCGTTCGAGATAGACGGCGAGATTGGCATGCGGCTCCAGGGTCACCTGTCCGAAAATGTCGAAGGTATCGAGGGCGCAGGTTCTGGGGATTTCAGAGAGAAAGATGAGGCCCTGTACGCGGCTGCCCACCATGGTGCCGGCCTTGATGGCGGCCCCGCGCGCGACGATGCGGTCGGGGTCGGATAATTCCGGCGAACAGCTTAGCCGCTCGGCCAACCGCCGCTGCGCCAGGGGAATGCGCGACGAGCCCCCCACCATGATGACGCGGTCTACCTGATCGGGCGTCAATCCGGCGCGTGTAATAGCCTGCTCGCTGATGTCCATCGTCCGCTCGACTAGTTCTTCGACCAGCGTTTCGTAGATCTTTCGGGTGATGTCGATGCGAATGTCTACGGGTTCGCCGTTATGATCTTCGAAGGCTTCGGGTTGCAAAATGGTGTACTCCGGATCGGTCGAGAGCGCGATCTTGGCTTTCTCGGCCAGGTGCATCAACTTCTGAAAGATGATCTGATCCTTGCGATCCTCCCAGTCCATATCGAGCGCATACTTCTGGTTGAGCCGTTCGAGGACCCACTGGGCCAGCAGCTTATCGAAATGATAGCCTCCCAGATGCGGATCGCCGTCGAAGGCCATCACCTCGACCCCGCTTTCGGGGTCTTTGGTCATCACCGTGGCGTCGAAGGTTCCGCCGCCGAGGTCGTAGCAGAAGATCTTCAGGTTGTCTTCGGCATCTTGCAGCCCGTAGGCCAGCGCCGCCGCCACGGGTTCGGGCATGGTGGTCAGCACGTCGAGCCCGGCCCGCCGGGCCGCCTCGACGGTGGCTTGCTGGCCGGCCAGTTCGAACCGGGCCGGGATGGTAATGACGGCCTGGTCGATGTCATCGCCGAGGCGTTCTTTGACCAGATTCCTGAGATGCATCAGAATCCTGGCCGAGACCTGTTCCGGGCTGAGCGCTTCGTCGCGCAGCCGGACCCGATGGTCTTTGCCCATGTAATGTTTGATAAAGGCGATAGGCGGCGGCTCCGTCCCCATTTTTAGTTTGGCCCGGTGCCCGACGACGTAGTCGCCCTCTTCGGTGATCCATACCACCGAGGGCGTCGTGAAGCGGTCAAAATCGTCGGTCACGACGACGACGCCGGCCTCGCCTTCGGCGTCGGTGGGGATAGCCACACAGCTATTCGTGGTCCCCAGGTCAATGCCCATAATTGGTTTTCTCATAGCACCCTCCTGTATTCTGATGTTCGTGACGGTGCACGCTTTATGATTCATGCGGATGTTCTTGTGGGGCGGCGCCGTGGTGTCCGGCTTCGACGCCCATCCAGCCAATGACCTCCGCCCGATGCACCACTTTCCCCCGGTAGATCACGATGGGGCTGATGGTCTCACCGACGAGATGCCCCTGCACGCCGGGCTGTTCGACGTTATCGATCACGTCGCAGCAATCGGCCAGCACGCCTTGCAGGGCAGCGCCTGCCGGATCTTCGACGATGACGCCCAACCGTTTCAACACGAGGTCGAACCGGGTCTGGAGGTGGCTCAGCGCGTTGGTGTCCTCGCCTCGCTTTTCGGCCTGGCCTGACAACCGAGACGCCTCATAGCTGATGAGCCCCAGCGCGACGGCCAGTTCATCGACCGTGTCGCTCGACCGGGCCATGGTCTTCAACAAGGCCTGTCGTTCTTCCTCGAAGGCGTGCTCTTTCTGGTCATGCAGCTTTTTGAGGTACCGCCAGGTACGGCCCGAAAGCTCATAGGCCGGCATATCGTGAGCGCCGACTTCAAAGCGCGCGAAGTCAGGGTTAGTAGGCTCCATGGTTCAGCGGCTGTTTTTTACGAATGCGGAAGGAAACCCCGGCGGAATGAAGCCGGCGAAAGGCGGGCGCCGGCCCCATAGCGGGAACCGGTCCAAGATCCGGCGCACCGTCGTCGTCCGTCTGGGCAGCCAGGAATTCGAGGACGACGTCCAGAAACGACTCCCAGGCCAGACGCAAGGGCAACGGTTCGGGCAGGGTTCGGGGTTTTTCAAAGAGTTCTTCGGCCAGTTTCGCCAGGGCGGCCACGTCATCGCTCGACACCTTCACGGGCGGCATCCGCATCAATTCGCACAGCACCCGTGTTTCCGGGGTCATCAATAACTCGCGCGCGCGCCCCAGCGCCGAGAGGCTCACTCCGGCCTCAGGCTCGTGCTGATGCCCCTGGTCAAGGCGCTTCTGAAGACGCCTGTACTGTCCATTGATCTGGCTGAGGGTTACAGGCTCTTTGTAGGCCAGTTCGAGCAGCTTCAGGGGATGCTGCCGGTAGGGATTGATCCCGCGCCAGGCCCAGAGATTGCCCTCCTTGTCGCCGATCGTTGTTTTGATCTTTTCTTTGTGTTCATCCATCGTCGTAGCCGCTTTTAGCGGTATCGCCTGCGGTGGGCTCTCTCGGTTCTAAGTTGCCGGATCGTTTTCTCGATGGCCTTCTTGATGCTGGCGTAATCTTCTCTGAGCCGGTCCAGTTGCGGGACCTCGCCGTACTTTTCGCACAGGGTTTCGCAGCGCCGCAGGCCGCCTTCCTGTTTTCGGTCTACCAGGCGCTCCGCGCGCTCCAACGCTTCTTCGACGCACCTGAGCGTGCGGGAACGTTGCAGGCTTTCGATAGCCTCGCGATAGCTATCCCAGAGCACGTTGTGCCGGGCCAGCCGCACTTCACAGGCGGTCTGTGCGATTTCTTGCAGACGGGTTCTCGCATGAAAGACAATCGTCGCATCGTCGGTAGCCCAGTCGTCGAGTTGTTGCAACAGGCCTTGCTGATCCAGGGCCTCGATGTCGTCCCAGGCGCCCTTTGTATCCTCCTGGGTCTGGGCGGCCTTCTTTCCGCGCCAGACGGCCAGTTCGACCCGACTGAGAAGCCCGTTAACCCGTTCGGGGAAGCATTTCAGGGCAAAATCGGCGCGTTTCCTTTGCCCCTGGCTGCCGTGTTCGTCGAAGGTTATATGATCTATGGAACTATGCCGAATCGGACAAACCCGATGGACGATCCGGTCGAGCAGGGGCTTGCAGAGCGTTTCCGAAAAACCGGACGTTCGGAGGAGTTCGACGTGGTGCCCGGCGTGGCGCCAGGCTTCGGCCTCGACAGCCTGATAGATGAGCGCCTCGCTCGGCGCCAGGACACACTCGGCCAGCACCGCGATCATGCCATCGAGCGCGGCGTGATCGAGCCGCTCGTCTTCCTTGACCGTTGAAAGAACCGGCAGTTGTACCCGAAACGATCTCGACGCGAAGATGGCTGCCCAGAGCGTCAGGGCTTTTTTCCACGTCGATATCGCATCCTCGCGGCGCCCGTCGATCTCTTGTTGATAGGCAAACGCGTGGTAATGAACGGCGAGGGAGCGCCGGGCGCGCAAGCCTTCGTCATCGTCCGATTGGGCCGCCTCTTCCCAGTAAGCCAGGGCTTTCGCCTCGTCTCCTTGTTGATAATGCACCCAGGCCTGCAAGGGCTTGTTGTGCATGAACCGTTCGAGTTTGCTCGAAAGCGTGACGGCTCCCTCGTGCAGGGTGTTGACGGTATTCATAGTCAGGCTTTTCGTCTTGATCGGAGCAGGTCTTTGCGCAATTGCGCAGCGGCGGCATGGCCGTAGTCGCGCCAGGCATAGAAGAGGTCTTCCTGAGCTTGCTTCAGGTGGCCCTGCTCTGCTTTGATCTTTCCCGAGAGATAAAGCGCCTCACCGAGGTAGGTGCGTTGCTGGTACGGATCGGCCTGCCCCCTGAGGCACTCCAGGAAGTGCAAGGCCGCCTCGTACTCTTTGCGTTGTTCGGCCAGCGTGGCTTGCTGGAGCAGAAACAGCGGTGTCTGGGCCGGCTCTCCGTCGCGCGGCCCGTGCGCAGGGCGTGCCGGGCCGTGTCGTTCGCGCCCCACCTCTTCGAGGGCAGCCAACAATGCGACGGCACTCGGGTAGCGATCGCTCGCGTAGTAGCGCAGGCAGGTGTCGAGCACTTCGTGCAAATCGGGATGAAAGCGCAGTTCGGCATTCAAGCGAGTCGCTTCTGTGATGTCTTGCTGACGTCTTTGTTTATGGATGTCGAGGTGTTCGCCGGCGGGGCGGTCGGGGTCGTGCTGCTTCAGGAGATCATCGAAAGGATGATGCCCCGTGAGCATCTGATAGAGCATCAGGCCTATCGAGTACACATCGGAGGCGGGCGAACAAACCCCTTCGAGCGACTCCGGCGCCTGGCAGAAATAATCGCCGGCGCCTTCGGCCAGGCCCGTCACCGACCCCACCGCCCGCGCCAGCCCGAAATCGGTGACTTTGGCCAGCCCGGTGTGGCTGATGAGCACGTTGGGCGGTTTGAGGTCTCGATGCAACACGGGGTTTTCTAAGCCGTGCGCCAGGCTCATAGCGCTGCAAATCTGCCGGGTATAATCGAGGGCCAGCCGTATCGGGAACGCCTTGCCGGGCCGGATCTCGTGCTGCAAGTCGCCCTGTACGTACTCCATAACCACATACCCGCGCCGGTCCCAGCGTTCGCAGATGCCGGCATCGTAGATCTGTACGAGGTGCTGCACGTACGCATGGCCGGCATGCGTTTCGGCCAGGTGGGCCACGGCCAGCACATCGCGGAAGTCCCGAGAGGCGTCTTCCTGCTTCAAGTTGGGCTTTTTCAATAGCTTAAAAGCCACCCGGCGAATGGGGTGTCCTAACACCTCATGCCGGGCTTCATAGACGAAGCCAAAGCCGCCCTTGCCCAGGTACCGCCCAACCTTATACCGGTTGTCGATCAGGTTGCCGGGCAAAGCATCGGGCAGGCCTTCCTTCTCGCATTGTTTATCCCATGATGACAATTTCTCCTCCGTCGCAGGTTAGTGTTAATGCGTCTGCGTCCTTGTGGGCCACCACGTGTTGGATGACCTGATTGGTCAGTTCGGTATCAACCAGGGCTTTAAGCGCCCGCGCGCCCTGTTCGCGCTCGCCCGCCTCCTGGGCCAGATAGGCATAGATCTCCGGCTTCACCTCGACCGCGATGCCCTTCTCCTTCATCTTCGCAACCATCTCGTCCGTAATGATCCGGGCGATGCGCAGATAATCCATCTGCTCCAGGGGATTGAAGAGAATAACGTTCGTCAGACGACCGATAAACTCCGGGCGGAAATGATACCGCAGCAAGTTCCGAATGGCAGGATCGTTTAAGGCGTTGGGCTCGCCTCCTTGATCCTGTTGCCGCTGCGCGCATACGCTCTCGAAGAGGCCCTGCCCCTGCCCGATGTTGGAGGTCATAATGATCAGGTTGCCGGTGGCGTCGTATTCCCGGCCACAGGCATCCTGCACCCGCCCTTCGCTGAGCAGGCGGAGCAAGATGTCGAAACAGACCTCGTGGGCTTTTTCCACTTCGTCGAAGAGAATAATTGACTCAGGATGTTGGGCAATCCAGTCAGTCAATTTGCCGCTGTCCGGCCCCTTAAATCCGGGGGGCGAGCCGATGAGCATACTGACGGTGTGGGCCTCGGTCATCTGGTTCATTTCGATGAAACAGAGCTTCTTGCGATCGCCGTAGAGGATGCGGGCGAGTTCTTTGCTCAACTCGGTCTTGCCCACGCCGGACGGCCCCATAAACAGCAGCACGCCTACGGGCCGGTCGTCGAACTGAAAGCCGAGGCTCCATTTTCGCACCACCGGCATAATCTGGCGGATTGGTTCGTCCTGCCCGATGATGCGGTTGGCGAGGACCTCGACCATCTCGTCGAAATCGGGCAAGCCGGTCTCCATCGGTGGATTCAGGGGCGAGTCATCCTTGAGGGTCGCAATCAGCGACGCGGCCTGGTGTTTATCGAGTTGGAGCGAGCGCCAGTAGCTGTCCAGCAACTCCGAAGCCTCCTCGCACAGGGTGGAAGCCAGGAGGATCTCATCGAACGCCGGGGCCTCTGTGCGAACCTGTTTCTCCTCGACCCGCTGGACGTATCGCTTGACGCTGGCGGAGAGGGCATCTTCTCTAAACGACGCTGCCTCGACCGGATGACCTTTCGAGAGATGCCGCCGGAGTTCTGCCAGGGCAGCCAGACGCGCCACCCCGAACCCGGCTACGTAGTCTCTCAAAACGCCCTCGCTAACCATCCCGACAAAAAGTTGGGACAGCGAAATGCGCGCGTACCCCAGTTCGGCGGCTGTCTTCTCTACGGCAGCAACCAGGGCCAGCGCATTGGCCGTAAACACCGCCCGGTTAACCGTTCCTTCCCCGTTAAAAAAGCGAAGGGGCGCGGGCCGCTCAGAAACCGGGGCGGCCTCGGCCAGCGAAAAGGCCGTCTGCAAGGGCTCAAGCGCCGCGCCAACCTGGAGCATAGACACCACCGCCGGGCTTAAGGTATCGACGAGGGCCTGCCCCAATTCGGGCAGTTCGGCGTCGCGGCAGCGTTGCAGAAAGGCCGGCTCCAGGGTCTCGGCAGCGAGGATGCTCGGCGGCAGTTCGGGCGTCTCTGCCGTGGGTATGTTCTCGGCAATGAGGGTGCTCAACGCCGCCGGATCCCAGCCCTGGCGCGCGAGCGCTCGCGACGGCTGCGCCTCGCCATCGCCCAGCCAGGCCGCCAGCAGATGGTCGGCCCCGATCTTGTCGTGGCCGGTTTGCACGACGAGATCGAGCAACCGCTCGACGAAGGCATCGTCTTCGCTTTTCTGAAGGATGGCGCCGATAAGGTTGCTCATAGGACACTCCCGGTCAGGTCGATGGCCTGGGTGAGCCAGTGGTGGGCCTGAGAAATACGGGCCGGCTCTTTGTGTATGTTTTTAATCTCCTGCGCCGCGGCATAGCCAAAGATGGTGGTGAGATATTCGACGAGCCGCTCGTTCTCTCTGGTTACGGTTTGCTGGACGAAGAGCGCGTCGTCGTTGAGCGTTCTCTCTTGCAGGGCCAGGATACCCAGGGCAAAGCGCAAGGGGGGGCTATCTCGTTCTTCGAGGGCCTCGCGCAGGCTTTGCATCCATCGTGTTCGGGGCGCCCCGGATTCTTCCATCGCCCTGGCAATCCGCCATCCGAGGTCGTCCACGGCAAAGAGCGGGCGGGAGCCCAGCCGGCTGGTCAGCGCAAGCAATTGCTCCGGCACGTCCTCATCCGGAGACGCCGCCGGCACCGTGCTTTCCTGTAAGAAATTGATCAACGCCAGGGCGGGGTCGTCCGAGAGCAGATCGGGGATCTGCGCCCGCGCGATGCCGTGCCAGAGACCGTCTTCGGGATCGGCCTCGGCCAGCACGGTGCGCCCGTGGAACCAGAGCAGCAGCTTGCAGATCTCTTTTTCGCTGCCCTCGTTCATGGCCTGCGTCAGGGCTGCCAGTTCTTCTCTAGAAAGCTCCCGGCAAACCAGCCGGCTCATCGCCTCTACCAGAAGCGCTTTGGTGTGCCCCGGCTCGTGTTCTAACACCTCGCCGATGAGTTGGCGGGCGCGTTCGTGGCGGCCCTCCACCAGCGCTTTCCGGGCCAGGTTGATGCCGAAATGAACCAACGCCGGGGCAACCGGCAGTTGCCGGTACGCCGTATCGGGCAACGCTGCCAGCGCCTCGACAGCCGCCTCCTGCTGCCCCTCCTTGCCGAGGGCGACGGCCTGTAAAAAACGCGCCCATTCGATCTGATCGGCCAGTCGTTTACTCTTCGGATTTTTTTTGAGCAGCGGTTCCCAGCAGCTCAAGCCCTCCTCGTAGGCCCCGGTTTCGACCAGGGCGCGGCCCAGCCAATACGCCACGCGCTTATCGGGATACCGGGCTTGCTCGCACGCGCGCAAATGCTCGATGCCCACGTCCAGACGAGCCGCGTGGGTTTCTATCCCCTTTTTGATCATCAGGATGCCCAGTTCGGCGCGGGTGGGTAGATGCCGGGCATCGTGTTGATGCACCCGTTGCAATGCGGTGGTAGCTTCGGCTACCTTTTTTTTCTTGAGCAAGACCAGCGCCAGCGAAAACAACGCCGGCACGTGGACCGGATCCCGCTCTAGCACCTGCCGGTACCGGGCGGCGGCCTCCTCAAAGGCTTGCTCCAGTTCCAGAATCTTCGCCAGCCCGAAGTGCGCCTCGATGCAGTCCGGGTCGGCGGTGAGCAGGGCTTCAAACTGCTCCTGGGCCTCCTCCAGCCGGTTCATCGAGAGCAAAATGTTGGCCTTCTGCGTGAGCAGATAGAGGTCTCCCGGCGCCACCTCCAACGCCTGCTCAATGCGCTCCAGGGCTACTTCATATTCACCCACGTGGGCTTTGGCAACCCCCATGAACTCGTAAACGCCGGCCAGATCCACCCCGCCTTCGAGCGCATCGTCGAAGTGCGCATCGGCTTCGCCGTACTTTTCCTCATAAAAAGCCACCTGCCCCAGCAGAAACGCCGTGTGGGCGCGCGTCGCATTCTGAGCCCGGTCATAGACGTGTTCCAGCTTCGTCCGGGCGCGTCCGAGGTGCTCGCTCTGCAAGTCTTCTTCGGCCATGCGAAGCAGCGGCCAGTCGAGCCAATCCGCCGTCTGGTGAATACGATGCAGGCGATGGATGGCCTCGTCCCGGTCGTCGGGCCGCGCCGCATCGGGGACCTGGACGATCTGCCTGAGCCGGTCAGACACACGCGCGGTTATCGCATCCGGCTGGCCGGGGCTGCAACACGACAGGTAATCGATGTACATATCGAAGGCTTTGCCGTCGGGCGCTTCGCACTGTTCGAGCAAGCCGATCAGGGTTTGCCAGTGGCCCGCATCCAGCGTATGCATCGAGACCGCATCCTTGATACACGTCAGCGCGCGCGCCGGCTGGTTCTGCTTCAGGAACCCCTGCGCCAGAACCAGATACAGCCTCGTCAGGCGTTTGAACGTTCGGTACCGGACCGCCGGCTTCAGTTCTTTGGCCCGTCCTTTGATCCAGCGCGGGACCTTTTGCGCCATCAGCAACGCGCGGGTAGGATGTTCAGCCTGAACATCGAGCACGGCCAGGACCAGAAACAACTCCACTTGCAGCTTAGACTCTACGAGCGTGAGCCATCCCTGCCGAAGGTGCCACAAGAATTGCCGGCGCAGGCGGTCTGCTTCGTGCTGAGCGTCGCGGACGTCCAGATGCATCAGCGCCTCCGGCTCGATCTTAGCAAGGCGGCCTTGCAGTTCATCCCATTTGTGCAAAAACCTGGACGTGACCATCCAGATAGGGCGTGTGACCTTCCACGTAGCACTGGATCTGACCGGGCTGGAACCTTCTACAGCGTCCCTATCGGGGAGCGCCGCCTCGGGGCTGAATGCATTGGCAAGTTCATCGAGGTGTTCCGGGCTCAGCGCCTCGCGTTTTCGCAGCCCGGCCAGCCGGTCCAACAGGTCAAACTTCGCCAGCCAGGTCCGGTAATCCCACCATCGAGGGCGTTTTTCGGTATGTTTACGAAACGGCCACATGCGGGTTAATCGGCATTATAGAAGATGATCATTTCGATGCGCCTGTTGCGTGCCAGCGCCGCTTCGGAGGTATCCGGGTCTACCGGGCGGTACTTCGAAAAGCCGGCTGCCGAGATGGGAATCCGGGCCGGATCCATCCCCATGTTATCAAAGAATTCCACGACCGCCGTGGCCCGGCTCGACGACAGATCCCAGTTGGAACGAAACGGCCCGCCGGGCGAGACGCGCACCGAGTCGGTGTGTCCTTCGATCTGGATGTTGTCATAGAGTTCGTGGTGCTCCAGTAGAATCTGCCCGATGGCATCCAGCACGGCGATGCCGCGCGGCTGAATGTCTGCCCGGCCCGACGCAAACAGGATCCGGTTGCTGAAGGTGATGCGCTGGGCTTTGAAATCCTTGGAAAAAGCGATGTCTTGCAGGGTTTCGTCATCCAGTTGGGCCACGATCAGCTCCCTGACGTTATCCTGTTTTGTTTCGATACGTTTCAGGACAAAGGCGTCCGTATTGGCGATAACCTGCGCAAAGAAAAACACCACCAGCACCAGGATGATCATCAAGGTGAGATCGGTGAAACTGGGCCAGAAGTTGATGTCTGCGCCGTCTCCTTGCGGATTCGTATAGGCCATTTGATCCACCTCGTTTATCCAGGGGTTGAAACCGGCTCGGTCTGTTCAGGCGAAGCCGAGGCCGCTGATGTTTCGGCGGTGTTTTTTTGACGCCGGCCCCGGCCGCGCTTCCTCCGGCCCCCTTTGTGCTCGCCCTCTTCGGAGGGTTCGTGGTTTCGAGAAGCCGCTACCAGTTCCCGAAACGCCTCGTGGGTTTCTTGCTGGTGTTTCGAGACGTTTTCGACGAAGTCTTTGAAGGCGCCGAGGGTCTGTCCTAATTGCTCGTCCACCTGATTGCGGTTTTCCGCGTAGGCGGAGAACTCGTCGAGGGCTTTGCCCAATCGTTGGTCGAGGTGGTCGCGGGCCTGGCTGTTCGATTCGGCAAAGGCGCGGAAATGTTCGGTGGCTTCGCCGGCAATCATCCGGGCGATGTTGCCCCGCTCCTCGGCCTGCATGACGGCTTTGCTGAAATCTCCCAGGGCCGAGGTCATCCCCTGATTGACGACCTGGGCCAGGCTCTCGGCGCTCTGATTGCTAAAGGTCTTGATAGCCTGGCTGGTGCCGTCTACCGCCGCGATGAACTTCTGCTGCGCCCGCGCCACCTCCTTGACATCCTCCTGGAACGCGCGGCGCACTTCCTGCGCACTCTCCTGGACAGCATCCATCGCCTTTGAAATCGACGTATTGACGAGTTCGCTGATCAACTTCTTCGTGACCTGATTATCCTGGATCTCGCGCAGCACCTGCTGAATTTCTTTGTAAACCTGGTCGATGTCTTGCCCGTAGCCCGCCAGCCGATTGACGCTGTTGTTGAATTCCTGGGCGAAATTGTGGAGATCTTCGATGCGGTTTTCGGTGGTCGTGGTGGCCCGGACGAGGCTATCGACGATGGTCTGGATGCCGTCCCGGCTCCGGTCGAGCACCCCGGAAGCCTCGGCGATATCTTGCGCGCTTCGTTCGATGGCTTCGACGTAGCGCGTCGAGGCTTCGACTTCGGTCGAGATGAGGATGCGGGGAATCAGGTGGTAGGTCAGGAAGGTTTCGAGCGCGTGGTGAAACGAGGCTTCGCGGCGCTGCCCCACCACCAGCACCACCGAGAGCAAGAACGTGGCGCCCAGCGCTGCCAGCGTGGTATAGAAAGCCACCTTCAGCCCGCCCATGGTGTCTGCCATGGCCTCGGTGAGGAATTGAATGTCGGAGAGCCGCTGGGCATCCTCGATGGCCGGAATAATACCCTGGACCGCCAGCGTCAGCCCCACCACCGTGCCTAAAAGCCCGAGAATCAACAAGATGTTAGAGACGAACCGCACAAACCGGTAATTCGAGGTTTCTTCGAGGCGGTCCAGGCGCCCCAGCAGATCCGCCGAGATGCTGTGGATCTGGCGGATCTTGTAGAGCAGTTCGATGCGCTTTTTGATGATACACGCCGGTAGATCCTTCTGGATGTAGGCGACGAGCTGGTCGGTGGCCATGCCCTGGGCTGTAGCCTCTTCGAACCGCTCCTGCACTTGCGCGAGGTATTTCTTCTCCCGGTAGGCGCGTAGAATATTCCAGAGCACCATACCGATAGCCAGCAGGGCTAACCCGCCAATCAGCACGATCACGAAGATGCTGAGGTCGTAGACGGTGAGCGTGTCTGCCAGTGTTGGGTTCTCTATCGGGTTCATAATCGCTCCTCTTGCAACAATTCGATGGCGTTACGACGACAGGCCCGACCAGGTCAGGCCGCCGCCTGTTCTTCTTACTCCTCGGCTTGATCGGTCCCCTCTGCGAACGAGACGATCAAGGGCATCTCGTGACGTTTGCCGCCGGAGCCCAGAAAAACGACGTGGTCTACCACGTTTCCCAGTTCGTGCGCCGTCTCTGCCAGGGTAAAACGCACGATGTTATCCGACTCGAACCGGTACCCCACGTAGGCTTGCAACCGCTCGGGGAGCACGACGCTGCAATGAGCCCGAAGCAGCGGATCGAGCACCTCGACGTCCACCATATGCGCGCGCGCCGGGAGCACGCGCACAAAATCGATAAAGGGCCGGTTGGCGAAAACCTTCCGCCCGAAATAGGTGCGCGGATTGATCTCGCGCGTGCGAAAGTGCGGGTTCAAACAGTCGCAGGCAATCACCACGCCCCCGGTGATCTTGTGGGGGGTTGCGAAGGTCTTCTCTCGTTCAAAAACCGGGAGGGCCTCCAGCTCAGCGGCCTGGGGCGGTTCTTCTTCGAGGGCCGTCACGCTGCCGTCTTCGGGTGCCGTCACCCCGGTGACGCGGCCCCGCAGCAGGAACGTATCCCACGTATTGGTTTCCCGGTCGTAATACGTGCCCTGCAACAAGCCGCCGCCGGCATTCCAGACCTGCATGTGCAGGGTATGTTCTTTACCGGGCACCCGCTCAACACGGATGCCCGGCACGGGCACGACGTAAGAAACGGTGACATCGACCTCGAAGGGGTAGTGCTGCTTAACAAGCCCTTTCCGGATGCAGATCTCGCCCCGTCCGCTGACGTGGCCGGGCGGCAAAAAACGCTGGTCGATGCCGATGGCAAAGGAAGCCGTTTCGTCACACTCCAGGGTTCGTTCCATGTCGTCAACGAGCAACCAGTTCGGCGTGCTGCCCAGACTGACGACGTAGGGGAAGTCGCTCTTGTTGACGACGACGACCTCGTCGATCACGCGCAACCGGGTCTTGAGGCACGCCTCCGAAGAGATCGTCACCTCCGGATAGGTTATCCGGCGGGTATATTCGATGAAACTATCGGTGAAGGTCATTTCCATAGCTATCAGAACACGAATGATTGTTGCTGCTTTTCTGCGAAGAGCGGCTCGCCCCACTCCGGCCCGGAAATCCGCGTGAGTGGATCGCCGAAGAGGGCGTACCGCGCCCAGGTCAGGTCTTCGTCGCCGAACCATCGCATACAGAAGTGCCGGGCTTTATGGATGGCCTGGCTTACCGAACGCCCGGCCAGGAAATAGTTATAAAAGATGCGGGCAAACCAGACCGTCTTCTCATTGTCGGGCGGATCCCAGATCGTCCCTATATAGTTGCGAACCCCGACGGCGAGGGCCGCATGCGCGGTCCCTATAGCCTCGTCGTTTTTAACGCGCTGCCGCGAGGCGCCGTAGCTGGTTCGACCGGATTCACAGGTGTTGGCAAAGACGAGCACGGGCCTGGTCTTACGCCAGATGTCCACCAGATCGCGGGTGCTGAATCGTTGGCCGGCTCTGAGCAGCCAATAATCTTCGCGGAGGCCGCCCGCTGTTCTGCGGCTTTCGGCATGACCCGCATAGTGAATGATGTCGTAGGGCTTCCTTAATTCGTCATAAAGTTGCGCAGCCCCCAGCGGCCCGACCACCATTTTCACCTGATGAGCCACGCCGCTTTGTTTAATCTGTCTGCGCAGGTACAAACATTCTCTTCGAGCGTTTGGCAAATCTCCCGCAGGGTCTGCGATCAGCAATACCCGGAGCGTATGCGGCCTCCTGAGCCTCTGGCGATGCGGATGCGGATCGATGAGCTTGGGCCAGTACGTCACCGGAAAACGCACGACGACATAGTCGAAAAACTTCATCGGGATGCCAGCCAACTCCACCGGATACCGAAAGGTGAGATTGGCCAGCCGTTGATTGTCCAGTAATTCGCGCACACCAGGCCCCAAAACCCCCTGGGCGCCCTCCTCAGCCACGGTATCGATCCGATCTCGAATTTCTCTTACAATGTCATCGACCGGCAAGCCTTGCTCTATCCGGTCGAGGCGTTCGTAATCCAGCGTGCCTATCAGTTCCCAATAGTTGCTGAAGGCTTTGATCCACTGCGGCCTCAGAGACATCGAGAACTGCTTCTCGGACCACCACCCTCGAACGACGAGGTCCAGGTCTACGATGTCGTTTTGGTAGGCGGTATTTAAGACATTACGATGCTCTTCGGACAGGTTGATGAGGGGCATGGTGTCTGAATACCCGGCTGCGCTCAGGGATCGTCGCCAGTTTTTATTTTCCCTGATCTTCTGGTCCCATCCTTTTCCGTCCCAGGGGCGCCCTACAGGGAGAACGAGAGCCACGTGTTTTTGCCGATCCGTCGTGTCTACAGCAAGGCAAAGGACGGCTGCCTCTCTGGGCTCGAGAACACGAATAACGTTGTACGGCCCCACCGAGGTCGGGAATCCGAAATATGCGGAGTCATCCCACTGGCTGGCGCGTCCCGGCAAAACCCTGACAAAATCTGCGTTTTCGCGGCTCACCCCATCGCTATGACGGTCCTCGTCCTCCTCGGGCTCAGTGCCCTGCGTCTGCGAGAGGGGCCCGTCTACCTTGAATTCGAGCGCTTGCCTGGCCGAAGGGAGTTCATAATCCTCTATGACGTCCCTCGGCGGCTCTGTTGGTTGACGGCGTTCGGGGCTCCATTGCACCTTTTCAAGCAGAGACAACACGAGTTCCATGGAGCCGGTAGGCTCTCGGTCATAGAGCCGAGGCTCGGCCTGCTCCATCAGCGACAGCATCAGATATTTCGGATGAATGCACGATGCTCCCCATCGCTGTGCCCCGCGCTGCGCCGCCTTAAGCGCCGCGCGGATAGCCCCGTTGATCTGGTCTTCGGCCAGCGTGAACGTCGCAGCGCCCGGGCCGTAATTCGTTGACGCCGCCGGCTGAGTGGCCAGGGTAAACAGACGGCGCAGATGCTCGATGTTGAACCCCTGCTCTTCCGTCTCGCAGAGTTGTATCGCGGTTTCGAGCAGTTCCGAACCGTCTGGGGGGAACGCCTCGCGACGCAACTGCCCGGAGGCTTCGTCGAAGAGCGGCGCCAGCGCCCGGGCTGTTCGGTTCACCTGCTCGCGAAACAAGACGACGGCCCGTCGAACGTCGAGCACGTGCCAGAACGCGCGGTCCTCTGCATTGAGATGCGCCAGCACACAACTGAGCAGCAACTCTAGCGCGGTATCGCGCTCGGTATGCATGCGCCTCCCCATTTTAACATCCCACCCAACCTTGAAATCAGCGAGCGCATCAAGCGCACTTCGAGAGAAGCTTTTCTGTCTCCCGTCAAAAGGCTTCGTTGCGCGTCGCGGGCGATAGGCATAGAGGGCTTTCAAGAGATCTTGCGGTGAATATTCGGGTTTTAAGGCTTGCGTAAGCGTCATCCATACCCACACGTCTCCACTTTCCAGGGCAGCGGCCAGAATGTCGCCGGGTAAAAAAGGGCGAAAGGGCCGGCGGGCGGCGGCCTCTAAGACGGCTCGGGCGCGGGCATCGGGAACCCGCTGTGGGACGAAGAAACAATTCTCGAATAGCATCAACGGGCTAGCCTCCTTTGCTCGCGCTCACACTCGGACGGTTGCTGTGCTCGGCAGGATGGGGTCTCAGGAGCCCGGCGCGCTCCCTTTCAGGGTGTTGATGCCGAGTGCCGGCTCCAGACAAGGTCCGATGTTTTCACCTTGTGCAGGCTCCGCCGCCCACTTCGCTGCTAGCCTGGGCGTGGGCCACTTCGTTTATAGGTATATAAAGGCGAGATCAGCATGGTAGGACACGCCAGAGCTCTAGCACGTAAAAAATGTCATGAGCTAGTCTAAGAATGGTGTCGCGCTTTCGACATGACGTAATTGCGTCCTTTTTCCCGGCTCCCTCAAAGAGACATAGGGGTGCCGGGGCTTCAGATCAGTTTTTCCCGAAATGCTTTAGAAACAGCCTCTATGCCCGAATTCACGTGTAACTTTTGATAAATGTGGCGGATGTGGTTATTCACTGTATAGGGGCTCAAAAACAATACTTCGGCAATTTGTTTTTGCAGCAGACCCTCGCCCATCAACCGAAGAATTTCTTTTTCGCGCGCGGTCAGACCATAATCAGAGGCGGGTTGCTGTTGGGTAAAAAAGTGAAGCACCTTGCGCGCCACCGGGGCCGGCATAAACGTGCCTCCATGATAGGCCGCCCGCACGGCAGCGACGGTCTCGTCGAGGGGCGTATCTTTGAGCAGATATCCGGAAGCCCCGGCACAGAGCGCCCTGAAGATGACATCCGCCCCATCAAAATGCGTCAACATGACGATAGGCACGCCGGGAAGCCGCTGTTTCAGATGAGACACCCCGTCGATGCCACTGATGCCCGGCAGGTGGATGTCCATCAAGACCACGCCGGGGGGCGTCCAGGGCTCGGCGCTCTCCACTTTAGCCTGGACCTCTTCATAGGCATAAAAGATCTCGGCGCACTGCATATCCGAGACACTGTCGAGCAAATAGGCGAGGGTACGCCGATACTCTCGATCGTCTTCTACAATCCAGATGCTGATCGTATCTCGGTTCTGTGAGTTGCCGCGCATCATCTTCAGGTCCAGACTAAACTTGAAGCAACTTAAGAAAAAACCAGGGCCTACCGCCATAACGTAATTACGTTATCTTGGCAGCGGCGTCTCTGGATCGGGAATGCGCACCGAGAGCCGTACGGCTGTGCCCTGACCGGGCCGGCTCTCGATCTCCAGATGACCTCCTATTTCGCGCGCGCGCTTGTGGAGGGTTCGCAGCCCGCGTCCGCGCCGTACGGTGGCTACGTCAAAACCCACCCCGTCGTCGGTGATGCTGAGACAGAAGAGACCATCCTTATACGTTGCCCTGGCCGAGACGTTCGAGGCCTGGGCGTGCCGCGCGGCATTATGAACGGCCTCTTTGAAGATGAAAAAGATATTGCGTCGCAGTTCCATCCGCAGCAGCACCGCCGGTTGGGGCGAGGGCCTCTCGAAGCTGAACTGGTTCTCTTGCAACATCTGGCGTCCGGCGCCCTCCATGCGGTCGAGCAACTCGTCGAGGTGTTCGTTTTGGACATCCACGATCCAGACCGTATCGCGCAGGTCGCTGGATAACTGGCGGGCGCTCCTGGAGGCATCGAGCAGTTGGTCCCTGTCGAGCGTATCGAGGTGGTCTTTGCGGCTGGCCATTTCGAGCGAGAGCGCAATGCCGCTGATCTTGCTGCCGATGTCGTCGTGCAGGTCATCGGCGATACGCTTTCGGGTGTGCTCCAGTTGGCTGGCCATGCGCTGCCGGGTGTGTTCGAGTTCGAGCAAGTAATGAACACGGTATCGGTAAGCCAGCGCGAGCAGGCTCACGACCACCACCACGACGAGCCCGCGAAACCACCGCGTCTTCCAGTACGGCGGCGTGATGACCAGACGCACCGAAGCACCTTCCTCATTCCACACCCCGTCGTTGTTGGTGCCCTTCACCCGAAACGTGTAGCGCCCCGGCGCCAGGTTGGGATAGCTCACGTAGCGCCGCGCCCGGGCATCGACCCATGCGTCGTCGAGCCCTTCTAACTTGTAGGCATACCGGTTTTTGGAAGGATCCGCAAAGTCGAGCGCAGCAAACCGGAAGGCGACGAAGTTCTGCCAGTAAGGCAGGGTGATCTGCTCAACGTGCGACAGCGACACGCCCAACGATTGCGGCTCGTTGAACAAATCGAAGCCGGTGAGCACCACCGGCGGGGCGTGCGTATTGGTGTGGATACTATCGGGATGAAACACGACGAGCCCGCCGGCACTGCCAAAAAAGAGCTGGCCGTTGCGGCCCCGGTCACAGGCCGCATAAAAGACGGAGCTGGGCAGACCGTCGGAGATGCCATAGTTGGTAAACGTTTCGGCGCGCGGGTCAAACCGGGAGAGCCCGTCGCTGGTGCCCAGCCAGAGGCGGCCGGCTTCATCGGGGACGATGCACACCACGTTCATGTGGGGCAACCCCTCCGATGTGGCATACCGGTAAAACCGCTCCGTATCGCGATCAAACCGGTTTAAGCCCCCGTCGAGGGTTCCCACCCAGAGCGTCCCGTTGAGGTCTTCACGGACAGCGATGACCTTGTCACTGCTGATGCTGTACGCATTGTCGGGGTCGTACCTGTAGGCGGTGAAGGTTTGCGTTGCGCGGTCGAACTTGTTGAGGCCGCCGCCGAGCGTACCCACCCAGAGCACCTGCCGGGAATCTTCGTAGATAGGCCAGACGGCATCACTGCTCAAGCTGGTGGTGTCCTGCGCGCTGTACCGATATCCCATGAACCGGCCCGTCGCGCGGTCGAGGGTGCTCAGGCCCGCGTTCGAGGTGCCCACCCAGAGCGTGCCGCCGGCATCTTCGTAGACGGTGTAGACATAATCGCTGCTCAGGCTGTAGGGATCGTCAGGGTCGTTCCGGATAGCGGTGAACGTTCCTGCGGCCTGGTCGAGGACGTTAAGGCCGCCGCCGAGCGTACCGACCCAGAACACCCCGGCGGTGTCTTCGAGCATAGAAGACACCCCGCCATGACTCAGCCCCTCGGAGGCGCCGGCGTCGTAACAGTAGCTTTCCATGATACCCTGCCGGGGCAACAACCTGTTGAGGCCGCCGCCGAGGGTCCCAATCCAAAGCCCCCCGCTTCGGTCTTCATAAACCTGATTGACGTTGGGATGACACAGGCTCATCGGATCCGCCGGGCGATGCGTGTAAGACGTGAACTGCTTCTTCGTCGATACCCGCGCCAGGCCGTCCCACGTACCGATCCACAAGCCGCCAGACCTGTCCTCATAGATAGAAGTGATCTGATCTCTAGGCAGGCTCGACGGGTTGTCCAGGTCATGCTTATAGGTCGTAAACCGGCCGGTGATCGGATCGCGTTTGAAGAGCCCCTGCCCCCACGTGCCGATCCAGAGGTTGCCGGCCCGATCTTCGAAGAGCGTCACCACCTCGACGTCCTGGGGCAGCAGGCGTTGGAAAAGCGTCGACCGATCCTCCATACTGCCCCCGGCAGCGTGTTCAAGCACGCCCAGCCCGGCCCCCCACGTGCCCATCCAAACGTCGCCGCTACGACTCATCAAGAGGGCGTGGATATCACGGAGGTCGAGGTCGCCGGGAGTTTCAAGATCGTTGGCATACCGCGTAACCGCCCCGGTTTCCGGATTGAGCCGGTTGAGGCCCCCGCCGCGCGTCCCGATCCAAAGCTCGCCCGCCTCTGCTTCGCGTATCGAACGCACGTAATTATGGCTCAACGTTTGATCGTCGTACGGGTTGTGCTGATAGCGTATAAACCCGCCGGTCTCCGGATCGTAGCGGTTAAGCCCATTCTGGGTGCCCACCCACAACACCCCGGCTTCTGTTTCCAGAATGGCCAGGACATTGTTGTCGCTGAGGCTGTGCCGATCTTCGGGATCATGCATGAAATGCGTAAAGGCCCCTGTTGCGGGATCCCGTTTGTTAAGGCCGCCCTGCGTGCCAATCCACAACATGCCCGCGCCATCTTCAAAGAGCGCTCCGACGTTGACGTAATTATTCGAAATCGAAGCGTCCTGACCGGGATCGTGCTTGAAAACGGTAAATTGATACCCGTCGTAACGGTTGAGCCCGTCGATCGTCCCGACCCACAAATACCCTTGAAAATCCTGAATTATGCCGGTGATAGAGTATATCGACAGGCCGTCTTCCATGGAAAACCTATCGAAATCCAACGTACGGGCCGGTTGCGCCCGCGCGGGCTGTGCACCGAGATCAAGCCCGGCAAGGCCCAAGGTCAAGAAAAAGGAAAGAGCGAAAACGCAGCATATGCTCTCGCGACGAGCAAGCGACATAACCTCCCTCGGAAATCAAGAAGTAGCTATATAGGGTACGCCACGCGCCTTTACCATGCACGTCTTTAACGGATGATTTACAACAACTGTAAAAAACTCAGATCCGGTGCCCCCGTGATCGGAGGGCCGCCTATCCGGATCGATAAAACCTAGAGAATAAAATATTTCCAGTCAATATTAATCGATTCCTTAACAATGAATCCCTCTACACTTCCAGCGATAACGGATTGAGGTCTGCCTCCGTCCGGGGCGCGTCGAGCCAGCCGCGTTCGACGGGCAGGCGATAGAGCCGCGAACCGCCGAACCGGCGCCAGTAAAAATAGGTCCCCGGAATGATCACCTTCGCGACGGGCACGTTGATGTCGGGGTGCGTCTGATCGACCACATAGACCTCCAGCCCATGACGCCGCGCGAGCGCCAGACAGGTGTTGACGTCTTCCAACAAATCACGGCGTACGCGCCGGGGGTAATCGGCAGCCTTTTTGGGCCGCTGGTTGCCATCGGGCACCAGATAGGGATGGTCTTCCGGCAACGCTGTTTGCGCCCAGGAAAGCAGGCCTTTGCCGCCGGCGCTATAGCGGGTTTGACCGGCGCGGAGTTCCGGTAGCGCAATCGGCAAAAGCTGGTTGGCCTCCGTCACGGCGCGCGAGACGGCAGTGTGGGCATCGAGGTGGCAACCGAACCCGAGCGTCCAGTTAGGCACGCCTTCGCGCTGCCGGGAGACAGCCACAAAGGCCGGCAGGTCGAGTTCGAGGGTCACATCGAGCACGTACAGCACGCGCCCAAGGCTATGGTAATAGGCCTCCATCTCCAGAAAGTACGGATCGTCGAAGCTGGCCAGATCGACTTGCGGACGGGGGACGCGGTTGTACCACCACATACTGAGCGACGACCGTTCGACACGCTCGAAGAGGCCATGGAGGATCGCTTCTTCCATCGTCGTACCAGCCGCCGAACCGTTAGAGTTGGCGACGGCGAACGAAGCGCCGTTGCACGAAACGTCATAGAAGGCGCAAGCCGCCGAGAAGAAACGATAGGTATGATCCATCAAATTCCACGCATACACCCAGTCGATCTCCTCGTCCGGATCAAACGGCGCCGGGACGTACAACATCTCGGCATGACCGGCGGCATTCCACACCTTTCTGGCGCGGAATTGCTCCGGGCTAAAAAGCATGTGGTCGTTCGGATGGATTGCCTGTGATCCCAGTTCGTTGTAGGGTGCCCGGCACCGCGCGATGTCGCCTCGCCAGATCCCTGAAATGCGTTCTATTAACTCGTACAACGCAGACGTGAGGGCTTCCTCCCGCGACCGGCCTTTTCCCCCGCTCTGTACCCTGGACTGGGCAAGGAGCGCCGCCTCGCTATCGACGCGATGGGCCAGCGCATGCGGGATGGCGAAAGCATGCACATGATCTATCGAAGCCGGGGTGATGCGCCTGGGTTTACGTCCAAATCCTGTCTGTTCACTGATCAAATGCTGCTTCCTCTCAAAGGCCTCACGGGGTGTAAGGGTACGGGTAAGCGTAGCGACGCCCCCGGCCTTTTCACGTGACTTGAGTTGGAGGGGTAACGGCGCGCGATCAGAGCAAGGGGCCTGTCCGCAGGCCTCACAGTGGGTGCGGCGCAGCACAACGTGTTGCTCCTCGGCGCCCGTCAGGGGATCGAGGGTGAACAGCTTGCCTTCCACGCGTTCGTTGACGCCGTTAACTACCCATCGGGCCAATTCCAAAGCGCCCCGGGAGGCGGCCTGCACCGTGGCAAAATGACGAAGCGGCGACTCCGGCAGAGGCGGCAGGGCCAGGCCGGCTACCTCAACGAGGAACGTCTCGGCCATCCAGTTAGCCTTCAAGCGATGCATCAGGCACGCCCAGCAGGGTGTTTGGCCCGGCACGAACAAGCTCATCCAGGTCTGCTCGCCCGCCACCTTGACCAGCATCCAGGGCTTGCGCAAGCGCAACATAACCTCGTTAATGGATGCCAGGGAGGCATCGCGCATGTCTTTCACAAAGACGAGGGCCAGGTCGGCCTCTTCATCCTGGGTCACACGCAGCCCCACCTCCTCGACGCCGACCCGGAGGAGTTCTTCTTCGACGTCCAGGGCGATGAGTCGTACCCGCTTTTGACGAAGTAGACGAAGAGCCTCCGGGGCATTGCTGTGCAAACGATCCCAGAGTTGATACGACGAAGCCGATACGTCCGCGTCCAGTTCAACCACATAGCCGTCTTCTTTCAACTGGGCCAGCAGGGTCCGTACCTCCTCGGCAGGCAAGATCCCATCCAGAAAACACACGATCTCTTCCTCTGTGTGCCTCGCCTCCTGTATGCAGGGGGCGACGTAGGCCACAGGCGCCCCGCTCAAAACGACGTACGGGCC
Source organism: Rhodothermales bacterium (assembly GCA_028278205.1). Classification (GTDB taxonomy): domain Bacteria; phylum Bacteroidota; class Rhodothermia; order Rhodothermales; family Bin80; genus JANQES01. The sequence continues at coordinate 85,193 of JANQES010000117.1, forward strand.
TTCTTTTAGCAGATAAACCGACGTGCCCTTGACGCCTACGCGGTAGGGCCATCGAAACATAATCGTCTTCTCCATGAGTACCTCAAATGATCCTGATTAAAACAACAGCGGCACCCGACGGCAGCGCAAGAAACGTCTCCTGCTTCATGCTGCCTCGGATGCCCGCTGCCTGTAGTTTATGTTAAACCTTCATCCGAGATAAAGGCGCTGAGCACAGATAAACCCTCACGCAGTGCCCTTACCCGAAGAAGGCCGCTCCTTCTCCTCACCTACGTAGCTGTGCGCACAATAGACTGTGACGATCGGGCAGGCGCGATCAGAATCGCTACCCCGCACTACGTAGAGACGATGAGCTGAATCCGAATGGGTGACACCAGTTGTTTCTAACATTATCTTACTCCTTTTAGGTTAGTGAACGAGACAAGAGCAAAAGCTCCGAACGAAACCATGTAAGCCGAGCAACGAATCCGACCTATGAACTCACCATTTCCTGGCGAATTTCATTTATTAATTAAGGCTGATAAGACCGGATTGGGACGACGATGAGAAAAATTAGATCAGGGTCGATTGTATCGCGCAAGCTTATCCGGAGCGACGGGATCTAGCCTGGGAGAGAGGGTGAGAGAGAGAAGGGGAAAAAGAACAAACAACCGGGATCATACCGCCACGCCTGGATCGAACTCAAGAAGATCAACCCAAAATCTCTGTCCTTGCAGGTAGAACCTATTCGAAAATCATATTGAGCAACCTTCACGCGCTAACGAGTTCAGAAAGCCCCTCACACAATCGTCCCATGGCCTCCGCTACGGTCTCGCGGTGGAGCGCCCCGTAAGCGATGCGTAGATAACAGCCGTTCGTCATGCCGAACGTAGTCCCTGGAATCACCGCCACGCCATAGTCCTGGATCAGCCTGCGTACCAGTGCCAGGGCATCCAACGCCGTGTCTACCTGCACGAAAACATAGAAAGCGCCCCGGACCGGCGGCACGGTGATGCGGGGGCCGAGGCGTGCCAGTTCGTCCAGGACGAGGTGCCGGACTTCGGCCATCGGCTCCACAAATTGCCGGCAATACGCAGCGCCGGCTTCCATGGCGCCGAGCGCCGCATACTGGCTGGGCACCGGGGGGCAAATCAGAATCGTGTCTTGAATCTTTTTGACGGCAGCAAGCAAGGCGCCGGGCAGCACCATGTAGCCGATGCGCCAGGCCGCCATCCCGTAGGCTTTGCTCAATGAATACAGAGAAATGGTGTGTGCCGCTGCGCCGTCGATCGATCCCGGCGAGAAGTGCGCGGCGCCGTCGTAGGTGAAATACTCGTACGCCTCGTCGCTGATGTGGTAGAGGTCGTGCGCCCGGCAGAGCGCATTCACCGCGCGCAGCGACGCCTCGTCGTAGACTGCGCCCGTGGGGTTGTTGGGCGAGATGGTCACCACCGCCCGCGTCCGCGCCGTGATGGCCCGGCGTATTGCTTCGACCTGCACCTGATAGCTCTCGTCGGTCGACACGATCACGGGTTTGCAACTCGCCATCCGGATCGCCATCTCATGATTGAAATAATAGGGCGCCTGTAGAATGATTTCGTCGCCCGGATCGGCGATGGCAAGGAGGGCGTGGACAAAGGCCATGTTACCGCCCGCCGTCACGACGATCTCAGAACCCTCATCCACGTCGATTCGATTTTCGCCGGCGAGTTTAGCGCGGATCTGTTCGAGCAGCGGCGGGAGGCCGGCTACGTGGCCGTACTGGTGCCGCTCCGGCAACGCCATCGCCTCAACCATCCGCGCGACGACGGCGTCGGGCGGGGGGTAATGCACCACGCCCTGCCCTAACGAGATAGTGCCCGGATTTGCGCGGATCAACTCCGCCACGACGGCAATGATCGGGGGCTGTACGGCCTGAATCCGCTTCGATGATTGCATATATGCTGGCAAGAAAATGTTACGGGGTATTTCCATCGTTCCACGTTGTCGAACTGTTGGCGTCAGTCATGGGTCATGAGTCACGGGTCATGGGTCACGGGTTATACCCAATCCGCTTGCGTTGTTGATGTTTGAGATTGTGTGGGGGTATGGGAGTATGGGGGTGTGGGAGGGAAAGGAATGACGAATTACGAATGTCGAATGGAGAAGGACCTGACAGGAGCTTCATCATTCGGCATTCGCACCTCGACACTCGACATTCAAAAACCCTCCCACACCCCCATACTCCCACACTCCCATACATAAACTCATCAACCGGATTTGGTATCACGGGCCATGGGTGTTTTTTGAGAACTCATGACTCATGACTCATGACTCATGACCCATGCCGAGCATGCAAAGAAAGCAACGTTGTAAAAAAAATCAGGCGAACAATTCAAGAATAGCCTCCCCCTCGCCTTCCGGGGTGGTGTAGAAAGGCCGGCCCTCGATCTCGTATTGGGTCTCCGGTGGAATGCCGAGGGCGTGATAGATGGTCTGGTGGATCTGGTCGATATAGACGGGCTCGCCGACGGTTTTGCAGGGGCGTCCGTCGGCGGTCTGGCCGTAGATGAATCCGCGCTTGATACCGCCGCCGAAGAGCAGGATCGAGCAGCCGTCGGTGAAATGGCGATGCATCCCGTAGTGCTTCATCTCTTCGACCGCATCGGGCACGTCTACCTGATCTTTGACCTTGGCTTCGGGGCGGCCCTCCTGAATCATATCCCGGCTGAATTCGCTCGCCAGCACGATGAGCGTCCGGTCCAGGTGCCCGCTTTCGTCGAGGTCTTTGACGAGCCGGGCCACGGGCCGGTCGATGAGTTGTTTCATGCCCACGAGGCGCGTGTGGCCGTTTTCGTGGGTGTCCCAGCCGAGGAACGGCTCGTATTCGGTCGTCACGCTGATGAAGCGCGCGCCCTGTTGCACGAGCCGCCGGGCCAGCAAACAGCCGAGGCCGAAGCGTCCGGTGTTGTAGACGTCATAACTTTCTTTGGGCTCGTCGCTGAGGTCAAAGGCGCGGGCTTCGGGGGCGTTGAGGAGGCGGTAGGCCTGCTCCATGGCCCGAAGCAACGATTCCTTCTGATAATCACTGCCCCGCTTGCCCAGCGGGCTGCCCTTGATCAGGTCGCGGTAGAGGGCGTTGCGCCGTTCGAAACGCCGGGCCGTCATGCCTGCCGGAGGCCGGACGCTCTCTAACCCGCTCGACGGATCGGGAATCAGAAACGGACCGTACTCGCTGCCCAGGAAGCCGGCGGTGTGAAACGCTTTCAGTTCTTCGGCCTCGCCCACCGTAAACCGCTGCCCGATGTCGATAAACGGAGGAATGGCCGGGTTGATCGGCCCCAACTCTTTAGCAATCCACGCGCCGAGGTGGGGCGCCTGCACCGGCTGCGGCGGCTCGTAGCACGTATGCCAGTGGTATTGATGCCGGGAGTGCAGGATATGACCCAGATCCGCCGCCCGGTAGGAACGAATGATCGTCCCGCGATCCATCACCTGCCCGATGGATTCCAGGCCTTCGGAAAAAGAAAGCCCATCCACCGCCGTCGGCGCCGACGGGAAGGTGCTCAGGATACGCTTGCTCTCCAGACCTTTCTCGAAAGGCGTGAACCGTTTCGGGTCGAACGTCTCGGTATGAGCCATCCCCCCGGCCATCCAGAGAAGGATGACGCTGTCGGCAGTGGCAGGGAGGCGCCGTTGAGGCCGGCATCCGCTCAAAAAAGACGCCGCCGGGATGGACGCCGCCATCGCCGCCAGACTCGCCGCCCGCATCTGCTTGAGAAAGTCTCTGCGTGTGGTCATTTTTTTTGGTTCAAGGTTCCAGGTTCAAAGTTCAAGGTTCGTCTACAAGAAACTTTGAACCTTGAACTTTGAACCTTGAACAGATCAATAAATCAACTGAAAATCCGGCAGCATGAACACGGCCCACAGCACGTCTTGGACGGCGTCCGGGGTGGGATGTTCGCCCAGGAGCGCGGCAGCCACCCTGGCCTCGGCGCGGCTGGGCTGGCGGCCTAGGGCGTTGCGGTACAGGTGTTCGACCAGAGCTTGCGGGTCGTCGCCGTAGCGCGCAAGCCACCTGTCGGCGCCTTCGGCGATGGCCTGGTTGAAGAAGGTGCCGTTGGTCAGCGCCAGGGCCTGCAACAGCGTCGCCTGATCGTCGCGACGGGTGACGACGTTTTCGCGGGTAGGCCGGCCCAGCACTTTGAGGAACGGGTCGAGCGTCACCAGCGAGGCGCGGGCAAACGGCAGGTGATCCCGGTTGGGGTTGTGCCGGAAGTCCACCAGGCGGCCCCAGTAGCTCCGGTTGAACCGACCATAGGAGCGCGCCGGCTGCCAGGCGCCGTCGTCATACCCGGCCTCCGTCCAGCCGGCTTCCGGGGGCTGGTCGGTAGTCATCCAATCGGTGTTGGAAGAGACCACCTGCCAGCTGCTGTCGGCGTAGGTCAGGCGGAGACTCAAGAGCAGGCCCGCCGGATTGGGCAGACGCCCTTCGTTTTCGCCCTCGACGGCCATCAGGTTGGATCCGTCTCGAAGATGCGCCGTGAGGTCGAACCGTTGCACCGCGCGCCAGTCGTCGCCCTCGGCCACACGCTCGCCGTTGACGTACAGCACAAAGGCGTGATCGACCGCGATGAGCGCCTGCGCCTCCAGCACGGCGTCGCGCCGTCGATCCAGATCAAACTGATACCGAAAATACCGCGTGCCCGGCTTCGGGAGCACGTCCCGATCCACCTCTTGTTCGCGATGCCAGATCCAGCGGGCCTCCAGATCTTCGCCCAGCGGATCGAAAGCGACGCCCGGATACAGCGGGCCGAGCGTCTGGCTGAGCGCATCGGCAAACTGCTCGGCGGAGAGCCGGCGACGCACCGGCCCGCGAAATCGATACGAGCGCGCCACGAGATCCTGCGCTTCGGCGGCCGGCGCCGACGGCAACTGATACGCCTGCGAGGTCATGATCTGCGCGATGAGGTATTTCAGATCGGTCTCATGGTCGATCAGGTCGGCGGCGAGCCAGTCGAGCAGATCCTGGCTCCAGGGCGTGTTGTCCATCTCATCGACCGGCATGACGAGCCCTCGCCCCAGCAGCCGATCCCAGAGCCGGTTGGCGATGGTCCGGTAGAGCCGTCCGTTGGCCGGTTGCACCACGATATCGGCCAGTTCTTCCAGCCGTTCTTCGACGGTTTCGGCCTCGATGGTGCCCAGTTCTTCGTAGAGAAACGCCGGGCTGGACATCCGCCCCGTGGGCTTGTCGCAGCGGAACACTTCGAGGACCGTGTCGGCAAAGACGGTAGCAAAGCCGTAGGCCTGATCCAGCGTCAGGTTGCTCACGAAGCTGTTGTGGCACGAGGCGCATTTGAGGTTGACGCCCAGCAGCGCCTGCGACACATTCTGCGCCGCCTGCATCTCGATACGCTGGCTATTGTTGACCGCGCCCCGCCACTTGATGCCCCGAATAAAACCCTCCGACGAGTCGGTGGGGTTGAGCAGGTCGCGCACCATCGCGTCGTAAGACCGATTCGTCAGCAGCGCATCGTAGAGCCAGGAGGTGATCTGCTTGCGCCCGCCGGTGATGTAGCCGGTGCCGGAGTAGTCGTTGCGCAGCAGGTCGTTCCAGAAGCTCAGCCAGTGCTGCGCGTAGTTGTGCTCGTCGCCCAGGAGTTTTTCCACCAGACGGGCGCGTTTGGTGGGATTATCGTCCTGGAGAAACGCATCGATTTGCTCCGGCGTGGGCAAGAGGCCGACGGCGTCGAGGTACGCGCGCCGGATGAACGTGCGGTCGTCCACCGGCCTGGGCCAGCGGATTCCCTGTGCCTCGAAGTAGGCGTTGACGAAGCGGTCGATGGGTTGGTCGAAGCCGCGTTGCACCGGCGGCAGAGCAGGTTTTTGGAGGGCGAGATCGGCTTCGGGGAAGATTTGAAGGTCGCGGTCGGCCCAATGGGCGCCCAGGTCGATCCACAGCTTGATGAGGTCGATCTCTTCCTGCGAGAGGGCTTTGGCTTTCTGCGGCATCGCCTCTTCATCGTCGCGCGGCAACGTCAGCCGGCGGATGATCTCGCTCTCGGCAGCGTTGCCGGCCACCAGGATCGGCCCCGACTCGCCGCCGGCGCGGACGTCCTCCTCGTTGTCGAGGATCAGATCGGCCTCGTGCTTTTCGGTGCTGTGGCACTTGTAACACCGATGCGCAAACAGCGCCCGCACTTCCAGGTTGAGCCGGTCGAGTTGGGTCTCTGTGAAAGCGTCTGCTTCGACCGTCCGAAACTCGGCGAGCAGATCGCCGGCCTGGCTATCGGGTTGATTCCAGGGCAACACGCCGGTGAGATAATCCGTGCCGTGGGTCAGGCTGGCGCCGAGGTGGCCTGTGACCGTCACGCCAGCCAGGCAGAGCGCGAGCAGCACCCGGTACTGCGTCCAGGCCGCCGGTCTATCCGTCCGATGCGCCCGGCGCAACAACCCGGCCACGACGAGCGCCAGCACCGCCGTAGCAAACCCCGACCACTGGTGATAGTCCGACGTGCCGCCGCCATAGCCGCCCGTGTTGAGCAAGAACCAGCCCAGGATGCTCGCCAGCGCCGCCGTGGCCGCGCCGATGTAGATCATCCACCGGATGCCGTCGCGCAGGCCTGGTCGCCTGCCGCCGAGCGTCATCATTTCCATGAAAAACGCCACGACGAGCAGCCCGATAGGGAAATGCACGACCAGCGGATGAAGCCGGCCCAGCCATTGAACAACCCAGAATTCCGTGAAGGCTTCCATGCCAATCCGTCACAGGGCTTTTATCGAGGGGAGGCTGGTTGTATCACGATCCAAGGTAGCACCGAGAGGTCAAGGCTTGCAAGCGCCGGTCAGCCTGCTGTTGTCGGGGTGCATCATTTAGAGCGTTTGTCAGTTGGCTGTAAGCATTCAAGAGTGAGAGGGGGAAAGGGAGAGAGGGGGATGTCGAATGCAGAATCGCGCGTAGAAAAATGAATCATTTTCCTTCGGACAGTCGCGTCGCTCGTGTGACACGCGACCTTCGAAGTTAGACCTTCCTGATCTTCTCCCTTTCTCCCTCTCCCCCTGTCTCCCTTTCGATCAGGGCAAGGCATACACGCAACTGAATAACGCTCTAGATTTGCAGGGATGACGGTGTAGACAAAAAGACCTACCTTTTTCCTCATCCTCCCAAACCTCTCTCCAGCCAAACCGCCATGGCCGATAGCAGAGCAAAATGGAACGAGAAATACCGCCTGCGGACGGGCGAGCCGTCGGAACCGGACCCGTTCCTCGTCGAAGCCCTGCCCTGGCTTCGCCCCGGCAGCGTCCTCGACCTGGCCTGCGGCGACGGCAGAAACAGCCTTTTCCTGGCCGAGCGCGGCTTCTCAGTCACGGGCATCGATATCGCGGACGTGGGTCTTGCGCGCCTGCGCCGCACCGCCCAGAACCGCGACCTCGCCATCACCACGCAGCAAGCCGATCTCGAAGCTCCTGATCTAATCCTCGACTACCATCCTTTCGACAATGTGATCACCTTCAACTACAGACCCTCAGCGCACCTCCTGGCTTCAATACATACCCTCGTAAAAGTCGGTGGAACCTTCTTGTTTTGCACCTTCAACCAGAAAAACAGGGACACCTTTAATCCTGCTTTTTCCCTGAAACCCGGAGCCTACAGCGAAGGCCTCGAACATTTCGAACTCACACACTTTGCCGAGCCTCCCCTCGACGGAAAATGCCGCGACGGCTACGTGTTTCGTAAGATGTGACGAATGGCGAATGGCCAGTGGGATGTGGCCAATGGGGATTTGGGGAAAAGGGAGAGAGGGAGAGAGGGGGAAAGAGAGAATCAGAAAAAGAAAACAGAAAAAGAAAAGGCGACCTTAGCCGGTGGGCCGTCTCGAAATCGAAGATTCACGAAGTAAACGGAGCGCAGGCACGCGAACAAGGAAAAGTTGCTGTCTGAGCGACGAAGGAGCGCGTTTCAACGTTGAGCGCGTGCCGTAGAGACGTTACATGTAACGTCTCTAAAACTATGTTTTTTCATGCCCTACTAACGCCTCCCGCCGCGCGTTTCGTATACCCGCGCCTACATCCCGCGCGCTCGCACAATGCCTCCGGTGTAAGGCTGCATATCGAACAGGTCGCCCTGGCCGCGCACGCGAGGATCGCCCGTGGTTTGCAGCGTGTCCATCAACCGATTCCAGAGTTCCTTCTTGATCTGCGTATAGGCCGGATCTGCGGCCACATTGTGCAACTGGTCAGGATCCTGCTTTAAATCGTACAATTCTTCGGCGATCAGGTTCGTTTCCAAATGATTGATTAACCGCAGAGATCGCAGAGGACGCAGAGGATGCCATCGCTGCGCCCTCTGCGAACTCTACGGTTAAACAAAACCCAGAATCCGGAGCTACGGAGTATATCCATCGCTGCCATTTTTTACCAACGCATTGGCCTGGGAATTCCAAACTGTTTACCTTGAAAGCCCGCCCCCGCTCTCGTCCTCCCGCCCCCGCAAGCCATGACCCGATCAACCACCGCGCTGCTAGCTCTCCTCCTTTTTTGCTACGGATGCGGCCCGATGAATTCGCAAGAAGCCGATTCGTCATCCACCGAAACACAATTGACGGTCCGGCTCGACGAAGATGCTGGAACAATTTCTATCTTCAGAAACAGCGAGGACGAGCCCATCCTCACCCAAAATGCAAAGTCCGATTTCCGCCCGTTTTTGCATCCCATCGCCACACCGGACGGTCAGAGCGAAGTCACGGAATTCAGCCCGGATCATCACAAACATCAGACGGGGCTCTACTGGGGCTTCACCAGAGTCAATGGCCGCGACTATTTTCACCATCCCGAAGGTGACTACTGGCAACGTGTCTCAGCCGATGTCCTGGAAACCAGCGGGCCGGCGGTGAAATGGCAGACCGTCTATAATCTGCTCGACGAAACGGGCTCGACCGTCCTGACGGAGACGCAAATCTGGTCGATGCGTGAGACCGGCGGGCAGTTTCTTTTGGATCTCGAATGGCGCGGCGAAGCGAAGGCCGACGTCACCATCGGCGAGTATGATTACGGCGGGTTGTTTTTGCGGATGCCGTGGCGCGAGGGCATTCGCGGGCAGGCCGTCAATGCTGCCCGCCAGCGCAACCAGTTTGCCGAGGGCAAACGCGCCATGTGGCTCGACGTGGGTATGCAACTCGAAGGTCGCGAAGACCAGGCGCACGTCGCCATTTTCGATCATCCCGATAACGAGGGATTTCCGCAAACCTGGCGCGTCGATGGGCAACTGGGCGTTGGGCCGGTACGGGCGCGCATGGGCGCTTGGACGATTGCCGAGGGCGAGACGGAGGTCATCCGCCATCAACTGGTCGTCTACACAGGCGAGGTGGACGACGTGGCCCTGCGGGGCGCCTGGGAGACCTTCGCCGGTCAGGAGGGCGCGATGTATTCGACGGCTTCGCTCTGGGGGATTGCCCAGCAGGAAGCTCTCGAAGCCGAATTCCTTACGCCCGAAATGGCCGTCGCCAGCATGACGTTGCTCGACGGGTTCGAGGTCAACGCCTGGGCTGCCGAGCCGATGATCACGCAGCCGATGGCCTTCGCCTGGGATGATCGCGGGCGCCTGTGGGTGGCCGAAAACCGCGACTATGAATCGCGCGGCAGCGGCTTTTCCAACTCCGGCGACAGCCGCATCCTCATCCTCGAAGACACCGACCGCGACGGCACCGCCGACAGCCGCAAAGTCTTCCTCGACGGCATCCCGTTTCCGGCAGCCATCGCGGTGGGCTTCGACGGCCTCTTCCTCGGCGCACCGCCCCACCTGCTCTTCGTCCCAGACCGCAACGGCGACGACATCGCCGACCGCGACGACATCGAAATCCGCCGCACCGGATGGGGCATCCGCGACCGGCACGAAACCATCAACAGTTTCCACTGGGGTCCCGACGGCTGGCTCTACGGCCTCGAAGGCTTCGCCACGCCGTCCAAAATTCGCAAGCCCGACGCGCAGGATCGGCTGTTTAAACACAACGATCCCTTCCCCGAAGACATCCTCGAACGCGACGGCGTGGACATCAACGGCGGCGTGTGGCGGTATCATCCCACCAAAGACCGGTTCGAGGTGGTGGCGCACGGTTTCAGCAATCCGTGGGGCATCGATTATGATGCGAAGGGGCAGCTTTTCATCAGCGCCTGCGTCATCCCGCACCTGTTTCACGTCATCCCCGGCGGCATCTACCAGCGGCAGGGCGGGCGGCATTTCAACCCGTACGTCTACAGCGACATTCAGTCCATCGTTGATCATCGCCACCGCTCGGCGCACGGCGGGGCGCGGGTGTATCAATCCGACGCCTTCCCCACCGAGCATCAGGGGCGGCTTTTTATGGCGAATATCCACGAACACGCCGTTTTGTCGGATGTGCTCGAACCCAGAGGCTCCGGCTTCGTGGCGCGGCACGGCGACGATTTTATGATGGCGAACAACGCGCAATGGGTCGGTTTCAGCATGGAAATCGGGCCGGAGGGCGCCGTCTATGTGTTGGACTGGCACGATGCCGACATCTGCGGCAAAGAGGTGTTGGACAAAGACACCGGGCGGATCTTCCGCATCACCCCGACGACGTCGCTGGCCGAAGACTTTCCGGGCCGCTACGACGATCTGAACGAGATGACCGACGCGCAACTGGCCGATCTTCAACTGAGTCCGAGCGATTGGCACGCCCGGCGCGCCCGCGTCATCCTCCAAAACCGCGCCACGAAACGCGCCATCGACGACGACGCGCAGGAGCAACTCCGCGACATCTTCGAATCGCACGAAAACCTCGACCTGCGCCTCCGCGCGATGTGGAGCCTGCACGTGACGAACTTGCTGCCCGCCGAGACGCTCCTCGACGCGCTTGAGGATCAAGACGAATACATCCGCGCCTGGGCCGTGCAGTTACTCAGCGAAGATCAGGCGCCCGGCGCGGCGGCGCTGGCCCGCTTCGCCGCGATGGCCCGCGACGACCGCTCGCCCGTGGTGCGTAAATACCTGGCCGCCGCCTTGCAACGTCTCGACAACGGAGCCCGCTGGGACATCGCCGAAGGCCTCGCCGCGCACGGCGACGATGCCGGCGATCACAACATCCCCAAAATGATCTGGTTTGGCCTGGAACCGCTCGTGCAAGAGGATCCGGCGCGCGCGCTCGATCTGGCCGGATCCAGCGAGATCCCTCTGATCACCGAATCCACCGCCCGCCGCGCCGTAGACGCCGACGCGCTCGAACCGCTGATCGCTAAAATTGGCGAACGCCCTCGGACGCAGCGTCACTTGTTGAAAGGCATGCTGGCCGGCCTCGAAGGCCGCACCGACCTGGAAACGCCGGCAAACTGGCCTGCCGTCTATGCCCGGCTTCAACGAAACGACGACGTGGCGCAACTGGCGCTGGAGATCGCGCAACAATTCGGCGACGCCGAAGCAGCCCGGCAGATGCTGGCGTCTCTGAAGGATGAAAACGCGACGCTCGACCAGCGCCGCGCGGCGTTGAACGGCCTCGCCAAGGAGCAACGCGAGGAGTTGATCGATGAACTGCCAGGCTTGCTCGACGAGCCGGACCTTCGCCTCGAAGCGATCCGGGCCGTCGCCGCTTTCGAACAGGAAGATCTGGGACGGCTGTTGATGACGCGCTATGAGGGGCTGAATGTTGATGAAAAAAATGAGGTCATTCAAACGCTCGCCTCCCGCCCCGTCTACGGCTGGCTGTTGACGGATGCGCTGAAGACAGAATCCATCCCCAAACGCGACGTCCCGGCCTACGTCGCCCGGCAGTTGCGGCGCGTCGTGGGCAACGGCTTCGTCGAAGTCTGGGGGCCCATCGACGACATTTCCTCGGATAAAGAAGCGACGTATGCGAAATATCAAGCCCTGCTGACGGACGAGGCCGTCGCCGCTGCCGATGCGGCCAACGGACGGCGCCTGTTCCAGCGCACCTGCGGCGCGTGCCACATGATGTACGGCGAAGGCGGCACCCTCGGCCCGGACATCACCGGCTCGAACCGGGCCAACCTCGACTATATCCTCAGCAACATGATCAGCCCCAGCGACGACATCCAGGACGACTACAAAATGGTCGTCGCCACCACCCAGGACGGGCGGACCTACCTCGGCACGGTCTCGGCTGAAAACGAACGGCAAGTCACGTTGCAAACGGTGGGGCAGGACGCCGTCGTCCTCAACAAATCGGATATTCAATCGCTCGAAGAGACCGCCGTCTCGATCATGCCCGAAGGCTTGTTAGAAACGCTGACGGATGCCGAGGTGCTCGATCTGGTCGCGTATTTGAGGACGGCGGAGCAGGTGCCTCTGGCGGCGCCGTAACGTGTTTGAATATGACAAAACACCGCCCGGCCCTGAAGAGCCGGGCTCAGAACAGATCGAAAGAATTTGGAATGATTGGATCTAAAAAACATCATAAGGCTGCGAGCGCCCGGCCTGTCGGTATTACCTCAACGGTGTCGATGGCTGTAAGTCGTGCGAGCAACTGATCCAGCACAGTTGCGGATAGCGGTCCCCATCCCTCATCATCCAATCCGTGTGTATTATAAATCAGCCATCCGGAGGGCAGGGCCAAGAAGTTGTCGATCTCGTTGGTCAGGTGCCTGTCGATGTTACCGGGGCCATGGCTGGTGCAGGTAAGTCTTGTCTGTCCGGCATGAGGCGCGGGATTGATCGGAGCATACCCCGTCCGGAACGCTTTGACGTGTTCCACCAACCATGCTTCTATTTCCGGACTGGACGCGTTGTAAGGAAAGTTGAAGATGGCCTTCTGAGGCTCGAACCCTTTCAATTCTCTGGAAAAATAGTCCAGACATCGCAAAATCAGGTCTTTTGCGCGCTCGATGGGCGCCTCTTTCAAATTCGCGTGCATGTACCCATGCGGCATAATTTCGTGGCCCCGCTCCTGGAGTTCATTCCATAATCCAAAATCACCCACGGGCACGTCATGGTATTCGTCAGGCAAGACGAAATCCGGATGATGGGCGGTAGCGATGACATTGATGCACGCCGACAGGTTGTATTTTTCGAAGATTTCGGCGGTCTTGATGCTTGACTTTCGAAATCCGTCATCGAAGCTGAGCGTGATGAAATGCGTCTTCGCGGGGTGCTCTGTTTTACAGGCTGCCGCGACCGGCCCTAGAAGCGCTGCCGCCCCCAGGTTTTTTAAGAAATCGCGACGTGTAAGCGATGGGGTGTTCATAGCAAGCCTGTGGGTTAATGGTGGCACAAAAGTACATCCCGTTCGCCGAACGGGATCTAACGATGAGGGTCCCGTTCGGCGAACGGGACGTACCTCTGCCTGCTTCCCCTACCGCGCAGCCCGCCTTCTCGCATCGAGCAATTCCTTGAGTTGGGCGATGGTCTCGGCGTGCTCCGGCATACCGGCGAGGTTGGTGTATTCTTGCGGATCCGTCTCGTAATCGTACAACTCGACGCCGTCCTCGCCTTCGTTCCATTCGGTGTAGCGGAAGCGCGGCGTTCGGATGGTGTGGCCGAGGATCGTCCGGTGGGGCATGTCGGGGCGCGTCCACCGGGCGCGGCTCCGGGCCACCGTGAGGGCGGCGGCCCTGCCGGGGTGCGCCGGGTCGTCGAGGAGGGGCTTGATACTCCGGCCCGCCAGATGCTCCGGCGGCGGCAGGCCCGATAGCTCCACCAGCGTCGGATACAAGTCCACCAACTCGACGAGCGCTTCGGTCCCGGCACCCGCGTGGCGATGCTCCGGCACCGCCACAATCAGCGGGACGCGGACGGAGCCCTCGAACAGATCGCCCTTCTGCCAGAGGCCGTGGTGGCCGAGGTGATAGCCGTGGTCAGAGACGAAGACGATGATGGTTTGATTGGCCAGGTCCAGGCGTTCGAGCGCGTCGAGCAGGCGGCCCACCTGCGTATCCAGAAAAGAGATCGACGCATAGTAGGCCTGGATGATTTCGCGGCGCTGCTCGACGGTTAGATCGCGTTGTTTGGGACGATCGGCCAGCGCGGCTACCGGGATGTCGTCGCGGTCGCCGGGCTGCTCCAGCACCGGCTCGATCTGGTTCAAGGGATACAAGTCGAAATACTGGCTCGGCGCTACGTACGGCGTGTGGGGCCGGTAAAAGCCGACGGCCAGGAAAAACGGCTGGCCCGTCTGCGCGGGATGATGCATTTCCATCAAATCGATGGCGGCGCCGGCGCCGAGGGCATCGGTATGCTCGCCCTCTTCCTCGTCCAGGCTTAACCAGCTCAGCGTTCCGCCGAACTGCCCCGGCGTCAGGGTATGGATGCGGTCGTGTACCTCGCGGTCGATGCCGCGCGGGTTGACAACGTGATCCCACGAATGCGGGTCGTCCATGCCGTCGGTGCCGATCTGGCCCGGCACGCCGTAATGAAAAAGCTTGCCGACGCGGGCGGTAAAATAGCCGTGCTCTTTGAACCACTGCGGCAACGTCGCGACTTCCGGAAGCTGCACGCGAAAGCTATCTGCGTTTGAGAGCACGCCGGTCTGCTCCGGATACAACCCGGTCAGAAAACTCGACCGGCTGGGGTTGCAGACAGGATACTGGCAGTAGGCGCGGTCGAAGCGCATCCCCTGCGCCGCGAGGCGGTCGATCTGGGGGCTCTGAACGAGAGGATGCCCGTAGCTGCCCAGGTCGTTGTTGAGATCATCGACGGCGATGAAGAGGATGTTGGGCGGCTGTGCGGGTTCGCTGCACGCCGTCAGGAGCAGGCAGGCCAGGAACGCGGCGAGCGCAAACGGTCTGAGTGTCATGGGGCGGGCCTCGTGGCAAGAGGGTAATTTCATCAGGCAAAAATGCAGGGCTGTTAAATTCACTAAAAAGGTCTGTAGCAGAGTCCCCTCTCCCTTGATGGGAGAGGGGACTGACGGCTCGCCTTCGGCTTCGCCGGAGCGGAACCCGACAGCCCTGCGCCAAAAAAGGGGGATGCCGTCACATAATCAAGCGATCCGCCATGTTTGCGCTGCGCCCGGCAAAATGCTATCCTGTAGTTTTTGATCCTCCGACGAATGCGATGCGCCCCTCTCCCACCATCGTCCTCCTGCTCCTGCTACCCCTGGCCGCGTGCGCGCAGCAAACACCGGCGCCCACACAATCATGGACGCGGCATCAGATCGACCACGCCGGAGCCGGGGCCGACGGTGTGCGCGCAGCAGACGTCAACGGCGATGGGCTGCCGGATCTGGTCGTCGGATGGGAGCAAAGCGGGGAGACTACCCTCTACCTCAGCCAAAAAAACCCGGAAGAGGCGCCCCGATGGCAACGGGTGATCGCCGGGGCGACGCCCGACGTCGAGGATGCCCTCTTGACTGATGTCGACGGGGACGGTGCCTTCGACATCGTCAGCGCTACCGAAGGCAAGACGCGTAAGGTCTTTGTGCTCTGGGGACCATCCGACAAAATCGACTACGCCGACACTTCGAAGTGGACTTCGGACGTGCTCTACGCCGACGGCAGCCAGTGGATGTTTAGCATCGCGCTGGACGTCGATGACAACGACCGGCCCGATCTGATCATCGGCGGCAAGAACCGGGATGCCAAAGTGGGATGGCTGGAAGCGCCCGAAGCGCCCCGCCGCCTCGACGACTGGACCTTCCACCCGATCACATCGGCGGGATGGGTGATGTCGCTGCTCGTCGAAGACATGAATGCCGACGGTGAGCCGGATCTGCTGCTGAGCGACCGGCGCGGCGAGCAGGCCGGCGTCCGATGGCTGGAGCATCCGGGCCGTGCCTCGCCGGACCTGCGAAAGCCCTGGGCGAACCACGTCATCGGCGCCGCCGGGCGCGAGGTCATGTTCATCACCGCCGCCGATCTCGACGGCGACGGCGTCAAAGAGATCATCGTACCGCACTTTCTGGAGGATGATTGGAAACTGAGCCTCTTCAAACACGAGACTGGCGAGCAGTGGACGGAGCATCCCATCGATTATCCAGCCTCGGCGGGCCGTCCGAAATCGGTGGCGGTGGGCGATATCGATCTCGATGGACGGCTGGATCTCGTGCTGGCGACGGGCCAGGCTCATGACAAACGACGCGGCATCGTCTGGCTGCGATACGCCGGATCGCCGTTCGATCCGAATTGGGACGTGCATGACATCAGCGGCCCCGAAGGCAACAAGTTCGACCTGAGCCTGCTCATCGACCTGGATCACGACGGCGACCTCGACGTGATCAACACCGAAGAGAACGACAACGCTGCCGGCGGCAACCCCGGCCTGGGTGTGATCTGGTATGAAAATCCTACGCGATGATGAAGCGATACGGCCTACTCATCCTCATGACGGCACTCGTGCCGACCGGCTGTTCGTCTCAGGCTGAAACCGAACGCCCGCCTAACATCGTCATCATCCTGGCCGACGACCTCGGCTATGGCGACATCAGCCCCTACGACGGCTGGGTCGAGACGCCTAACCTCGACCGGATGGCGCGCGAGGGCCTGCGTTTCACCAGTTTCTACGCCAGCGGCCCGGTTTGCAGCCCGACGCGGGCGGGGCTGCTCACGGGGCGCTACCAGCAACGGGCCGGCATCCCCGGCGTCGTCTATGCCGCGCCGGAGCGCAACCGCCACCACGGCCTCCATCACCACGAAGTCACCTTTGCCGAACGCCTGCGCGAGGTGGGCTACGCCACGGGGATTTTCGGCAAATGGCATCTCGGCTACGAGCCGCACTTCAACCCGATCCACCACGGCTTCGACCAGTTTCGCGGCTATGTCAGTGGCAATGTGGATTATTTCGCCCACGTCGACGGCGTCGGTTTTTACGATTGGTGGGACGGCGACCGGCTCGTCAACGAGCACGGCTACGTCACGCATCTGATCACCCGGCACGCCGTCGATTTTATCGAGCAGCATCAGGATCAGCCGTTTCTGCTCTACCTGCCGCACGAAGCGCCGCATTATCCTTTCCAGGGGCCGAACGACGAGCCGTTTCGCCTCATCGGCAAGCGCGTAGCGGAAAAGCGCGACTCGGTGCAGGTCCGCCGGGCCTATCGAGAGATGGTTCAGGAACTCGATGCGGGCGTCGGCGCGGTGCTCGATGCGCTCGAACGGATGGATCTGGCCGAGAACACGCTCGTCTTTTTCTTTTCCGACAACGGCGCGATGGGCTACGGTTCGAACGGCGCGCTGCGCGGGCACAAGGGCAGCCTCTGGGAAGGCGGCATCCGCGTCCCGGCGCTGGCGTGGTGGCCCGGCCACATCGCGCCGGGCAGCACCACCGACCAGCCGGTCATCAGCCTCGACCTGATGCCGACGATGCTGGCGATGGCGGGCGCCTCGCTGCCCGAAGGCCATCGCCTCGACGGCGCCGATCTGTGGGCGGTGTTGTTCGCGCAACAACCGCTCCGCCCGCGCACGCTGTTCTGGCAATACAATGAGCAGGCCGCCGCGCGCGAGGGTTCGTGGAAACTGGCGCGCGATGTCGGCAACCAACCCGGCCTGGCCCTCTACGACCTGGCCGGCGACCTCGGAGAAAAACAGAACCTGGCCGGCGAGCATCCCGCTCGCGTCCAGACGATGCTGGCCGCCCTGGAAGCCTGGCAGGCCGGCGTAACCAGCGGCGCTACGGTGCAACCGGAACGGTGATCACGGTATGAAACGACGCTTTGCTCTTCTCTGGCTGGCGGCGCTCGTGCTGGCCGGCTGCTCGACGCAGGCCGAGAGCCCGGAGACGCCCAACATCATCCTGATCATGGCCGACGACCTGGGCTGGGGCGACGTCGGGTTCAACGGCCATGATCATATCCAGACGCCGCATCTGGACCGGCTGGCGGCCGGCGGCATCACGTTCAATCGCTTTTATGCCGCCTCGGCGGTGTGCTCTCCGACCCGCGCCAGCGCGCTCACCGGGCGCCATCCCCACCGCCAGGGTATTCCGACGGCCAACAGCGGGCATCTGCGGGCTGAAGAAATCACCCTGGCCGAGATCCTCCAGGCCAACGGTTACGCGACCGGCTTTTTCGGCAAATGGCATCTGGGCACGCTGACCACCCGGATCCGCGACGCCAACCGGGGCCGACCGGGCGATTCGACCCACTACAGCCTTCCCACCATGAACGGCTTCGACGCCTACTTTGCCACCGAGTCTAAGGTGCCGACCTACGACCCGATGATCAAGCCGTCGCGCTACGACACGTTGAAGGGGGAAAGCCTGCGCTATGGCTGGGCGGCTATCGAAGACAAGCGCGATGCCCAGCCCTACGGCACCCACTACTGGCACGGCACGGAAGCCCTGGCAACCGAAAACCTGGACGGCGACGACACCCGCCTCATTATGGACCGCGCCCTGCCATTCATCGAAGCGGCTATCGAGAACCAAAAGCCGTTCTTCACCATCATCTGGCTGCACACGCCGCATCTGCCCGTGGTGGCCGGCCCCACGCACCAGGCGATGTACCGGGACTATTCCCACACCGAGCAGTTGTACTACGGCACCATCACAGCGCTCGACGAACAAATGGGGCGTTTGTGGGAGACCCTCGAAGCGCACAACGCCGCCGGCAACACGATGCTCTGGTTCGCCAGCGATAACGGGCCGGAGCGGCAGACGCCGGGCAGCGCCGGGCCGTTCCGCGAGCGCAAGCGGAGCCTGCACGAAGGCGGCGTCCGCGTGCCGGCCTTCCTCATCTGGCCGCAGCACGTCGAGGCCGGCCAGTCCACAAGCGCGCCAGCCGTCACCAGCGATTATCTGCCAACCATCCTCGACGTTTTGGATCTGGAGTACCCCGATGCGCGCCCCCTCGACGGCATCAGCCTGAGGGACATCATCCGGGGCAAACAACAACGGGGAGCGCCCATCGGGTTTCAATTCCGTAGTCAACTTTCCTGGGTCACCGATCAGTACAAGCTCATCAGCAAAGACGAAGGCCAGACCTTCGAACTGTATGATCTGATGGAGGATCAAGCCGAACAACACAATCTGGCGGGGCAACATCCGGAGCGCGTCGAGGCTATGAAAACAGCGCTGCTCGGCTGGATGGATTCCTGCGAGCGAAGCGAGGGAGGCCAGGATTATTGAGAGCCTGTTCGTTAAGGGTGCGCAGGCTTACGTCTTCGTGTAATCACCGAGAAGCCACGCGCCGGACCTCCTCGGGAGCCTGTAAGGTAGGGGCGATGGACCGGATCCACGCCAGGTATTCTTGCCGTTCCCCATGGGGATAATCGATGGTGTAGAGGTATTTGATCATGGTGTCGCCTCCTTGCTTTGGTCAGTTGTGGGGGCTCACATTTCAGATCTAATGAATTTTGACAGTCAACTTCGGTAAGGCGTGAGATAGGCCCAAACGCCTCGACTTTATCCGCGTGGGCGTGTCAAAATTCATTAGACAAAAGACGTCATCGTGCCCCGGCAGCAGGCGCAAAGTAGGGCGGATGCGGGATGATGACGATGACGTTGGGTGGGCGATCCTGGCTTTGCTGCCCAGCGGCTTGCTGCCCGCTACACCCGGCAGCGGCCAGACTCAAGATGGCAAGGATGTGGAGAACGCGGGGCATCATCGCGCGGTGTTGTCCGGCTCGTAGCGGTAGACGCTGATCGGTATTTGATCGTCAGCTTGCAACTCGCCGACGACGACGTAGATCTGATCATCGACCACGCCTACCCCGAAGCGATTGCGGAAACTGCCGGGCATCGGTTCGAGCACCTCCCAGACATCGGCACAGGGGTTATAGCGTTCCACCGGGGGCGGTCCCTGCCCCACGCGGCCCGCGATGGTATAAACAAATCCTTTGGCGGCTGCAACGCCCAGGAAGCGGCGTTCCACAGGTACGTTAGCGAGCGGCATCCAGCGACCCATCGCCGGGTCGTAGGCTTCTACAGGACCGGTTCCGACCACGATGATCAACCCATTGGCGACGGCGATGCCATGTCCATGACGCGGCGTGGGCATATCGGCCTTACGCGTCCACTGGTTCGTAGCGGGGTCGTAGGCTTCAACGATACCCGTGTCTCCGTCGGGGGTAAGCCCACCGATGGCGTAAATGCGACCGTCAAAGGCCACGGCAGCGAAACGGTTGCGCGGCGTCGGCAAATCGGCGCGTCGGGCCCAGGTCTGCGTGGTCAGATCGAAGGCTTCTACGGTAGGATCAAAATCATCCACAATCATATCGGGCGCGATACGGATCCCGCTGATGGTGTAGATCTTGCCGTCGAGGGCGGTGGCGGCAAGAAAGATGCGCGAGGTGGGCATACCGGGCAAAATGTCCCATCGATCTGCATCAGGATCATAGACTTCGAAGGCCGACGCCTCGATCCCTCTTGTTTGCCCGCCGCCCACGGCATAGACCTTGCCGCCTGCAACCACGACGGAATGAAATTGCTGCGGCGTATTCAGGTCCGCCACACGCGTCCAACGGTCCGCCGCCGGTATCGTTGCCGTGGAGGTCTCCACCATGCAAGTATCAGCCGGCTCCATCTCCTCCTGATCGCAGGCCAGGCTCAGGACAGCGAGGAGTATCAAGGCGATGAACCACCGAGCATCCATAGTATCTCTCATGACATCGGGCTTCCCGGCGACAATTTACGTCGAAATAAGTCTTGTGCGTTTTGCGGGTGGTCATGGGTCATGAGTAAGAACCCCATGACCCATGACGACTTTGAAAGAGCAAACCGAACAGGATTTTTTCGACGTAATTAGCGGTAAAACCGTCCCTCACTGCAACGATGCCGGGCGGCTGTGTCCCTGTTGCCGGTACTGATCCAGCAGGGCCGTCAGGCGCGCTACGACGTCCGGATGTTGCTGGTAGAGGTTGTTCGTCTCGCTGATGTCTTCGGCCAGATTGTAGAGTTGCCCGGCAGGCTCACCGGGCGCCGGGTCGATGTGGGCCGGCGCAGTAAAGCCGCCGGAGCCGCGCCCTTCGATCAGCTTCCAGGGTCCCTGGCGGATGGCGAACATGCCCTGCGACGAATGGAGGATGGCGGCGTCGCGCAGGGGCGTCTCCGACTCCTCACCCAGGAGCAGAGGCAAGATGTTATAACTGTCCTCCCCGGCGTTGCCCGGCAGGTCTGCGCC
The DNA here is from genome assembly GCA_028278205.1 of Rhodothermales bacterium. Taxonomy (GTDB): domain Bacteria; phylum Bacteroidota; class Rhodothermia; order Rhodothermales; family Bin80; genus JANQES01. Next base: position 106,171 of record JANQES010000117.1, read on the forward strand.
GGTGATGGCGGCAAAAGTAGCCAGCATATCCGTCAGCGAGACCAGGGCGTCGCTTTGCGAACCCGGCGCGATGTGGCCGGGCCAGCGGGCGATAAACGGAACGCGGTTGCCGCCTTCCCAGATGTCGGCTTTTTGCCCGCGCAGGTTCAGGTTGGCTCGATGACCGAACTCGTCGATCTTGCTCTGCGGCCAGATGGCACCGTTGTCGCTGGTGAGGATGACCAGCGTGTTGTCCGAGATCGCCAGCCGGTCTACCGCGTCGAGGATCTGCCCGACGACGCCGTCTACCTGCGCGGTAAAATCGCCGTATTCGCCGACTTCGGTGGTGCCCACGTACGGCGGCAGCGGCAGCCACGGCGTGTGCGGCGCCGACAGGGGAACATACAAAAAGAAGGGCTGCTCTGTGGCGCCCTGATCTTCGATGAACGCGACGGCCTTCTCGGCGGTGATGGGCAACACCTGATCGTGCTCGAAGCCCGGCGACATCGCCCCCTTTCGCCAGAACGCGCCGAAACAACATTCGAGGTTTCCGGGGGTGCTGTCGGTGGGCGCCTCGACGACGTGGTCGTTTTCGAAATACAGATACGGCTCGAAATCGAGCGACGCGGGGATCCCGTAAAAATAGTCGAAGCCCAGCGATGCCGGGCCGGGACGCAGCGGCTTGCTGTAGTCGGTCCGCTCTGGATCGCCGAGGCCGAGGTGCCATTTTCCGACGCCGCCGGTGGCATAGCCTTGCTGCTTGAGCAACGACGCCACCGTCGTCCGGTTCGTGTCGATCAGGCTCGGCGAATAGCCTCGGGTGACGCCTTTTTTTAGATGCGTCCGCCAGGAATACCGCCCGGTCAGGAGCCCGTAGCGCGTGGGCGTGCAGACGCCGGAGGGCGAATGCGCATCGGTGAAGCGCATCCCTTCGGCAGCCAGGCGATCCATGTGCGGCGTGGGAATCTTGGAATCCGGGTTGTAGCTGCCCGGATCGCCGTAGCCCATGTCATCAGCCAGAATGAGGATGATGTTGGGCAATTCCGAAGACGACGCTGCGGACGGCCCCTCGCCGGTCGTCTCCGGCCCGCACGCGGCGAGCAGGAGGGCTATCGACAGGGCTGCGGATGCGCCGAGAAGGTGGCGTTTCGAACAAGTTCGGCTGGTCATGGGGGCGTCTTTTTGTTGGCGTGCGTTCGAGGCGAAAATCACAAAAAAATATGACAAAATTCCCCCTTTTCAAGTCATCCCTGCGAAGGCAGGGACCCATCCAGTTTCAAAGGACTGCCGGCATCCCCGGAGAATTGGATGGGTTCCCGCCTTCGCGGGAATGACTTTTTCTTATTGTTTTTAACCATTTAAGAACCTCGGCACAACCCGATCTCCCAAAAAAGCTCGTCACGATGCTCTGCCTCGTGACGCTGCCCCGGACGGCTCCCCACACTGTTTTGGCGGCAGAGCCGCCGGTAGGGCGTTGCGAGGCAGAGCATCGCAACGAGCAGCGTGGGAGGATCCAGGATGTTCATCATCTTGCGCACACGTGGAAAAGTAGGAAAACGATCAATATCCCGCATCCCACATCTCGCATCCCGAATCACGGCTCAGTTATCCACCACGAAACGAACCCGCGCGGTGGTGGCTTCTTCCGCCAATCCAACAAAGACCGGCGCAGCGTCGCGTTTCGCCCGGTCGATGGCGAGTGTGACACGATGCACGCCCACCGGCAGATCCACCGGCATCGGAGACTGCGCAGCGTCCAGCGTGTTCGAATCGACCCAGATCGACAGGCCCTCCGGCGCGTCAAAATGGAAGGCGACGACGCCGGCTTGCTCAACGTCGAGATCGAACTGAACGATGCTGACAGAATCGCCGTTGGCCGCCGGGAGTGCGGGCACGTCGGCGAGGGGGAGGGCGCCGTTGGTGGTGCTGAAAGCGGGTTTCCAGTCTAGATCAATGGCATCGGCGGCAAAGGCGGGGCCGTCGCGTTGGAGGCGAGCGCGGGCGTCGTCGGTATCTGTGAGGACGCGCCAGCGCCGGGCGTGCGGCGCGCGTGGCACGCGGTAAACTTCGTCGTCGCCGAGCGCCGAGAGAAAGGCGACCAGATCGACGAACTCCTCCCGATCCAGTTGAGCCATCAGGCCGGCGGGCATCAGCGAGCCGGGCACGACTTCGCGGCTTTGGACCTGGCTCAGCGGCACCGTGATGACGGCGTCCGCCGCGTCGCGCACGATCAAGGCAGACCGCGTCTCCTGCGCCAGGATCCCACTGACGAGGCTGCCGTCGTTGCGGGTGATGCGCACCATCGCATAGCCGTCCTTGACCGCCTTTTCGGGCTGAAGCATCGATTCGATGAGATAGTCCGTCGGGGCCGTCACGCCGATGCTGCTCAGGTCCGGCCCCACCCCGCCGCCGGCGCCGCCGATGGCATGGCAGCGCGCACAGAGCAGGCTTTCGCGCCGGTAGATGACCTCTCCCCGCGCCGCATCGCCGCTGGCCTTGACGTCATGTTCGAGGCGCTGGCGGGCGTAAAAGTTCAGATCGAGCGCCATGCGCGACGGCGCCGGGACCGCGCCGGAGGCGACGAACGCCTCGCGCAAATCCCCAAACCGCGTGCCCCGGTTCTGGACCTTATCGAGCCCGGCCTGAGCAAAAGCGACAGGGATCGGCTGTGCGCGCACGGCCTCGGCCAGCGCTTCGACGCCGCCTTGCTGGCCGAAAAAAGCCTCGAAGACAGATGCGGCGCCCGCGCGCGGCGGCGCGTCTTGAAGCAACTGCGCCAGCGTTTGCGCCGCCGCCGCCGCGTCGATCGGCAGCAGATGAGCAGTCGCCCACAGCCTCAGCGTCATCGGTCGATCCGAGCGGGTGAGGGCGGTGAGGTAATGCCGGCTTTCATCATCGCCCAGCAAGGCCAATCCTTTCAGCGCAGATTGCCGGACGAGGTCGCTCTGCCCGTCGTCTTCGGCGAGGTCTTGCAGCCGGTTGCGGAGACTCGTCACCTTCCACCGCCCGGCCAACTGCGCCGCCAGACTCCGGACGGAATCCGCCTCGGCATCGAGCAACGCGGCGATGCGCTCCCGCCCCTCGGCAGGCTGCGCATCGTGATCGCGGGCGGCGGTTTCGAGGGCCTGGAGATGATCCAACAACTCATTCTGCCCGACCGATTTGCCGTCGAGCGCCAGGATAAAAATGGTCTGGAGCGACGACGCGCCGCCTCTGGTGGCAAGCACCTCCAACACCTCCGGCGTGTCTGCCGCCGGGACCTGCCCCTGCCGGTACAACTTTGTGAGATGGCCTAAAGCCACGGGATCTTCGACCGATTTGAGCGCAAAAACGACCTTCGCCCGCTCATCGCCCAAAAAGTGCAGATCGTTCTCGATGCGCGGGATCCAGTACGGCGAGAGTTCGCGGAGGGTGTGCCAGAGCGCGTAGTCGAGAAAACGATCTCTGGGATGATCGAGCGTCGAGAGCGCCGGCAGCGCAGCCTCCGCCGTGCGCCGTCGTCCCAGCGCGGTGACGGCCTCGCGGCGCACCGGCGGATGCGCATCGGCGACGGCCTCGGCCAAGAGCGCCTCGGCGCCCGGGATCTGATCGTGCCAGTACGAGAGCACGCGGACCGCCGCCGCCCGCACCCGGTGATCGCCGGACGCCAGCATCTCGCGCAACAACGGCTCGTTGACAACGCCGAGGGCCTGATAAAGCCACAGCGCTTCGAGCCGATCACGCGGTGCGGTAAGCCCCCGCCCCCACGCGTCGAGAGCAGGGCGGACGGCCTCGGCGCCGCGTTCTTTGAGCAACCGCCGGGCCTGACGACGAGGCCAGTCTTCGGGCAATTGCAACGCCGCCAGAAGCTCATCGACCGTCGCCTCATGAAGCGACGGCGGCGTCATCGGCGGGCGGTCTTTGGCGGTGATGCGCCAGATCCGCCCGTGCCGGTGGTCGCGGCGCGGATCGCGAAAATCCACCTCGCCGTGCTGGATGATGGGGTTGTACCAGTCGGCCAGGTAAAGCGCATTGTCGGGGCCGACGTTCACATCCACAGGCCGGAAGGCGACGTGGTCGGTCCAGACGAGGTCGTCCTGCTCGTCGGCGCGGTAGCCGCTGGCGTCTTCGGTGAGGATGAACCGCTTGATCCGGTTGGCGCGGTAGTCGCTCGTGATCAGGTGGCCCTGCCAGGCCTCCGGAAAATGCCTGCCGTAGAGGAACGTCAACCCGGCATATTTGGGATGCCCCGGATTGAGCCCTTCCAACACCCGATCGACGCCGTACGCCGGGGCGTAGGCCACGCCCGGAAAGATAAAATGAAGCCCCTGGAAACCCGCCCCGTCGGTGGCAAACGACTGCCCCCAGATATCAAAATCGAACCCCCACGGATTCCAGAGACCGCGCGCCAGCACGTCGAGGTGGAGCGTGGCGGGGTCGAACCGCCAGATGCCGCCGCCGCGCAGGCGCCGCACCCCCCACGGCGTCTCGACGTGGCTGTAGATATAGACCGACTGGTTGAAATAAAATCGCCCATCCGGCCCCCATCGGAAAGAATGAATCAGGTGATGCGTATCGTCGGCGCCGAAGCCGCTGAGCACCACGCGCCGCGCATCGGCCCGGCCATCGCCGTCGGTGTCTTTGAGGTGGATGATCTCGGTCGAATTGGCCACATACACACCGCCGTCTCCGACGAGAATGCCCGTAGGCGTCAACAGGCCGCCGGCGAAGAGGGTCGAGCGGTCGGCCTGGCCGTCGGCGTCGAGGTCTTCGAGGACGAAGATCTTATCGTTGGGCGCCTGGCCGGGCATCGGCTGGGGATACGACGTGCTGGTGGCCACCCAGAGCCGCCCGCGTTCGTCCCAACTCATCTGAATCGGCGGGTCGATCATCGGATCGCTGGCAAACAGGCTGATCTCGAACCCGTCGGCCACACGCAAGGCAGCCTGTTGCAGCGCCGGATCGGGATCCGGCACGTTGGTCAGGTTGTCCTGGGCCGCCAACGGCGCGGCCAGGAGGACGGCGAAGAGGCAAAAGGCGAGGGCTCTCATGCGGCTTCGGTGGGATTCGGGATTTTGATGAAAGGGAGAAAGGGGGAAAGGGCGAGAGGGGGCCTGTCCTGTTCAGCAAAAATCCTCTCCCTTTCGCCCGCGCTCCCTTTCGATTACTCCCGCGTCAGGCTCAAAACCAGCGGGCGCGGCCTCTGAAGACGACCGATCTCGTTCTCCAGTTCATCAATGAGCGGGCCGAGTTGATCGAGTTCGGGCGCGTTTTGGCCCTGTTCATAACGCCGGAAGCCCACCAGATACGTCTCGTTCTGCGGGCGGTATTGCCGAAAGTACAACGCGTTCTTGTCGACGATAGCTGCGCGCAAGGCTTCGACCTGCATCCGCTCGGCAGGCAGATCAACCGAGACGCCCCGCTCCCATTCGGAGGCCGTCGCCGTGACGGCAGCCTGCCCTTCAGACCACAGCGTATAATCGCCCCGCGCCAGTCTCTTGATGGTCACGAGGCGCCCGCCATCGGCCTTCCAAGATAAAGCAGGAGGCGTCAAAGAAAACCGGATCGCGCCGTCCTCGCGCTCGATCGCCCCGACGCGTTGCCCCCCCTCCACCCGACCCGATTGCATATCGACCATCAACGACGGCGGGGATGACGCAATGCCGAGTTCGTCGAGCATCAGCGCCGCCAGATGGCGATAGCCTTCGGCGTTCAGGTGGAGGCCGTCGGTGGTGAGCGGGGCCGGGCTCTGCGCAAAAGCCTCCGTCATTCCCCCAAACAGATCAACAAACCGGCACGCACGCGCGGGGGCGACGGTTGCGAGGGCATCGCGCACGCGGGCGAGTTGCTCGTTGAGCCTCTCAACTTCCGGATTGGGCGAGCTACGCGGATCGTGCGGGATGGGCGAGAGCAAGACACACCGCGCCTCCGTAGCTGCGAGATCGTCGAGCAACGTGTTGAGACCTTCGGTAAAAGGCTGGATCGCCCCGGCGTCTTTGAAAGCGAGCGCGCCGCCGTAGCCCAGGATGATCACCGTCGGATCGGGCGTGGTGATCTGTTCGATCAGGTGTTCGTAAGCCGTCGGCGGATTCGTGTAATGATCCCGCGCCTCGCCCCGGACGGTGTCGCCCGACCAGCCGAGGTTGCGGAACGTGAGCGCGCGATCGGGCCAGGGCGTCGTCAGCGCCAGTTCCAGATAGCCGTACCGCTGCGCCCTTTCGATGAGGCCGTCGCCGGCGAGGACGACGCGGTCGCGATCCTGTAATTCGAAGGGAGCCTGGGCCTGCGCCAGCACGGGCAACGCGATCAGGAAGAGACAGGGCAGGCGCCGCATCAGGATGTTCGGAGGGCGTTTTCGGCCCATGGTTTTTGTTGATCTGGTTGGTTCGGGTAATGAGCCCGGTAGGGTCCTGCTGTTTTCCGGCATCGCCCGGCGAAGGGCAGCGGGCTCGGTTATGGAGGCCCGTTGGGCCTAAAGAAGGGCAACGTGGAGGGTTGAAGAAAGGCCAACGGCCTTCCATGACACAGCCCGGTGACCCTCACCGGGCGATGCCGGGTAAAGCAGATTGCCTTGTTCACTACCGCGCCGCCTTCATCGGCTCGGCGCCGTCGCGCACGAGGGCGTTGAAGACGAGCTTGAATGTGCCGTGCGTCTGCACCCGGTGCTGCGCCCGGAAGCCGATGAGCACCACCCGGCCCTGCCCGTGCCCTACCGACACCACCGCTGCTTTCTCGGCGATCACGTCCTCGCCCAGCAGCCATCCGCTCTGAAGGATGTCGCGGTCTACGTACGTGGCCACGCGCTCGATCTGATGGTTGCGTTCGCTGGGGATGACCTGATAGACATGGTTGCCCTGAAGAAAAAGACCGACTCCCTTTTCGGGCATCCCGTAAGCCAGCGGATTACTGGTGTCGAAGTTCATCCGAAGCGTCGAGCCGGGCGACCAGAACTCCTTCGCCGGCACCCCGTCCACGACATTGCGAATCGGTAATCCGAACTTTTTGATCGGCAACTCGCCTGCCTGCGCGAACGTCACCAGCGTGCCGCCGTTTTCGACGAAAGCCTTCAGCGCATCCACGCCTTCCTTGCCGAAACCGCTCCGGTATTCGGGCGGATAGGCCTCCGGACGACGGCTGGAGAAATTAGCGCCTGCGCCCGGTGGCCGCTCGCCCGTCATCGTCGCCATGTTGTCTGCCGGGAGGATGATCACGTCGTATTGCGTGTGCAGGTTGCCGGCCTTGAGCGCGTCGTCTTTGAGCGTGGTGTAGGGGAAGTAGAAACGTTCCAGCAACAGCCGCGTCCACCCCTCATCCATGTTGCCGCCGAGATAGCGCTGATACATCCCGATCCGAGGCCGCCGCATCGCATGGCTCTCGTCTGCTGGATCCACATTGAGCGCCTGGAAATCGACGCCGGTTTGCCGGGCGATCTCGGCCACGAGCGCTTCGGGAGCCGACGCCGGGACGATGAAATCGCCCGGACGCAAGCGTCCCCCTTGATCATCAGCGCGACGCACCGAGACGCCTTCATCCCAGAGCAGGTTCACCGCTTTGAAGCTGTCGTTGAGACGCCCGTCGAGGACGTAGCCGTGGGTGCCCTGCGCCACCTGTCCCGCCGGCTGAAGCCGGTCATTCACCCGCGAGAGCGCGGCGTCCACCTCACCGTCTACCGGATCGACCTGCACGCCCATATACTCGGCGACGTTATCGGTAGACATGTCGTAGGGGCGGATCGGGTTGCCGTCGCGGAAGCGGGTGTAGTCGTTGTCGGGATAGAACGTCCGGCCCAGGAGCCAGCGGATCACGCCGCGTTTGGGCTGCGCCATCGATACGACGAAGCTGCCCGACTCGTACATCCGGCCATCATGCATAATGCCTCCGATCGATTCCTGCACGTCGATGCCCTGGCCGAGCAGCACGTTGACCATCTTCTTCATCGTGAGCGGATCGTGCTGCTTGGCCGGGATGATGAAGGCCGCCGGCTTGCCGTTGGCGCCGCGCTCGGTCTGCCGCCTGGCCTTGAGCACCATATTCCGAAGCACCGTCTCCCGGTTGCGCGCGGCGATGTCGAGCGCTGCCAGCGCCGCGATCTTCTGCTGCACGACGATGTCGCGCACGCGCCACCAGCCGCCAGGCCACGGGTTGGGGAACGTCGTCTGCTCCTCGTAGTCGGGCATGCCGCGCCGCGAGCCCTGAAGCTGATCCGGATGCAGATAAAGCGGCGTCGCCAGCCGCGCGCTCGCCGACTCGGTCAGCATCCCGGCGATGTTGTGGAACGGCGTGATCCAGTGAAACCCGAAGTGCCCCCAGCCGGAATAGATCGCCGCGTTGACGACGCCGGAGATCCCCGCTTCTTCCTCTTTATAAGCGATGTGCGCGCCGTACCAGGCCATCTCGCGCCACACCAGCGGGTCGCCGTCGGGGCGGATGGGCTCGGCGTAGGGCGGCACGTAAAGCCGTGCGCCGTACGCGCCCATCTGGTGATGATCGATGTAGGCCTGCGGGATCCAATCCTGAAACATGATCTTCGCCCCGTACACCGACTCGATGGTGTTCTGCATGAACGCATCGCGGTTGTTGTCGTGGCCGATGTAATGGTGATAGAGCCACGGCAGGCCCGCGCCCTCATACTCGGTGCCCACGGTCTCGTTGTACCAGTCGGTCACCATGATCTCGCCGTCGGGGTTGAAACACGGAATCATGATGGCGATGGTGTTGTCGAGGATGCGCAGCATCTCCTCGTCCTGGCGCGTCACCATGTCGTAGGTCAGTTCCGCCGCCGTCTGGCTGGCCGCCACCTCCGACGAGTGCAGCCCAAACGACTGCACCACCACCGCCTTGCCGTCGGTAACGGCCCGCTTGATGTCCTCCTCGGCTACGCCGCGCGGATCGCTCAGCGTGGCGTTGAGCCCACGCAACGCTTCGAGATTCGCCAGATTCTCAGGCGACGAGATGAACAACACCAGAAACGGATTATCCAACGTTGACGGCCCCATGTTGACCACCTGAAGCCGCGGGCTCTGCTCGCCAAGCAGGTTGTAATACTCGACCAGCTTATCCCAACGAGCGAGCTTGCGGTCGGCGCCCATCTCAAAGCCAAAGAATTCCTCCGGCGACGGGATCTCCTGGCCCAGCACCACCGGCGGCTGCAACGAAAGCCCGAGGGTCAGGATGAGCAGGATGAGAATGGGGCGAGTGGGGTGACAGGGTTTCATGGGACTCTCCTGTTTAAGCCGATAAAAACGCCTTGTGCGGGGTGATCACGTTAGGACTTACACGCCCGTCTCTCTTGTCATCCCGGCCCCCGAGCCAGGATCCCTCGTTTTTGCAATCCCGTGAGATCCCGGATCAAGTCCGGGATGACAAGAAAAAGCATTTTGCGTAAGTCCTAATGTGTCGTCGTTTCGGGGCGGCACAACCAAAATTCCCCCTTTGAAGGGGGTGCCCGAGCGCCAGCGAGGGCGGGGGATGTTGGTGCGGCTCACTGAAATGCTCTTCAGCAAGCCGCACCAACATCCCCCTGCGTCCGGCTGCACATACGTTCGCCGAACGCTGTCCCCCTTCGAAGGGGGAATTTCGTGCTGTTTGTCGTGTTTTGCCAGCAGCCGCTTCCATCGCACCATCAATACCTCGCGGGCTGCCCTTCAGCCGGCATCGAGGCGCGGATGAATTCGCGAATGTGCTCGTTCGAGGTTGCGAGGTCTTCCTGGCGGAGGTACATCATGTGGCCGCTGCGGTAGCCCTCGAAGCGCAGCCGGTCGCGGAGGCGCCCGCTGGGATCGAGGTTCCAGAGGGTGTATTTGGCCGAGAAATAATCCGTGGCGCCGTCGTAATAGCCGGCCTGCACCATGACGTGCAGGAACGGGTTGGCCGCCATCGCCTGGCGCAGAGCCTCGCCGGTCTGGTCGCCGTCGCGGTTCCAGGGGCGCACCGGGCCGAAGAGGTAATACCGGAGATCCGTCTCGAAGCCCAGCACATCGCGCAGGTAATGATTGATCGCCGGGGCGAAGGCGTGGTTCCACGAAGTCAACTCCGCCGGATAATCATACCGGTCGCCCGCGTTCATGCGATCGACGCCCCGGTAGCGCGAATCGAGCCGTCCGATGGTGAAGCCTTCCTCGCGGAGCAACTCTTTCCAGAAAAAAGACGTCGGCACGGCCAGGTTATGATCGAGGATCACCTGTTCAGACAACCCCGAATACCGCGCCGCCTGCCGGGCGATTTGCTGCCTTCGGTCCGGATCGATGAAGCCGCCGCGTGCCAGCGCCGGGATGAATTCTTCGATGGTAAACTGCTCCACCTCCGGCAGCACCTCGTCGAGGTCGCGGCTTTGAAGATCCGGGGGCAGTTGTTTGTGATACCACGCGGCGGCGGCGTAGTAGGGCAGCGGCAGCGCCTGCCGCACCGGGCCGTCGCGGTCGATGCCCAGGCCCGTCGGCGAGACGAGGATGACGCCGTTGAGATACATCCAGTGAGACCCCTGCAACCGCCCGGCGAGGCCCGAAACACGCGTCGTCCCATAACTTTCTCCGATCAAATATTTGGGCGATGTCCAGCGATTCCGGCGCGAGACGAAATTGTCGATCCAATCAGCCAGATATTTGATGTCTTCGTTGACGCCGAAAAACATCTCGCGCTCGGCCTCGCCGATGATGCGCGAAAAGCCCGTATTGACCGGATTGACGAAGACGATGTCGGCCACGTCGAGGATCGAATGGGGATTGTCTCGGACGCCGTAGGGCTGCACCGGATAGCCCTCCTCGTCGATGATGAGTTGCTTCGGGCTGGTGTAGCCCAGATGCATCCAGAGCGACCCCGACCCCGGCCCGCCGTTGAACGAAATACAGAGCGGGCGCCGCGACTTGTCGGCCACGTCGGAGCGTTCGTAGTAGGTGAACAGGAGCGCGGCGACGGGCTTGCCATCCTCGCCATAAACCGGCTGCGTGCCCACCGTGGCCGAGTAGGGCACGCGCTGCCCTTTGATGGTCACTTCATGGAAGGAGGTGATGGTGGTGTCGACCGGCAGCATGCGGTCTTGTGCCTGCGCCGTCGCGGCGACTGCCGCCAGCAGCACCAGACCGATCAGCACGCGCCGGGGGAAGGAGAGCAAAGCATCCATAAGCGCCTCGGTTGGGGTCAAAGAGACTTTCGCATCACAACATACTGAAATACCGCCTTACCCGTGCGATACCGACCGGGCTTGATTTGCTTAAAACCCAACTTTTCATAAAAAGACACCGAGGTAGAGCTTTGGGGCGTGGTTTTGCGGTGTGTCGTGCCGTCTCACTTCGCGCAGCCGTTGGTTTTGGTCACTGGTCATGGGCCACTGGTTGGGAATAAAGACACCAGTGACCAGTGACTAATGACCAGTGACCGTATCTTCGGATGCCCGAAGCGCCTACCTCGAAATTACTACAAATCCCAGGCTAGCCCGCCTAATTCTCGGGCACCGCCTCCATCAAAAGTGCGAGGGCGTTCTTCAGAGCTTCGTTGCCGGGGCGTCCGCCTTTGTAATGGCCGAGGCGGACGACGACGAGGTCGTGGCTGGGGATGATGATGGTATACTGGCCGCCGGCGCCTGCCATGTAATAGGCGTCTCGCGGAATCGGATAGTTGTCGTTGCCGTTGATCCAGAAAAAACCGCCGTAGATCGGACGCCCGTCGGCTTCCCAGGCGGGCGCGAGCGCGCTGACGAATTCGGTAAAGCCTTCGGGCAGGATCCGCTCGCCCATCCACACACCGTCCTGAAGGTAAAGATTAGCAAGGCGTGCCCAGTCGCGCGCCGTGCCGAACTCATAGCCCTGAAGCAAAAAATTGCCGTACGGATCGGTCTCCATCACCATGTTGCGCACGCCAATCTTGTCGAAAAGCACGCGTTGGGGGAAGGAATGATACTCCTCGCCGCGTCCTTCGACGCCGAGGCGGACGAGATAATTGATGAGCACGGGGTCGGAGTTACGGTAGCGCCCGACGGTGTTGGGCGGCCACTGCTGAGGCCGCGTGGCCGCCCACTCGAAAGAGTTGACGCTGCCGGTATAAACATAGTGATGATCTGCGTAGCCGACGTCCGGGTCGTAGTCGGGATCTTGCGGGGCGCGGAAACGCAGCCCGCTCGACATGCGCAGGATGTCGGCGATGCGGATTTCGGCGCGGGGGTCGCCGTCGGTTTGCCATTCGGGCACGGGCGCCGGTTGCCAGAGGTCGTAGACGCCTTGCTGGATGAGCACCCCCATGAGCGTGGCCGTCAGGCTCTTGCCCATCGACCAGCTTTCGAGCGGCGTATGCATCGTGATACCCTCGCGATAACGCTCGCCGATGAGGAGTCCTTTCCACGTCACCACGAACGCCGCCGTCATCCCCTCTTCCGAGGCGAACGCGGCATCCACCGCCTGCCCTACCTTCTCCAAATCGAGCGCGTCGGGAAAGGGCTCTTCTGACGGGACATCACCCATGGGCCAGTACTGGGTCGCCGGATCGGGCAGCGTGCTTTCGACCTCGGACGGCGTGAAATAGACGTCGTCTTCGCCGATGGGCAGCGTCACACAGCCCTGATCACCGAAGCGCTTCGCCGCGCGCACGACGCCGCTCGGCAGCGTCAGGCGAACGGCCTGGTTTTCCCGGTCGATGACGCGCTCCGTCACTTTGGCGCGCTCGTCGTAGGGGCTGGTGAAATAGCCGATGTTCTCGGCGGCGAAGTCCGGATCGAGGCCGGTGATGAAGATGGCGGAACACAGGATCTTGGCAAAGCCCGATGTATGATGCTCCAGCGCATCGCCCGGCGGCAGGACGTACTCGGTGTTCAGTTCTAAAGAATCAGCACGGGCAAGCATCGCGTCTTCCGATGATACAGCGAGTGTTGCGGCCTCGTCGCCGCTCGGAGGCTGGCACGCCACCGGGATCAACACCAGCAGCAGCCAGACGATTCGTGAGTGGGGTTTCGTCATTGGGGGACCTCCTTTGGGGTTATTGAGGCGTGCAAAAAGAACGAACGATTGCTTGAGCCGAAATCCTTCGGGGTTCAAAAACCCGAAGGGTTTATCCCCTGGCGAGCTTTAGCAATGTATGCACGGCTCTATAAGAGCCAGGTGTTTTCGTGTGGAATTACGCAATCTGATCTCTTTGGCGAAGGGTTTGGACACGGGCGATCCCTTAACAAGTCCCCCTTCGAAGGGGATGCCCCGACGAAGGAGGGGCGGGGGATGTTCAGGCGGCTGGCGAAAACGCCCTTCATCAGCCGCGCCAACATCCCCCTGCGTCCGGCTGCACATGCGTTTGCCGAACGCTGTCCCCCTTCGAAGGGGAAATCTCCGTTGTCAACACGCTCACCCTTTTTAATCGTCAAAGAGCATTAGCTTGTGCTTTCCCGCGCCAGATCAACAGGCTCAGGGGCGAAGAGCCGGGTGATGGAGGGGGCGTCGTTGGAAGCGCCCCGGTACGACAGCACCGCATACGCGAGCATCGAGCCGAACATCGCCGGAAATACCTGATGGATGCCGGCGGCCCAGGGCAGGTATTTCCAAAAAACCAACACCCCGACCCCGATGATAAACGATGCCATGGCCGCCTGCCCGTTGCCCCGCCGCCAGTACAAACCCAGCACGATGGACGGCAGAAAACAGGCCGCGTAGAGACTGCCGGAGAACGCCGTCAGCGCCACGATGCCGCCCGGCGGGTTCAGCGCGATCAGCGCGGTGATGAAGGCAAAAAGCCCTACGTACATGCGCGTCGACCGGACGACGGCGCGGTCGCTCATCGAAGGCCGCCACATGCTGACGAGGTCGCGGTGGCACGTCGAGGCCATCACCAGCAGGACGCTGTCGAGCGAAGACATCGCGGCGGCGATCATCGCCACGAGCAAAAACGCGCCGATGGCCGGGTGAAACACGGCGCCTTCGCTCAAAAGCATGGGCACCACCAGATCGCTATCGAGCACGCTGCCGGAAGGCAAGATGCGGTGGGCGTAAATGCCGATGGGCACGAGCAGCGCAAAGACGACGAAAAATAACACCGTCGAGACCAGCATCCCCTTGCGCGTCTCGCGCTGATCGCGGAGGGCGTAGAACCGTGAGAGTTGCCGGGGTTCGACCATGAACTTCATCGTCGTCGGCACCATGATGCCCAGCAGCACCAGGAACGGCATGGCGGTGTCCCAGGCGAACAGTTCCGCGCCGCCGGGCTGGCTGCGAACCTCGAAAAAAGACCCGATCCCTCCGGCGGCATTGACCGTGCCGGTGAACAGGAAAACTGCCGCGAAAAACATCACCACGCCCTGCACCACGTCGGTCCGCACCACCGAGATAAACCCACCGACGGCGGTGTAAATCACCACGATGACGAAAACGATGAGGATGGCGACGCGGTATGGAATATCGAGAAACGTCTCAAGCAGGTTGCCGATGCCCTTGAAGACCGCCGTCATATACAGAAAGCTGGCAAACAGGACGATCAGCGCCGCGAGCACCCGCGCGGCATCGCTATCGTAGCGAAAGCCGATGAAATCGGGGATCGTGACGGAGTCGAGCGCGGCGGTAAAACGCCGGAGCCGGGGCGCAATCCAGACCCAGGCGATCCACGAAAAGAGCACGACGCAGGGCGCCATGAGCAGCCACGCCACGCCATAGCTGTAGGCCTGTCCCGAAAACCCGACGAAGCTGTTCGTGCTGGCATAGGTGGCAAAAAACGACAGGCCGAGGGCCAGCCCACCCATCCCGCGCCCGCCGATGTAATAATCGACCATGCCCTGCGTCCGGCGCTTGCCCACCACCGCGTGATGCACCATGAGGGCGGTGTAGAGGGCCAGCAAAAGCAGGACGATCCAGTGCTCTCGGATCCAGGGCATCGGCCAACAAGGCTTGTAGGGAGTGCAGTTGCCACCCCACGGTACGGATTCTAAACGGGCGGAGCAAGTCCTGACACGGTGCAGCCGGAAGGGATGGAGCTATCGCGTACACGCAAAAAAAATTTCGACTGGAGGTTATGTTTTGCCTGAAAAAGTGTCTATAGGAGTAGAGGCGGTCCCTTTTCTTCTTGATGTGTCTCGTGTCCAGAAGGGGCCGTGGGCAGTTCCCCCTCCATGGTTCAAGCAGTATCATAGACAACGGTGAACCGCTGTATTGTTTTTAGACGCTGTTTGGTAAATGAATTTTGACGGTCGAATTCGGTAATACGGTATCGGTATCGTCAAGGCCGAAGGCCTCCAACGAATATCCCTGTCAAAATTCATTAGGAGCATGATGGCTGCGTCTCCGATTCGGGGCGCACCCTGCATCATTCAAACGGATCTAGTTATGAACAGGCTCTTTGCAACACTGGCGCTATGTCTTTTGGCCGCCATGCTGCCGGCTGCATGCACCACCATGGGGACCCAGGCAGACATCGAGCGCCTCCGGCAGCACCTCGAAGCCAATCCCAACGACGCTGAAGCCCTGTGCGACCTCGGGGTTCTCTACGCGCGCACGCGCCGGTTCGATGAGGCCCGGCCCTACCTCGCTCGGGCCTATGCGCAGGATTCCAGCGACGCCCGGACCATGCTCTACCACGGGCTGGCCCTGGAGGCGGCGGGCCAGGAGGCTGCCGCGCTTGGCGTCTACGCGGGCTACCGTCGGACACCGCTGCTGGCGCCTGACCGGAGGCGCATTGCCGCGCGCTACAAGGTACTCGTGGGCAAGAAAGCACGCGAGGAGATTCAAGCGCGGATGGCGCAGGAAGCCAACTTTCAGCCCGCCCCTCCCAATACGGTGGCCGTGTTTCCGCTGACCTTCCAGGGCGGCGACGAACGCTATGCGCCGTTGGGCGCGGGCCTGAGCCAGATGATAGCCATCGACCTGAGCCAGGTGGCCGCCCTGACGGTCCTGGAACGCGAGCGGCTCGACGTGCTGATCCAGGAACTCGAACTGACGCAAAACGACGCCTTCGACGCAAGCACAGCCCCGCGCATGGGTCGCCTCCTGGCTGCCGAACGCCTCATCGGCGGCTCCTTCACCGTGCTCGACGGCGACCGGCTGCGCGTCGATGCCGTCTCGACGGCGATCAACGAAGCGCCGGCGCAGGATCTGACCCGGTCAGACGCGCTGGCGAACCTGTTTGCGCTGGAGAAGGATCTGGTCTTTGATCTGATTGACAGGCTGGGGCTCGAACTGACGCAGGCCGAGCGGGAGCGCATCGAACGGGTGCCCACCAACAACCTGCAAGCCTTCCTGGCCTATAGCATGGGGTTGCAGCTAGAAGCCGCGCAAGACTTCCGGGGCGCGCAGGCACAGTTTGAACGAGCGCAACGGCTCGATCCGAATCTCGATCTGGCTATCGACAAGGCGAACACCGTCAGCGTCGTAGACGAAATGAGCGGCAACCCCGAAGACATCGCGGCGGACGCGTCGTCGCCGGCTGATGATCTGGTGGATGGTGTCATAGAAAACATAGGGAACAACATGAACACCATGGTGCCGAGCCAGGACACCAACAACACGCCGGGCGGGGAGACGGTGGACGTAGCGTTGCCCAGGCCGCAGCCTCCTCCGCCACGAGGCAACTGACAGCTTCGGAGATCAAATGCATCTTTTTTCAGGCCATGTACGGCAAACTTAAGGGACGACGTGATGAAAAAAGTATGGCTCATACTGGCAGCATTGATGGTTGCGAGCGGAAATCTTTACGCCCAGGGAGGATCCGCCCAGCAGGACTCGCTAGCCCTCGTCGCCTTCTACAACGCCACCAACGGCGACAACTGGACCAACAATACGAACTGGCTCACCGGCCCGGTAGATACGTGGTTCGGCGTCATCGTGGAAAATGACCGCGTTACCGGGCTCCTTTTTAACCAAAATCAACTGGCAGGATCGATCCCGGCAGAGTTGGGCAATCTGACTAATCTGACTACTCTGAGTCTTACAAGGAATCAACTGACAGGATCAATCCCGGTGGAGTTGGGGAATTTGACCAATCTCACCTTCCTTGCTCTTTTCGCTAATCAACTAACGGGACCGATCCCGGTGGAGTTGGGGAATCTGATTAATCTGACCTCTCTCTCTCTTCCCATTAATCAATTGACGGGATCGGTTCCGGCAGAGTTGGGCGATCTGACCAATCTGACTTTTCTCTCTCTTGGCTCCAATCAACTGACGGGCACCATCCCGGTGGAATTGAGCAATCTGACCAATCTGACCACCCTCAGCCTTAGCGCTAATCAGTTGACGGGCATGATCCCGGTGGAATTGAGCAATCTGACCAATCTGAGAAATCTCTTTCTTTTCTCTAATCAGTTGACGGGCACCATCCCGGTGGAGTTGACCAATCTGACCAATCTGACTGAACTCATTCTTAGCAACAATCAACTGGAAGGATCGATTCCGGTGGAGATCGGCAATCTCTCGAATTTGGAGCGTCTATCGCTCTGGAATAATCAGTTCGACGACTTGCCTGGCCTGGCCGCG
Organism: Rhodothermales bacterium; assembly: GCA_028278205.1. Taxonomy (GTDB): domain Bacteria; phylum Bacteroidota; class Rhodothermia; order Rhodothermales; family Bin80; genus JANQES01. The sequence goes on from JANQES010000117.1 coordinate 123,558, forward strand.
CTGACTTCGCTCATGACTCTGAGTGTTCAGGAAAACGAACTCACCTTCGAGGATATTGAGCCCAACATCGGCGTAGCGTCAAGTTTCACCTACACGCCCCAGGCCAACGTGGGCGAGGCGCAGACCGTGACGCTCGATGAAGGCGATCCGCTGATGTTGCAAATCCCGGTTGGCGGCGCGAGCAACCAGTACCAGTGGTTCAAAGACGGCAGCGAAATCCCCAACGCCACGAGCGACACCTACACCGTGGCCTCGACGACCCTGGACGACGCGGGCGTCTATACGCTCGTCATCACCAACACGGTCGCCACAGCCCTGACGCTCCAGAGCGAGCCCATCACCGTGACGGTAACTCCGTCCGTGCCGGCGGAGGAAAGGCAGGCCCTCGTCGCCCTCTACAACGCCACCGACGGCGACAACTGGACCAACAATACGAACTGGCTCACCGGCCCGGTAGATACCTGGTTCGGCGTCACCGTGGAAGATGGCCGCGTTACCAGGCTCAATCTTGAAAGTAATCAACTGAGGGGATTGATACCGGCAGAGTTGGGCAATCTGACCAGTCTGACCTTTCTCTTGCTTAGACACAATCAGTTGAGGGGGTCGCTACCCGTGGAGTTGGGCAACCTGATCAACCTCGGACTCCTGGATTTTCAGAACAATCAACTCACGGGGACGATCCCCCTGGAACTGGGCAATCTCGCCAACCTCACGAGTCTGAATCTTGTCACCAACCAGTTCATGGGGACGATTCCCCCCGAACTAGGCAATCTGACCAATCTGACCCGGCTTTTCCTGAACCAGAATCAATTGACGGGATCAATACCTGTGGCCCTGAGCAATCTGACCAAGCTGACCAATCTCCAACTAGTAGAAAATGAGTTGACGGGATCAATACCAGTAGCGCTGAGCAATCTGACCAATCTGACCGGCCTCTTTCTTAGCAATAATCAACTGACGGGCACGATCCCAGTGGAGTTGGGCAATCTAACCAAGCTGACCAATCTCGATTTTAGACATAACCAATTGACGGGATCGATCCCGGCGGAGTTGGGCAATCTGACCGAGTTGACAAGCCTCTCTCTTTTCAACAATCAGTTGACAGGATCAATCCCAGTGGAGTTGGGCAATCTGATCAATCTGCGATTCCTGGTTCTCTCCGACAACCAGTTCGACGACTTGCCTGCTCTGACTTCGCTGAGCCCGCTCGATCAGTTGTTTGTTCAGAACAACCAGTTCACCTTCGAGGACATCGAGCCAAACATCGGTGTAGCGTCAAGTTTCATCTACGCCCCGCAGGCCACCGTGGGCGAGGCACGCACCGTGACCCTCAATGAAGGCGATCCTCTGACGTTGCAAATCCAGGTGGGCGGTGCGAGCAACCAGTACCAGTGGTTCAAGGACGGCACCGAGATCCCCAACGCCACGACCGACACCTACGCCGTGGCCTCGACGACCCTGGACGATGCGGGCGTCTATACGCTCGTCATCACCAACACGGTCGCCACAGCCCTGACGCTCCAGAGCGAACCCATCACTGTGGTGATTGCCGAGGAACAGCCGTCTGACCAGACCTTTCGTTTAGCGCTCGCGGCTGAGACGTACCGCATGATCTCGATCCCGCTGAGGGTGGCGGACCCCGGTATCAGCAGCGTCCTTGAGGATGACTATGGCCCCCCTGACCCCGAGCAGTGGCGTCTCTTCCGCTGGCGCGAGACCGCCTACGACGAACACCCCAACATCAATGCGGCGTTCACGCCGGGTACGGCCTTCTGGCTCATCACGCGCAACGGAACGGGCTTCGACGTGGAGAACACGCTCTCGGTCAGAACGGCGCAGACCATCACGCTCGAACAGGGTTGGAATCAGATCGGCAACCCGTTTGCGTTCTCTGTTGCCTGGAACACGGTCACGGAGCGAAGTGACATCGAAGGCCCGTGGTACTTCGACGGCGCGCTCAACGATTACCGCCCGTGCTGTGAGCCGGTGATCGATCCCTGGGAAGGGTACTTTGTCTACAACAACACCGGCGCGCCTTTTGCGTTGGTGGTTGAGCCCGTTGCGGCGGCGACGGCCCGCAAGACCGCCTCGTCCTCGTCGCTGCTTTCCGAGAGCGTCTACGCCGTGCAGATGCCGGCCACGCTGGCGCAGCGGGGCTGGCGTGACGCCCAGAACTACGCCGCCCTGGCCAGGCAGGCTTCCGAGGGCCGCGACGCGCTGGATTTTGCCGAGGCCCCCGCCATCGGCGACCACGTTCGCCTGAGCCTCGTCGAGGACGGCGCACGCCTGGCGGGCAATTACAAGCCGTTGGGGAGCGACGGGCAGCAGTGGTCGATAGAGGTGGAGGCTGTCGTCGAGGGCGAGGTGTTGCCGCGCCGGCGGGAGGTGGCGGTCGAACTGATCGAGCACGGAGAGCGCCCGGCGGGCTGGAACCTCTACGTGCTCGACCGCGATGCCGGCCGGATCCTCTCGCGCGACGGGCAGCGTTTCGCCGTGACGGTGGAGAACGATGTGCGCCACCTGAGCCTGATCCTGGGCACAGAAGCGTACGCCGAGGCGCACAGCGACGGGATCGCGTTGGCGCCGCACGAATTCGCGCTCGCTCAGAACTACCCCAACCCGTTCAATCCGGAGACCATGATCGAGTACAGCCTGGCCGAACGCACGCAGGTGGAACTGGCGATCTACGACGTGCTGGGCCGCCGCGTGCGGACGCTCATCGACCGCGTCGAGGAGTCAGGGACGTACGCGGTGCGATGGCGAGGCCGCAACGACAGCGGCAAGCCGCTCGCCAGCGGCGTCTACGTCTACCGGCTGAAGGCAGGAGGTTTCACCGGCACACGCACGATGCTGCTGGTGCGCTAGGTCGTATTGACATTCATTCCAAAGATCAAGCTGGAGGACATCGTGAGACACTTTCTTCTAGTGATGCTGATGCTCGTGCCGCTGACGCCGGTGTGGGCGCAGTCAGGCCAGGTCTACCTGGCCGGGCAACGGCAACCGACGCAAGTGACCATCTTTCCCGTCTACCAGCAGTACGACGACGACGGTGTGAAGATCTCGGAATTCAGCGTGCCGGTCGTGGCCTTCTTCCCGTTGAAGCGTAACCTGGGCGTGAGCCTGCATGTGAGCCAGGCCAATGCCAGCGCCGACGGCTTCGAATCGCTCAGCGGCCTCACCGACGTGCAACTGGCAGCGAGCTACTTCCGGCGCGTCGGCGAGGGCAGCGTGGTGCTGAACCTGGGGCTGAACCTGCCCAGCGGCAAACAGGATCTGACAGACGAGGAATTCAACACCTTACTGCTGGTGAGCCGCAACGTGTTCGACTTTCGGGTGCCCGGCTTCGGGCGCGGCCTGGGCATCGCCCCGTCGATTACGTGGGCGCAGCCGCTGAGCGAGCGATTCGTCGTGGGAGTGGGGGTGTCGTTCCAGTATCGGGCTTCTTTTGATCCCGTCGAAGGGTTGGCCGGCAGCTTCGATCCGGGCGAAGAGGTGCTTCTCACCGGGGGCTTCAACGCCCGCGTCGGCGCCGGCGCCTCGCTGTCGGGCGACGTCAGCGTCACGCTCTACGGCACCGACACCCTCGGAGACGTCGACGTGTTCGAAGCGGGCGCGAAAACGGTCGTCACCGCCCAGTACCGGCAGACGCGGGGCTTCAACGTGCTGTGGCTGCTGGCGCGCTACCGGACCCGCGCCGAGGGTAGCCTGATCGAAAACGGCACGACGTTGGACGCCGGAAAGCTCAACCCCGATCAGTTCGAACTGCGAGGACAATACCGATACCGGGTCCACCAGGGGCTCTATGTGGGCGCACACGCACAAGCCCGCCTGCTCGACGAAGCCCTGAACGTTGAGAAGACAAACCTTCTCGGGGCAGGGGTCTCGGCGGAGTTTACCGTGTCTCCCCAGGTACGCGTTCCGCTGCGGTTCACGTATGTGTTTGGCGATCTGACAGGATTGGAGACGGGTGTGGGGCTGATCATCAACCTGTAATACCTGATCCTTTTGATCGGTCGGAGAGCCGGAGAGTTCTTTTCTTCCCCTGCTCTCCGATTCCCCGACTTATAAAATCCCCGGCTCCCCGACTCAACACATCAACCCTCCCGCCGCAAGCCATGCAAATAAGCCACCAGTCGGAAAGATCAGGCCTGCTGGTTGGCGTCCGGGCTCTCCAGATGGGCGCAGGCGCTGAGGGCCATCAGCAACGCGAGGAGCAGATAGTTGGCGCGCATGGTTCCCTGGTCTTGCGGGTGGGGCGGAGCCGTAAACATACTACATCTGCGCGAAGGTTTTGGCAGAATTCCAGGACGATCACGTTCAAATCCATGGCGTTCAAAATGTGACAAACTTGTTATCCGGCTTCTTATTTCATACTTTCCTTAATAACCGGCAACATCAATTTCCTCGCACCGGCAAATAACACATTTTTGTTTCTCTACGCTTCTTCGCCGGGCCAGCCTTGTGCCTATCCCCCACCTGATCCGGCATAAGATGGTAAGGGAACTATGTACAACCCCCACCTTTGCAGATCCCTGCGTACGATCTGCTGCACGCTGTTTCTGAGCGCCCTGCTACTCCTCGGCCCGGCCTATGAATGCGCCGTGGCCCAGATGCCATCGTATGAGGTACACCCTGACTACCTGGCCAAGCACTTCTCTACGGCGGACGGACTCCCTGTCAATGGCATCACTGGCGTCCTGCAAGCCCGGGATGGCTACCTCTGGATGACTACCTTCGACGGCCTCGTCCGCTTCGACGGGCAGCGCTTTACTATTTTCACTACCGCGAACAATCCCGGCCTTCCCGGCAACCGACTCCATGCCCTGCAAGAAGATCACACAGGCCGGCTCTGGATGCTCACTGAAGGGGGCAGCCTGATTCGCTACCACGACGAGCGCTTCACCGTCTTCGGGCAGGCTCAGGATGTGCCCGAGAACATCTTCAAGCTCCAACTCGAAGGCGACACGCTCTGGCTGTCGACTCCGCAAGGGGTGGCCTTTTTCTATCAAGATCAGGGGCACCTCTTTCACCCGGAAGAGATATCGGGCAACGTCCGGGCCGTGCTGCGCGACCGCCACGGCAACCGCTGGATCAGCACGTATCGTGACGGCCTCTACCGGGTTCGCCCCGATGGCACCGTGAAGCGCTTCACCGAGGAGGACGGCCTGCTCGATGCCTATAATGTTTCCGTGCTCTTCGAAGATCGGGAAGGGGTGATCTGGGCCGCTCTGGCACCTCATAATTACGGCGAGGCAGGGACGAGCCGCTTGTATGCCCTCCGAGGCGATCGCTTCGAGCTGTTTTCCTACGGCGGGCGCCCCTGGACGCGCCATGTGACGGCGATGCATCAGACCGACGAGGGTACGCTCTGGCTGGGCGCGAACGAGAGTACCGATAGCGGCATCGGCGCCTGGTGGACCTACGACGACGGACGCCTGATCCCCTTCCCCGCTGTGGAGCCCAGTCATGGCCTCTTTCCCGACGCAGCCCTCGTGCAGCGCGGCGCCGATGGCGCGCTATGGCGTGTGCTGGGACGCTGGCTCTACCGCGACGAGACGCCCGTCTTGCGTGTAGAAGGAGGCTACCGAGCCTTCACCTTTGATGGACAAGGTAACGTCTGGGTAGCTACGGCCGCCGAGGGCCTGTTCCGGCTGCGGCGGTCGGCGTTGCGCACCTTCAGCCGTCCCGAAGGCTTGCCCGTGCGCAACCTCTACCCCATCCTGGAAGACCGGCGGGGGCGCATCTGGATCGGCACCTGGGATCCGGCCAACAAGGGCGTGATCCGGCTAGAGGACGAGGCCGTGACGGGCGTCTTCCCGATCGGCTCGTGCTGCGTCCCGGCGCTCTACGAAGACCGCGCCGGGACGATCTGGGCCGGCACGCTCGGCGGGGGCCTGCATCGTCTCCCGAAAATGCATGGGGAAGCAGAACTGGAGCTTGGCGCGATCCGGGCGATGCTTGAAGACCGCCGGGGACGCTTCTGGGTGGGCGCGGAGAACGGCCTGGCCCTGGGCCGGGCTACCGACGAAGGCTACACCTGGACGCGGTTCACCACCGAGACGGGGCTCTCAAACAACTGGGTCCGCGTCATCGTCGAAACCGCCGCCGGCGATCTACTGCTGGGCACCAACGGCGGGGGATTGATGCGCTACAGCGAGGAGGGCACGTTCGAGGCGTTCACGACCGACGACGGGCTGGCCTCGGATCTGGTGCGCGATATCTACGAAGACGCCGAGGGCCTGCTCTGGATCGCCACGGAAGACCGGGGCCTCTGCCGCCTCGACCGCCAGGGCCGAACGGCGCTACGCGGCGCTTCCACCGTCTGCCTCAGCAAGGAAGAGGGCCTCTTCGACAACAGCCTCCATCGCATCCTCGAAGACGACTACGGACGCCTCTGGTTCAACACCAACAACGGGATCTTCTGGATCAAACACGCAGGGTTGAATGCGTTCGCAGCAGGAACAGTGGCCTCCGTGACCTCGGTGGGCTATACCGAGCGCGACGGGATGCGCAACCGCGAGGGCAACGGGGGGATGCAGCCAGCGGGCATCAAGGCCTCCGACGGACGGTTGTGGTTTCCGACGCAGGACGGGGCGGTGGTCATCGACCCGTCGGCTATCGGCGCGCTGGAAATCCCCCGGGTTGTGATCGAGACGACGCAGTATGGTGGGGCGGATCACCGCGTGGAGGCGGCGTTGGTCTTAGCCCCGAAGGAACGCGATGTGGGCATCACGTACACCGCGCTGGAGTTCACGCGTCCGAACGATGTGCGTTTTCGGTACAAGCTCGACGGCTACGACGAGACCTGGAAAGAGGCCGGAGACAGCCGGCAGGCGACCTACACGAACCTATCGCCGGGGCGGTATACCTTCCGGATAAAAGCAGGGCTCGGCGGGGCGTGGAGCGAAGAAGATGCCACACTTTCCATCATACGGCAGCCGTTTTTTTGGGAGACCACGTGGTTCTACGGGCTGGTGGCCTTGCTTTTCATAATGGCGGGCCCCTCGATTTATGCCTATCGGGTGCGGCGCTTGAAGGCCCGGCAGGAAGCCCTGGAACAGACCGTGAAAGAACGCACCGCACAAATCCGCGCCAACGAGGCGCAACTGGAACAGCAAGCCGACGAACTGCGCCGCGCCAACGAACTCAAGTCGCGCTTCCTGGCTAACATCTCGCACGAGTTTCGTACCCCGCTCACCCTCACCTTCGGCCCGCTCGACGATCTCCTCGCCGGACGCTTTCATGTAGACGACGAGGCCCGCCCCCACCTCGAATGCGCTCGCCGCAACGGGCAACGCCTGCTTCGCCTGATCAACCAACTGCTCGATCTGGCCCGCCTCGACGCCCACACCCTGCCTCTCCAGGCCCAATTCTACGACCTTGCGCACTTCCTCCGCCAGCGCGTGGCCATCTTCGAATCGCTGGCCGCCTCGCGCCATCTCCGGCTTCGCTTCGAGCCTGCCGCCGCGCCGCTCCGGCATGCCTTCGACGCCGAAAAGCTCGAAACGGTGGTGCTCAACCTGCTCTCAAACGCCTTCAAATTTACGCCGGAGGGCGGGGCCATCACCGTCTCGCTACACAAAGATGTCGCCGGTGCGGCGGTCCTCACCGTGCGCGACACCGGCCAGGGCATCGCAGCCGAACACCTGCCGCATGTCTTCGACCGCTTCTTCCAGAGCGACGGCTCGTCCACACGGGCACGCGGGGGAACGGGCATCGGGCTGGCCCTGGTAAAGCAATTCATCGACCTGCACGGTGGGCAGATTGCGGTCGAGAGCGCCGTCGGGGCGGGGACGACCTTCACCATCACCCTGCCCCCCATCACCATAGAGGAGCCCTCGACGAACGGCTCTGCAGGGGCAAGCGATGGACGATCCTCTGAAGCGGTGCTGGCCGATCTGGCAGCGACACAACCGATCCGCAGCAACGAGGTCGAAGCAGCGATAGCCGATGAGGAGGCGACGCTCGTCCTCATCGTCGAGGACAACCCGGACATGCGGCACTACCTCCGCGCCCACCTCGAAGACTGCTACCACATCGAGGAGGCAACGAACGGGGCCGAGGGAGTAGCGAAGGCCGTGGAACTGGTGCCGGATCTGGTGCTCTCGGACGTGATGATGCCGGAGATGGACGGCCTCGACCTGCTCGCAGCGCTGAAGGCAGACCCGCGCACGAGCCACGTGCCGGTGGTGCTTTTGACAGCCCGTGCCGACGCCGAGAGCAAGATCGAGGGTCTGGAGACGGGGGCCGACGACTACCTGCCGAAGCCCTTCAACGCCGAGGAACTCCGGGCGCGGGTGCATAACCTGATCGAGGGGCGGCGGCGGCTTCGGACGCTCTTCAGCCAGGAGGCGAACGAATCGGAAAAACCGACCCTCGAACTTCCTTCGATGGACGCGGCGTTTCTGGCGCGGGTGCAGGAGGTCGTCGAAGAGCATCTGGGCGACGCCGGGTTCGGCGTGGATGCACTGGCCGAGGCCGTAGGGATGAGCCGCCGGCAGCTTTTGCGGAAGCTGCGCGCCCTGGTAGACGAGAAGCCCAACGCGATGATCCGCCGGGTGCGCCTGGAACGGGCGGCGGCGATGTTGCGGCAGAAGAGCGGGAACGTGAAGGAGGTCGCCTACGCTGTTGGGTTCACCAACCTGTCGTATTTTGGCAAGGTCTTCCGGGAAACATACGGCGTCGTGCCCTCGGAATATTAGAGCGTTTTTCAGTTGCGTGTAGGCGTTGCCCTGATTGAAAGGGAGAGAGGGTGAAAGGGAGCAGAGACGTTTTCCCCTCCCTTTCTCCCTCTCCCCCTTTCTGCCTTGAAGACTTACATCCAACCGAAAAACGCGTTTTTTTAACACATCCAGCCCTGCCGGGATGCACACACCGGGCAGGGCTTTTTTTGTGCGCGCCCTGCTTCAAAACCCCTCAGAAAGCACCGAAAAAGCCCGATATGTCCCAAATGAGTCAAAGAATGTCGAGAAAGTCGTAGCCGGATCGGGCTAGGTTGGAGGCAGATCACACAAGGGCCGCGCTGGCCTGTCGCACCTGAACAACACAGCGATGAAAGAGAACCGTCCAGACCGGCCCTGTAGCCCTACGCCCGAACTGCCGGAGCCTTCGGAGGCGGCCCGTCTGGAACTGGCAGCCTTGCGCGCCGAACTGGGTCTGCCGCCCGAAGAAGCGGCCCGCGAGCCGTCGGGGCTCGACAAACAACAACCGCCGCCGGGGCAACACGACAATCCAAACCCTTCTCACCCTCAGTAACTTAAACCCTGATGAGCCATGAGCTATTACAAAACCATCGACGCACAAAAAATGGATGCCGGCCTCCTGGAAACCGCCGACCGTTTGGCGGCAGACCGGGGCGACGGCCGCATCTCCAGGGCCGACGCCGAAGCCCTGCTGAAGGCCGTGCAGGATGGCGGTACCATTACCGCTACCGAACGGGAAACCATCCGGCATATCCGGGAGCATTTCAACTGGACCGATTCTGCGGGAGAATGGTTTGATGCCGCCTTCATGGGCGTTTCCGGCATGGCCGGAGATGTAGCCTTCGGCATTGCACAACGGATTGTGGGAGGGCTAATCAAAGATAAATGGAGCCAGATGGGGCCAATGGATAAAGCGGTGCTGGGCGCACTTGGCTTTGGCCCCTCGGAGCAGGATAAGCAATTCCATGTGCTGGTCAGCATGCTGCTGGCCATTGATGCGGAGCTTGCGCAGATCGAACATGAACTCAAGAAGATCATCGAAAAGGTGGATGGCAACAACTTCAAAAACGGCAACCGCATCATCCACGAGGCCATCGCCACGATCAATAAGTATTGGATTGATGTTTTCCAACCCTATTCCAAAAGTTCAACACAGCCGGTAAAAGGGCCTAATCCCGCAAGGTACTTACGTAATCTATCGCCTGGTGACCAGCAGCTTGTACGCCAGAACTGTATCGACTTGATGACCCAGGTCAGCAAGATCTCGGAGCAAATACGTCTCGAATTCGGCTCGGTGATGATCGCGCTGGCCGACTGGTTGGCCGACAAAAGCTACACCTATGAGTCGAAGCTTGCCATCTACCTGAAATACTACAAGAGGATCATTTCCTGGATGTTGCGGGGGACTGCCCTCGCCAAATTGGCCTTTATGATGCCAGATTCCTCAGGTCATTCTGATCCTAAGTCGGGCGCACGCGACACCGCCGTGGCCGGCTACCTTGAATTCGGGGAGCAGCATCGCAAGCAGGTCATCATTGGGCTGGCAACCTTAATGTGTAAGTGCGAAGGCGCATGCGCAAAATGGAGTACGGCAACGAGGCAGGACATGCAGCCCGCTCCCATCGGCCATGTTGACCGTAGCATCGTCGATTCGACGCGGACAAACGGCAAGGCTTTTGAATGGCTCGAAGATCTGTTTTCTGCCTACTTTCCCAGCTTGTCAAGCATGGTCCGCGGCAATGCCGCGTGGGCAGTGCCTGGCAAAGATGTACACCCTCCCAACCACATCACCGTCTATACCTACAATCAGCGTTTCGAAGGCAACGACATTCCTTTACTTAAGGACATGAAACAGCCCTATCTGACGGCCCAGCTACAGCAAGACGGTAAGCCGACAAAAGAACTGTCCGTCTATTCGTTGATGCATTCACCATTCAATTTCGGGGAAACTTGCTATTGGGCTTTTTATCGTCAGGAGTTCTGGGGGCTCAAAAACGGCATTAGCTACCAGGTCAAGGATGACCCGAATCGGAGAGTAGAGGGTCCCAACGTCTATTATCCTTATTACAATGAAACGTATGAGGCCAAGAACGCCTATCAGTTCCCCGGCCCGAAGAACTACGTGTATCCGGACTCACACAACAAGCACTGGCCCGGACGCGGGGAAAACTATGCGACGATCCGGTTCCAGGTGAATGATTTCAATGGGGCCGTAAATAAATGACGGCACGATGACAGCGGCGGCGGCGTAGCGGAGGGGCGCGCCGCTGTGTGCCGGCCGTCGGGGGGTGATGCGTTTCACGCCCCAACGGGCCGCGTCAACAGGGTGAATCCGCATCTTTCCGCCTAGCCTACCGTTCCCCTTCGCTACAGGGGTAAAAAGCGCACTGTCAGGCAAGCCATCGGCGGCGAAGGCCCCGTTCAGCACAGCGCTGGGCGGGGCTTGCTGTATCTCCTCGCTTTCGGAACCCCGGGGAAGTCACCGGATCGACCAGTTCCATCCGGCTCAGGCTCTGACCGACCACCGGATTGCCCATCACCATGTTGCCGGTGGCCTCGCAGACCCAGCCCCGCCCCCGATTGTCGATTCGAACGGGAACTTGAACCAAGGTGCCTATTTAGACGCGAGGACCCTCTCCCAGGTCAAAACGCCCTATCAACAATCCGCGTAAATCCGTAAAATCCGATTTCCTGATCAACAAACCCACGGCCCCTGGCGGATGAGAAGTACCTCGATTTTTGGCGTTATCGTCGTCCTGTTGGGCGCGCTCTCGGCCTGCACGAGTTCGCGGCCCTACGTGGCCGATCTCTACGATGACTGGCAAGATCGCGCGCCGGCCTCGGAATTAGCCTATCAAGTTTTTCTCATCGGCGACGGCGGCTATGCCTCGCTCGATCCGCCCGAACCGGCTCTGCGGCTGCTCAAATCGCACCTCGACCAGGCCGGGAGCAACGCCGCCGTGGTCTTCCTCGGCGACAACATCTACTGCTGCGGCCTGCCTGATTCTGCTGCCGCAGACCGCGCTCAGAAAGAGCAACGCCTGCGCGCCCAACTCGATGCCGTAAAAGACTTCGCCGGGCGCATCGTCATGATTCCCGGCAACCACGACTGGAACCATTCGCAACCCGGCGGCCTCGAAGCAGTGGCGCGGCAAGAGCAATTCGTCGAAGAATACCTGGACCGGGGCAATACCTACCTGCCCGACGGCGGCTTCCCCGGACCCACCGAAGTAGACCTGACTGACCGCCTGACGCTGCTCGTGCTCGACACCGAGTGGTGGCTCCACGAATACAACAAATCGTTCGGCGACACGGGCGAGTATGACCTGGAAGAAGACGCCAACTTCCTGCTCGAACTCGACGATCTGGTCAAGCGCAACGACGACAAAGACCTGCTCGTCGTCGGGCATCATCCGCTCTTTACCAACGGCTCGCACGCCGGCATCGTCCCGCTGAGCGATCATCTTTTTCCGCTTCGAAAAGTCCATCCGGCGCTGGCTATTCCGCTGCCTATCGTCGGATCGATTTATCCGCTTTTCGTCCGGTTTAACGGAGGGCGGCAGAATATTTATCACGAGCGCTACCGGTCTTTGCGCGCGGCGCTGACGCAGATCTTTGCGCAGCACGAAGCCCTGGTCTACGCCGCCGGGCACGAGCACACGCTTCAGTATTTTCCGATGGCGCTGCCGCCGACGTTGCACACGCAGCATCACATCGTCAGTGGGGCGGGGTCGAGGCCGCATCCGGTAGGGCGCGGGCGCGGCGCGGGCTTCACCGCCGGCAGCGTCGAAGGCTTTGCCGTGCTGGGCTATTACGCCGACGGCTCGGTCTGGCTGGAGATGTGGCGAGCCGATGGCGACGGCACCTCGGGCACGCTGTTGTTTCGGACGGAGATCAAAGGCCCGGCGCGCGAGTTGATCGATCCCGGCGCCCGGCCCGTGACCGACGCGGTCGATTATAGCGACAGCACGGTCACGCTGGCGGCTAATGAAGACTACGCAGCCGGCGGGCTCAAGACGTTTTTCCTGGGCAACCACCACCGCGACGCCTGGGCCGAGCCTATCGAAGCGCCGGTGCTCGATCTCGGTCGCGCAGCCGGGGGCCTGACGGTGGGCAAACGCGGCGGCGGGATGCAGACGATCTCGCTGCGCCTGACCGATCCGGAAGGCCGCGAGTACGTGCTCCGGTCCATCGACAAAGACCCGTCGGGCACGGTGCCGCCCAACCTTCAGGGCACCGTCGCCACGGATATCGTCCAGGACCAGATCGCGTCGATCCATCCTTACGGCGCCTTCATCATCCCGGCGCTGGCCGATGCCGCCGGGGTCTATCACACCAATCCCAAGCCCGTCTTCGTCCCGGACGACCCGCGCCTGGGCATCTACGGCGCGTTGTTTGCCGGCACGCTGGCCATGTTCGAAGAGCGGCCCAACGACGATATGTCGCATCAGCCCAGCTTTGGCCGGTCGAAGGATGTCGTCAGCGCGAGCAAGCTCTACCGCGAGATCAACGACGACAACGACCACCGTGTCGATCATCGCGCCTTCGCCCGGACGCGGCTTTTCGACATGCTCCTTTCCGACTGGGATCGGCACAAAGATCAATGGCGCTGGGCCAGTTTCGAACCCTACGAACTCGACCCCTCGCTCGAAGGCGACGCGCGCAAGGACGGCAAAATCTATCGTCCGATTCCGCGCGACCGCGACTTTGCCTTCAACAAGATGGACGGCCTTTTCCCTTCGCTCGCGAGTCAATTCGATCCGAAATTTCAGGATTTCACCGAGAGCTATGGCCGCATCCTGGGGCTGACGCTCAACGGCCTGGCACAAGACCGCCGTTTCATCAGCCCGCTCGAACGGCAGGATTTCATCGAGATCGCCGACAGCCTCCGCGCGTCCCTGACCGACGAGGTCATCGACGACGCCGTGCGGCAGTGGCCGCAGGCTATTTATGAGCGCGACGGCGAAGAAACCGCCCGCCTGCTCAAGATCCGCCGCGACAAACTCACCAAAACGGCTGAAGAATATTACGAGATGCACGCCCGCATCGTCGATGTGGTCGGATCGAACAAACACGAACGCTTCGAAGTGACGCGCATCGACGACGACTCGACGCGGGTCGTGGTCTACAAAACGTCGAAAAAAGGCGAGATTCGGCGGGAAATCTACCGGCGGACGTTTCTGGAGAATGAG
>JANQES010000019.1 GCA_028278205.1 Rhodothermales bacterium
TCCGATATACTTCTCATCCATCGCCCTTTTAACGGTTTTGGCTACAGAATCAGCCCAAATTTATGAATTTTGACACACCAACGCTGATCGAGATGATCCCTCTCGCTCCCTCTCAACCCTCACCAAATGCGATGGTCAAAATTCATAGAGCGAAAGTCATAGGCAAAACGTGACGGGGGCCTCATGACGCCCGGCACTGCGCGCCGTATCGTAATGATGGTTAAGAGCGCCTAACCAAACCCATTGTGGCCTGCGCGGGGCTGCACCGTCGCCCTGCGGCGTCACGCTGCTTCAACGGGCTTGCAGCCCGCCTGCATCGCGTTCCTGGCAGGGCGCCGGTTCGCTCCCGCTCGGCTGCACGCCGGGTTTGGTTAGGCGCTCTAAATATGACGTTTCCGCGTGTAAGCCATGATTTACTTTTTGTATCGCCCGGCGTTGCGCATCGTGCTGTTGATTGCCGGTGCCTTTGTCGTCCTTCCGGCGGGTGCGCAGCAGACCGGCGCTTGTGAGACGGGCCGCGCTGAGCATGAGCTTTATATCAACAACGTCCGGGCGCGTGTTTTAAACACCGGCGGGCTCTTCTGGCGCGGCGAGCCCCACGTCTATGAAGTGCCTAAAGGCCAGGGCGCTCATGCCTTTTTCGCAGCCGGTATCTGGGTCGGCGGGCTGATCAACAAGCAACTGCGGATAGCCGCTGCGCGCTACGGTCGCTACGAGTTCTGGCCCGGCCCGCTCACCGACGACGGCGCCCTGCCCAACCCCGACGACTGCGCAGCCTTCGACCGGATCTACAAAATCAGCCGGGCTGACGTGCTGCTGTTCGAACAAACCGGCGAGATCACCCGCGACCTGCGCGACTGGCCCTGGCACCTCGGCGCCCCGGTCATCGACGGCGACGGCATCGCGGACAACTACGACCTCGAAGCCGGAGACCGGCCCCAAGTGCTGGGCCATCAGTCGCTCTGGTGGGTGATGAACGACCTCGGCAACGTTCACGAAGAAACAGAGGCGCCGCCGATGGGCCTCGAAGTGCAGGCGACAGCCTTTGCCGCCGCCAGCGACATCGACGCCATCAACGACGCTACGTTCTATCGATACAAACTCATCAACCGGGGGCCGGACCCGATTGAAGATACCTACTTCGGCATCTGGGCCGACCCCGACCTCGGCGACTTCGACGACGACTACATCGGCTCCGACACGACGCTCGGCCTCGCCTTCGTCTACAACGCCGACGATAACGACGAAAGCGGCCAGGGCTACGGCGTCGCGCCGCCGGCTGCGGGCTTCACGTTCACCCAGGGACCGCTGGTCAACGACGACGGCCTCGACAATGACCACGACGGCGCCCTCGACGAAGCCGGCGAACGCCTCGGCATGACGTCGTTTGTGTTCTACTACGGCGGCGGCTGCGTCATCTGCGACCCCGTCTATGGGACCGATTACTACAACTACATGCAAGCCCTGTGGAAAGACGGACGCCCCGTCACCCTCGGCGGCAACGGACGCGACTTTTCGAACATCCCCACGAAGTTTTTCTTTCCCGGCGATCCCGTCACCGGAGCCTTTTGGTCCGAGCGCAACGCCGACGGAAACGGCGTGGAAATAGACCCTTCCGACCGCCGGTTTCTGGCTTCGACCGGGCCGTTTACGCTGCGCCCCGGCGAGGCGCAGGAAATCGTCATGGTGGTTGTCTGGGCACGCGGCGCCGATCACCTGGACTCGATCAACGCGTTACGAGACGCTACCCGGACGGTGCATGATGCTTTCGCCGCCGGGCTCGTCACCACGCCCTCGGCGCGGGCGACGCCCCCGATCCCGTCGCCGGCGGCCCCCGGCGACCGGGCCACCAACCAGCCCGTCACGCCCACCCTGCATTGGAACGCCACCGAAAAAGCAGCCGGCTATCTGGTAGACGTGGCAACCGACGTGGCTTTCACGTCGATCGTGGGTCAATACACCGCGCCGGTAGAACCCACGGTGACGCTCGATACGCTGGCCCTCAATCAAACCTACTACTGGCGGGTTCGCGCCGAAAACGACGCGGGCTACAGCACGTTCTCCACCGTCCGCGAGTTTTCGACAGCCGATTTTGTGATTCGAGAACCGGGGATCCTTCTCCTGAGCGACGGCTCGGAAGCGTACGTCGAAATAGCAGGGCCGAGGGGTGGGGATCCGTGCGGCCCGGCTGCGCGCAACACCTTCGGTTGTGACGAGGTGGGCGGCAATCTCGTCAATATGTCGTTTAACAGCGACAGCAGCTATGTGATGAAGGCTTTCTCCTATTACCACCGCTTTTATGCGCCCAATGATTACGAGATTCGCTTCACAGACAAAGGTTCGTTTGCCTGGTACGGGTCACAGGGCGAAGTCGGCAAGGCGCCTTTTGAAGTGTGGGATATCGGCCCGACGGGGCCATTCGGCGAGAATGATCCGGCGGACGACGTTCAACTGATCGCGCGGCTCTGGGCCGAAGACGACAATTTCCCCAGCGCCTTCCAGTACGGCCACGGATGGCCCGGCGATCCCCTCGACCTCGGCTGGCCGTCTACCGAGGCGATCTCCGCCTATTATCCCCACGACGGAAAAACCTATCAGGATTTTGCCGACTTCGCCGCCTCCGGCGCCCTCCCCCGCCGCATCGACGGGGATATGGTGAAAGATTCGCTGGTTAATGTCTACCGAAGACCGCTCAGGTCGATCATGTTCTTCGGCAATGCGACGAGCCCTTCGTTCCGCCCGCAAGGACCTGCCGAGGGGACGGTGATTCGGTTCTATACGACGGCCCACGGTCTTGAGCCCTCGATGCATGCTGCGCCCGAAGACGGCGCGGGCCGGCAGTCGGAGACCGTCACGCTCTGGTGGCACCGCGCGCCCGGCGGACGGCGCGACCTCCTCCAGGTATCTACCCAACCGGATTTCAGCACGCTGATTGTTGACCACGATAGTCTGGGTCCGGACATGACTCACTTCACCGTCAGCGGCCTCGACGCCGGGACCACCTACTACTGGCGCCTCCGCACGAAATCCTACGAGGGCGCGCGGAGCCCCTGGTCGAAGCCGTGGCGCTTCACCGTCGGCGACGGGCCGATCATCCCGGCCACCAGTCTTCCGCCGGACTATACGCTGCTCCAGAACTACCCCAACCCGTTCAATCCGACAACGACGATCTGGTTCGGACTGCCCGAGCCGGGCGAGGCGCGGCTGACTGTCTACAACGTGCTCGGCCAACGCGTGGCGACGCTGCTGGAGGCTGCCCTCCCGGCAGGCTGGCACACGGTGCCCTGGAATGCCTCCGGCCTGAGCAGCGGCCTCTACTTCTACCGCCTCGAAACCAACACCCGTGTCCTCGCTAAACCGATGGTTTTGGTGAGATAGAAACGGTATTAGACATGGATCATCCCGATTTTTAGAGCCCCGTAGGGGCGTCCTGTTTGTAGTACCAAGCTATTAAAAAAACTAAAAGCTCCGTAGGAGCGACCTGTTCAAAAGAATCCGCCACTTCGGCTTTGA
Source organism: Rhodothermales bacterium (assembly GCA_028278205.1). Classification (GTDB taxonomy): domain Bacteria; phylum Bacteroidota; class Rhodothermia; order Rhodothermales; family Bin80; genus JANQES01. Next base: position 3,514 of record JANQES010000019.1, read on the forward strand.
ACAGGTCGCCCCTACGGGGCTCTATAATTCGGAATGACTCATGCTTCGTTCAACCAAATCAAGAGCATCGCCCAAACAGAAAAGCCCGGCGCCCCCGCAAGAGCGCCGGGCTTGGACCCGGTAACGTACTGCCTATCAGATATGATGACGCTAGGATAAGGCCACCGGGTTAACGGCGTGTTATGGCGGAATTACCAAATCATTTTCTTCGCCTTGAAACTTATCGAACCTGACAGGGTATTATTGACTGTCAGTCAAAAATCGAATGAGGATCGCTATGGGCGTTGCCGAAAGACGATGGCGCGAGAAAGAACAGCGCCGAAACACCATCATGGATGCCGCCGAACGCGTCTTCTTTGCCAAAGGCGCCGACAATGCGACGATGGACGAGGTGGCCGAAACCGCCGAGTTGAGCAAGGGCTTGCTCTATCACTATTTCAAGAACAAGCACGACCTCTGCCACGCCATCGTGCATCGGGGGCTGCGGGTGCTCCACCAGTTCTTCGAGCGCGCCATCCGCACCCACAAACGCGGCATCGAACAGGTGCGCGCTATCGGCGAGAGTTACATCCAGTTCTCGCGCGAATACCCCAATTATTTCAACCTGATGGCCTGGTTTGAGGCCGAACGCAGCGAAAACGGCGAGCCGGAATCGTTTGAGCTGGCCTGTGAAAAAGAAGGCGGTCAGGTCATCGAACTCGTGGCGCAGGCCGTCCAAAACGGCATCGACGACGGCTCCATCCGCGCCGATCTCAACCCGATGGTGACCGCTGTCAACCTCTGGGGGCAGACGCACGGCCTGATCCAGGTAGCCAGCTACAAAGACGCCCAGAAACGCTATCAGGTCGCGCCCGAAACCCTCCTGACCGCCGGCCTCGACCTGATAGATCGTGGCCTGAGACCCGAATAAATTTTTTGAAATCGCTCCAGCGATTTCAAATACGTAACATTATTTTTTTGGATCGGTGCAACTTTGTCGAAAACCTCACGTGTATTGACCGAGAGTCAATCACTCGACATCACCCACTTGCCGCTTTGCGGTATTTTTTTGAACCCGCGATTGACTGCCAGTCAAAAATCGATTTTTCGTCAGGCTGTATGACGGAAACGATCCCGCCGAAACGGATCCGGAGCTGAAGGCGAAATTTTTTTTGCTCGTTCATTGACCGGCAGTCAATTTTAATAAAACAGTCAACGACGCCATGACAAGGCCTGTCCTCTTTTTGCTTGTGCTGATGGCCTCGGCCCCGGCCCTGGCGCAAGACACGCCGCTGGACCGCTACGTCCGCGACGGCTTGCAGCAAAACCTGACCCTGCGCCAGCAACAACTCGACCTGGACTTCAGCCGCCAACAGATTGCCGAAGCGCGCGGGCAGTACCTCCCGTCGATGAATCTGGAGGCGCGCTACACCCGCGCTGGCGGCGGGCGCGCCATCGACTTTCCGGTGGGCGATCTGCTCAATCCGGCCTACGGCGCGCTCAACGGCCTGCTCGAAGACCAGGGCCAGCCGGGCGCGTTTCCTACCATCGACAACGAGCGTTTTACGCTGCTGCGCGAGCGCGAGCAAGAGACCAAGTTTCGCCTGATCCAGCCGGTCTACCAGCCGGCGCTGCGGCACAACGTCCGCCTCCGCTCGCACCTGGCCGAGGCCCATGAAGCTTCGGTCGGCTCGACGAAACGCGACCTCGTGGCAGACATCAAGACGGCCTATTTCGATTACTTGCGTGCCGAGCGGCTGATCGAAATCTTCGAAGCGACGCGGGAACTCGTGGTGGAGAACCTGCGGGTCAACGAAAGCCTGTCTGAAAACGGGAAGGCCACGCGCGACATCGTCTACCGGGCGCAGGCCGAGGTCAGCGCCGTCGAGCAGCAACTGGCTGAGGCGAAAACGCAGCGCGATCTGGCCGTGTCGTATTTCAACCTGTTGCTCAACCGCCCGCTCGATGCCCCCATCGAACGCGTAAACCTCGACGTGCTGCTTCCGGCAGCCGAGCAGTCTATCGCCCGGTACGTCCGCAGCGAGCTGACGCCGCTCGACGTCCGCCAGGATTACACGCGTCTGGCGCTGGCGCGGCGCAACGAACTGACGCAACTCGCTTACACCGCCGACGCTGCCGACGCCAACCTGCGCCTGGCTCGTAGCGCCTTCCTGCCCAACGTCTCGTTCGTGGTGGACCTCGGCGTGCAAGGCACCGGCTACAGCGTCTCCAGCGATGCCGACTTCCGCTCGGCGTCGGTGGTGATGAGTTGGAATTTGTTCAACGGTTTCCAGAACCGCTCGCGGGTGCGGCAGGCGCGCATCCAGCAGCGCGCGCTCGAAGCGCAGCAGGAGGAGGTGGCGCAGCAGATCCGCCTCCAGGTGCAAGACGCCTTCGACAACGTGGACGTGGCCCAACGATCCATCAAAACAGCCCAGGACCGCGTGCGCAGCGCCCGGCAGTCGTTCCGCCTCGTCAAACGCAAATACGAGGAAGGCATGGCCAATCAGGTCGATTTCATCGACGCGCGCACGGCGCTGACCAACGCGGAATTCAACCTTGCCATCACCCAGTACGACCTGCTCGCCCGGTATGCTGAACTCGAACGGGCAGCGGCTTTGTACCCGATTTAGTGTGAGGGAGTGGCGAATGGGAGGTGGCCAATGGGGGCTTGATTCACCGTCTTTTCCCCTCCCCACATCCCACCCGCTACTCGCCATTCCCCCAAAAGCCCTCAACCGGAGGTTCAACCATGAGTACGAAAACGACCTTTTCCATAAGCACCCTGAGCGCTGCCGCCCTCGCCCTGCTCATCCTGGCCGGGTGCAACACGAACGCGCAGCCTGTTCAGCCGCCGCCTTCGACGCCGGTACGGACGGCGGACGTCACGCAGAGCGCGCGCGCCTTGCCGATCCGCACGAGCGGGCGGCTGGCGCCCAAGACACAGGTGCAGCTTTCGTTCAAAACGGGCGGCCTGATCGACAAGTTTTACGTGGACGAAGGCAGCCGCGTGCGCGCCGGTCAACTGCTGGCCCGGCTCGACATGGCCGAGATCGACGCGCAGGTGCAGCAGTCGCAGAGCAACTTCGACAAGGCGGCGCGCGATGCTGCCCGGATGCAGGCGCTCTACCGCGATAGCGTGGCGACGCTCGAACAGTTTGAGAACGCGCAGACGGCGCAGGAAGTGGCGCAGTCGGGCCTGCGCATCACGCGGTTCAACCGGCGGCATTCGGAGATCCGCGCGCCCGCCAACGGGCGCGTGCTGCGGCGGCTGGCCGAAGTCAATGAGTTGGTGACGCCGGGCAAGGCGGTGCTCGTCTTCGGGGCGGCGCAGGGCTGGGTGGTCCGCGTCGGGCTGGCCGACCGCGACGTGGTCAAGCTCAACCTGGGTGATGAGGCGGCGCTGCACTTCGACGCCTACCCGGACCGCCCCTTCAAAGGCTGGGTCTCGGAGATCGCCGAAGCCGCCGACCCCACGAGCGGGACGTTCGAGGTGGAAGTCTCCGTGGAGGATGCCGGCGGCCTGCTCAAGTCCGGCTTCATCGCGCGGGTCGATCTGATGCCGTCGGATACGGCGCCGCTGTTCTTCATTCCCATCGAAGCCCTGGTCGAAGGCGACGGGCGCGACGGCATCGTCTACGCCGTCGAGGCTGAATCGGAGGTAGCCCGGCGGGTGCCCGTCCGCATCGCCGAGATCCTCGGCGCCGAAGTGGCCGTGACGGCAGGGCTCGATTCCGTCGCCGCCGTCGTCACCGAAGGCGCTCCGTACCTGACCGACGGTGCGCGGATTCAAATCGTTGATTAGTCATTTGCCTTCGGCGTCATTTGCTTCGCGTCATTTAGCTCGCTTCGCTCGCGTCATTCATTGTCAAGTTCGAACCAAGACAACAAATGACGCGCCGAAGGCGCAACTGACAGCGAGCGCCAGCGAGCGAATGACGTGAGCGCAGCGAACCCATGACGCGAACAAAGTGAGCATACTGCCATGAAGCTCCCAAAACTTGCCATAGAAAACCACCAATTCACCCTGGTGATGGTGCTGCTCCTGACGTTGCTGGGGGTGGTGTCTTTCTTCACGATGCCCCGTTCCGAGGATCCCAAAGTTCAGTTTCCGGGCGGCAATGTGATCGTGGTGTATCCCGGCGCCAACCCGGCGGATCTCGAACAACTCGTGGTCGATCCGGTCGAAGAGGCGGTCAATGAGTTGGAGGATCTGAAGAATATCGAGACGACTATCGAAGACGGCCTGGCCGTCATCAACGTCGAGTTTCTCTCTAACACCGACGCCGACGAGAAGTACGACGAGTTGGTCGAGGCCGTCAACACGGTGCGCGGCGACCTGCCTGCCGAGATCGTCAGTTTGGAGGTCGAGCAGGTGTCGCCGTCGGATGTCAACATTTTGCAGGTGGCGTTGGTCTCCGAGACGGCCAGCTACCGGCAGCTTGAGGCCGAAGCCGAGCGCCTGGAGCAACGCCTCGAACGCGTCGACGGCGTCAAGCGTGTCGATACGTGGGCCTATCCGGAGCAGGAAGTGCGCGTCGAGTTGGATCTGGAGAAGATGCGCGAGATCGGCCTGTCGCTCGATCAGGTGGTGCGGGCGGTGCAGGCCAGCAGCGCCAACATCCCCGGCGGCAACCTCGACGCCGGCACGCGCCGCTTCAACATCCGCACCAGCGGCGACTACGAATCGCTCGCCGATATCCGGCGCACGGTGGTCTTCGCGCAGGGCGACCGCGTGGTCTACCTCGACGACGTCGCCTCGGTGGGCTACGATTACGAAGACGAGACCTATCTGGCCCGCTTCAACGACCGGCGGGCCGTGTTCGTGACCGTCCTCCAACGCGACGGCACCAACATCTTCGACGTCACCGCCGGCCTCAACGAACGCCTCGATGCCTTCAAAGAAGCCCTGCCTGCGGACGTCACGCTGGAGACCGTCTTCGACCAGACCGAGAGCGTGTCGTACCGCGTCGGCGGGTTTTTCAACAACTTGATGCAGGGGCTGCTCCTGGTGGGCCTGGTGGTGCTGCTGGCCCTCGGCTTTCGGGCGTCGGCCATCGTCTTGCTGGCGATTCCGGTGTCGCTGTTCATCGCCATCGGGTGGGTCGATCTGACGGGGTTTCAGTTGCAGCAGATCTCCATCGTCGGGTTGGTGATTGCGCTGGGGCTGCTCGTCGATAACGCCATCGTAGTCACCGAGAACGTCAACCGTTTCCTCAAGCGCGGCGATACCGGCTTTTTAGCTGCCGTCAAGGGCACGAGCCAGATCGGCTGGGCCATCGTCAGTTCGACCGTCACGACGATCCTGGCTTTCCTGCCGATGGTGATGTTGCAAACCGGCACCGGCGACTTCGTCCGGTCGATGCCCGTAACGGTGATCTACGCCCTGGTCGCTTCGCTGATCATCTCGCTGACGTTAACGCCGTACCTCGCCAGCCGCTTTCTCAGGAAAGGAAATGGGAAGAATAGAATTTTGGATTTTGGATTGGGGATTTTGGATTGGAGACGCAAGAAAAACCAAGATGCAATAATCCAAAATCCAAAATCTAAAATCCAAAATCGCTTACCCTTTTTCCAACGCTGGATGAACCGCTTCGGCGCCGGCCCCTACCGCCGGACGCTCGATGTGGCCCTGAAGCGTCCGGCGCTGGTGTTGACGGTGGCCGTCGGCGTGTTCGTGGGAAGCCTGGGGCTGTTTCCGCTGGTGGGCGTGAGCCTGTTTCCGAAAGCCGAGAAGCCGCAATTTTTGATCAACATCGACACGCCGGAGGGCACGAGCCTGGCCCGGACGGACGAGGTGGCGCGCGACGTGGAGGCGCTGCTGGCCACGCGCCCTGAGGTGCGGCATTACGCGGCCAACGTAGGCCGGGGCAACCCGCGCATCTACTACAACGAATTTCCCAAAAACGAGAGCAGCAACCACGCCCAACTCTTCGTCGAAACGCGCGACCGCGATCAGAAAAAAATTGCCGCGCTCATCCGCGATCTCCGCGCCGAGTTTGCATTGTATCCGGGCGCCGAGATCACCATCACCGAGTTTGCGCAGGGGCCGCCGGTCGAAGCGCCCGTGGCCGTCAAAGTCATCGGCGACGACATCGACGTGTTGCGCGATCTGGCGCGGGAGGTCGAGACAATCATCGCCGCCACGCCGGGCACGCTCAACCTGGACAACCCCACGGCGAGGCCGCAAACCGACCTGCACGTGCGCATCAACCGCGACAAGGCGGGCCTGCTGGGCATCCCGCTCGTCGAGGTAGACCGGACGGTGCGCGCCAGCATGGCCGGGCTGCCCGTGGCCAGCTACCGCGACCGAGACGGCGACGACCATCCCATCGTCGTGCGCCTGCCCATCGAAGACCGGCCTTCGATTGATGACTTCGAACGGATCTCGGTGGCCTCGATGACCGGCACGCGGATTCCGCTGCGGCAGGTGGCGGCGGTCGATTTTCAGGCCGGCCCGACGCAAATCGAACACTACGACCTCGAACGCGCCGCGACCGTCACCGCCGACGTGCTGAGCACCTACAACGTGGCCGAGGTGACGAACGCCATCACCGCCCAACTCGACGAGGTGACGTGGCCGCAGGGCTATCGGTATTACGTCGGCGGCGAGCAGGAGACGCGCCAGGAGTCGTTCGGCGGCATCGGGCAGGCGCTGCTGGTGGCGCTGCTGGGGATCTTCGGCGTGCTGGTGCTTCAGTTCCGCTCGTTCCGGCAACCGCTGATCGTCTTCGCCGCCATCCCGTTCGCCATCACCGGGGCCGTCCTGGCGCTGTTGTTGACAGGCTACACGTTCTCCTTCATGGCCTTCATCGGGTTGACGAGCCTCGTGGGCATCGTCGTCAACAACTCGATCATCCTGGTCGATTACGCCAACCAGCTCCGGCAGCAGGGCAAGTCGCTCGTCGAGGCGATTCAGGAGGCCGGCCAGACGCGCTTCACGCCGATCCTGTTGACGACGCTGACGACCATCGGCGGGCTGCTGCCGCTGACGCTTCAGGGCAGCACGCTCTGGTCGCCGATGGGCTGGGCTATCATCGGCGGTTTGATCGTCTCGATGGTGCTGACGCTGGTGGTGGTGCCGGCGCTTTACAAAGTGCTGACGCCGGCGGTGCAGGCGGCGTGATGAGATGGCGAAGGGAGAGAGGGGGAGAGAGCGAAAGGGAGAAGATCAGGAAAGTCTAACTTCGAATTCAGTATATATCTAAATCAAAGACTCAGTAGATCCGGATTTCAGTACATCCTGGTCGCCGAACGGGATTTCTGGCGCGTATTCGGGCTTTTGGTCCCGTTCGGCGCCCGGGACGTACTCGGGCATCGCCCAAATCCGGATCTACTGAGTCTTTGAAGAAGCTCACGTCGTAACGGCGTGAGCTTTTTTTGTCCGTCGCTTATTTCGCCGGAGTGTTCATCGATGCGCCGGAAGACATGGCCTCCAGGCGGTCGATGACCCAATCGATGACGGTCTCTTCGATCTTGATGCGCTGGTTGAACGTCCAATCGACGAACGAGTGATCGGCAAAGGGGATGATCTGGATGTCGAGATCCTTATGGCCGGTGTCCTGGAGCGCGCGTTGCAACGCCAGCACGCTGCGTTTGACCGGCACGACAGCGTCACGGTCGCCGTAGACGGCCAGCATGGGGATGCGCAGCGTGTGGATTTCCTCCGTGTAGTCGCGGCCTATCGAGTTGTAGAGCGGCGTTTGAGGCATCTGATCGAACGCCGGCGGCAGAACGGAACGGCCATAGCGGTGCGCAGCCTCTTCGATGTCCTCGTCGAGCGCCGAAAGCGCCTCGGTGTCCTGGTTTAGCACAGCGGTAAAGTGTTGTTTCCAGAGCGTCATCGCCGAGTCGAGTGCGGCGCCGGAGAGGCTCCATCGCCGCAACCGCTGATCGAGGGCGTAGAGCCGTGTCTCGATGATCGAGGTGAACGGCGCCGAGACACTGACGACAAAGGCAACCTGCCCATGCCGCGCGGCCACGACCGGAGCCAACCGCCCCCCCTGGCTGAATCCGATCAACCCGATCCGGCGCGCGTCGATGTCGGGGCGCCGGGCCAGCGTCTCAATGGCAGCCCCGGCATCGTCCACGAAGTCGTCGAAGGTGGCCGTTGCCCAGAGGCCGGTCGAGTCGGTGGTGCCGCGTTTGTCATAGACCAGGGCCGCCACGCCGCAGCGAGCCAGCAGCGGGGCGACGAACAAGGGGGCGTCGTTGAGGCGTTGCAAACCGCCGCCGTGGAGCAAGACCACCGCCGGATGCGGCCCGCCCTCACGCGGCAGAAAAAACCGCCCCTCCAGCGTGATGTCGTCGCGCTCGATGGGCAGCCGCACTTCGCGATAGGCGCCGACGGTATCGACGTCGGCTCTGAGGCACGACGGCGTCCCGGCGGCATGCTCCGGCATCTCTACCTCAGCCATAGCCACCGGCCCCGACGAGGCCGTCAGCGCGAAAGCAAGGATAAAACCGGCTACCAATATGATTGGAGCGAAACGACTCATTATTCTTTCTAGTGCGGATAGATATCGTCAAGGAATACTAAAAAGCCCGCGCGAAGTTGCCCTTTTTTATGTTCGACATGTCGAACATAAAAACATTATTCATTGATCGATTGATCTAAAAAGGCGCGGAGTTGGATCATCTGGTCGTGCCCGAGGCGTTGGCCCATCAGCGCCACAACGTAGACGCTGCCGATCATCAAGGCCGCCGCCGGCACCGACCACAACGCCCAGGCCGACCACCCCAGCGACCATTGCACCAGCCCGAAGAGCAACCCGGTGATCCCACAAAACGTCATCACGGCATACGTGGCGATGAAGAACGTCCAGATGTCCGGGTGCGGCCCGAAGAGCCCGCGCACGAGCGCGCCGTCTTCGTGGGCTTCGACCTCGACGTCGAGTTGTGGGGTCCAGAAGGTGCGTTGGCCTTCGGGGATGCGCAGGCGGACGTGGCGGCCCAGGATCGAGCCGGTGATGGCGCCGTCGGGCTGTTCGAGCGTGTCGTGGAGTTGTTGGAGCGTTTGCGCCGGGGTCCTGGGCACGGTCATCTCAAAACGCGGGCGCATTCCTGGGCCGAGCATGGCAAGCCTCCCCTGAGTCACGTCGCACAATCAGTTGATCGAATATAGCGCAAATTGATGGGAAACAAATTGCTTTTCGCCTCACAAAAACGCTTTATCATTGCACACCGGGCCTCGCATTCAACCGTTTTCAACATACCCGCAGCCGATGACACCCAACGACAAGCCGGAGGCCGCCCCGCAGAAACGCATGTGGGGCGGGCGCTTCGCCGAAGACACCGACAAGCTCGTCGAAGCATTCAACGCCTCGATTGATGTGGATCAGAAGATGGCCCTGCAAGACATCCAGGGCTCCATCGCCCACGCGACGATGTTGGCCGAGCAGCAGATCCTCGCTCAAGACGAAGCCGCGCAGATCATCGACGGCCTCGAAAGCATCAGGCAGGATATTCTGGCGGGACGGTTTGAATGGAAGGTCGAACTCGAAGACGTCCACATGAACATCGAGCGGGCGTTGACCGAGCGCATCGGGGCCGTTGGCGGCAAGCTGCACACCGCCCGCAGCCGCAACGATCAGGTGGCGACGGACTTCCGCCTCTGGCTCCGCGAGGCCACGAATGATTTGATAGAATTGTTGAAGACGGCCCGGGCGGTTTTTGTGGATCTGGCCGAGACGCATCTGGGCGTCATCATGCCCGGCTACACCCACCTGCAAGTAGCCCAGCCGATCCTCTTCTCGCACCACATGCTGGCCTATTACGAGATGTTCACGCGCGATCAGGAGCGCTTCGACGATTCCCTCAAACGCACCAACGTCTCGCCGCTGGGCGCCGGCGCGCTGGCGGGCACCGGCTTCCCCATCGACCGGCATCGCTCGGCGGAATTACTCCATTTTAGCCACGCCGCCCGCAACTCGCTCGACGCCGTCTCGGACCGCGACTTCGCGCTCGAATTCCTCGCCAACGCCAGCATCACGATGGCGCACCTCTCGCGGCTGAGCGAAGAGTTGATCCTCTGGTCGAGCCAGGAGTTTGGTTTTGTGACGTTGCCCGACAGCCACACCACCGGCAGCAGCATCATGCCGCAAAAGAAAAACCCTGACGTGAGCGAACTCATCCGGGGCAAGACAGGCCGCGTCTACGGCAACCTGATGAGCCTCTTGACGGTGATGAAGGGCCTGCCGCTGGCTTACAACAAAGACATGCAGGAAGACAAAGAAGGCGTCTTCGACAGCGCCGAGACGCTCACCGTCTCGCTCCGACTCACCGCCTCGATGCTGCCCAAGATAACCGTCCACGCCGAGCGCGCGAAGCACGCCGCCGGACGCGCCTTCAGCAACGCCACCGACCTGGCCGACTACCTCGCCCGGAAGGGCCTGCCCTTCCGCGAGGCGCACGAGGTGACGGGCAAGCTCGTGACGCTCTGCCTGCAAGAAGGCAAAGACCTGCAAGACCTGCCTCTGAACCAGATGCAAGCCGTCTCCGATCTCATCGACGAAGACGTGTACGCAGCGCTGGCCCTGGAGCAGGTGGTCAGCGCGCGCAGCAGCTACGGCGGCACGGCGCAGGCGCAGGTCGAAGCGCAGATTGCCGAGGCCCGCGCGGCGCTGGCGGGGTAGAGACTGCCCAACCGGAATAGGGACAACATCATTTGAAAATTATACCAACACTACTTATAATCTTTTCGGCGTATCCCCGAAGTAAATCAGAGCATACACAATGGAAACACAATTCCATGATGGATGGCAAGAGTGGTTGGCCTTTAACATGATTAGAAACGTCTCTGAAGCAAAAATTCTGGACGTACTAGTCTCAAATGGGTTTGAGGAAGATTTTTCCCGGCAACAGATCACCTCAATGAAGTCCCATCCTGTTTTCGTCGCCGGCCAAAAGACCTATAGGGAGAAAAACAAACTAAGCTCGTTAATAGAAACACTAGGCAAACTTCTAGAACAGTCTGGGCAGGTAGAGCAGATAGATATAGTAAGCGATATTACGCCTTCCGAATTCTATTCAAACTATTTTTTTGCCAATAGACCTGTTGTTGTAAAAGGGTTGACTAAGGACTGGGAGGCCTTGAAAAAGTGGTCCCCCGCGTTTTTTAAGCAAGAATTTGGCAACGAAGAGATCGAAATAACAGCAGGAAGAAATAAGGATCCGAAATACGAGGATAATTTTAGGAAGCATAGACATATCATTAAGATGGGGGAGTTTATTGATATGTTGGATCAAGAAACCAATGATGTCTATTTGGTTGCCAAAAATAACCTCCTTTTAAGGAAGCCATTTGCCGGTTTAAAGAATGATTTCTCTTTTCCGCAAGGATTCCTAAACCCGAACTTTAGGGGAACAAACTATGTTAAGCTCTGGCTCGGTCCTAAAGGAACCGTTACCCCGCTTCATCACGATGCAGGAAACATTTTCTTTGTGCAGATTTATGGTAAGAAACATATTAAACTGATCCCCCCTTATTATATCGAAAAGCTGTATAATGATAGAAATTGCTTCAGTGCTGTTCATCTCGAAGATATTGATTATAAACGGTTTCCGTTAATGAGCCGCGTTAAAGTCTTGGATGTGGTGATCGAACCAGGAGACTTTGTTCTCTTGCCCGTATGCTGGTGGCACTGGGTTAAATCTCTCGATGTAAGTATTTCTATATCTATGCAAAATTTTTACTATAAAGATGAAATAATTGTATGGAAGTAATCCTCATCACAAACGATCATCATAGCCGCCCTTTTTCGACTTGCGATGCATCAGGTCTACAAATTTCTCATCCTTTACCTTCGCGATCTCGGCAGGGGGAATGTAAAGGGTACCGCCCCAATTGAAGCTCCGCGCCGAGGCGGCCAACTCGTTCAATGGGAAGGTGTGTTTAATGGCATCGAGTAGCGGAAAACTAGAACTATGGATCAGTGTAATGGGATGATTCATGGGGTAGAACTTACTTAAATGAGCTTCGAGTCTTTGCAAATTGTAGACCAGATCGCTCCTGTCGGAATACTCTACGATGCCCGTAACATCCACTTGCCATAACAAACAGGGCACGTCATTTTGCAGCGGCCTTTTCCTGGCCACCAGGTCGGTTGCATCATACATTTGAAATCCATGAAAACCAGGATCGAGACCCAGATCAACAAGGGCCGTGTCAAAGGCAGAAATACCTGGATATATTTTTACATTCAAACCTAGAAGCGGGGCGATATTCTTGATGAGAAACGTCGGATAAACAAAAATAGAGGGGTGTCCATACGCGGCAAAACACACAGGCTGTTTTTCTAAGGCGCCAGCGAGCACGAGAGAGGCCATTTCATTGTACGCAATGCGCCGCGATTCACCATATTTATAACAGGTTGATAGATTGGTGGTTTGGGGACAAAGAGATTGCAGATACTCTTCCACGCCGAAACCATTGTCAACGAAAAAAACATGTTGACTACATTGGATGGCGTCCCTCACTTCGAGGGTTATCTGTTTTATGTTCATAATGCCCAACCCGACAATGTATACATCGGGGACATTATTCTTGCCAGCGGAGGTTGGTGTCTTTTTCATCTTGAGAACGAGTTTATTAGAGTCCGAACATGGTCCAACCTCTCCGGCCCCCGGGTTTCATTAATGTTACTGAGTAATGAATCTACTTCAGGGATCATACTCCGGATCTCAGTAACTGAGAATTCCTTTTGTTCTCTGAAGATGCTTGACGGGTTCAACCAGTCATGCATGATACCGGTAATTGGATTGGGTTCCGGTTCCGGCTCTGGGCCTGGCTCCGGGGGCAACAAGGGTGGTTCCGGAGACGGTTCCGGCTCTGGAAACGGTAAGGGTTCAGGCTCCGGCGATGGCTCTGGAGACGGCGACGGCTCGGGCTCCGGAGACGGCGACGGCTCAGGCTCCGGAGATGGCGAGGGCTCCGGAGATGGCGAGGGCTCAGGCGATGGCGAGGGCTCAGGCGATGGCGAGGGCTCAGGCGATGGCGAGGGCTCAGGCTCCGGAGACGGCGAGGGCTCAGGCTCCGGAGACGGCGACGGCTCCGGCGATGGCTCCGGAGACGGCTCGGGCTCTTCTACAGGACCCGGACCGGGAAACGGCGAGGGCTCAGGCTCAGGACCCGGACCGGGGAACGGCGAGGGCTCAGGGCCTGGACCGGGAAACGGCGAGGGCTCAGGCTCAGGACCCGGACCAGGGAATGGCGAGGGCTCAGGGCCTGGACCGGGAAACGGCGAGGGCTCAGG
>JANQES010000027.1 GCA_028278205.1 Rhodothermales bacterium
CCGGTTGACCGCAAAACGCATCTGCGCCTCCGGGTTGAACGGATTAGGATAAGCCGGTTCGACGACGAACTGCTCAGCCATCTCGACGAAGACCTCGACCTCCGGGTGATACTCGAACGAGCCGTCGTAGTCGATCTGTTTGAGTCGGAAGACGTGTCGCCCCGGCTCCAGCGCCTCGACGCGGTAGTCATAGGCCTGGGCGATCTCGGTGGTGCCGTATCCATTGACAAAGCCGAGGACCTGCCACGGGGCCGAAGCCCCGTCATTTTTCGAAATTCTCTGAATTTCGAAGCCGGCGTTGTTGGTTTCGGAGGCGGTTTTCCAGGAGAGGAGGGCGTCGCGGCCATCGAGTGCCACCTCGAACGACGTCAGCTCGACGGGCAAGTCGCAGCCTGTGCCTGAGTCAATGAGATCCACCCTGTTGGCGTTCTGCTGGGAAGACTCGTTGCTCGTGGCCCAGGCTCTGTTGAGCAGCACACACGTGCTCGGGTTGGCGTTGATGGTGGCCTGGAGCGTGACGGTCATCTGTTCGCCGGAAGCCAGGGTCTGCCCGGTGACGAGCAACGGCGGCGGGCTGCCGGCAAAGCTTCCGCCGGGCGTGGTCACCTGCGTGCTGCCGGGGACGTAGGTGACATCCGGCGGCAGGGTGTCGCGCACGGCGATGCCGGTCTGATCGCCTCCGCCGGTGTTGGTGACGGTCAGGGTGTAGGTAAGCGTAAAGCCCACCGGCAGCGGCCCGATGCCGTTAGACTGTTTCGTGATGGACATCGACCCCGGCGGCGGCGCACCGGTGGTATAGCCGAAGTCGTTGTTCGCGTCCACACCGCCGAAGGTGCCGAGGGGGAAGCTGGCCGTTTCGACGTCGTCGGTGGTAAAGGTTGAGTTGGCCGGCAGATCGCCCTGCAAGACCATGATGACGAAGTCGCCGGCGGCGGCTATCGGGAATTCGTAATAGCCCACACCGTTGGTAGACTGCGTCCCGATCTGCGGTTCGCCGGCATCGACGATGCCGTTGCCGTTGTCGTCGCGGAACAGGCGTACGGTGATGCCGGAGGTGCCGGTTTCGCCCGCGTCGAGGACGCCGTCTTCGTCGTCATCGTAGAAGACCGTGCCGCTGATGAGGTTGGTGCCGTCGGTCAGGCAGGCCACGCCTTCGTAGTCCGTGCCCACCGTCAGGTTCGCTATCAACGTGGCCGCGCCGCTCCCTTTGTTGATGTCGAAGAGCGAGTTGGCCGGTGTGCCCGAGGTGCCCGACGAGCCGAAAAGCTCGCCGTTGGTGTCGAAGCCCAGGCCCTCGATGTCGAAGACCCCCATGTTGCCCACGAGCGTAACCGAGCCATCGACGCGGTTGATCTCGATGAGTTCGTCGTTCGAGCTGCCGTTGTTGGCTGCACCGTACATCTTCCCGTTGGACGGGTCGATGGCCAGGTCGTCGACGTCCCATCGGTTGATGGCTTCGCCGGAGTAGATGACGAGGTAGTCGTCGGGCTGGCTGTCGCCGTTGAAGTCGGGAAAGGCGCCGGGGACGTAGGCGCCTGTGGCCGTGCTAATACGGAAGAGGACGTCGTTATTGCCGTCGTTGCCGTTGCCCCGGCGATGCACGCCGTAGAGCCCGCCCGGCACCGGGTCGAAGTGCAACCCATCGACGTCGCTGAAAGAGACCGAGCCCAGCGCGCCGTTGCCCGTGCCGAAGCCGGAGCCGATGCTACTAAAGGCGCCCGTGGTCGTATTGACTTCGCCAAACTGCCCGGCGTTGGCGGCGTAGAGCTTGCCGTTGCCGGGAGAATAGGCAATCGCCTCAATGTTCGAAACACCGAAGCCGCCGATAAGCGTCTCGGCGCCGGTGTTGCGGTTGACCTGCGTCAACAGGTTACCGCCGTCGGCGGCGGCATAGCAGATCTCCTGCGCCTGCGTAACAGCGGGAAACGCGCTTGCCAGCAGGAGCAGCAACAGCAAGAAAGAAACGCACTGGGCTCGCTGCGCACACACTACGCGTGCGCCAGAAACAAGGGGAGAGCGGGAAGCCATGGTGATGCCAAAGAATGATGAGAAGGATGTATCGATGAAAAGAGAAAGCCGATAGTATCCGGCTGCTGCCGGTCAAATCAGTTCTGCCTTTTCAAGCTCTCAACATCACCAAATTCCCTGGCTCCCTGGGGGCGGAACAGTGGTTGAATGGAATTCGATCCACCTGCACAAAGCTTTATTCCTGTATCGATCTCCGTCCGCTGATTCTTAAATGAAGGTTGGCGGAATCAAGAAGTATTTTGTGGCTTTTTTGTGATAAAAACGCATTTTTCTCATCAATATTTCCTCGATTCGGGATGTGGGAGTTGGAATCGAAAAAACACTCCTATCCCACATCCCGAATCGATCGTCCCGTATCATTTCAGCAGCGTGACGGTCTGTGTCTTGACGAACGACTCACCCACAACACGCACCAGATACAACCCGCTCGGCAACCCCGACCCGTCGATCCTCACCACCTGCATC
>JANQES010000029.1 GCA_028278205.1 Rhodothermales bacterium
CGCGTGTTGAGAAAGAGTGACCGCTGGGACAACGTCGTTGAGCTAGCCAAAGCCAGAAAACTAGCCGCTTGACAACCTACAAATTGTCGTGCGCCCCAACTAAAACACTATAACACCCAGAACGCCAGGTCGTTGACGGTACGAACGAGAGATCCTATGCTTCGGTGGTTGACACACCTTCCACGGCGAGTGCTTCAGGGGCTGGTGCGGGCGTATCAACTCGTCATCTCGCCCCACCTGCCGTCGAGTTGCCGGTATACGCCGTCGTGTTCGAATTACGCGATGGAGGCGTTGCAAAAGTACGGCGCTGTCAAAGGCACAATCCTGGCCGTCTGGCGGGTGCTGCGGTGCCATCCGTGGGCGCCTCACGGCTACGACCCGCCGCGCTGGTTCGGCGAACCGCGTCCTCCGCATCCGCTAGACAAACCTCACGAAGAGCACCCCCACGTCGAAGAACACACCCACGCATGAGCCACGAAGCCGACCACTCCGACGACGCCTCTCGGCCTCCCCTCCCACGAAGAGCACACCCACGCATGAGCCACGAAACCCACCACGCCGAAGCCGACGCCTACGCCAAACTCCGCTGCGCCGTCATCACCGTCAGCGACACCCGCACCGAAGAAACCGACCGAAGCGGCGGCCTCATGCGGGTACGTCTCGAAAAAGCCGGTCACGAAACCGTCATCTACCGCATCGTCCCCGACAACCCGGCGGTCATCAAAGACGCCATGCAAAAGCTGGCCGGCAACGTAGACGTGGTGCTCTTCAACGGCGGCACCGGCATCAGCCGGCGCGACCGCACCTTCGAGGCCGTCTCGTCGTTGTTGGAGAAAGAGTTGCCCGGCTTCGGTGAGTTGTTTCGGATGCTCTCGTATCAGGAGATCGGCGCCGCCGCGATGCTCTCGCGCGCCACCGCCGGTGTCTACAAAGACACGCTCTTCTTCTCGACACCCGGCTCGCTCAACGCCGTCAAACTCGCCCTCGACAAGCTGATCATCCCCGAACTCAAACACCTCGTCTGGGAGATCGTCAAGCAGCAAAAAGGCTAATCGGGACATTACTGCGACCTGTGTGTCGCAAATCTCTCAACATCGCGCATGAAGCTCCCTCACCCGTCGCAAGCGGTCGTTGACATCCGCAAACTGCGCGATTATTGTCTCGATCCCAACCATCCGCGAGGACGCCATAAAGCACACGTTTTTGCCTCGGCGTTGGGCCTGACAAAGCAAGACGCTCCGATACTTCAACAAAAGCTACTGGACGTAGTCTACACCCACGAAGCCGTACGCACCAATGAAGACGCGTATGGCATTCGGTATCAGATAGATTTTGAAATGGAAAGCGAGACAGGACGCGCAACCATTCGCAGCACCTGGATCGTGCGGCAAGGAGAGGCGTTTGCTAGATTGGTAACCTGTTTCGTTCTATAGAAACCCCTGTTGACATGGCTGAGGAAATACAGTTACTCGACGTAGTCGCTCTGACAAACGATGTGCCGGAACACGGCCTGTACCGGGGTCAAGTAGGCACCCTGGTTGAGGAGCTTGCGCCGGATGTTTACGAAGTGGATTTCAGCGACACCAATGGACGGACGTACGCCCTGGCCCCCATCCACGTTAGCCAATGTCTGAAACTGCACTTTCACCCCGCCCCGGCAACCCCCTCAACAAGCTGATCATCCCCGAACTCAAACACCTCGTCTGGGAGATCGTCAAGCAGCAAAAGGGATAATTCGTGTGATCTTTCTGTGAATGCAACCTTCGAAACGCTGCTGCCGTAGCGTATTTTGGTTTGTATCGCAAACCAGTCCTTGACAGAGACCATTTTATTTTGTATTGTCAGGACAAGGTTTGCAATACAAACCAAAAATCAAAACAAACCAGACACTCACCCAAACCGGACATAGACCATGAACGATCAGCTTGCTCGCATCCGCTATGTCACGGCGAACTTCGACATGCTCCAGGGCCTTCGCAGCCTGCCGCTGGGAATCCTCTTCCTGCTCTACACCGGAGGCATCGCCGGATGGATCCCGCTCTTTGACCCCAGGAACGGCTCCATGTTGGACGCCGTCGTGATCGCCCTCGGCTTCGGGCTCTACTGGTGGATCGGCGAATATTACAAGCGGCGCTTTGGCCAGGTCGAGCGCGACGGGTCGCGTTCCTGGAAGTGTGTGCTTTCCGTCGTCACCATGCTCATCGCCATCTACATCGACGGTACAGGATTGCTGCCGGTGAGCACACTCAGCCTGTGCATGGGCGCGTGGTTTCTCTGGTTGTACGTCGACTGGAAGGCGCGCATCCATTATCTGGTGATCGGCTTCGCTATTGCGGTGATGGGCCTGCTGCCGCTGATCTCGTCGGCGGGTATGGATCCGAGGCGGTTGCAGGAAAGCGGCGGCGCTCTGTTCTACGCGGCCCTGGGCCTCGGCGTCATCATCGGCGGCCTGCTCGATCACCGGCTGCTGGCCAAAACGCTTCCGCCCGCTCCCCAGGAGAACTCGAACGAACTCAACCTGTCAACGGAATCATGACTGCCGATTTTGATCATATTCGCTACGTCACGGCCAATTTCCACGGTTTGCAAGGCCTGAAGCTCATCCCGTTCTGGCTGTATCTGTGGATCGATGCGGCGCTGACGTTTGCCGGTCTTCAGAACGCGTGGGTGCTCGACCACGGCGTTGCCCTGCGCCTCGGCGCGGTCGTCGTCCTGGGATCGCTCTACGGGTTGATCACGCTCTACTATCGCCGCCGTTACGGGCAGGTGGAGCGGCTCAATGCCACCACCGGCGAGAAGATGTTCTGGGTGATGACGTGGATGCTCGTGGGCGCCGGCCTGGTGGTGTACTTCCTGACGTCGTGGGGGCGGGGCATGATTGAAAATGGGAGGCTCGCCACGCCGTTCAACGTCATCATCTTGCTGATGGCCTGGCTGCTGGCGTTGCGCTTCACCACGCATCGTCAAACGTCCGTCGATCCGCTCTCGGTCTTGCTCGGCATGGGGATGGGCGGCCTGGCGCTGGTGGCGCTGGTCTTTGAGGTCACGGCGCTCGGACCGTATCGCGCGGTGCCCGGCGCCATCGCCTACGTGCTCCTCGGCGGGGCGACGCTGCTCGTCGGCGCGTGGCATCACAGATTGCTCACCAAGGCGTTCGGGGCGTTCCCGACGGAGGAAGAAAGCCATGCCTGAACCGTTCGAAGAGATCGCCGGGCTCGATAAGCTGATCCATGAGCCGGCTCGCCTGGCTATCCTGACGGCGCTTTCGGCCTGCCGCAAAGCAGACTTCCTCTACCTCCAACGCCTCACCGGCCTGACCAAGGGCAACCTGTCGAGCCATATGGCCAAGCTGGAGGAAGCCGGGCTGGTGGTGATCACCAAGCAGTTCGAGGGCAAAAAACCCGTCACCTACCTGCAACTGACTACGGTGGGCCGCAGCGCCGTCGAGCAACACTGGAAAAAGCTCGAAGCCCTCCGCAACGGCTCGCAACAATGGTCACAAGACTGATCGATTTTGGATTTTAGATTTATGAATCCAATCCGAAATCCAAAATCTGAAATCCAAAATACGAACATTCCAGCGGGATGAGCTTTGAAGAGGCGCTTCTGCCCGGAAGCGCTTTCGAAATCAACCCATTCCCCTCTCAGGTATGCCGTACAAACGCAACGTCCGCGCCCGCGCCGTCTATCAGGAGCCGGCGCCCATCCTCGACCAGGAAAACCCGTTCCAGTCGATGATGGAACGGTTTGACATTGCCGCCGAGATCCTGGAACTCGACCCCAACTTCTACGAATATCTCTGCACGCCCGCACGCATCTTTATCACCGCCGTGCCGGTGGCGATGGACGACGGGCGGCTGCGGGTCTTCCAGGGGATCCGCGTCATTCACAACGAAGTGCTCGGCCCGTCGAAGGGCGGCATTCGCTATGCCCCGGACGTGACGGTCGATGAGGTGAAGGCGCTGGCGGCCTGGATGACGTGGAAATGCGCCGTCGTGGATGTGCCGTTCGGCGGGGCCAAAGGCGGCGTCATCTGCAACCCGCGTTCGATGAGCGACGGCGAACTCGAACGCCTCACACGCCGCTACACCGCCAACCTGATCGACGTCTTCGGCCCGGAACGCGACATCCCTGCGCCGGACATGAACACCAACGAGCAGATCATGGCGTGGATCCTCGACACGTATTCGGCCCACGCCCGCCGCACGGCCAGCGCCGTCGTCACCGGCAAGCCGATCTTGCTGGGCGGCTCGCAGGGACGCACCGAGGCCACCGGACGCGGCGTGATGACCGTCACGCTCGGCGCGATGGATCGCCTGGGGTTGCGCCCCTCGCAATGTTCGGTGGCCGTCCAGGGCTTCGGCAACGTCGGGTCGATTGCAGCCAAACTGCTGGCCGAGCAAGGCTGCAAGATCGTCGCCGTCAGCGACATCTCCGGCGGGTACTATAACGCCGACGGCCTCGACCTCCAGGCGGCGATGGACTATGCCGCCGCCAACCAACGGACACTCGAAGGCTTTCAAGGGGCCGAGCCCATCTCGAACGAAGAATTGCTGACGCTCGACGTGGACGTGCTCGTGCCGGCGGCCAAAGAAGACCAGATCACCCAGGACATCGCCCCGTACGTGAAGGCGAAGATCATCTCCGAAGGCGCCAACGGCCCCACCACGCCCGTCGCCGATGAGATCCTCAACGAGAAGGGCGTGCTCGTCATCCCGGATATCCTGGCCAATGCCGGCGGTGTGACGGTTTCGTATTTCGAATGGGTGCAAGACCGCCAGGGCTATTTCTGGACGCTCGACCGCGTCAACCGGCGCCTCGACCGCATCATGCGCAGGGCCTTCGACAACGTCTACGCCGCCTCGCAAAAATACGACGTGCCGATGCGCATCGGCGCCTACGTGCTGGCCATCGACAAGGTCGCCAGCGCCTTGCGGATGCGGGGGATCTATGCGTGAGGGTTGCGGGTTTTTAAGCAGCCAGTAAAACCGAAACAAACCCATGACGTGGATGCGCGCTCTGGTGGTGCTTGTGTGCCTTGCTCCGGCGTGCGGGGTTGCCGCGCGCGCGCAGCCGGCACCGACCAACCTGGAAGCCTACCAGATGCTGGCGGTGCGGTGCCTGGCCCAGGCGCCGGACACGGCCCGGGTGCTCGTGCTCGATGCCCCGGCGCTCATGCCCTATCTGCGCGCGGCCCTCGCCGAGACGTGGCGCCGTGACGAGCGCGCGCTCTTCCTCGCCGACACGTCGTTCCAGGCTGCCGGGCCGCCGCCGCCCCGGCTCGTCTATACCATCGAAGAGGCCCGCGTGGACTATGCGCGCGCCCGGCGCAAACACCTCGACCGAACCGTCACGCTGGCCCTGCGCTATACCTTCGCAGCGGCGAACGGACGCCTGCTCGGCGAAGACCGCTGCCGCGAAACCTTCACCGACACGATCCGCCGTTCTGACCGCGCCGGCCTCGAATCGGAAGCCTTTCCTGAAACACAAGGCGAAGCGCCCCGGGCCGGCTGGATGCGCCGCTATCTCGAACCCACCGTGCTCGCCGCCGCCACGGCCATCACGGTCTACCTCTTCTTCAACCTCCGCAGCGACCGCTCCGACGACGGCGTGTAAGCCGAACCCTGACCCTTGAAATCGCGTCAGGTATGATCCTTGATTGGATGTCAAGCCGCGCCGCGCATCGAGATCGACGCCCACAAGAAGGACGGCAGCGTGCAGTGTTGCGTCCGCGACAACGGCATCGGCATCGACCCGCGCTATCACGATAAGATCTTCGGCCTGTTCGATCAGTTAGAGACTGTTTGGTAAGTCAGTCCGCAGGCGAGCACGAGGGCTTTTCGATTCAGCGACGGACGACTTTTGAGGCGCGTAGCAGCGTTACGGGCCGAAAAAGCGGGCGTCGATGGATCGAAAAGAACCGTGCGCAGCCCGGAATGACTTACCAAACCGTCTCTTAGATCCCCACGTCGAGGGCACGGGCATCGGGCTGTCGTTGGTGCGGCGGATTGTGGAGCGTCATGAGGGGACGATCTGGGTCGAGTCTAAGGACGAGGGAACCGGCAGCACGTTCTGCTTTACACTACCTTGCAACCAGATTGCAAGGATGTGATTTACTGGTATAAGTTTAACGAGACGGTTTATCTTTATCCGTAAACGCGTAATTTCCCAGGTCGTTAAGAACGCGACGTCTATACCCCTTCGCTAAACTAACCACAGTATGGAGCTTTGACAGAGTATGCCCGTCAAACCAATGCGCGGTGAGCCTTTTACGATCTTGCTTGTCGAGGACAACCCGGCCCACGCCGAACTGGTGCTGCGCAGCTTTGAAGACCACCGCGTAGCCAATAAGATCATCCATCTCTCTGATGGCGAAAGCGCTCTCGACTACCTCTTCCGCCGCGGCCCGCACGCCGATCCCAAGCAGAGCCCGCGGCCTCATGTTATTTTGTTAGATTTGCGCCTGCCTCGCATGGACGGTCTGGAAGTACTCAAAGAGATCCGCACCTCCGACGAACTGCACACGCTGCCGGTGGTGATCCTGACGACCTCCGAGGCCGAACGCGACGTAGCCAAGGCCTACGAACAGCACACGAACAGTTATGTCGTCAAACCGTTGGACTTCGAAGGCTTTACTGCGTTGATGGAAGATCTGGGCTTTTACTGGCTGGGCTGGAACTATTACCCCTGGTCGTGAGCGTAATGAATTTTGACGGTTTTCGTTGATGCCACGGCATCAACGAAAACCGTCAAAATTCATAAGGAGAGTGTTATGAGTAGCATGAATGGGAAGGACTTGTGCATTCTGCTGGTCGAAGACGAAGTGGCGCACGCCGAACTCATCCGCCGGGCTTTTTCGGCGCGGGATCAGACCGTCACGCTGATCGTGGCGCCCAACCTCAAACAGGCGCGCGCCAGCCTGACCGAGGCCATGCCCGATCTGGTGATCTCGGACCTGCGCCTGCCCGACGGCGACGGCGTCGAACTCTTGCCGGCAGACCGAAGCCCGTCGCCCTTTCCTGTGGTGATCATGACCAGCCACGGCGACGAGCAGGTGGCCGTCGAGGCGATGAAAGCCGGCGCGCTCGACTACGTGGTCAAGACCGAAGCGACGCTGGCCCAGATGCCGCGCATCGCCGAGCGCGCCCTCCGCGAATGGGGGCACATCACCGAACGACGACGCGCCGAGGAAACAGCCCGCCAGGCTCAGGAAAACCTCCTGCGCCAGCAACAACGCGAGAAAGAGCACATCGAGCAAGAACTCAAAAAGGCCAAGCGCAAACTCATACGCCAGACGCGGCTGGCCACGATCGGGCAGGTGGCCGCCAGCATCGCCCATGAGCTACGCAACCCGCTCGGCGCCGTGCGCAATGCCAACTATTACCTCCAACGCCGCCTGCCCAGCGGAGACACCAAGTGGGCCGAATATCTCAGCATCATCGAACGCGAGATCGGCACTGCCGAGCGGATCATCAGCACGCTGCTGGAGATGAGCCGGGCCAAAGAGCCTACGGTGCAGAGCGTCGATCTCGATGAGGCCGTCCGTAAAGCCTTCGACCGGATCGAAGACACCGACGGCATCGGCCTGCGCTGCACGCTCAACCCCGACCCGTTCGTCGTCAAAGCCGATCCGGAGCAGTTTCAGCAGGTGCTCGTCAACCTGCTCACCAATGCCGTGCAGGCCATGGACGGCGACGGGCACATCGACGTGACGGCGGCCCCCCACGAGGACTTCGACACCATCCTGATTCAGGATAACGGGCCGGGCATCGCCGAGGATGTACGAGATGAGATCTTCGAACCGTTATTTACAACCAAGGCCAAAGGCACCGGGCTAGGGCTGGCTATCTGCCGCCAACTCGTCGAACGACACGGCGGCACGCTCGACCTCGTCGAGGCCGATACCGGCGGCGCTACGTTTTGCATCCGCCTGCCCCGGCAAAACATCGAAGCTCTGGAGACCGCGCGGCAGGGCTAGAGGCAGTTTTGCAAGATCTTTGGGTTTATTTGAATAATGACACGAGCCGCAGGCGACTGACGAAAGTAATAGCGAACAAGGATTTACGAATATCGAAGGATCTAATCACACCTTCTCCATTCGACATTCCTTGTTCGATATTCGATATTCCCAAACACCTCCTGAACGGAGGACCGTGGGAACGAGCAACAAGATGCTCAGAAGCATGACCGATCCAACCCTCCCCCCTTCCCCCTCTCCCCTTCTCTCCCCCTTTCTCCTCATCCTCGTCCTCCTGGCCGGATGCGCCGACCCGCGCCTGCCCACCGGCGGCCCGCCCGACCGCACGCCGCCCACGCTGGAAACGACCGAACCGGAAAACGAAACAGTTAATTTCACCGGCACCTCGGTGCGGTTTATCTTTTCGGAATACGTCGATCAAGGCTCGTTTACGCGGGCTTTTACCATCACCCCCGCGCCCGAAGGCCGCCTTCGGTTCAAGTGGCGTAAACGACGCGTCGAGATCCGCTTTCCCGAAGCCCTGCGCGAGAATACGACCTACGTCCTCACGCTCGATAACAACCTGCGCGACGCGCGCGGCGTAGCCTTACCCAAACCGATCACGTTTGCGTTTTCCACCGGGCCGGTCATCAACAAAGGCTACCTCGCCGGGCGCCTGCTCGAAGCCGGGCAGGGCAACGGCGTCGGCGGCTTCGACATCTTTGCCTATGCTGCCCCCGACTCGGCAGCCCTCGACTCGCTCCCCGAACGCCCGGCCTATCGCACCCAGACCGGCGAAGACGGGCGGTTCTCGCTTTCTTATTTGAACGAACAACCCTACTTCGTCATCGCCCTGCAAGACCGAAACCGCACCCAACAGCCCGACGCCAACGAACCCTTCGCCGCCCCGCCGCACCCGGTCATCCTTGCCGATCCCGACACCACCCAAACCGGCGATGACCTCTCCTGGTTCGTCTCCCTGCGCGATACCATCCCGCCCGGTGTGCAGCGCGTGCGGCCCTGGTCGAGCCGGCGCCATCTGGTGCGTTTCTCCGAAGCTATCCAACTGACCAACCGCGCCACAGACGGCTGGATGATGGAAGATTCGGCCTCGGGGCAGGCGGCGGCCTTGCAAGACGTCTATCTTTTTGCCGACGACCCGCGCCAGGTCTATCTGTTGACCGACTCACTCGCCGCCACGCCCCACCTTTTACGCCCATCCGCCGCCCTCACCGATTCCAGCGACAACGTCGTGCTTTCGGATACCGTCAGCTTCACCCCATCGGCTAACCCCGATACACTGCGGCTTCGCTTCCTCGGTTTCTTGCCCGAAGCCGCCGCCGACCCGCTCGTGCTGCCGCCGTCGATCTCGCCCGGCGTCCGATTCAACGAACCCGTGCCGCCGGCCCGCCTGGCCGGGATCGTCACCGCGCAGGATTCGACCGGCCAGGCGCTCGACTTCGCCATGACGACGACCGACGGCACGACGTATCGCCTCGGCTTCACGCCCGCCCTGCAACCCGGCCTCCGCATAGACGTCCGCGTCGATGGGCAGCAAGCCGGCGGCGTCGATACGGTCTACACGCGCGCCTACCGGCGCATCAGCGAGCGCGCCCTGGGCAGCCTCAGCGGCATCACCGCCACCGACGATACCAGCGGCACCCTCATCGTCGAACTCTACGCCACCGAAGATCCGACAGCGCCCAGCCCGTACGCCACCACCACCCCCGACTCGACAGGCCTTTTCGCCTTCGACAACCTCCCGGAAGGCCCCTATCGCTTCCGCCTCTTCATAGATCGCAACGGCAACGGACGGTGGGACGGCGGGCAGATCCTGCCCTACGAACGCGCCGAGCCGGTCACCTGGAACACCGAAGCCGCTTCGGTGCGCGCCCGCTGGGATAGCGCGCTGAAAGACACGCTCCACGTTCCGGAAAGATGATTTGGATTTTGGATTTTGGGTTGATCTTTCGATTATGAGGCAAATCATCTACTCCACATCCATCCCCCTTTCACCATGAACCCCGCGCTCACTGCCGAAGCAATGCGAGAGGCCGACCGGGTCTCCATCGAAGACTACGGCATTCCCGGCTTTACGCTGATGGAAACGGCGGGACGCGGCGCGGTAGACCGGATCGAGCAGGCATTCGGGCCGATGGCGGGCAAGACCGTCGTGTGCCTGTGCGGCAAGGGCAACAACGGCGGCGACGGGTTCGTCGTGGCGCGGGTTTTGTATGCGCGGGGCGCCCGCGTGCGTGTGGTGGCGCTGAGCGGCCCGGATGCCATGAGCACCGACGCCGCGCACAACTGGCGTCTCCTCGAACAACTCGCCGAACACGACGACACAGACCGCCTCGACCTGCTTCTGTTCGAAAACCTCGACCAACTCGACGCCTACCGAGACGCCGCCCTGTATGTGGATGGGCTGCTGGGAACGGGGCTTGCGAGCGCGTTGCGCGAGCCGCTCAGCAGCATCGTGGCGTGGCTCAATGAGCAGCCGCAACCCACCACTGCCCTCGACGTGCCCACCGGCCTGCACAGCGACCACGGCACCATCCTGGGCGCCGCCGTCCGCGCCGACCTGACCGTCACGATGGGCGCGTTCAAAGTGGGATTGTTGATTAATGACGGCCCGGCGATGGCCAGACGCGTGGAGGTCGTCGAGATCGGTATTCCCCGGTTTGTGATCGAGCACGTGCAGGCGAGGCCGGGGTGCGCCTGGCATCCGACCGACGAGGCGGTGGCGGCGTGGCTGCCCCGGCGGCAGCGCGATGCGCACAAGTACAGCGCCGGCATGGCCCTCGCCGTCGGCGGCGCACCGGGCTTGACGGGCGCCCCGGTGATGGCCTCGGTGGCAGCCGCGCGTGCCGGCGCCGGCTACGTCACCTGCGCCTGCCCGCAGTCGATCCAGCCGATCCTGGCCGCCAAAATGACCGAAGTGACGACGCTGGCGCTGCCCGAAGCCTCCGACGGCGGCCTCGACCTCCACGGCGCCCTGGCTGCGCTGAAGCCGCGTCTGGCTAAAGCCCGCGCGTTGCTCGTCGGGCCGGGGCAGGGCCGGCACATCGGCACCCAGCGTTTCATCCGCGCGCTGCTTCAACAAACCGACCTGCCCGTCGTCGTCGATGCCGATGCCCTCAACGCGCTGGCCGACGACCCGAACCTCATCGCCCGGCATGCCGAAGGACGCTGGATCCTGACACCGCACGCGGGCGAGTTCCGCCGCCTGGCCGATGCCGACGTAGACCTGACGGATCGCATCGGCGTGGCGCAGCGTTACGCGCAGCGGTGGAACTGCGTATTGATTCTGAAAGGGATGCCCAGCGTCGTCGGCTGCCCGGACGGCACCGCGTACGTCAACGCCACCGGCAACCCGGCCCTGGCTACCGCCGGCACCGGCGACGTGCTGGCGGGCCTGTGCACCGGCCTGCTCGCGCAAGGCCTCACCCCGGTTCAGGCTGCCGTCTGCGCCCTCCACCTCGGCGGCGCCGCCGCCGACCGCTACGCCGAAAACCACCCGCCCCGCACGATGATGGCCATGGACCTGCTCGATGTGCTTCCAACGGTGCTGATGGATCGGTTTTCCTGAAAAAAGACCCCGGCGACATTCTTCGAGGAATGCATCTTGAAAAAATGTCATGGGTCATGGGTCATGAGTCATGGGTTCTTTTCTCATCCTCATGACCCATGACCCATGACTCATGCCCCATGACCCCCCAACCATGACCCGCGCTCTTCTTCTCGCTATCATCTGGACGCTCGTCATCCTGGCAGCCTGTTCAATCCCAGGAAAAGACCTGCCCGCCATCGATATCTTTTCAATCGACAAAATTGCGCATTTCGTGGTGTTTGCGGGCTTCGGCTGGGTGTGGATGTGGGCGCTCAAGAGCCCGCCGCCCCGCCGAACAGCGTATGTGCTGGCCTTCGGCCTCGCCTACGCCGCCCTCACCGAAGTCTACCAGGGTTTTCTTCCGTTCGACCGCACGCCCGATCCCAAAGATGCGCTCGCCAACGCCCTCGGCCTCCTCACCGCCATACTCATCTATCGCCTGACGAATCGCAACAGGCTTTCTAAAACGTGAAACAGCAACTTCGCCGACTGCTCCGTGTCTTGACAATGAAGGCTGGCCAGAAATATCGATGTGTATCACAAAAAGTGCAGGCAGACAGATGGCTATTCGAAAGCACAAAAATGGCAGCCCCCGCAGAATCTACGGCCTCCTCGTCGAAGCAGGCATGGTCGCAGCGTTGTTGCTGCTCATCCTGGCCTTCCGGATCAATATTCAGCCGGAGTATGAGATGGATTTCACGATTGACCAGGTGGCCCCGGTCGAGGTAATCGACATCCCAAGAACCGAGCAGCCCAGGAAACCACCGAAGCCGCCGCGCCCGAGGATCGTCGTAGAAGTAGAAAACGACGTTCTTATCGACGAAGACGAGGAGCTAGATCTCGATCCCTATTTTGATATACAGGAGCCGCAACCTCTTGGCGACCCGCCGGAACCCGACCCCGAACCCAAACCGGAAGAACCTGATCTTGGGCCGGATATCTTCGTGGTTGTCGAGGAGATGCCCGAACTCATCGGTAAGCTCGGCCCGATCAGGTATCCGGAGATGGCCCGCAGAGCCGGCGTCGAAGGCAGCGTCACGGTCCAGTTCGTCGTCGATGAAAACGGCCACGTCACCGAGCCGGAGGTCTTTGGCCCCAGGCTGGGCGGCGGGTGCGACGAAGAGGCCCTCCGCGTCGTGAGCGAGGCCAAATTCAAGCCCGGCAAGCAGCGCGGCAAGGCCGTCAAGGTTCGGTTTCATTTGCGGGTCACGTTCAGGCTGCGATAACCCTGCCGGAGAGTGCGTTTTTCACCCTTTTGAGGTAGCCCCCATGCACAGCTTTCAATTTTCTCGGAACCCTCCCTAACCGACGCACGTTTTTTTAGCGCCTCCACTGCTAAACCCTTTTCATTGTGTGTCATCTGTCCTATCTTTAGGGCTTTGTGACTATCGGAAGACGCACTCCCTTTTTCAGGCATCAGAATCGAGCAACTATGGCCATCCGTAAAAACCCCAAAGCTGATCTCCGTAAAACCTACGGGGTCGTCGTCGAGATCGGCATGATCGCGGCACTGCTGCTGCTCATCCTGGCTTTCCGTGTGAACCTCGACCGCGGCGAGACGATGGAATTCCAGCAGATCGAGCAAGAGGTCGTGCAGATGGAGGAGATCCTCCAGACCAAGCAGATCCAAAAACCGCCGCCGCCGCCCAAGCCGCCGGTGCCTGTCGAGGTGCCCAACGACGAGATCATCGAGGATGACGACCTCGACCTCGACGCCTCGCTCGACATCGAGGAGCCGCTGGCCAACCTGCCGCCACCGCCGCCGCCGGAAGAAGATGAGCCCGAGCCGGAGCCGGAGCCGGAGATCTTCGTGGTCGTCGAGCAGATGCCCGAACTTATCGGGGGGCTGGGCGAGATCCAGAAGAAGATCAAGTATCCGGAGATTGCCCGTAAAGCCGGCGTCGAAGGCCGCGTCATCATCCAGTTCATCGTCGATGAATCGGGGAGCGTTTCCGAGCCTGCCGTCGTGCGCGGCATCGGAGCCGGATGCGACGAAGAGGCCCTCCGCGTCGTGCGCCAGGCCAAATTCAAGCCCGGCAAGCAGCGCGGCAAATCCGTCAAGGTCAAAATGTCGTTGCCGATTACGTTCAAGCTTAAATAATTTTCCTGGTGGAAAATTATTTAAATGGTCTGACAAAAAAGCCCTGCCGTGTTTTGCGGTGGGGCTTTTTTCATTTCTCTCCTTATCCTCCCTCTCACCCTTTCTCCCTTTCTCCCTTTCGCAGATGCCGCGCGGTGCCGGAGGGCTCGCCGACGACCACGTCGGTGGCCAGGCCGATGAACAGGCCGTGATCGAGCACGCCGGGTAGGGCGAGGAGCGCCTGGTCGAGCGTTGCCGGGTCGTCGAGGCCGTCGTCGAAGTGCGCGTCGATGATCCAGAAGCCCTGGTCTGAGACGACGGGGCCGTCTTTGCGCTGGCCCATGCGCAGCACAGGCCGCGCGCCGAGGCCTTCGAGCGCCCGCATCACCGGCGCGGCGGCCATCGGCAAGACCTCCACCGGCACCGGCATCCGCGTGCCGAGCCGTTCGACCTGCTTCGACGGATCGATCAGCACGACGAACCGCGCCGCCAATGACGCGACCACCTTCTCGCGGGTGTGCGCCGCCCCCCGGCCTTTGATCAGATCGAAACCGGGACTGACTTCGTCGGCGCCGTCGAAGGCGATGTCGAGGGCGTCGAGTTCGTCGAGGGTAGCCAGTGGGATGCCGTGCTGCCGGCCCAGGCGTTCGGCGGCAAACGAGGTGGGCGTGCCGACGATCTGCAACCCTTCCTCGCGAACACGGCGACCCAGCGCGGCGATGGTATAAGCGGTCGTCGAGCCGGTGCCCAGGCCGATGCGTTGCCCATCCTGGGCCATGGCAGCCGCCGCCTCGCCGGCAGCCTTCTTGGCAGCGTTTTGATCCATTGCAACCGCAGATTAACGCAGATGAACACAGATTTACAGATGCAAAGGCTTGCAACCGCAGATGAATGCAGACGAACGCAGATCTACGGATGCAAAGGCTTGCAACCGCAGATGAATGCAGACGAACGCAGATCTACGGACGCAAAGGTACGTGAAAAGCTTAAACGATACTGCCCACCGCAAAAATTGTCCGGGAATCAATACGCTCTAACGCCCCCGAATCAAGCATCATCGCTGCTTCAAAGCCCCATCTGCGTCAATCCGCGCCCATCTGCAATCATCTGCGGTTGCAATTACTCGTAGCGCAACGCGTCGATGGGGTCGAGGCCGGCGGCTTTGAAGGCGGGATAGACGCCGAAGACCACGGCGATGCCGGTGACAGCCAGGACCGCCGCCAGCGCCCAGAGCCACGGAAAAGTAAAAGCCGCATCGAAGAGCAGGCCCATCAAGTTACCGGCGCCTACCCCGGCCAGGATGCCCACGATACCGCCGATCTGGCACAGAAAAATGGCTTCGTAGAGGAATTGACTGAGGATGTCGCGCCGCCGGGCGCCGACGGCCTTGCGCACGCCGATCTCGCGGGTGCGTTCGGTCACCGAGACGAGCATGATGTTCATGATGCCGATGCCGGCGGCCAGCAGCGTGATCAGCCCGATGCCGGCGCCACCCATCGCCAGGATCGAGGTAAAACTGCCGACCTGTTCGACCAGGGCTTCGTTGCTTTGCAACTCGAAGTTGTTCTCCTCACCGGGCCGTACTCGCCGGATGACACGCATGAGCCCGATGACCTCATCCATCGTCGCCTCAAGCAGTTCGATGCTCGGCGCGCGCACTTTGATTTCGATATCGCGCTGCCCGGCGCTGTAGGAGGAAATCATACGGGTGATGGGCACGACGGCAATCATATCCACGTTGGTCCCGAAGGCCTCTCCCTTCTCCTCCAACACCCCGATGACCTGATACCGATAGCCGTCGATGATGACGTCTTTGCCCAATGAGCGTTCGTTGGGAAAAAGCTCGTCGTCGAGATCAGAACCGATGACGGCGACGGGGCGGCCCAGATGCACATCCTGATCGGTGAGAAAACGCCCGTCGCCTACTTCGAAGCCGTTGTTGCCGGGCCAGTGTTCGTTCGAGCCCAGAAAGATGACTTCAAGATCGGTCTTACGCTCTCCGTACCGGGCTTCCACCAGAAACCCCTGGCGCATCTCCGGGTTGATGGCGACGGGCAACTGCGCGCGTTCTTGCAGGCGCTCCATCTCCTCGTAGGTGATGTTTTCGCGGGCCCGCCGCCGCGCTCCTTGCACCTGCACGCCCGACGAACTCTCCACCGTGAACGTCGTCGAGCCGAACGACTGGATCGTGCTGCTGAAACTGTTTTCGATGACCTGCACCGCCGTCACCGCCACGATGATGGCAAAGACGCCGATGATCATCCCCAACAACGTCAGCGCCGAACGGAGCTTATGGCTGCGCACTGCCTCCCAGGCCAATCGGATAAACTCGAAGTTGATCATATTTGCAACCGCTGATGAACGCGGATAAACGCGGATGTTTGCAACCGCTGATGGACACGGATAAACGCAGATAATCTGTGTCCATCTGCGCCCATCTGCCCCGATCTGCGGTTGCACTTATTCATATCGCAGCGCTTCGATGGGGTGGGCACGGGCGGCGCTCCAGGCCGGCACCAGGCCGAAGACCACCCCGACGCCGACGCAAATCGAAAAGGCCAGGATGACGGTGCCTGCCGACAGATACGCCGTGAAAAAGCTGTTGATGATGGCTGCCACGATCGCCGAGAGCGCCACCCCGATGAGACCAGCCAGGACGCACACAATCACCGCTTCGATCAAAAACTGGATCAGGATGGTGCGCCGCTTGGCCCCGACCGCCTTGCGAATGCCGATCTCTTTGGTGCGCTCTTTGACCGTCACGAACATGATGTTCATCACCCCGATGCCGCCGACGACCAGCGCCAGCGCCGTCAAAAAGATGCCGATGGCGTAGATCGTCCCCTTGATCACACCGATTTGATCACGAAAAGCCTCCTGCCGGTTGATGGCAAAGTTAGACTCTTCCATCGCATCGACCTTGCGCACGGTCCGCAGGATGCCCGTGATCTCATCTTCGGCCAGATCCAACGTCTCCGCCGAGGAAGCCTTGACTTCGATGGTGATGCTGCGGCGGCTGCCGAAGAGTTTTTTAAAGGTGTTGAAGGGCATCTGGATTTGCTCGTCGAACGAAAAAAGCCCCAGAAACTTACCCTGCCGCGCCAACACCCCGATGACCTCGAACCGGTGCCCGCCGACGCGAATTTTCTTGCCGAGAGGCCGCTCATTGGGAAAAAGATTTTCGGCCACTTCGGCCCCGATGATGCAGACGTTGCGCGCCGTTCGGTTTTCAAAGTCGTTGTACCATCGCCCTTCGGTCAGGTCGATGTCTTCGATGCGGGTGATGTCGGGCGTTGAGCCCTGAATGAAGACGCCGTAGAGGGCGCGGTCGCGGTAGCGCACGGGCCGCCCGGTGCGCACGAGGGGCGCCACCGCCTCGACGTAGCGCGCCTGTTCCCGGATGGCATCGGCGAGGTCGGCCTTGATGTCGGGCCGGTTGCGAAACTTCATCCAATCCTGGGGCGTGGCGAACCAGGGTGTTTTGTCGACGTAGAGCACGTTGGTGCCCAGCATCGCCATAGACCGTTCGAAGCCGCGTTCGAGCCCGTTGATGACGGTGAACATTGCCGTAACCGTCACGATGCCGATGACAATGCCCAGCATCGTCAAGAACGACCGCATTTTGTGAGCGTGGATAGCGCGGAGGGCGATGCGCAACCCTTCCCAGATTTCGTAAAAGAAGCGAAACACGAGCGATGGGGGTGTTTAGGGCATGTGAAAGATCGGGAGCAGCACAGAGGCAACCTGTTGGAGTACGTCCCAGCCTATCGCGGGTTGCATCCGCTCCCTCGCCGTCACCACCTCCCTTCGACGCATTTTCTATAAAAACGCTATCTTTACAAAACCGGATACACGGAATCAGAAGCACCGCGCCATCGTACAAGTCCCTCACCCTCAACACCATTCCTCTCCAAACCCTCCACCTCATCCACCGAATCTCATGGGAAAGGCACGTATTCTCGCCGAATTTTGGAGTTTCTTGCGGGTGCGCAAAAAATACTGGCTCGCCCCCATCGTCATCGTCCTGATGATGCT
Organism: Rhodothermales bacterium; assembly: GCA_028278205.1. Lineage (GTDB taxonomy): Bacteria > Bacteroidota > Rhodothermia > Rhodothermales > Bin80 > JANQES01. The sequence goes on from JANQES010000029.1 coordinate 17,683, forward strand.
AAGCCTGCTGATCGTCCTGACGCAAGGCTCGGCGCTGGCGCCGTTCATTTACGCGTTGTTCTGATTTCTGAATCGCTCCGCGATTCAGAATGCTAAATCTTCTTCTCAAACCGCAGGCGGAAGTCCTTGTAGGTGGGGTTATAATCGGCGCGGGTGACGCGGAAGCCTTCTTCGAGCCCCATCACCGTCATGCCGGGGTGCATGTTGGGAAACGTATCGTAGGCCAGGATCCGATAGCCTTTGCGGCGGATGCGCTCGGTCATGGCGTAGAGCAGTTGGCGCGAGATGCCGCGCCGCCGGTAGGCCGCCAGCACCCCGCCCTTGGCGCTGTAGAACGTCTCGCGGCTCTCCTTATACCCGATCTTAAACCCGACGGGCTCGTCGCCCAGCGAGGCCAGGAGCATCATCAGATCGGCGCGTTCGAACGTATTGATGACGCGTTCCTCGCCGAAGATCACCCGGTTGAGCCGCTTGATCACATCGAGTTGCCCCATGCCCACTTCGACGATGCGAAGCGGTCGTTCAGGCGCAACAAGGGTCGGCGTGTCGTCAGGGCTTTGCATGGTTAAATTTTTTCAAATCGGAGATTTTAAAAAATTTAAAAGGGGAGGCCGTCGTCGGGAGTTTCAGGCACTTCGGTGGGGGTGGAGGCTGGTTCGGGTACAGGGTTGGGTGATGAAGCGGGTTCGGGGATGGCTTTGGGTGCGGTTTCGGGGAGGGCCGGCGTGGGGTCTTCGACGAGTTGCCAGGGTTCGAGCAAGGCCTCGGGCACACCGTCGAGGAAACGGCTGGGCTTGGCCAGATAATCGCCGTGATACCGGCGATATTGGACCATCGGATACGAGATAAAGAGGTTTTCTTCGGCCCGCGTGATGGCCACGTAGAGCAAGCGCAGTTCTTCGTCGAGCGCGTCTTCATCTTTGAAGGAATAGCCCGAAGGCAGCACGCCGTCGAGCGCGTGGATGATAAAGACCGAGTGGAATTCGAGCCCTTTGGCCGAGTGGATGGTCGAGAGCACCAGCGGCAGTTCGTCGTCGTCGAGCGGCTCGCCGTCGAGGGCGCTCAGTTCGATGGGATCGAGCGCCAGCGACGAAAGGAAATCGGCGCGGCTGCGGAAGGTGTCGGCCAGGGTGATGAAGTGCTCCAGGTCTTGAAGACGCTTCGGATAATCCTCGTAATGGATGCGCGTGCAGATCGGCTCGTAGTACTGCACGATGGCTTCGACCTGCTCGACGAGCAGCACGTCGGGCGCGCGCACGGCTCGCAGCGTCTCGAAAAGCCGCTTGAGCGATTCGACGTAGCGCGGCGAATAAGGCCGGTCTTCGAGCGTGAACGGATCGCCGGTGGCCGAGGTGATCCATTCGATCAGATCGTGCGCCGTGCGCGGGCCGATGCCCTGAAGCAACTGAAGGATGCGATTCCAGGCGGCGGCGTCTTTCGGATTTTCGACCACCTTCAGGTGCGACAGCACATCCTTGATGTGTGCCGCCTCGCTGAGCTTCAACCCGCCGTATTTGACAAACGGGATGTTGCGCCGGTTGAGTTCGACTTCGAGATCGTACGAGTTGAAGCCGCTGCGGAAGAGCACGGCGGCGCGGTGCAGCGGCACGCCTTGCTCGCGCAGTTGCAAGATCACCTGTGTCACGAAGCGGCTCTCGAAGCGGGTGTCCGGCGCCGGCACGAGCGCCGGGAGGTCGCCCGTGGTTTTGGCCTCGGTGAAGAGCTGCTTTTCATACTTCCGATGCGCCCGCTGCAAGACGTGGTTGGCAAAATCGAGGATCGGCTGCGTAGAACGGTAGTTGTGCTCCAGCTTGAGGACCGTCGTTTCGGGAAAATGGTCGGGGAACGTAAAAATGTTGCGGAAGTCGGCGCCGCGAAACCGATAGATGCTCTGCGCGTCGTCGCCGACGGCCATCACGTTGCCGTGGACCGAGGCGAACTGCCGGACGAGGTCGGCCTGAAGACGGTTGGTATCCTGATATTCATCGACGAGGACGTAGCGGCACATGGCGGCCACCTGCCCGCGCACGTCGTCGTGCTGTTCGAAGAGGCGCAACGTGCCGGCCAGCAGGTCGTCGTAATCCATCAAACTGTGTCGCTGCTTGTAGCTCTGATACTCCAGCTTGAGCGCCAGCAAATCATCCAGATAATCCACAAATTGCGGATAGCGGGCTTCGAGGATATCCGCGAGAGGCCGTTCCCGGTTGGTCGAGGCCGAGAACATGGTGTAGAGCGTTTTTTTGCGCGGGAAGCGTTTTTTGGCTTTGTGAAAACCCTGCGCCGTGCGCAGCACGTCGATGACGTCGGCGGCGTCGGCGGCGTCGAGGATGGTAAAGTGATGCTCCAGGCCGAGCTTGGGCGCGTGACGGCGCAGCAGATTCAGGCAAAACGCGTGGAAGGTGCCGCCGCGCACCTGCTGGCATCGCCCGTCGAGCAGCGTCGAGGCGCGGGTGAGCATCTCGCGGGCGGCCCGGCGCGTGAACGTCAAGAGGACGATGTGTTCGGGCGCGGTGCCGGTCTCGACGAGGTAGGCCACGCGATAGACGAGCGTCCGCGTCTTGCCCGTGCCCGCCCCGGCGATGACCAGAAACGGCCCGCCCGGCGCCGTGGCCGCTGCATACTGCTGCGGGTTCAACTCGCCGGCATAGTCGATAGACAGGCTCGGCTGCGGCGTGTGCGTGTCGCGTTTGAGAACAAACCGGCGGGCCATGGCAGAAGCGGGAAGAGGTTTTATTTCTTTGTAAAGATACCAATGATATCGAGCGGGAGAAAGGGTGAGAGGGTGAGAGGGAGCGTGAGAGGTGTTTTTTTCATCACCCTCGTGCTCGTTCCCACGGTCCTCCGTGGACACGAGCCGAAGGCGACTGACGAAGTAAATGCAGAACCGGACGCTCCCGCGTCCGAAAGGCGACGCAGGAGCGTCGCGGATGGGCATTCCCACGCGGGAGCATGGGAACGAGGGGGATTTTAAGAGTGAAAGGGAGCGTGGAGGATGGTTTTCTGCCTTTTTTTCCGGATTGGGAATGCGTGATTTAGACTTATCCACAAGCTATCCCCAACGATGCGCTCTAACTAAAGAATTCGTATCTTCAGGCCGTTCGACTTCGAAGAGGATCCCCTGGTTTGGCCGGTGGATTCTTTATACCTTCCTCACGACGTTCGGAAAACCTGCTCTAGGCCTGGCCTTTAGACCCATGGGCGCTCCCTGGCGGCCTCTAGCCCTTCAACTCCGAACCCGCTCATCTGCCTCGGAATTCCGCAAGATTCTGCTTTTCGAATGGGAAAGGTCATCGCGATAGCCAATCAGAAAGGGGGCGTCGGTAAGACGACTACAGCGATTAACCTGGCCGCGTCGCTGGCGGCCACGGAGCACCCCACGCTGATTATCGACATCGACCCGCAGGCCAACTGCACCTCGGGCACCGGCCTCGACCCCCGTAACGTCGCTAACTCGACCTACGAGGTGCTCATCGGCGACGTGGCGATCGACGAGGCGGTGCGGCAGACCAACATCCCGTTTCTCGACATCCTGCCCAGCCACATCAACCTCGTCGGCGCCGAGATCGAGATGATCGACGTGATGGAGCGCGAGCGCATCCTCAAAAACGCCCTGATCCACGCCCGGCGCAAATACGACTTTGTGGTGATCGACTGCCCGCCGTCGTTGGGCCTGTTGACGTTGAACTCGCTGACGGCAGCCAACTCGGTCCTGATCCCGGTACAGGCCGAGTATTTCGCCCTGGAAGGCCTCGGTCAATTGCTCAACACCATCAAGATCGTCCGCCAGCATTTGAACCCGGAGTTGGAGATCGAAGGCGTGCTCATGACGATGTTCGACACGCGGCTGCGGCTGTCGAACCAGGTGGCGCAGGAGGTGCGGCGGTACTTCGGCGACAAGGTCTTCCGGACGATTGTGCAACGCAACGTGCGCATTGCCGAGGCGCCGAGTTTCGGCAAGCCGGTGCTTTTCTACGACGCCACGAGCATCGGCGCGCGCAACTACATCGCCCTGGCTAAAGAGATCCTGCGCAACAACCAGCGGTATTTACGACAGTATGAAGAGGTCCAGGAGGAGGCTTCTTCGCCGGTGAAACCCAACGGCCAGAACGACTCGGTCTCGCCGTCGTCGACGCCGGCCAACGGGTTCACCTTTTGAGATCGGTGTTTTGCGTGTTTTCGTGTTATGGTGTTTTAGTGTTTGCGTTCATCACACTAAAACACGAAAACACCATAACACGAAAACATTATTGAACAACCACTGACATGGCATCGAAAAAAGTAGCGCTCGGCCGCGGATTAAGCGCCCTGTTGCCGACCGGGCAGCAGGAGGGCGAGGGCCTCGACGCGCCGGCGTCGGAGGCACCGCCGAGTAAACTCTATCGGTTCGAAGAACGAACGCGCCTGCTGGGCCGCGTGGCCGATCTCGAAATCGACCATATCAGCCCCAACCCGTACCAGCCGCGTCAAGACTTCGCCGACGAGGCACTCGACGAACTGGCCGACTCGATCAAGCAGTTGGGCATCATCCAGCCTATCACGGTGCGGGCGCTCTCGGGGGGGCGTTTCGAGGTGATTTCGGGCGAGCGGCGGCTGCGGGCGGCGCGGCGCGCGGGCCTCAAGCGGGTGCCGGCCTACGTCCGCGAGGCCGGCACTGAAGAGATGCTGGAGATGGCCCTGGTCGAAAACGTCCAGCGCGAGGAACTCAACCCCGTTGAGGTGGCGCTGGGCTATCAGCGGTTGATGGAAGAATGCGGCTTGCGGCAGGAGCAGGTGGCCGAACGCGTCGGCAAAAAACGCACGACGGTCGCTAATTTCTTGCGCCTGCTCAAGCTGCCGCCGCGCATCCAGGCGGCGCTGCGCGAGCGGAGCGTGTCGGTGGGCCACGCCCGGTCGCTCATCAACGTAGACGACGAGGAGTTCCAACTGCACCTGCTCGAAGAGATCCAGCACAAAGACCTGTCGGTGCGCGAGGTGGAAGACCGGGTCCGGTCCTGGCGCAAGCGGCAAAAGGCCTCCGACGACCCGGATGCCTCGGCCAGGCCATCCGGACCGGCACCGCCGCCTGACCGCGACGCATTGCAGCTTCAGGACTTCGAGAACCGTCTGCGGGCGCAATTCAGCACACAGATCCACCTCAAACACAAGGCCGACGGCAGCGGTAAGATCGAGCTTTCCTACTACTCGGCTGAGGATCTGGAACGCCTGCTGGAATTGTTGTTGCGGCATTCGTAAGGCTTCATGATGAATCCTCCTGAAGCGAAGTCCGTACGGGATCCGGGCGCGCTCCAACGCGTTAGGCGACGGCAGCGACGCGTAACGCTGATGCTGGGGATCGTCGTTGGAATGGCGTTTGGGTGGGCCACCATCCCTCCGGCGGCAGCCCAGACCGACACCACCGCAACCATCGAACGCCGTCTCCCCGAAAACCATTCACCAAAGGGCGCTTTGCGGCGCGCAGCGGTGGTGCCCGGATGGGGTCAGTACTATAACCGGCACTACCTGAAAATCCCCTTCGTCTACGTCGGATTGGGCGGATTTACAGCAGCGGCGCTCTACACCAACAATCGGTACCTGCTCTACCGACGCTCGTACCTGTACACCGTAACCGTAGACGAAAACGGCGAACGGACTTTCCCCGACGAATACGCCGATGAGTACGAACGCCTGATCAACGACCTGGGGCTGGGGCCGGTGTCGGAACTTACGGAGTCTGATTTCGACCGCCTGGAGCCTCAATTTCGGGCACAACGCGACAATCTTCGGCGTAACCGTGACCTTTTGTACTTTGGGATCGTCTTTTGGTATGGGCTGACGATGCTCGACGCCTTCGTCAGCGCGCACCTGCTCGATTTCGACGTCGGTGAAGACCTGACGGTCACGCTCTTACCCCACCCCATCGCGCCGGGCCTGACAGCCACGCTGCGGTGGGGGTTTTGAAAACAGCCTTGTACTTCCGATATGGCGCGTATCGTCTATGCACTCAGCGGCCAGGGGCGTGGGCACACCTCGCGCAGTCTTGCCACCTCAGACGCCCTCCGCAAACGCGGGCACGAGGTGCTCTTCTGCTGCGGCGGCACGGCCCGCGAAATCCTGGAAGCGCAAGGCGAGACGGTGCTGCGCGTGCCCGTGCTGCGCCACGTCATGAAAGACAATGTGCTGAAGCCTTACCAAACCGTCTTTACCAACCGGGAGGCGATCTGGAGAAAATCGCAAATCGTGGAACGACTGAGCGACGAATTCGCTGATTTCGGGCCGGATTTGCTGATCACCGACTTCGAAGGCTTTTCGAGGCGGGCGGCTGAACAGAGGGGGCTGCCGGTGCTTTCGTTCAACCATCAGCAAATCATCACCGAGACGCGCTTTGCCTTGCCGCTGCGCTACCGGTGGCATGCGTTGATGGCCAAGACCATCATCAAGCTTATCGCGCCGAAGAACCCGGAGCACCTTTTGCTGTCGTCGTTCTTTTTCCCGCCGCTCAAAAATCCGGCTAAGACGACGCTCGTGGCGCCTATCATCCGGCCCGCCGTGCAAGCCCTCGCGCCCCACCCCGGCGAGCACGTGCTGGTCTATTACAACCAGGCCGAAGGCAGCGAATACCTGCTCGACCACCTCCGGCAGACCGACGCCCACTTCGTCGTCTACAACTTTCCCACCCCGCCGCATCCGGAGGCGTACCCGAACCTCGTGTTCAAGCAGCCGTCGTTGGAGGGGTTTTTGGAGGATCTGGCCCGGAGCCGCGCCATCATGTGTACCGCCGGCTTTACCCTCATGAGCGAAGCGCTCTACCTGGGCAAACCCCTGCTGGTGATTCCCAACCGGGGCCTCTTCGAACAAACCCTCAACGCGCTCTTCCTCGAACGCGAACGCCTGGGGCAGGCCGTCATTGACCGCCGGCTCACCCGCGCCGACCTTGAGACGTTCCTCAGCCGCCTCGACGCCTATGCAGATCGTTTGCAAAATCGACCTGCCTGTGGGAACAAAGAGGCCGTCGCGTGTATCGAAGGCGTTCTTTCGCGCCTCGGGCCGTCGGTGCATGCCCCATCGCCGGCCTTTTCTGCACCCGTCGAGGCTGCTTCGCTGACTGATGCCCTGGCCGGTCCCGACTGACCCCCTCCGCCAATCTACCCCACGCTCTGCGATGCTAAAATCCAACATTTCCGGTACTTGGAGCCTTCCATTTGGTTTTCAATGACTTTATTGATTATCCTTCCTTCTTTATCACCCACGGCACGGACGCGATGACCATGCCCGATTTCTACGAGAAGCGCAACGCTATGCCTGCTCCCGAAGAGACTGCAACCTCGGTGACGTTCGAGCCGTCGCTCTTCGAAAAAGCCCGGACGTTTATGGCCTCCGACGGCCTCTACATGCGGGTTAACAGCGCAGGGCTTTATCCCTATTTCCGTCCTATCGAACGCAATGAAGGCACGCGGGCGATTATCAACGGAAAAGAGGTCATCATGGCCGGATCGAACAACTACCTCGGTCTGACCTCCGACTCGCGTGTGCGCGAAGCCGCCGCCCAGGCCATCCATCAATACGGCACGGGCTGCACCGGCAGCCGCTTCCTCAACGGCACGCTCGATCTGCACCTCGAACTCGAAGAGCGCCTGGCCGAATTCATGGGCAAACAGGCCTGTGTGCTCTTCTCGACGGGCTACATGACCAACATGGGGGTCATCCAGGGCATCACGTCGAAGGGTGACATCCTTTTCTCGGACAAAGACAACCATTCGTGCATCGTCGCCGGCACGCAGGTGAGCCTGGCCGAGACTCGGCGTTATAACCACGACGACCTGCGCCACCTCCGGAGGCTGCTCGAAAAGGCCGAGGCCGAACGCCCGGAGGCCGGCAAGCTCATCGTCACCGACGGCGTCTTTTCGATGAGCGGGCGCATCGCGCAGGTGCCCGAACTGGTCGAGATTGCCGAAGAGTTCAACGCGGCGTTGATGCTCGACGACGCGCACGCCGTGGGCGTGATCGGGCCGGGCGGGCGCGGCTCGGCAGCTTACTTCGGACTCGATGAACGTGTGCCCTTGACCACAGGCACCTTCTCGAAGAGCTTCGCCTCGCTCGGCGGCTTCTGCACCGGCGACCGCGACGTGATCGAGTACATCCGCCACACCGCCTCGACGCACATCTACAGCGCCTCGATGCCGCCTTCGAACGTGGCGACGGTGCTCAAATGCCTGGAAATCTTGCAGGAAGAGACCTGGCGCCTGGAACGCCTCTGGGAGATCTCGGAATACATGCGCGAAGGCTTCCGCAACGCAGGCTTCAACGTCTGGACCAGCCAGACGCCCATCATCCCCGTGGTCATCGGCTCCGAGATGATCGACGCCTTCCAGTTCTGGACGGATCTGCTCGAAGAAGGGGTCTTTGTCAACCCGGTGGTGCCCTGGCGCGGCGCGGTGCCGCAAGGCCACGCGCTGATGCGCACCTCGTACATGGCCACGCATACCAACAACGATCTCAACTTCATCCTCGACGCCTTCCGCCGCGTCGGGCGCAAGCACGGCGTGCTCAACAACGGCACTGTCTGAGAAAGGGTGAGAGGGGGAAAGGGTGCGGGGAGATGGCTTTCTCTCCCTTTCGCCCTCTCCCCCTTTCTCCCTTTCTTATATCAGCTAAACGTACGTGATGGAAACGAGTGTCTCCACCCCCGTCTCCCAAACCGATATCACCATCCGCCCGGTTCGTACACGACGCGACCGCAAACGCTTCATCGACCTCTCTTACCGGCTTTACAAGGGCAATCCGTTCTGGGTGCCGCCGCTGCGCCTCGACCTGTCGCACACGCTGAATCCGAAGAAAAATCCTTTTTTCGAGCATGGTAAGATGCAGCTTTTTCTGGCCGAAGACGCCTCAGGCAACGTCGTAGGCCGCATCGCCGGCATCGTCAATGGGATGCATCTGAAGAAGTATGAAGACGGCAACGGCTTCTTCGGTTTTTTCGAATGCGAAGAACGCTATGAAACCGCGGCGGCGCTGTTCGACGCTGCCGCCGCGTGGCTTCGCGAACAGGGCATGACGGGCATGCGCGGCCCCACCAGCCCGACGCTCAACGACATCGCCGGCGTGCTCATCGACGGCTTCGACCGCACGCCGGCGATTATGATGCCCTACAACCATCCGTACGTGGCCGACTTTCTGACGCGCTACGGCTTCGAGCGCGCCATGACGATGTGGGCCTATTACGTCCACAACAAATACGTCAAGAAAGACCGGCTGCGGCGAGGCGCGGCCATCGTCCACCGGCGCAACCCCGGCCTGACGGTGCGCAACATCGACATGAGCCGCTTCGATGAAGAAGCCCGCATCGTGCTCGACATCCTCAACGACGCCTGGTCCGACAACTGGGGCTTCGTGCCCATCACCGACGCCGAGTTCGCTCGCCTGGCTAAAGACCTCAAGCAGCTCGTCGATCCGAGGATGGTTTTTATCGTGGAAAAAGACGGCGAGCCCGTGGCGTTCTCGCTGTCGCTGCCGAACATCAACTTTTCCCTGAAATACCTGCCCAACGGGCGCCTGCTGCCCTTCGGCCTGCCCAAGCTGCTGCTTTCGACCAGGCTCGGCGGCATCCATGACTGCCGAATGCCGCTCATGGGCGCGCGCAAAGCCTATCAGGGCCGCGCCTTCGACGTCCTGCCCGTGCTCGAAACCATCGAGAAAGGGCCGAGCTACGGCTATTACGCCTGCGAAACAAGCTGGGTGCTCGACACCAACAACGTGCTCATAAACCTGCTCGAATCCATCGGCTGCGTCGTCGATAAGGAGTATGCGTTGTTTGAAAAGAGCCTTTAACGGCGTAAGGCACGGGTCATGAGTCATGGGTCATGAGAGAGAAACGCATGACTCATGACAGCGAGCGTAATGACTCATGACCTACACCAACGAGACCATCGGCAAAATGGGTAAAAAATCCTGAAAACCGTGAACTCCGCCTCCATCCAATTCATCTACTTCGACCTCGACGATACGCTGCTGGACCACCGGCAGGCGGAGCAACGCGGGCTGGCCGATGTCTACCATACCTTCAAAACTCATTTCGACCATGTAACGCTCGAAGCCCTTCACGAGACCTATCACACCCACAGCGTACCGTTGTGGCGGCAATATGCCCTCGGCGAGATCAAGAAGCACGACCTCATGCGGCTGCGCTTCGAACGGACGCTGGAGGCGCTGGAGGTGACAGGGCTCGAAGCCGAGACGCTCAACGCTTTCTATCTCAATCAGTACGCCCGCCACTGGACGTTCCCTGAAGCCGCCCGCGCGGCCTTCCATGCACTGGCAGACCGCTTCTCGGTGGGCATCCTCACCAACGGCTTTGCCGAAATCCAACGGGCCAAGTTCGACCGCTTCCCCGAATTGAGCGACCGCGCCGAGGTGCTCGTTATCAGCGAAGAGGTGGGCTTTATGAAACCGAATCCCCGCATCTTCGCCCACGCCGCCGAGGCTGCCGGCACCCCCGCCGAGACCATCCTCTACGTCGGCGACTCGTATACGTCTGATGTGCAAGGCGCGCTCGGAGCCGGCTGGCAGATCGCCTGGTTCACCCGCCAAAAACCCGCAGAAGACAACCCCGTCTTCCGCTTCCAACACTGGGGTGAGTTGATCAAACGTCTTCTAGACGAATAATTTTGAATTTTCGGTGCCCGAAAATTCAAAAAAATAAAAAAGCCCCCTGCGGAAGGCAGGCGGCTCTAAACGTTCCCCAACGCGACGGGCCTTTCGCTAATTCAACCTTTTGCCGAAGCATCGGGTCGAACCGGCGTAGAGGCCCGGTCTCCTTTTCCGGATCGCTGGTTTCCGGAGATTCCAGTTTTCCGGTCAGGTGGTTTCATTACCGCATGGGCATCGGGATTAGACACCACCGGACAGCGTGATTTTTACCCGTGCTACGGAGGTGCGTCCGCTTCATCGCTTCCCCCCCGACGAATCGGGGCGTCTGCGTTGAGGCTTCTGCGTCGGCGCAGCGCCGCTTTCACCCGGTTGATTGCCTGCTAATAGCGAGCGATCATCCGTGCTTCTGCACCGCCTCCGCGTTTGGCCGTCTGCCTTGCGGCTTCTTGCCTTGCGCATCTGCCGTCACAGCTTTCTTTCCGCCGTCTGCCTTGCGGCTTTCGGCTTCGGGTTGGCTGTGGGGGTGCGGTCGTTTTCTTCCGGTTTGCCTTGCGGCGCTCCGGCGTCCAACGTCCGCTGCGATATGCTGCCTGTGTTTCCCCCGGTGCGGCCTCGGCCCGAAGGCCGATGCAGCGGTGAGGGAGCACCCTATCGGTGCGGTGGCGTCGTCTTCTGACCCTTCGGCTTGCGCCTTGGGGTCGTCCAATGATGCCGTTGCATCGATAACCGGCGAGGGCGCCTTCGCGCCGACCGAAGCCGGTGCGTAGGTGTCCTCATCGGGGCGGTATATCGCGCTCCGTTGTCCCGACGAGTCGGGACGCGCGCGGGCTGACCTCATGCAGCCCAGAGACTCAGTCGCGTCAAGGAACTGTACCTTAGAGCCGAAGCTCCTTGGTACAGCGCCTCAGCGCCGAAGCGCCGAAGCGTTGGTTGAATTATACCGTGGTTTTGCGCGCTTGTCAAGGGCTTTTTTTCCACTATTGATCAACAGGATATGCACACTTTCATCAACAATGTGGATAACTATTCTTTTATTTTCGTTCCGAAAATAAAAAAGTCTTTTGAACAAAAAGCTCGGCGCTTGATCAGGCCGAGCTTGTTTGTTGCCCATTGCTTGTTGCCCATGGTATGTTGCGCGACTGAGTCGATCCCCTGGTATCGCTGGGGGAACGTCAGGCAGCACGAGGTCTCTCAAAGATAGGTAACTTTGATACGCAGCGCAACCTCAATAACGGTTTTTTATTCGATTCTGCATTACCAAACTGTTTTTTCTTGTTTTTCAATAACGGAAAACCAAAAAAAGCCGCTGGATAAATGCACAGGAGATATCCTCCCAACGCCCTACTTCGCCGCGCGCCTGGCGTGGGTCATCAGTCATCGGTCATCAGTGAAAACGTTCCTGATGACCGATGACTAACGCCAACGGGGAGAAGTTTGATAACGTCAAGGGTACCGCACAACAGAAGCCTGCCTGCTTATCCTCATAACCCAAAGTTATCCAGGAAGATCGGAATGACGCCCGGCTCCAGCAGAATCGTCAGCACGATGCCGCCGATGGCGCCGCCGAGATGCGCCTCGTGCGCGATGCCGCCGAGCCGCCCCTTGGCCTGGTTCATCGCATAGATCGATATGACCACGAAGCCGACGGCGAAGACGATAGCCGGAATGGGCACCGCCGCGAAGAGGTAGAGCATGGCGAACGGGCTATACAGGCAATATGCAAAGATCACCCCGCTAATGGCCCCCGAAGCCCCGACGGCATTATAGCCTTCGTTGCCTTTGTGAAACCGGTGCGTGAGCGCGTGCGCCGCCAACTCGGACCCAAAATAGAGCACGATGAAGTTGAGCGAGCCCAACTGATATTCCAGATGCGGCCCGAAGAAATAGAGCGTGAACATATTAAAGGCCAGATGCCAGAGCCCCACGTGCACAAAGCCGGCGGTGATATACCGCCACCATTCGCCGTTTTCGCTGATCCGGACCGGCCTGAAGCCCAGCCGATCGAGCAGCGTCTCGTCCGAAAAAAGCGCATAGCCGCTGACGAGTATATTGACCAGCAGCAGGATCAAGGTAACCGGGGCCTGGGAGAAGTCGAATCCCATAAGACTATTCTGTGATGATGAAGAGCGTCCAAGAAAAGCGGCGAAGCGCCTGCCTTTGCCGTCTACGTACAAAGGCCGCCGGGGTTCGTTTTTGGATTTTAGATTTTGGATTTTGGATTTTTGACTGGTGCTGCTTTTCCTTGTAATGGCACACGAAGCAAACGACCCATCCAAAATCCAAAATCTAAAATCCAACATGGAAACCGCGCAACTTGATCTGTTTTACCGATTCGGTGCGGCGTTGTTGATCGGGCTGATGGTGGGGTTGCAGCGTGAGTTTGCGCACATGCGGCAAGAGAGGGAAGAAAAAGCCTTCGGCGGCACGCGGACGTTTGCGCTGCTGGGCTTGTTGGGATGCACGGCAGCCTTCATCGCCGCGCGGACCGAGGCGACGATGGCGTTTGTCGTGATCGTGGCCGTCGTCGGGGGGATGATCATGCTGGCCTATTTCCAGACGGCGCGCAAGGGTCACGTGGGCCTGACGACCGAGGTGGCGGCGATGATCACCGTGCTGGCCGGCGCGCTCTGCTACTGGGACGAACTGGGGCTGGCCGCCGCGCTGGGCGTGGCAACGACGGTGTTGCTGGCCCTCAAGCTCCAGACGCGCAAGCTCGCGCGCAACATCACCCGCGCCGACGTCTACGCCACGCTGACGTTCGCCGTGATCACGCTGGTGATCTTGCCGGTGTTGCCCCGCCGCAGCTACGGGCCGCCGCCGTTCGACGTGCTGGTGCCCTACAAGATCTGGCTGATGGTCGTCTTCATCTCGGGCATCAGCTTTCTGGGCTACCTGCTCATCAAGATCGTCGGTGCGCGGCGCGGGGTGGGGCTGACGGGGCTGCTGGGCGGGCTGGCGTCGAGCACCGCTGTGACGCTGAGTTTCTCGCAGCGCAGCCGGAGCACGGAGGGGTTTGAACGCCCCTTTGCGCTGGCCATCTTGCTGGCCTGGAGCGTCATGTTCGTGCGCGTCATGGTCGAGGTGGCAGCGCTCAACTGGGCGCTCCTGGGCATCGTGTGGATCCCGCTGACGGCGGGGCTGGCCGTCAGCGCGGCGTATTGTATTTATCTCTACCGCGCGCAATCGCCGGATAAACAGGAAGAGGAAGACTCTTTCAAAAATCCCTTCGAACTCGGCCCGGCGCTCACCTTCGGCCTGCTCTACGCGGTGATTTTGCTGGCGGCCAACGCCGCCCAACTCTACCTGGGCAGCACGGGCGTCTATCTCTCCAGCATCGCCTCGGGCGTCGCCGACGTCGATGCCATCACCTTGTCGATGGCTGAATTAAGCCGGGAGGGGCAGAACCTCGACCTGCGCACGGCGGCGCGCGCTATCGTGCTGGCCGCCGCCTCGAACACGCTGGTCAAAGGCGGCATCGTGCTGACCACCGGCTCGGCAGCGCTGCGCAAAGTGATCCTGCCAGGCCTGATCGCCACGCTGGCGACGGCGATTGGGGTGGTGTTTTTGCTTTAACGCACCGTCAACTTTCAAGGTATTTCCGGCAAAAGTAGGCGAACGATTTGTTTTTCCGTTTGGCCGCTGCCAGATCAAATTCCTTTGACGATTTGAATGCTTTCGGCTGCGACGTGCTCCCCATACCGATTCCGAATCTTTTCCTTTCTAGCCGATACACAGGGTCCGTCAACATCTCGTAAAAAGATGTAATCGTGCCCCTTTCCCTGAATCCCTTTGATGAGGTTCCGAATCATCTTCGGGACTTCCTGGGCATACTGCACGATCTTGACTTTGTCGTATTCCGAGAAAAAATCCCGATCCAGTATTTCCTGGATAAACCGCTCGTCATCGTCGCCTTCTACAAGAAAAAAGAGGATTCGGTACGATATGTCTAAGGCGTGTCTGCAAACTGGCTTGTCGAAGGAGCCCCGTAGGGGCGGCCTGTTTGTAGCACGCTCGATTTCCTCCAGAAAAAGCTCCGTAGGAGCGGCCTGTTAAAGAAAGAAACAGGCCGCCCCTACGGGGCTAATCGGATAAAAGAGCGGTGTATGCTACAAACAGGTCGTCCCTACGGGACTTTGAAGACACGCCCTAAATACAGTTTGTATTCTTGGATAGGTTTGCGATCCTCATCGTAAACTCTGATCGTACCTTTGCGATTCTCCACAATTGTGCTACCTCCACGATTCTTCGCAATTGCCCCGCTTATTGTGCTTGTATCACCATGATTTTATATCCCTTTCTCGTCTTGAAGTGTTTAAGACCAAACTTATACTGAATATCAATGACACCTCGGAAACGGAATACAAACTCGCTCGGAGCATCCGCGCCGATATTGATGTTACGCAAGAACTCAACGTCACCCTGAAGCGAAACGGCGTTTTCTAGGCCGCTGACGGCAATGTCGCGGAGGAATTCGAGGATGTGAATGAAGTTGCTCTTGCCCGAAGCGTTGGCGCCGACGAACACATTGAGATCGCCGAGTTCGAGATCGAGATCATCGAACGTCTTGAAATTCTTAACCCGGATGCGCCTTAGCTTCATGTTCCACCTCCATAGAAACCATCTCTCTGACCCCTCCCGTCATGAAATGTTCGATGATGGAGCGGAAGATGAAGGCGCCGTCGGCGCTGCCGAGGACGGCTTCGGCGCAGCGTTCGGGATGCGGCATCATGCCCAGGACGTTGCGCCGCGCGTTAACGATTCCGGCGATGTTGCGCGCCGAACCGTTGGGATTGGCTTCGGGCGTGATGGCGCCGTCGGGCTCGCAATAGCGGAAAATGACCTGATGGTTGGCTTCGAGCCGGTCGAGCACGGCGTCTTCGGCGAAGTAGTTGCCCTCGCCGTGGGCGATGGGAATCTGGAGGATTTGCCCCGGCGCTAAGGCAGTGGTGAAAGGCGTATCGACGGCCTCGGTGCGGAGGTGCGTCCACTGGCAGGCGAAACGGAGCGAGGCGTTGCGCAAGAGCGCGCCGGGCAACAGACCGCACTCGCACAGCACCTGAAACCCGTTGCAGATGCCGGCGACGAGGCCGCCTTCGCCGGCAAAGCGCACCACATCTTTCATGATGGGCGAAAACCGCGCGATGGCCCCGGCGCGCAGGTAATCGCCATACGAAAAGCCGCCGGGCACGATCACCACGTCTACGTCGCCGAGGTGGGTTTCTTTGTGCCAGATGAACCGGGTGTCTTGCCCGAAGACGTGTTTGGCCACGTGATAGGCGTCGTGATCGCAGTTAGAGCCGGGAAAGACGATGACGCCGAAACGCAGGCTCACACCATTAGCGCGGGTGCTCATGGAAGATTTGCTCAGATGACGGGTGGCTGACGAAAGCGGTCTTAAGATACGCCACCCGTTCCTTTTCTCCACGCCATTCACGACAATTTACGAGTCGGAGAGCCGGAGACTTTTAAAATGTCGAATGTCGAATAGCGAATGTCGAGTGATGAAGGCATGGTCAGTTCCTTTATCATTCGACACTCGTTATTCGACATTCGTTATTCCATCCCCTCCCACACCCCCAAACCGGAGACGAGGCTGATCCAGAGGGATGGATTCGAAGCTATTAAAAACGTCCCGACTCAATCAGGACGCGTCTTTGATGACCTCCAACTCCAGAATGATCTGCACGTCGTGCCCGACGACGAAGCCGCCGGCCTCGGTCATTTTATTCCAGGCCAGGCCATAGTCGAGGCGGTTGATCGTCGTGGTGGCTTCGAAGCCGGCGCGTTCGGAGTCGCCCATCGTGGCAGCGCCCAGGAATTCGGCCTCCAGCACGACCTCTTTCGTCACGTCGCGGATCGTCAGGTCGCCGACGATTTCAAACTCGGAGCCGTTGACATTGCGCACGCTCTTGCTGGTGAAGGTCATGTTGGGGAAATCGTCCGCGCTGAAAAAGTCAGGCGAGCGCAGGTGGCCGTCGCGCCGTTGGTTGTCGGTGAAGATGCTGCCGGTCTTGATCGTCGCCGTGGTCTTCAGCGTGGACAGGTCGGTGCCGTCGAGCGAGATCGAGACGTCATAGTCTTTGAATTCGCCCCGGACGTTCGAGATACCCAGATGCTTGACCTTGAAGCCGATCTTCGAATGCACCGGATCGACGGACCAGGACGACGGGTCGCCGGAGGGCGTTTGGAGTGTCTGCTCAGAGCGCGCGTCGTCGGGTTGGCTGCCGGTGAACGTGAAGCCGGCCAGCACGAACAGGAACACGAAGGCGGGGAGGAGCAACGTTTTCGCTTTCATAGGGGGTGAACCTCCTGTATGGTTGGTGGTGTGTTGCGAAGAAAAAAGCAGGCGCCGCCGGAAGCGACCCTACGCGGGGTAAGTTACCCGATCTTATTATTTGTTACAACAAATACTTTTAAGGACGGATAAAGGTTTTCGCAGTAACACCATCTTCACGACTCTCTGAGGCCTACTGCCTCTACCGCACAACCCAACAGCATCAACAGATCTGGCTTCTGATTTTTTAAGCCGCAGAGATCACAAAGAAGACGCAGAGGACGCCCAGAGGGCACCCCTGGCGGTTTCGAGATTAGACGACATCCACCGCCGATTCATTCCACGATAAGAGCGAAGGGCTTGCTACAAAGAGGCATACGCTAAAAAAAATAGCGAGGGTGGGTCGTCCAAAAGGACCACCCGCCCTCGCTGTCGCCACCAGAAAAATGGGGTGAAACGGCGTTTCTAGTTAATAGCGTTCAAAGGCCCGTTTCGGGTCTGGCCTGGGCTTGGGCTTCGCGCTTAAGCTGTCGGCGGCATGGAGCGGCGGCGCAGGCGCGTCGCCGTCCATGTGATGCTGGCTGGCAGCCGGCGTATCCCAGCTCATTTCGTCGCCTGGCGTCGGGACGGCACGGAGCTGATCCTGAGAGTGCCGGTAGTGTTCGTTGACGGAAGCAGCCTCCTCGGTGGATGTCTCGGGTTCCAGTTCTACGTAGCCAGTGAACGTATCGGCACAACCAGACAGCCCGATTGCGGCTGTCACGGCAAACACAACCAGCAAGTGGATTTTGTGTCGCAGGAAGAATGTCATGATGACCTCGCATGTAGTGGGGGTGGGTCTTATCACAGCTGCCGAATGCTCCAAAACGGCATCCCAGCAACGAACCATTTCACGGTTACGAGCCTGCCAAACGCAAAAATGCCGCCATGTTCGTCCGCTGACCCCCTTTCGAGGGCTTCCCCCAACGGCTACGCTACCGCTATTCCGTTTCACTATGTCTGCATCCTCAATACAGCGAAAAGAAGCCATAATGGGCGATTTCTACCCCGCAGGCACGGTTCAGCACCGTCGTAGGCCGGCACCGCCGCCCCCTATGCAGACATGGTCAATCTGAAAGAAAATTGACGATCAGCGCCTCGCAACAGCCATCCGATCTACCGCCTGATGCCCGCAACCCGTTACATAATTACATCGTGCCGAACTATTCAAGTAATTCAGTAACCCGAAACGCTGTCGTGATTAATCCGAAAAACGCGGGGCCGAGCGCGTTTTTTTCGATAGGATTTAAGGAATCGATCCGGCAGCCGATATATAAAGGTGCTTGGGTATGAGCTTACCCAATCCTCCAACAAGCTATCGAGAACCCTGCGCCCCGTAAGGCGCGGGGTTCTCGTGCTTTTAAGGATTCTTTGAAAATTATAAAGGATTGTCCTCTGCGTTGTGCTTTGTACGTGACGTGGTGTCGGTCATGAGTCATGAGTCATGACTCATGAGTGGTTTTCCCATGACCCATGACTCATGACCCATGCCCCGTACCATCATGTTCTCATTCCTCGGCTGGTTGCGCATCTTTCGGTGATTGCCTCTTCCAACCATCTACCGAAAGGACCATCATGAAAGCATACAACCAGCGCTTTTCAATCACGACGATCCTGCTCGCGCTAACGCTGTTTGCGGGCATTCAAAGCGCCCACGGGCAACAAAAAACGCGGCACGAGGCCGCCCACGTCTTCCAGCAAGCCGCTGCCACGACAGCCCAGGATACCGACAGCGACGACGACGGCCTGCTCCGGATAGAAGGATCCGTGCATACCAGCGCCGATGCATCGACCCGCGCTTCGAGCGTGAAACCCATTCGAATGACGCTCGCCCTGCACGTCAGTTCGGCGGGAGACGATCCGGTGGTGCGAAAGCGACCTGGCCGCACGAAGTATTCCAACGTCACGCTGGAAAAGCATACTGCGGATTCCTCGCAAACGAAGGCGCAAGACTATAACTCAAGCCGCAGCAACAACTCCAGCGCCATCCATAAACCGCATCCCGGCACCGGCGCCACAAGACGCCGCGCCACCGCCCCGGCCACCGATCATAACACGACCCGGAGCAACCGCGCGCGAAGCCATGTCTCGGACGGCGCCCTGGAACACACCGACGATTGGATCGCGGCGCGGGTGGCAGCTTCCGGCGGCCTGCACGTTGTCCTGATCCCCCTCGAAGAGCAAGACAGCAACCTGCACATCCCAACCGACGTGCACAGCGGCAAGCTCACCGGCGTGCGCATGCACAGCCCGGCCAAAACCGCCAAACCCGTCGATGCGGCGACGCCTTATATCTATAAAACATCTGTCGATGAAAACGGCGCGTTTGTCTTCGAGGGTGTGGCGCCCGGCTCGTATCAGATTCGTGTGCTGGCCGATGGTCACGAGTTTCGCGGGCACGTGACTGTGTTGAAATAAACGATTTTATTGCGCGGCGAAAGCCCCGTTCGGTGCAGGATGCCGGGCGGGGCTTTTTGCATGCCGGTTGTCGTGTTGAGTCACTGTTTTGTCGTGTCAGGTTTTTCGGCTTCGGGTCGTTTTTCCGCAAATTGCAGCCTGATTTGGGGATACCTGCCAGGTTTTGGAAACCTGGCAGGTATGGTTTTCGCCGTTTTCAGCTTGTTTTCAACGGCTTTCTAATTCAACGCTGAATGCGCATTTCCAAGTATCAAGTACCAAATAATATCCAAGTAGCTGTGTGCTTTGTGGTGAAACTTTGGCCCGCCCGGCGCTCAATCACCGGGCTCAGCAGCGCAAGGACGCTAAAGCGCCCTGTCTTAGCCCCTTGGGGCTTTAGCCGGTGAGCCCGGTCCTTCAGGGCCGGGCGGTGTTGCGCTTTCACCATCTTGCCCATACCTACCGAAACAAACCCATCCTCCCGCGAAAATTCCTTTTTCTTCTATTTTCTGCCTCAACTTTTTCCGGCTTATCTCGTTTTTTATGGCTCGCGTCGCTTCTTAACCCACCATGCCGGCTGTTGCCCGATGATCCCCAAGGAACTCTTCAAAAAGATCCGCCGGATCGAGATACGTACGAAAGGACTGGTCAATAACGTTTTTGGAGGAGAGTACCACTCGGCCTTCAAAGGCCGGGGCATCGAGTTTTCCGAGGTGCGGCCCTACCAGTTCGGCGACGACATCCGCTCGATCGACTGGAACGTGACGGCGCGCACGGGCGAGACGTTCGTGAAAATCTTCGAAGAAGAGCGCGAACAGACCCTCGTGCTCATCGTCGATATTTCGGGGTCGGAAGACTTCGGCACGCAGAACAAGTTCAAGCGCGAGATCGCTGCCGAAATCTGCGCTATCCTCGGATTTAGCGCCATCAAGAACAACGACAAGGTGGGCCTGTTGCTCTTTTCGGATCAGGTCGAATTGTTTGTGCCGCCCAAGAAGGGCCGCCGGCACGTGCTGCGGCTCATCCGCGATCTGTTCGCGCACGAGCCGCGCTCGCACGGCACCAGCCTGGCCGTGGCCTTGAACCACGTCCTGCACGTGCTGCACCGTCGCTCCATTGTGCTGATCGTCAGCGACTTTTTCGACGCCGATTTCGAAAAACCCTTACGGCTGGTCTCGCAACGCCACGACACCGTGGCCATCCACCTGCAAGACCATCGCGAACAGGAACTGCCGATGCTGGGTCTGGTTGACCTGACCGACCCCGAAACCGGCGAGACGCTGGTGCTCGACACCTACAGCCGAAACGCCCGGCGGCGCTTCGCCGAACACGCCGAGCAGCAACGCGCCGCGCTGGCTACCTTGTTCCAACGCGCCCGCGTCGATAACGTCCCGATCCACACGGATAAGGACTACGTCGAGCCGCTCATTCGCTTCTTCCGTCATCGTGCCAAGACGTACTGATGAACCGGATTGTTGATATCGATTTTAGATTTTGGATTTTGGATTTTGGATTGGTCTTTTCTGGCACCCAACCCAAAATCCAAAATCTAAAATCCAAAATCCTGACCCTGGTTTTGCTGGCGGCGTTGCTGGCGGCCTGGCCGGCGCAGGCCCAACGCGTCGAGGCGTATCTGTCTGCAGACAGCGTCTCGGTCGGCGATCGGTTTCAGTTGACCGTCGTGGCGTTGCACGGCTTTGCCACCGAGCCGTCTTTCCCCGACGCCCAGACCGCCGACTCGGCCTTCGGCGACCTCATGGTGATCGGGCTGGCAACAGCCGGCAGCCGCCCGCTCAGCGAAGACAACACCGGCGCGCGCCTCGACAGCATCGTCTACGACGTGACGACCTTCGCCCTCGACACGGCGACGGTGCCGCCGCTGCCTGTCACTTTTTCCAGTAATGAAGGCACCGTCACGGCTGCGTCGGATTCGCTCTTTCTGCCGGTGATCTCGCTCGTGCCGGCAGAGGCCGAGACCCTCAAAGACCTGGCGCCGCTGGTCGAGTTTGGCGGGCCGATCTGGCCGTACGTGCTGCTGGTGGCGGCCCTCTTGCTGGGCCTGGGGCTTTTCCTTTATTACCTGCGCCTGCGCCGCCAGCCCGAACCCGAACCGCCGCCGCCCGAACCGCCGCCCGGCATCTCGCCCTACGAAGCCGCTATCGCGCGCCTGCGCCAGCTCGAAAGCGCCTCGCTCGCCGCGCCGGAGGAAGTCAAACCTTTTTATGTGGAAATGTCCGATGCGCTGCGCACGTATCTCGAAGACGGTGTCGGCGTGCCGGCGCTGGAACGCACTACCCGCGAGTTGATGGGCGAGTTCGAACATCAGACGGTGCGCCACAAACTGCCCGGCGGCGCACCCAAACGCGTCCACGGCATCCTCGAACTGGCCGACCTCGTCAAGTTTGCCGACTTCAAACCGCCCGATGCCCAGAGCCGGATGATGCTCGGCGAAACGCGTAAAACGGTCGATGTCATCGAGGCAAAGCTACGCCAGATTGCCATGGACCGCGAACGCCTCTCGCCCCGCGTCCACGTCGATGTCGATTCGATCCTGGAAAAGCAGGACGGCGTGAAAGCCGGGGATTCATGAATGAGAGCGTTGGAGGAAAAGCGTTTCCGCTTCCCAAAAACGTCCACCCAAAATAGACCCTCACCGATGCAGCCACGCCCTTTCAGCCAGGAATTGATAGACCGTCTCGCGCAGGCGCAGTCTGTGGCGGTGCTGACGGGGGCGGGCATCAGCGCCGAGAGCGGCATTGCCACGTTTCGGGATCCGGGCGGGCTGTGGCAGCAGTTCAAGCCGGAAGAACTGGCCAACGTCCGGGCGTTCCTGGGCAACCCGCATCTGGTGCAGTCCTGGTACACATACCGGCGCAACGTGGCGATGGAGAAAGCGCCCAATCCGGGCCACGAGGCGCTGGCGCAGTTAGAAAACCTCGTTCCAGACTTCCTGCTGATCACCCAGAACGTGGACAACCTCCACCAACGGGCCGGCAGCACCAAAATCACCGAATTGCACGGCAACATCACCCACAGCTATTGCATCGACTGCGGCAAGACGGCCACAGAGCAGGAGATGGAGCCGATTGCTTCGGGCACGGCGGCCCAATGCACGGCCTGCAACGGATACATCCGTCCCGACGTAGTGTGGTTCGGGGAGATGTTGCCCGAAGGCGCGATGGCACAGGCAAGCCACGCCGCACAACGCGCGGAGGTCTTCCTGAGCATCGGCACGAGCGCCGTCGTTTATCCCGCCGCCGGCATCCCGCTGGTAGCCAGGGATTACGGCGCCTACGTCGCCGAGATCAACATCGAAGCCAGCGCCATCGCCGGGTCTGTGGACGAGGTGGTGCTGGGCAAAGCCGGCGAGGTGCTGCCGGCGTTGGTGGCGGCGGTGGAGGAAAAACGTTCTTAGTGCTTGGTTCTTTGTGCTTTGCGGATTTAACGCAAGCATAGCTGCCAGGAGAAAAACCAAGTACCAAGAACAAAGAACAAAGAACGAAACGCAATGGAATTTGCGCACCCACAATGGCTGGCGTTGTTGATCCTGGTGCCTTTGCTGGGCGTCTGGGAATGGTGGCGGGCGCGGCGCAAAGCCGGGCTGCGCTTCAGCAACGTCGCGGCGGCCAAAGCCGCTCCGAGGACGCTCTGGACCTACCTGGGCGGGATGCCGGCCCTGCTGCGCATGGTGGCCCTGACCCTCGGCATCGTCGCGCTGGCTCGCCCGCAAGAACGCAACGTCACCCAGGAACGCTACGCCGAAGGCGTCGACATCGTCATGGTGCTCGACACCTCGACGTCGATGCGCGCGCAGGACTTCCGGCCCAACCGCTTCGAAGCCGCGCGCGACGTCGCTGCCGAGTTCATCCGGGGCCGCATCTCCGACCGCATCGGCCTGATCGTCTTTGCCGCCAAAGCCTACACCCAGACCCCCCTGACGCTCGACTACCAGTTCCTCCTACGGATGCTCGACGAGGTCGAGGTGGGCGCTATCGAAGACGGCACGGCTATCGGCACGGCGCTGGCTACGGCGGTCAACCGGCTCAAAGACACCGAGGCCGAGAGCAAGGTCATCATCCTGCTCACCGACGGCCAGAACAACCGGGGCGAAGTCGATCCGGTGACGGCCTCCGAGGTGGCGGCCACGCTCAACGTGCGCATCTACGCCATCGGCGTGGGCACCTACGGCGAGGCGCCGTTCGTGGTTGATCATCCCTTTTCCGGACGCCAGCGCCAGATGGTGCCCGTCGAAATCGACGAAGACATGCTGCGCGCGGTCTCGTCGAAGACGGGCGGCCAGTACTTCCGCGCCACCAACAAACAAGCCCTGCGCGACATCTACGAGCAGATCGGCGAGTTGGAAAAGACGAAGATCGAAACGCGCATCTACACCGATTACGAAGAGCGCTACGCCCTCTTCCTCTGGCCTGCCTTCCTCCTGATCCTGCTCGAAGTCCTCCTATCCACAACCCGCTTGAGGCGTTTTCCATGATCGCGGATTTTGAAGGGCGGATTGGGTTCTTCAAGAGACCAATCCAAAATCCAAAATCCAAAATCCAAAATCCGAATGGCCTGGTTGCATCCTGAATATTTGTGGGCCTTGCTGGCCGCGCCAGCGGTGGCGGCCCTGTTTCTCTGGGCGGCGTGGCAGCGGCGCAAGGCGTTTAATCGCTTCGGCGAGAACGTGCTCGTGCGGCGGCTGACGGCAGCGGTGAGCACCCGGCGGCGGCGCTGGAAAGCCGCGTTCGTCGTGCTGGGCGTGATCTTGTTGGCTGTGACACTGGCCGGGCCGCAACTCGGCAGCAAGCTCCGCGAGGTCAAACGCGAAGGCGTAGACATGGTCATCGCCCTCGACGTGTCGTTGTCGATGATGGCCGAAGACGTGGCGCCGAGCCGGCTCGACCGCGCCAAAAATGAGATCAAAAAGCTCCTCGGCGACCTGCGCGGCGACCGCATCGGGCTGGTCATCTTTGCCGGCGATGCTTTCATCCAATGCCCCCTGACGACCGACTACAGCGCCGTCCGCCTGTTTCTCGACGTGGCCGACCCGGCGCTCCTGCCAACACCCGGCACCGACTTCGGCGCAGCGCTTCAGATGGCTATTCAGGCTTTCGAAGCGCCCACCGAAGAGGAAGAAGAGAGCCGCTCGCGCGCCCTGCTGATCGTCTCCGATGGCGAAAACCACGTCGCCGACCTCGATGCCATCCTCCAGGACGCCCGCGAGCAGAACATCATCATCTACGCCTCGGGCGTTGGCGAGGCCGTCGGCGCGCCCATCCCGCTCTATCGCAGCGGGCGGCGCATCGGCTACAAAAAAGACCTCAAGGGCCAGGTTGTACAAACGCGTCTCGAAGAAGACGGCCTCAAAGCCCTCGCCGAAGACGGCGCCTATTTTCGGATTGCGCGCACGTCCAGCTCGCTGCCCGAAATAATCACGGCGCTCGAACGTTTAGATAAGGCGGAGTTTGGCGCCGATCAGTTCGAGGAGTACGAAATCAAATATCAGTGGCCGCTTTTTGTGGCGCTACTTCTGCTCCTGGCCGAACGTCTTATCAGTGATAGGCGTAGAAAAACGGCCTGAGCACAGGAGATTCTTAATTTTGGATTTTGGATTGGGGATTTTGGATTGGGTGCCCGGAGAGACCAATCCAAAATCCCCAATCCAAAATCCAAAATTTCGCCCGCTTTCATACCCGATACAAACACTGAGCATCCAATATGAAGCTCCTTGTTTTTCTCACATTGTTGCTGTTGCCCCAGGCCTTGCCCGGTGGTAATAGCAAGAAGCAGGGACGCGAGGGCAACGCCCTCTACAAACAAGAAAAGTACGAGGAAGCCGCCAACGCCTACTATGGCGGGCTGAATTCGTATCAGGGCGATGCGCAGCCAGACGAGGCGTTCTACGGGCTGCAAAACAACCTCGGCGCGGCGCTGCACCGGCAGGAAGAATACGACATGGCCCAGGAGGCTTTCGCCAGAGCGCTGCAGACGGCCGAGACCGACGACGACTATGCCCGCGCCGCCTATAACGCCGGCAACAACGCCTTCCAACGCCAGGAAGCCGAGGCCGCGCTGGAGCACTACAAAAACGCCCTCCTCGCTGATCCGACTAACGAAGACGCCAAGTTCAATTACGAGTTCGTAAAGCGTCAGTTGGAAGAACAGCAAAATCAGGATCAACAACAGGATCAACAACAGGACCAAAACCAGGATCAGAACCAGGATCAACAACAGGACCAAAACCAGGATCAGAATCAGGACCAGAATCAGGATCAACAGCAGCAAAATCAGGACCAGCAAGACCAGCAGCAGGATCAGCAACAGCAACAGCAACAGGAGCAACAACAGCAACAGGAGCAACAACTCAGCCGTCAACAGGCTGAACGGATTTTGCAAGCGTTGGAAAACGAAGAAGAGCAACTCTTGCGCGAGGTCCAGAAAATGAAAGGCCGCCCCCGTCGTGTCGAGAAAGACTGGTAATGGGAAATGCTGGCGCATTTCCCATATTGGGCAAAACTCATTGCATCAACGATGCATACTGCTAAACACATAGGAATAGCGCTTGGGCTCGCTCTCGCGATCCTTTTTGTGGATTTCGGAACGAAATCTGCAATGGCGCAAGAAGTGCAAGTGGAAGCGCTCGTCAGCGAGACGACGATTGGCGTGGAGGAATCGGTCAATTTTACGCTGGAGATCAAGGGTGTCGATTTTAACGCCGTCGAGACGCCGCAGGCGCCGGCGACCGAAGGGCTGGTGCTGGTGCAACCGACGCCGTTCACCCAGCGCAACGTCTCGATTGTCAATGGCAAGATGACCCAGAGCGTCGGCTATCAATGGAGCTATCGCCCGGTGAAAGAAGGCAATGCGCGCATCCTGCCCGTGAGCGTCACGGTCAATGGCAAGACGTACCAGACCCAGCCCGTCCGCCTGACGGTGGTGCCGCAAGCGCAACGCCCGCAGCGCCGGGGCTCGGCGGGCAACCGCGCCATCGATCCGTTTGGCCGCCCGCTTCTCGACACCGCCCCTGACGAGGAATCCCAGAGCAGCGTCGGCGAGCGCGACATCTTTATCCGCGCCGTGCCCAGCGCCCGGCGGGCGTATCAGAACCAGCAGGTCACCATCGAATACCAGCTTTTCTTCCGCAGTTTCATCCAGCCGCGCCACAGCCGCCTGGCCGACTCGTGGGACGCCGAGGGTTTCTGGCGCGAAGAACTCGACGTCGAAGCCCGGCCCATGCCGCGCGCGACGGTCGAAAACGGATTACGGTATAATTCGATCGTGCTCAAGCGCGTGGCGGTCTTCCCCACCCGCAGCGGCGAATTGAACGTCGATCCGTTGCGCATCGAAACGGAAGTCTTCGCCCCGCGCAATCCCAACGATCCGTTTGGCCGGCGTTTTTTCTCGCTGCGTAATCCGTACGAAACCATCGAACGGGCTTCGCCCCGGATCCAGATCGAATCCCAACCGCTGCCCGACGGGGCGCCGGACGGCTTCACCGGCGCGGTGGGCCGGTATGAGATGGATGCGCAGATCACCAGCACGGAGGTCGAGGTGGGCGAGCCGGTGCAGGTGACGGTGCGCCTGACGGGCACGGGCAACCTGGCGATGCTCGAAGGGCCGCAACTCAACGCGCCGGGCATCTTCGAAACCTACGACCCTGAAGTCACGACCTCGATCAACAGCAGCGGGCGGCAGGTGCGCGGCAGCAAGACGTTTACCTACCTGCTGGTGCCGCGCTCCAACGGCACCTTCGAGATCCCGCCTATCCAATTCGCTTTTTTCGATCCGACGAGCGAGCAGTACCGAACGCTTCGTTCGGATCCGATGACGATCCGCGCCACGGGCGACGCCATGATGACGATAGCGACGAGCACGACGGCCTCCGGCCTGCCCGTCGATGACATCGCCCGGCCGCTGACCGAGGCCGCCTGGGCGCGCTTCAACCCCAGACCCCTGCATCGCAACCCGTGGACGTACGGCCTGCTGGCGCTGCCGCTGATGCTCGTGGGCCTGACGCTGGTGTACCGCCGCCACGTCACGCGCCTGGCCACCGACACGGCCTACGCCCGCAACCGCCGCGCCCATCCGCTGGCGCGCAAACATCTCAAACAGGCCACCGCTTTGCTCCAAAGTGACAAACCGCGCGCCTTCTACGAAGAACTCGAACGCGCCGTCCTCGGCTTCATCGGCAACCGCATCAACGTGGCCGAACTGGCGCTGACGCGGCCTCAACTCGACGAACGCCTCGCCGCCGCCGGCCTCGAACAAGGCCCGCGCGACACCTTGCAAGCGTTCCTCAAAACGTGCGACGCCGCGCGCTTCGCCCCCGACCGGCCCTCCCGCCAACAGATGCAAACCTCGCTCGACGAGGCCAACCACCTCATCGTCACCCTCGACGCAGCCTTCAGCCGGCAGCCTGACGAGGCGGCCTCGGAATAGCGATCCGGTCGATAGCAGTTGTCCAATGAATACACTTCGACGATATCGTGGAGACGAGAGGGGGAAAGGGAGAAAGGGGGAAAGGGGGAAAGGGAGAAAAGAAAAGTCTAATCTCCTCCTCTCCCCCTTTCCCCCTCTCTCCCTCTCTCCCTTTCCTTCCATCAAAGGCATCCTCGTTTTATCGATAGCCCTCGCTCTGACAACAGCCCCCGACGCCCGCGCCCAGGTCTCCGAGGCGGCGCGGGCTTTCGATGCGGGCAACCAGCACTATGCCGACGGCGCCTACCAGGAAGCGCTGGCGGCGTACCAACAGGCTTTGGACAAGGGCTATGACGGCGGGGCGCTCTATTATAACATGGGCAATGCCTACTACCGCCTCGATGAACTGGGCCAGGCTATCCGCCATTACGAAAAAGCCCGCCGTTTCATCCCCGACGACGCGCAACTGCTGCACAACCTGGAAATCGCCCGCTCGCAGATTAATGCGCCGTTTTCGTCGCTGCCCACGCCGTTCTGGGTGACGTGGTGGAAACGCTACGTGGTTCGCGCGGGCGCGATGCCTTTCTTCATCGCCGGGTTGCTCTTCTATGCGGCAGCCGCCCTGCTCTTAGGCCACCGCATCTGGACCGGCACGCGCAATCCGTGGCACCGCCGCGCCCTCTCGGTCTCGCTGGTGCTGGGCCTGCTGCTGCTGAGCACCGCCTTCGGCGCCTCGCTCGACCGCTCGCTCGACCGGCAGGCCGTCGTCATCGCCGATCAGACAGCGCTGCGCAATGCGCCGCAGAAAGAAGCCTTCTCTAATCTCGACATCCACGAAGGGATTCTACTCGATGTGCTCGGCCAGCAAGACGGCTGGCTCGAAGTGCGCCTGCCCAACGGCGTCACCGGCTGGATCCAGGCTGATACGGCGGCGGATATTTAGGCGCCGGTTGCCAGGGTTATGCCGCATTGGCACCGCTGTCAGCCTGGGCACCCCTGGCGTTGGTCACTGGTCATGGGTTTTTCATTTCCACCCAATGACGCTTTGATCAATCATTTTTTCGGCTGGAGATAGAGCAGCCACGTGACCTCTGCAAGGCCGGTCTCTAGATCTTGCATCGCCGATTGCGCCTGCGTCAACTTCTGGAAGTGCCCCACCGCCACGCGATGCTGGCCGCCCTCGACGACCACCTCGACCGGATAGCCTGCCTCAATGAATCGCTCGCGATACTGCGCGGCATCCGCCTCGGCAGCGGCTTGCTCCGGATGAGACGCCACCACCATCGTCCAATACGATTGAGCGCGATGCTTGGCGGGCGCGGCCTCTTCTTCAACAGCCGGTTCTTCTACCGAAAGAACGGCTTCAGCGGTGGGCGAAGGAGAGGATCCCGGCTCTTGAAAAGCCCCCTCGCTGCCAGCTTCGGCCTGGACGTTCAGGAGCCAGGCGTCGTCCGGAATGTCTGAAGCGATGGTTTGCTGGGCTGCCTTCGCCGCCGTGAGCGTCTCGAACTGCCCCACCGCGACACGATGCCGCCCGCTTCCGTTGACGACGCTGACCGGATACGAGGTCTCGGCAAAGCGCTCGCGATACTGTACTACGTCGGCCTCGGCGGGGGCTTGCTCCGGATACGAAGCCACCACCACCGTCCAGTACGTGCGCTCGCCTTCGGAATAATCGGGTTGAACCGCCGGCACGGCTGGCCGCGACGCCAGGAGGATGTCGCGCAGCGTTATGACACGCTCGAATTCATCCGGCATCGTGGCGGCAGACGCCGATTCCATCACCGCGAAGGCGGCATCGGTGACGTGCTGGGCGTTCATCAACCACGCGCCCTCCGCCCCGTAGGCCATCAGGCTTTCCAGCACCACCTTCGCCATCGACAGCTTTCTGAACTTCCCGACGACCACGCTGTGCCGGTCGCCCTCGGCGACCACAGCAACCGGATAGCTCGTCTTGCTGAGTTGCTTGCGATACTGCGAAGCAGCAGCGTCGGCAGGGGCTTGCTCCGGATACGAAGCCACCACCACCGTCCAAATCACCTGCTCGCCCTCGACGCGATCCGGCTGAGCCGTAGGGGCGGCCTGACGGGTCGGGATCATCACGTCGTGCAGCGAGGCAAGGTGCTCAGAGGGTTGCTCGATGGCGCGGGCGGTATCGGCCAGGCGTGTTGTTTCGGCGAGGCGCATTGTTTCGGCGGCGCGGGCGGCTTCGTCAAGGCGAGCGGCCTCGGCAACGCGGGCAGCCTCGGCAACGCGAGCAGGTTCAGAGAGAGACGGCGTTTCGAGGGCCGAGCCGAAGCCGGAATCCTCTTGCTGAGCATCAGGCCCGCCGCCGGATACAGCCTGGAAGTACAACAGCCACGTACTGTTGGGGATGACATCGCCCATGCTTTCCTGAGCCGCCTGCGCCTCCGTCAGCGTCTCGAACTGCCCCACCACCACGCGGTACTGACCGGCGTCGGTAACGACATCGATGGGATAATCGGTATCTCCGAATTGCCTGCCGAACCGCATCGCCTCGGCCTCGGCCTCGGCCCGCTCCGGATACGAGGCCACCACCACCGTCCAACTCGTTCGCGAGCGATCAAAAGGAATCAAGAGCACCGGCGTCTCTTCGGCCACGGGTTCTTCTTCAGGCACGGGCGGTTCTTCCTGGGCTGCGGGCGACTCCTCGGCCACGGGCGACTCTTTCTGGGCTGCGGGCGGCTCTTCGCGTACGGGAGGCGTCTCCTCAGCGATCACCGGGGGCATGGGCGCAGGTAGCGGCGCCGGCCTGAACACATACGTCCGGCGATTGCCTCGGATCGCCCCGAACACGATGCCGGCGAGACTGCCGACGGGGATGAGCACCTGGATGCCACGCGAAGCGTCACTGAATTCTTGATCCGATAGCAGCAACATACCGAACGACGTGGCCACACCGGCCAGCGCACCGATGGCCAGACCCTCCATAGCCCCCTGACCCCGGCGGTTGAATTGAATACGTTGAAGGTTCTGCGTAGGCGTCATGAAACGCCGCCCGTCGCCCGCGCCTGTCAGCCACGAGGTGGTGTCTGGCGCCACCAGCAGCGACCGGGCCGAGGCGCGCTGCCGATCCGCATATTCGACCTTCGCCTGCCTGTTCTGGGCTCCTTCATTGATCACGCGAAGGGTTTCGCCGGCGTCCGGGCTGTCGAGATTGACCCGGCTTGTGGAGGAGCAGCCGCAGGCACACACGGCTGCGAAAATCACCGCAAAAAGCAGCGTCTTGCCTTTCATAGTAGAGACGACGTCTTAATGGGAGAAGCGTCCTCGCAAACTACCACTGGAGAACTGTTGAATGTAGCACGCGATAGTACGAAATGCTACTTGCCGGGGTGAGCGCCATGGCAATATTACCATAATCGGCACGGACGCCGGCCCCATTAATCCCGATGAAAACCAACCAGCGAGACAATCAGGCCAATAATTCTGTTAATCAAGGCCTTGCGGAACATCGGCCTTCTCATTTTTCTTCAATTCAATGTATGGATCGATTGAAACGCGAAGTGTAAAAAAGATTATCTTAGAGGCTGTTGTACTCCGTCATCCGCCCTTGTTCGTATGGAGCCGTTTATCGTCAGACATGAAAACCAGATTGGTTGGATTGAAGTCGTCTGCGGCTCGATGTTTAGCGGCAAGACCGAAGAGTTGATCCGGCGGCTCAAACGCGCGCAGTTCGCCCAGCAGCGTGTCGAGATCTTCAAGCCGGCCCTCGACCAGCGCTTCAGCCAGGAAGAAGTCGTCTCGCATAACGAAACGACCATCCCTTCGACGCCTGTCGACACCGCCGACCAGATCCTGCTGCTCGTCGGCGAGGCCAGCGTCATCGGCATCGACGAAGCACAGTTTTTCGGGATCGAACTCCTGGCCGTGTGCCAGCGCCTGGCCGACGAAGGCAAACGCGTGATCGTGGCCGGGCTCGATCAAGACTACCTTGGCCAGCCCTTCGAGCCGATTCCGCAGTTGATGGCTGTGGCCGAACACGTGACGAAACTGCACGCCATCTGTATGCAGTGCGGCGCACCGGCCAATCATTCGCAGCGCCTTTCCGGAGGCGATCAGCGGGTGCTGCTCGGCGCGCAGGACACCTATGAACCTCGCTGCCGTCGCTGTTTCGAACGCCCCGAGGCTGCCGCCCAGACCACCGCGCCGGAGCCCACACGCGAAGATGAGGACACCGACGATGCCCCTGCTGCTCTCCCCTTAATCCAGGAGGAATGTTCTCCTATCGACGACGGCTCCGCTTCACTGCCGAACGAGCACTAGATTTTCCCTGGCGTGTGTCATTAGTAAGGAGAAAGGGGGAGCGGGTGAAAAATCGCTCACTGGCCTTCCTTTACATGGAACTGAACCGCGAAAAGCTTGTGCCCGACGCCCTACTGGAAAGCACCGCATCGCCAGCCGAGTCCATCTCTACCGAAAAGGTCAAACTCGCCCATCGCTTCCTGGCCCTGTGTATCGACAGCGTCATCGCTTGGGGCGCCTTTGGGCTGTTGGTCTGGGGATCCGGTTATTATGCGGGATACCTGCTGGGTGCTCTCATCGGCGGGGGCTATTATCTGGTCCGAGACGGCCTGGGCGCCCGCTTCATGAAACAACGTTCCCTCGGCAAAAAGATGGTAAAAATCCGTCCTGTGCGCCTCGACGACAAACCGATGGATCTCAAGACCTCCATCAAACGCAACTGGATGTTCGCCGCCGTCTTTATCGGTTTCTTGCCCTTTCTCGGCACGTTTGGGGACCTCGTCGCGTTCGGGATCATCGTGGTGGTTCTCTACGAGGGTTACAAGGTACCGGCCGACCCCGAAGGGCGGCGCTGGGGCGACGAACTCGCCGGCACGCAGGTGATCGCATCCGCCGATTGACACATTTTTTTGACCGAAATCCCTCGTAACTCACCCCAGGCACTTGCTTATTCGCCGACAGATTCGCACGTTTAGGTGATCTCTTCTTCCCGCTTTCATGGTTCGTGTAGAGGAGCATCGCTTCAGCAACATCACCCACCCCCTTAACCAGAGGCCATGCTATGGAACCAAACCGCGAAGAAGAAGCCACCAACCTGCCTCCCGACACCCCGCCTGAAAGCACCGAATCGTCTGCGGCAACATCGTCGCCTGAGCCGGAAGCCGCCTCTACAGCGGGCGTAGCCCCGCCGGAGCCAGCACCGGCCCCCGAAGCCCCGCCGGCCCCGGTACTCGCCGCCGAATCCAATGCGGCCGGCAAGCCGGACGTCGGCAAACGGATTATCGCCTACCTTATCGACGCTGTTATCGCAGCGGCAGTCAGCTTCATTCCTTTCATTGGCTGGCTGATTGCCGGAGCCTACATGGCCGTGCGCGACGGCCTCGACATCGACTTCATGAAACAGCGGTCGCTCGGCAAACAGCTCATGAAGCTCGACGTCGTCCGTCTCGATGGGAAACCGATGGATATCGGAACCTCGTTCCAGCGCAACTGGATGTGGATTATCGGCTATCTGGCGGCGATTCCGATCATCGGATGGCTCGCTTCGCCTATCATCCTTCTGGCTGCTCTCATCATCGGCGTCTACGAGGTCTACAAGGTTTTTTCGGACGAGGAAGGCCGCCGCTGGGGCGACAGCATGGCTGGCACCAAGGTGATCGAAGCCGCCCCGTAGCACGTTTTTCTACGACGGGTATCCAAAGCCGGCGGTGCCGATGTCGTAAGGCAGGGATCACCGGCTTTGGGTTGTCGTACAGTCTTAGACGGTAGGGCGTTATTGCACCTCTGCCCCGGACCTGCTACCTTCAATTGTTCGCTTTTTCGCTTTGCTCGCTGGCGCTCGCGTCATTGGCTTCGCGTCATGTGTGCGCTACGCGCACGTCAATTGGCTCGCTGGCGCTCGCCGTCATTCATTGTCATGGGTCAAACTCGACAATGAATGACGCGCCGCAGACGCACTTGACGCGCCCACAGGGCGCAAATGACCGCGACCGCAGCGAGCAAAATGACGCGAACAAAGTGAGCATACCCATGGGCACCCTTTCCGAAGTACCTTCCACCGTCTTGTCCATGACCGCCTGATGTCCACGCAGCGTTACCTCGTCACCGCACGCAAATACCGCCCGAATCTCTTTCGTGAACTGGTCGCGCAGGAGCACGTGACCGAAACGCTCAAGAACGCCCTTCGGCTCGACCGGCTGGCCCACGCCTATCTCTTCAGCGGCCCGCGCGGCGTCGGTAAGACGACGGCGGCGCGCATCCTGGCCAAGGCCATCAACTGCACCACGCCGCCCGAAGACCGCTCCGACGCCGCCGAACCCTGCCGCCAGTGCGACTCGTGCCGCGATTTCGAAGAAGGCCGAAGCCTCAGCATCTTCGAGATCGATGCCGCCTCGAACAACAAAGTCGAGGACATCCGCGACCTGCGCGAGACCGTCCGCATCCCGCCGCAGGGCAGCCGCAAGAAGGTCTACATCATCGACGAGGTGCATATGCTCTCGAATGCGGCCTTCAACGCGCTCTTGAAGACGCTCGAAGAGCCGCCGCCGCACGTGCTGTTCATCTTCGCCACCACCGAACCGCACAAAGTGCTGCCGACGATCCTGTCGCGCTGCCAGCGGTTCGACTTCCGCCGCATCCCCGTGCCCGACATCGTCGCGCACCTGCAAGAGATCTGCGCCGAGGAACACGTCACCGCCGACGAAGCCTCGCTGATGCTGCTGGCGCGCAAAGGCGACGGCGCCCTCCGCGATGCCCTCTCGGCCTTCGACCAGGCCGTCTCGCTCTGCGGCACTGACCTCGACTACACCGGCCTGGCCGAAGCCCTGCGCGTGGTCGACGTAGACCTGTTCTTCGAAGCTACCGGCCACGTGGCGGCGCACAACAGCACCGGCATGCTCCGCCTCGTCGATCACATCGTCCGGTCCGGGTACGACTTGCAGGAATTTCTGGTGGGCCTGGCCGAGCATCTGCGCAACCTGCTGGTGGCCCTGACGATGCCCGACACGACGCTCATCGAAGCCGCCGAGGCAACCCGGCAACGCTACGCCGACACCAGCCGCGCCTTCACCGAAGCCACGCTGCTGCGCCTGCTGATGATCGTTGATGAGGCCGAAGAATCGATCAAGAGCAGTACGCATCCGCGCATGAAGCTCGAAATGGCGCTGCTCAAGATGGCCGGCCTGGGCTACACCGTCGATCTGCGGCAAGCCCTCCACCAACTCGACCGCCTGGAGGCGATGGCGCGCGAAGGCAAGCTGGCGCCCGGCCTCTTTGCGCCCGCTGAAACCCCGCCTCCGCAACCCGCCCCGCCTGCCGAAACCGTCGCACCGAGACCGGTCGTCGAGGCCGCCCCACCACCCATCGAGAGGCCGCCCGTAGCCGCTGAGCCACCGCCGCCCGCCGAGCCGAAACCTGCCGAGGCATCCTCCGAGGTCGTCGAGAAGACCGTCGAAGAGATCGTCGAAGAAACTCCCTTGCCGCCGGCTGAGACGCCCCAACTGGACGCCGCCGAACCGGAGCCTGCCGAGGTTGCAGAGGCTGAGACGATACCCTCCGAAGAACCGGAACCCGCTGTGGCACCGCCTCTGTTCGAGGAGACGGCGCCGGCCCCACCCCCGGCGGCGCCACCGCGCGAGGAACCACCTTCCGCCACCCCCGCTGCGCCTTCGGGCTTTCCCGACCTCTTCGGCACGCCGGCGCTGCGCAAATCGCCCAGCGCCACCTCAGCCGATCCGCCCGAACCTCAGGACCTCTTTGCCGGTTCAAGCGCTGTCGCCACCATAGAGCCGGTGGCCGTGGCTCCGGCAGCACCACCGGACGCGATGACGGCGGTCTGGTCGCGGTTTGTGAAAGCGGCCAAGAGCGAGCGCATCCACGTAGGCGCCCTGCTGCAACACACCACGCCGCTGGAGATCGCCGACGGGGCTGTGCTGATCGGCGTGCCCGATGAGTTCCACCGGCGCCTGCTGAGCAATCAGCAGGATTTCCTGCTCAAACATCTTCAGGCCCTCGACCTGGAGGAGGTCAACCGTCTCACGTTTATCGTGCGCGAAGACCTCCACCCGGCCACCCCCGAAGAAGCGGTCCCAGACATCGATCCGCAGGAGTACATGCAACGAAAACGCCAGGAAAGCCCCGTCATCCAGGCGATTTTCGAACAATTCGGCGGGGAAATGGTCTGGTAATGGGAAATTTGAGGGTCGAATTTCCCATGTTTGTCAACCTAAACGGAGTACGTCATGGATCTAGGAGGCTTAGGAGGCTTGAATATGGCCGACATGTTCGGCAAGGTGATGGAGATGCAGCAGAAGATGGCCGAGGCACAGCAAGCGCTCGAAGGCATGGAAGTCGAAGCCGAGGCCGGCGGTGGGATGGTTAAGGTCACCGCCAGCGGAGACCAGCGTATCAAATCCATCAAGCTCGAACCCTCCATCGTCGATCCCAACGACATGGAGATGCTCGAAGACCTGATCATCGCCGGTGTCAACAAAGCCCTCGAAGAAGCCACCCGAATGGCCCAGGAGGAAATGAAAAAAAGCGCCGGCAGCTTCCTCCCCCCCGGCTTCGACCCCGGCCAACTCGGACTCTGATTGGTTTTTTGTTTTCCCTTTTTTGTTTTTCGTTCCCCCGCTCCGGGCGAGGTGTGACGGTATGCTGTCTCCCGCCGGAAGTATTTTAATTCACCAATCCAACCAGAACGAAAAACAAAAATGCACTTCACGTCTGAGTCGGTCGAGACGCTGGTGGAGCAGTTTACCAAGCTGCCGACGATAGGGCGCAAGACGGCCCAGCGCCTGGCGGCCTACGTGCTCAAGATGTCGCGCGACGACGTGGCGGCGCTGGCGCAAGCGCTCATCGCCGTCAAAGACAAGGTCAAGCACTGCCCCATCTGCCACAACGTCACCGACACGTTGCCGTGTTCGATTTGCCGTTCGCCCAAGCGCGACCACGCCGTCATCTGCGTCGTCGAAGAGCCCAACGACGTCATGGCGCTCGAACGCACGGGCGAATACCGGGGTGTCTATCACGTCCTCGGCGGCGTCATCTCCCCGCTCGACGGCATCGGGCCGGACGACCTTTCGATCCGTGAACTCCTCACCCGCGTCGATCCGGCCTTCCGGCAGGTCTCCTCGTCTCCGGCCAACGGCCAGGGCGCCGAGTCTCAGGTCGCCGAGGCCGCGCTGCCCTACGGCGACGAGCGGCCCGCCATCGAAGAAGTCATCCTCGCCGTCAACCCCAACGTCGAGGGCGACACGACGGCCTATTACCTCTCGCAACTCCTCAAGCCCCTCGGCGTGCGCGTCACCCGCATCGCCCGCGGCCTGCCCATCGGCGGCGACCTCGAATACGCCGACGAAGCTACACTCTCGCGGGCGCTGGAAGGACGGAACGTGGTTTGAAGAACGGAAACTCAGCCGATCACAATGCTTTCAAGGATTGACTGAACGGCTCTATATCCCATAGAATCTTTCCATCATGGAATCAACAAAGCCCAGACCTGCCCAATCCAGGAGGCAACAGACCTACGTTTTCGACATCGTGCTTGAGCCCGATGCGTTTGCTTCGGGAGAACCGGCCTGGACCGCATATTGCCCCGACCTACCTGGGACCACGACGTTTGGAAAAACCAAGGAAGAAGCCCTTCGCAATGTCCATGAAGTCGTTCAGATGACGATTGAAGGTATGATTGAAGACGGTGAACCAATCCCCACGTCCCCCCTGACAGAAACGGATGCTGTGGAGTCAAAAGTGATCGTCACCGTCTGAGGTATGCCGATCGACTACCGCCAACTTCGCACCATCACCGCGCGGGAGTTCGTCCGTGCTCTTGAACGCGATGGTTTCGAACTCCGACGCAAACGGGCTATCTCTCACCGGCAATACATCCATCCTGAAGATAAAAGGCGGGTGACCGTTACGTATCACGGACACAGCCGTACCTTTCCTCTCGGCACGCTCAAACGGATGATCGAGCACGATGCTCAATGGACCGAGGACGATCTGAAACGCTTGAAACTCTTGAAGTGAACAGCAGCAGGTCGCCGAAGCCGCTTCTGGTTTGCCTGTACCTGTGGGAATTGCTTAATTATAGGTAAGGCGTGTCCCTGCGCAACGGTCATCAAACGAGGTGTTGGCAGCTTTATCATGCGTTGTCACAGGCATAGGGTCTCGTGCAGCGTCGTGCTGCTAGCGCTCACGGGCCTGTTTCGTCCGGCCCCGGCCCAGCCCATCACGCTCCGGGCCGACACAGCACCCGGCGATGCCTTCGGGTATGCTGTAGCGCTCGCGCCTCCCTACCTGCTCATCACAGCGCTCGGCGATACCGATAAGGACGGCGCCGTCTATGTCTTCCGTCAGTCAACAGACGGCTGGGTGCAAGAGGCCAGGCTTGTCTCACCCGAGACCAGACCTGCAATCCGATTTGGCACCCACATCGCCCTTGACGGAGAAACGGTCGTCATCGGCGATCCCGGCTATTCCGAGCCGCTCTCCGGTGCGGGCGCCGCGTACATCTTTGAACGCACCGAGAACGGCATCTGGCGTCTGGTCAAAACCCTGTTGCCGCCAACCCCTCAGATTGCTAATAGCTATGGGCAGGTAGCCATCAAGGGCGACACCGTACTCGTGGGCGCGACCGGCGCAGACGGACCCCTCGAACGCCAGGGCGCCGTCTACCTCTATGCCCGCCATCACGGGGGCGACGAAGCCTGGGGATACATCACCACGCTGACGGCTCCCGACGGCGCCTTCGAAGACAGGTTCGGCGCGGGTTTAGGGGTCCAAGGATCCCGGGTGATTATCGGCGCCCCAGGGCACGATGCAGCAGGCCCAAACGCCGGCGCAGCCTATCTGTTTACGCGAGATCCTCTCAGGCCGGACCCGCGGCCCTTCACGACGAAGCTCACCACGCTGGAGACCACCCGTGACGTTTTTTTTGGAACGTCGTTGGCGATGCAGAACGACCTGATCGTCGTGGGTGCTGCCAACGCCGACGGCAAAAGCCTGAAATCGGGGGCTGCTTACCTGTTCGCCCGGAGAGATTCCAAGACCGATGCCTGGCAACAGATTGCCCGACTCACCGCGCCCGACGGTGTACGCGACGACCGTTTCGGCGCGGCCTTGGCGATGGAGGAAGATCTGATCGTCGCCGGTGCGCCCGGCGCCGACGGCCTCGGCGTCGACACCGGAGCCCTCTACGTCTTCGCCCGACAAGCCGAGACACCCACAACCTGGAAACAGATCGCCAAACTCACGGCCCCTTCTGGCTCCGACAACGACGCGTTTGCCCGTGCCCTGGCCCTTCGAGACGGGCTGCTGCTCGTCGGGGCACCGGGGGCATTCTCCAGGGCCGGCGCGGCCTACCTTTACGATCTCTCGAAGCCCCTTGCCACCGAACTGCTTTCCTTTGAGCGCCTGCCGCATCCCGACCCGAAGGCCCCTAATCCTGCCGTCGTAGAAGCCATGCTTCAAGATCGCGAAGGATTCCTGTGGTTTGGCGCGTACGACGGACTGCACCGCTACGACGGCTACGCATTCAAGAGCTATCGCCACGACCCGGACGACGCCACGTCCCTCTCGCCCGGCGCTACCCTGGCCCTGCGAGAAGATCGTACAGGGCGACTGTGGATAGGCACCGAGGACGGCCTCAACCGCTTCGATCATCAACAAGAGCGGTTCATTCGCTATGCGCTTCCTGCCGACAGCACCTATCCTCGCCAATCCATCCGCATACTCTTCGAAGATCGAGATGGGGTTCTCTGGACGGGCACCAATGGCCGCCTCTACCGCTACGACGCCGCACACGACCGCTTCGAACCCTACACGCCCTTTACCGGCCCTCCCGAACACCTGGACGAACGCTACATCAGCGGCATCCAGCAGGATCGAAACGGCCACCTCTGGGTGTTGGCGAAAAATCTCTGGGAAAACCGCGCTTCGCTCTTCCAGATCGACCTGGCTCAAGACACGGTTACGCGCTACGCCCTGGCGCCGGAATGGGGGCAGGTTGGTCCTTTTTTGATCGATAGCCGCAATAATTTTTGGATCAAAGCACCGGCTCCCGTGTCGTTTCCGCCCGATGCCCGGGGCGTGCTTCATCCCCGCGAAACGCCGGTGGAAGCCGCCCACTGGACTTTTTTTGAAGACCGAGACAGCATCGTGTGGATCGGCACGCGCGACGGCCTCTATCGCAAGGACCCTGCGTCGCCCGCCCCGACGGTCCATCGCATTCTGCCCTCCGGTGGCGCTAACTTTATTCATAGCGTGTATCAGGTTCGCTCAGGGCGGCTCCTGATCGGAACCGGCAACGGCGTCTATCAGACCAACACCCACCTGACCCATCCCGCTGCCGCTACCTCATACCGTCCGCCTGTGCTCTTAACGGCGCTTCACGTCTCGAATCGCGCGGGCACCACGCCCCGAATGCCCTACGGCCTGGATCGGCTGACGCTTTCTTATCAGGATTACAGTTTTGCCTTCGAATACGCCGCGCTGACGTTTTCCGCGCCGCAGCAAAATCACTATCGGTATCGGATCGAGGGCTATGACAAAGACTGGATCGATGCCGGGACGCGCCGGTTTGCAACGTATTCAAACGTCCCGCCCGGTCGCTATACGCTCCAGGTGGAGGTGATATCGGCAGAGGGTGTGCCGGAGACTGAGCACCTTGCATTGCCGCTGATTATCACACCCGCGTTCTGGCAGACGTGGTGGTTTCGAGGGCTAGTCGCCGTGCTGGTCGTGGCCCTCCTGGCAGCCGCCTATCAATACCGGGTCAGGCGGCTTTTGGAGATGGAACGGATGCGCCTGCGTATCGCCAGCGACCTCCACGACGATGTGAGCAGCAACCTGAGCGGCATCGCGCTGATGAGCCAGATCGTCGAGCAACAGCCCGGCCTTGCGCCCGAACATCGGCATCAACTGAGTCGCATCGCCGGCACGGCACAGCAAACCGTCGAGGATCTGCGCAACATCGTCTGGCTCGTCGACCCCGGCCACGACCGTCTCGACGATCTGCTCCTCAAGATGAAAGACACCGCCGCGACGCTGCTCAACGGCACAGCCTACTCCTTTCACGTCGGCGACGAGACGGATCCCGGCCCGCTCGACATGGAATTTCGCCGTCAGGTTTTTCTGATTTACAAGGAGATTCTGCACAACATCGTCCGGCACGCGCAGGCGGCCTCGGTAGAGATTGCCGTCAGCCAACACCAAAAAAACTTCACCCTTCGCGTGACGGACGACGGCGTCGGCTTTGATCCTTCTGATGTGCAGCGAGGCCACGGCCTGCGCAACCTGCGCCGCCGCGCCGAAACGATGGGCGCGCGCCTGGAGATCGCCAGCCAACCGGGCGCTGGAACACAGATCATCTTGACCGTAAAAATGGCATAAACGTGTGATAGCGTACGCGATCCCTGCTTCTTACGTTGGATAGCATCCCGGAAGTTATCCACATGGCCATGACTCCACCCACCCTCCCCCCGCCTCAGCGACGCGTGGAATCCTCTCTCGCCCCTCCGCAGCCCGACGTGCTCACGATCTGGATCGTCGAAGACAATGACCTGTTGCGGGAGTCCATTGCTCACGTCCTCAACCAGACGCCGGGCCTGTGCTGCCCGCTCGACGTGGCCACCTGCGAAACGGCCCTCGCCGCCCTCGACGACGGCGCGGTGCCCGAAATCATCCTGCTCGACATCGGCCTGCCCGGCATGAGCGGCATCGACGGCATCGCCCCCATCCACGCCCGCTCGCCGTCGACGCAGGTGCTCATGCTGACCGTCCATGAAGACCGTGACAACGTCTTCGAAGCCCTCTGCGCCGGGGCTTCGGGCTATCTTCTCAAACCGGCTTCGCCCGCCAGGATCGTCGAAGCCATCGAAGACATCCGCCGGGGCGGCTCGCCGATGAGCGCGCAGATCGCCCGCAAAGTGCTCGACATGTTTACCCGCCTGGCCGTGCCGCAGAAAGACTACGGCCTCAGCCAACGCGAGCGCGAGGTGCTCCATTTGCTCGTCGATGGCCTGACGCAAAAACGCATCGCCGAGCATCTGTTTTTGAGCGAGCACACCATCAACACCCACATCCGGAATATCTACGCCAAGTTGCACGTCCACTCCCGTAGCGGGGCCGTGGCCAAAGCCCTGCGCGAACGGCTCATCTAATTTTATTTGCCCGTGGGGCAAATAAAAAATGGCATGTTCATGTGATACCGCCGGAAGGATCTCAGAATTAGCTTATTACCCATCTCCTGGTCTGCTAATCCCTGGTGCTCCCGATGGCCACGCCCTTCCTACGCCGCTCCGGTTACGCGTTCGTTTGCCTGCTCCTGAGCCTCACGCTCGCCTCGTGCGACGCTATCTTTAATGAGACCGATGCCCGATGCGGCCGGAAAAATGAATTAAAGGTCGAGGTGATCAGGCAACCCGATTATCCAACAAGTCCGCCCGATTTCAACACACAGTACATCTTTTTCACCGAAATGGTGACAGAGCTAGAAGGGAATACGCGCCGGTTTACGGTCCAATCAACGTTCAGGAATGTCTGCACACACGAGCATGCAAAGGCGCAATTCACTGCCTCCGCCAGAATCAATAATCAACTCCCGTTGACCGTGAAGGCGCGCGCTGATTGGGGCTTACTCTTCGGCACAGAAATCCCTCTTGAATTGAGAACCAGCACTTCGTCGTGGTTTTGGGTATCGCAAGAGATAGACATCGGCCTGGAGCAGGTCTATGAAGACGGCCCCGGCCTGTACTTCGTGACCTTTGAGGTTTCTTTTCTTACGTTAGGAGATGAGCAGCGAGATAGAGACTGGCTTGCAGATTCATTCCAGTTCTATGCACGACTGGAGACAACCTATTTCGAGCACCAGGAATAACCATAGCCTATCCCGATTCGGTTGACGGACGAAGCAATCTCTTCGGTATGGAACCGGCAGTGCTTGAGGCTTTGACCGCTACTCGTTGCGCCGGGACGGGCGCAGGAAGCTCAACGCCACCCCCACGATGAGCACCGTGACGGCACCGATGACGTTGTGCCAGAGGAACGATACGTCCGGTGCGCCAAAGGTCACGGCGGCTACCACGCCCATCCCAGACAACAAGCCAATGAAAGCGCCGATTCCACGGGCGCGAGGGATCATTGCCAGCAGAAAGACGCCCAGAATCGAGCCGTAGAAGAACGAGCCGAAGCGGTTGACCACCTCGATGAGCGACCCCAGCGTGGCGGCATACGTGGCAACGACACACGCAAAGATGCCCCAGAAAGCCGTCGCCAGCTTCGACACCTTCAGGTAATGCGCGTCTGTGGCTTCGGGGCGGAACCATCGCCGGTAAAAATCGATGACCGTGGCGGTCGATAGCGAGTTGAGTTCGGCGGCGATGCTAGACATGGCGGCGGCCATCACCGCTGCGATGAAAAGTCCGACGAGTCCGAGGGGAAGCTCGCGCAGCACGAAGCCGGGGATGATATAGTTGACGTCCCGGCTGCTCTCGCCCGTCACATCCTCGGCCAGGGCCAGGGCGTCGTCTCGGATCTCCAGGACGTCGGCTTCGCGGGCGCGGAAGGTTTCCATCGCCTGCGCCTCGGCAGCCATGTCGCCGTTGTCGCGGGCGTCGGCCACGGCGCGGGCGGCGGCCTCGCGGCTGGTGAAAGCCTCCTGAAAACGAGATTCCAACGCGCTGTACTGGGTCTCCTGCGCGGCGCGGACCTGG
Source organism: Rhodothermales bacterium (assembly GCA_028278205.1). Classification (GTDB taxonomy): domain Bacteria; phylum Bacteroidota; class Rhodothermia; order Rhodothermales; family Bin80; genus JANQES01. The sequence continues at coordinate 61,132 of JANQES010000029.1, forward strand.
GCTTCGTGGGCCGGATTGTGGAGCAGCGGCGGGGCCTGGAAGAGGTAAAAGACGAAGACCAGCACGCCCACCAGCAGCACCAGCGCCTGAAGCGGAATCTTCCAGTAGGCGCTCATCAACAGCGAACTCTTGGCCTCGTCCACCGAGCGCGCCGTCAGGTAGCGCTGCACCTGGCTCTGGTCCGTCCCGAAATACGAGAGCATCAAAAACGTTCCGCCGATGACGCCCGACCAGAAGGTGTAGGTCTCGTTGATGTTGAACGAGAAATCGAACGTTTTCAGCCGTCCGGTAGAGCCGGCGATGCGCAGCGCGTCGTCGGCGCCCACGGGCATCTTGTAGAGCAACACCACGACGACGGCCAGCAGCGCAAAAACGATGAGCACCATCTGCTTCACATCGGCCCAGGTAACGGCCTGCACGCCGCCGATCATCGTGTAGATGACCGTCGGGATGCCGATCAGGGCGACGGTCCAGAGGAGATCCCACCCGAAGACGGCGGAGAAGACCACCCCCGGCGCCGCGAGGATCGTCCCGCACGACATCCCCCGCGAGAGCAAAAACAGGAAGCTCGTCAGCGAGCGCGTCTTGGCGTCGAAGCGGCGTTCGAGGTATTCGTAGGCGGTGAAGACCTTGGATTTGTGCAGGAACGGCACCAGCGTCACGCCGAGAATCACCATGGCCAGCGGCAGGCCGAAGTAGAATTGGATGAAGCGGATGCCGTCGGTAGCGCCCTGGCCGGTGGTGCCGATCATCGTCACCGCCGAGAGTTGCGTGGCCATCACTGACAGGCCGACGGCCCACCAAGGCAGGCTTTTGTTCGCCAGAAAATAGCCTTCGATCTCGGTAGTGCCCTTCGAGCGGCGGATGCCGTCCCACATCACATAGGCGATGTATCCGACGACGATGATCCAGTTGATAGGATGCATAACGACGTTAGACGTGATACCGGAGTTGGAGGAGCCAGAGCAGCAACAACGTGAAGACCTGGACGGCCATCACCGCGAGCAGTGTGCGGCGAAAGCTGCGGGATTTAGAGGGTGATTCGGGCGCAGACATGGGCGATCCGGATAGGCGGGCGATGGAGGCGAGGACACTAATGAATTTTGACGTTCGAACTTCGGTACTACGGCACCGGCATCCTCAAGGCCGAAGACATCCAACGGGTTTCCCTGCCAAAATTCATTAAATCGGGCTTCGCCCGTGAAAGCGGCACCCGTTATGAATTTTGACACGCCAACGCTGATAAAGACGAGGCGTGTTGGAATAGCTCAAGGCGTACGAGGTCGATGGTCAAAATTCATCAGGCGAGGTAACTTGGAGGTTGTTAGCGGGGTTCCCTGCCCAAACCCAGCGTGATGCCTGTTGTTTTTAAACAAGAGTACGTGATGCTTGAAAGCTATGTACAAAATATGTAACTTTACACAAAATGACACGGCCTTCTAAGAACACAATGAACTACGCAATCACCTATCCAGGCAAGATCCCGGAACAAGACATATTAACCTTTACCCCGGCAGCCTCCTTGTCTTTGAAGGAGACTGTCGGGCCGTTGCATGGCAAGCCTTCGAACAAGCTGATAAAGGGGGATAACCTTTTCACGCTTAAAGCACTCTATAATGATCCTAAAGTCCGCGGCCATGTGCGCCTCATCTACATTGATCCACCGTACTCTACGCAGAGGGTCTTCAGAACCAAAAGTGTTTGGTACCAAGATCATGTAGAGCTTGAAGACGACGCACATGCCTACGAGGATACGCTATCAGGGGAGGAATACATAGAATTCATCAGGCAGCGTCTGGTTTTCTTGCGCGAACTGCTTAGTCCCGATGGCACAATCTACGTACACCTGGACGACAAGATGGCTTTCGCTATCAAAGTCATCATGGATGAACTATTTGGCCCTAATAATTTTAGAAACTGGATCACACGTCGGAAATGCAGTTCCAAAAACTACACCAGTAAGCAGTTCGGCAATATCACGGATTACCTCATCTGCTATTCGAAATTCCGAAATCCGGTTTGGAACCAACCATACCGGGCCTGGGATGAAAAACATGCAGCCAGGGAGTATCCGCGCATCGAAAAAGATACAGGCCGCCGTTATAAGCCGGTACCTGTCTATGCACATGGTGTACGGAATGGAGATACCGGGAAACCGTGGCGCGGCATGATGCCGCCGAAAGGAAAGCACTGGTTCACCAGCCCGGAGAACCTGGACAAGCTAGATGCTGAAGGCCGTATTTATTGGAGCCCGACCGGCAATCCACGCAAGAAAGTGTATCTCGATGAAAGTCCAGGCGTCTCCTATACCGATCTTTGGATGAATTTCAGAGATGCACACAACCAAAATGTCTCTGTGACAGGCTATCCAACGGAGAAAAACCTGGATATGCTCAAGATGATTATACAGGCCTCTTCCAATGAGGGTGACCTCATTCTCGACGGCTTCGTTGGATCAGGAACGACGCTAGACGCAGCAGCAGCGCTAAAGAGGCACTGGATTGGGATTGATTCATCCGACCTTGCGATTCAGGTGTGCAGAGATCGGCTCGCAACACAACTCACGAACACCGCTCCTGATCTTTTCAACAACGAACACAATCCAAGTTTTGCTGTACTGGAGGCGGAGGTTGAACAATCAAATATTACTCCCCGAGAAGCCATTGCCTCGTGACTCTGTGATCCAACATCAATAAAGTACAAACCTTGACTCTGCCAGGGTCAATTTGCTCTAAACGGACATAATCACGCCACATCGATCCTAACAAAAGGCCCGGACCATCGTTAATAAAAAGCACTTTTACGGAGCGTTGCCCTTCTAGAGGTCGATAACCGAGAATTTGGGTAGCGTGTCGTTCATTGCCCTTGGTTCTGTCATCTTCCTGGGCACCGCCTCTGTCACTGTCATAACGGGCAAAGCCTGCACAAACAGGTTCACCGTCGTAGCGGATCACAAAATCCGCCGGTGTAGCATGAGGATACCCTGGAAGCTCCTGGCTCAGAATCAGGTCTGATCCTGCTCCTATCGGCCCGTGAATGATAAACAGATCTTCCTCAAATCTAGCCTCAAACCATTCAAAAAAGCGCGCTGTAAGATCATAGCCCTTTTGCCCTCGTTTGTCATACTCTCCCAGGATTGCAAAAAGCGCTTCGTCGTCTTCTGGCCGGGAAAACAACCTCTCCCTGACCTCGGGCAATGGCCGGAACCTGTTTCCAAAATCCCTGATAGTATCTTCCGTCCTTCCTACTCGTTGGAGCATTTGAACAGACGTGGCAGCAGGAGAAACGTACCTCCTGAACAGGCGACAAAGCTGTGTCCTCAGCGGATTGTGCTCTCTCATTATCTGCCTGAGAAGATCCTCCGAGTCGGTGGCTCCCTCAACAAGCCGCCGGAATTCGATTAACGTTGGCTTGTGTAAAGCCTCCCTTTCTGCCAGAAAATCAGGGTAAAAAGGTGTGTCAAATACCGTCACCCATTGGGCTCTCTCCGTTGGATTTATGTTGAAGCTGTCAAGCATTGATTGTATTTATGGAGAGGGTAGAAGATTACCTCATGCGTCTGTTCGTGGTGACTTCTCAGACTTATCCTCCCTGCCACGCTGGACGTGTTTTTAGTCGGAATTCTCGTCGAAGCGTTGGATGCGCTGCCAGAGTTCAGCGACGATGGTGTGCAGTTCTTGCAAGTCTGTCTGGCTAAGATGAGGGGTCAATACTTCGAACAGCGGCTCAAGATCAGGCTGGTAGTAGTAGATCAACGTGGCGATGTCATTTTCATAAAGCCCGACGCGCGCGAAGTTGCCCTGTCGATAGAGGGAGGGAAGCGCATAGAGTTTCAGAAGCAGCAGTCCCTCCACCGTGGCGCACGGGATCGTCCGCTCCCCAAACGGCTGCGGCGTGGCGTAGTCCCGCAAGACTTTCTCAAAGAGCGGATTACGCGTCAGAAGGATGTCAATCTTGAGTCCTTCGAAGGTGGCGCGGGCAAAGTTGGGCTCTTCGCCAGTAACCTCAATCTCAGGCAAGGCTTGCAAGGATGATGAGGCAAGAATGAGATCAAGATCTTCGGTGTTGCGCCCTTCTACGTACCGCAACAAGGCGATGCCGCCTACGAGCAGATAGTCAATCTCTCGCTCGTGCAACAACGCAAAGAGTTGCTCGACGGTCTCAAGAAGCTTCTCCGTGTTCACCGGGGGACCTTCAGGCCAGTTCTTGACATCGAAGACGAGGGCGTTGCGAACGACGCTTCCGATATGGAATGGCTGCTGAACAGGCATGATCATGAGCCGCAACGTGCAGGGGATCTATATTATGCACGCGGGCGGGCACAGAGTTCCCCCAGGTGAAGAAAAGCGCTCCCACCAAAGACACAGCCCCAACGCCGGGAACTGAAACAAAACCGCCGCGCTAAAGAACCCCTCATCCCCATTCCCCCTTGGCTGTTCGCTATTCCCCATGAAAATCACCGTCATCGGAGCAGGCGCCATCGGGTCGGCGGTGGCCGGTGCGTTGCTGGATGTGGCCGATGTGGCGCAGGTGCAGGTATGCGACGCCCGCGTGCGCTCGCTGCAGGCCATACGCGGCCAGGTGCAACAGCATGGCCGGCTCCGTTCGTTTCAGGTCGATGCGCGAAGCCTGCCTGAACTCGACCCTATCATCGCCGATAGCGACTGTGTCATCGGGTGTGCGCAGCCGCAGATCAACCCGGCGCTGGCGGCGCTGTGCCTCGAAAAAGGCATCCACTACTGCGACCTCGGCGGCAACGACGCTATCCTCGAAGAAGAACTGGCCCTCGACGAGCAGGCCCGCGAAAAAGGCGTCTGGATTGTGCCCAACTGCGGCCTCGACCCCGGCCTCGTCGATATCCTCTGCCTCTTCGGCGTGGCGCAGTTCGACGCGGTCGAGACCGTGCGCCTGCGCGTGGGCGACGTGCCGCTGCATCCCGAACCGCCGTTCAACTTCCGCATCTCCTGGTCGGCGGAGAAGCTGCTCGACGACTACACCGAGCCGGTCCATCTCATCGAAGAGGGTGCGCTCAAAGACGCCGAACCGCTGACCAACGAAGAGCGCATCCACTTCCCCGACCCCTTCGGCGAGATGGAGGCTTTTTATACCGGCAGCGGCCTGCTCACGCTCGCCCGCGACCTCGAAGGCAAGGTGCGCACGCTCGATCACAAGCTCGTCCGCTGGCCCGGTCACGCCTCGCAGATGCGCTTTCTGCTGGCCCTGGGCTTCGGCGAAGACCGCTCCATCGACGTGCGCACCCACCTGACCTATCGCGACGTGCTGCTGCGCCGGATGCGGCAACGCCTGGGCGGCGTCTACGAGGATGCCGTGCTGATGCGCGTGCTCATCCACGGCACGAAGGACGGCCAGGAACGCACGCTCGTCTATGAAATGATTGACCGCTACGACAAAAAGCAGCGCGTGACGGCCATGCAGCGATGCACCAGCATCCCGACGGCGTGTGTGGCCGTGCTCATCGCCTCGGGACGCGTGCCCGGCGGCGGCGTGGCGCCCCCCGAAGACGTGATCCCCCATCAAGAATTTTTCGACATGATCGCCGAACGGGGCCTCAACATCACCACCACGTGGTACGACGGCCCCGTGGACGTGCGTAACCCGGTGGGTTGAGGGGTTGGGGGGTTAAAGTGTTTTAGTGTTATAGTGTTATAGTGTTTTAGTTCTTTCAAATCAGACGACCAAAACACTCAAACACTATAACACCAAAACACTGAAACACCATAACACTTACCACATCGTGCCGTAGGCCCGCAGTGTGGCGCCGTTGAGCGAGGCGCCGGCAGGGCTACAGAGGTATACGGCCAGGTCGACGAAGTCGGAGACCGGGACGCCTTTTTGATCGGGGGCTTCATCGAAAAGGATGGCCGAGGGGGCGATGGCGTGGGCGGTGATGCCGGTGCCTGCGAACTCTCCGGCGACGGCTTCAACAACGCGAATCACGCCCGCCTTGGAGGCCGAATAGCCGGCTTGCTTCGCGCGGCCTTTGTCGGCGCCCTGGCCCGAAGCGATGCCGATGAGCCGTCCGCCGCGCCCCTGCATCAGCCGCGCCGCCTCGCGGAAGCACAGCACTGTCGAGGTCAGGTTGACGCGCATAATCAACTCCCAATCGTCGAGCGACGTCTCCAAAAAAGGCTTGCCGGCCCACATGCCGACGCTGTGGATGAGGGCGTCGATGTGCCCGAATCGCTGGCCGATCTCCTGGAAGACGGCGACGGTCTCGGTTTCGTCGGTGACGTTGGCGCGGAAGACCTGGGCGGGGAGATCGCCGGGAAGGCGGTCCGGATTGCGGTCGATGACAACGACGGTGGCGCCGTGGTCGGCAAAACGCTGCATCATGCGCGCGCCCAGCCGCCCGCTGGCGCCGGTGATGACGACGACGGCCTCTCCCAAATTATTTGCACTCATTATGCTCTGGTTTTCGGGTGTAGTAGTCTTTAGTGTTCGATGGATGCTTTTTGCGCAAAAAGCATCCATCGAACACTAAAGACTAGACGTGTGATCGTGGACGATGCGCCAGCCTTCGGGTCGTTTCTCGAAGAGCAGCGTGAAAAGCCCCGACGGGCGGTCATCGGCGCGTTCGAGTTGGTAGGCGCCGAAGACGACGCCCCAACGCGGCGAAAGCAGGCGCACATCGCGCAGATCGAACGTGAGCGTGCCCATGGCGGCGCGGTCCGGGTAGACGCGATGGTAGCGGTCGAGCGTGGCCTGCCAGCCTCGCTGCTCGGCGCCGCCCGAGGCGAAGCGCAGCGAATCGTTCTGCATGTAGCCCTCCATGAAAGCCTCGATGTCGCCCCGGTTCCAGGCTTGTTCTTGTTGTTCGAGCAGGGCGCGGATAGCGGCTTCGTCGGCGGCGGTGTCGTGGGCTTCTTGCGAAGCATCGGCGCGGCAACCGAGCACGCAACAGGCCAGCATCAGCGCTGCCAGCACTGCGCGGCGCGTCTGTTTCGAAGCCGAAGAGACGGCGCGTCGTGGGTTGAAAAGCATACGTTGTACCTCCAAAAGGCAGAAATTCTTGCGAAAAAGGCCATCAGCTAGAACAAAACGGGCTCCGTGGTGTAGGCACCAACGCGGAAACAGCGGCAAGGCGCTTATTTTTGTCTTGAAGCCGATGCCCGGACGTATTACCTTCCGTCTCGATACCAATCAGGACATCCCCAAGATACAAGAAGAAAACGTCTCTTCCGGCATCTATGCAAGCGCATCAGCCCCCGCCCTGCGCAACGCATCGAATCGACGTACGCCGAGGCGATCCGGAAAAGAAACTGTGAGGTTGCGTATAGGCATTTCTTGATACGAGCACCCTTCGACACACCAACGACCAGACGAGACGAGGCCGCCCACCGGCGTCGTCGCGAACGGGTTTGCTAGCGGCTGTCCGCCCCAACGGCACGGCTGTTTTTCATTGAGAACCCAACCATGTAGTGCGGGATTGCTCGTCCCGGATCGTATGCAGGAACCTGTGCGCACACATCATCCTCTTCGAACGTTGACCCGGCTCATCGGCGGCGCGTTGATCCTGGTGATCGCGCTCGTGGCGTCGTCGGCGCGGGGCGATGCGCCCAAGGCGGGATGGTTTCGCTTCGCCGTGCCGTCTGATACCGACAGCGTCGCCGTCAATGTAGACAGCGTCCTGGCTGATATGGCGCGGGCCGACACCGACAGCGTCGCGCTCAACACAGACAGCGTCCTCGTCGATTTTGCGCGGGCCGATACCGACACGGTCGCCATCAGCCCGCTCAGTGGGTTGTTTGAACTCGATTCGCTCAAGACGTTTATCGATTCGCTCGGCGCCGATTCGCTGCGCATCCTCATCGATGCCCTCGGCCCCGACTCGCTGCTGCGCGCCCGGGTCGATTCGATTTCGCCGGTCGACACGTTTTTCCGCGCCCAGCGCTACTTCGCCAGCCGGGGCACCGACGGCCGGACGGCCTCGCTCTTTCCGCGTCCCAATCGCCCATTCGCGGCTCGGATGGGCAACAACTGGAAACACGACCTCGAACTCGATTCGACGGGCCAGTATTACGTGGCGCGGGAATACGTGGCCGACGACGACGTGCGCTATCCGACCAAACTCAACCGCGAGCAATACCAGCAGGAAAAGCTGGAGGTGAGCCTGGAAAGGAACTGGCGCGATCTCATCCAGAAAAGCGCCCAGCTACGCCGGCGGCAGCGGCGCGGCGTCGGCCTCAACATTACCGTGCCCGGCGGGCGGCAGAGCGCCTTCACCTCGATCTTCGGTAAAAATGAGGTGGATCTGCGCGTGACCGGCAACGCCGATATCCGCACCGGCTTCGATTATCGAAAGAGCGATCAGCAGGTGACGCTCGGCCAGGGCTCCCAGGTCGATCCCGACTTCAAGCAGAACCTGCGCCTGGGCGTCACCGGCACCATCGGCGACAAGATGCGCGTCGATGTCAACTGGGACACCGAGCGCGATTTCGATTATCAGAACCAGCTCAAGCTTCAATACACCGGCTACGAGGACGAAATCCTCCAGAGCGTCGAGGCCGGCAACGTCTTCCTCCAGACCCCCTCGACGCTCATCCGGGGCGGGCAAAGCCTCTTCGGCATCAAAACCGAATTTCAGGTCGGCGGCTTCCACCTGACGACCGTCGCCAGCCAGCAGGAGGGCCAGTCTAACAACCTCTCGCTCGAAGGCGGCGCCGAGACGACCTCGTTCAACCTCAAACCAACCGACTACGACGAGCGCACGCACTTCTTCCTGGGGTACTATTTCCGCAACCGCTGGGAATCGGCCCTGAGCGACCCGCCGACGATCTTGCTCGACGCCGCTTTCTCCGGCATCACCGACATCGAGGTCTGGAAGCTGACGCCGGTAAGCCCCGAAGAGCAAAACGTGCGGCAGGTGGTGGCCCTGGTAGACCTGGGCGAACCCCCGAACCTGGTCCCCGAAGCCAACGCCTACACCGACGCCACGCGGCCCAACGACGACATCGACCAGTACTCCGACGGCGAGATTGCCCAGAACCTGCGGCCCGGCGACGCCGTGCCCAAAGACTTCCTTGAATCAATGGCGATGGACCAGCCGTTGATGGCGTCGGACTTTCAGGTGGGCCAGTTCAAAAAACTCATCCAGGGACGCGACTACGAGATCGACGAACTGCTGGGCTTCATCACGCTCAAGCAACGGATGCAGGAGAGCGAGGCCCTGGCCGTGTCTTACCGCTATCTCTCCAGCGGCTCCAGGTTCCAGGTGGGCGATTTCTCGTCTGAAACCGGCGGCGGCGACAACAGCCAGACCGGCGACCGCCTCGTGCTCAAGCTGCTCAAGCCCGTCAACCTCCAGCAGCCGGCCAACCTCGGCCAGCCCGGCGCCCTGAACCCGGCGGCCTGGTATCTGGAAATGCGCAACATCTACCGGCTCGGACGCGGGCTCAAACCCAACGAGTTCGAACTGGAGATCGGCTACGAACCGCCGGGCAAAAGCACGACCAACACGCTGCCCGGCGTCAGCGGCAGGAATACGCTCATCCAGGTGCTCGGCCTCGACCGCCTCAACGAAGACGGCGCCGCCAAACCCGATAACCTGTTCGACTATCTGCCCAACTACTCCATCAATTCGGGCGAGGGGCTGCTGATCTTTCCCTACCTCGAACCCTTCGGCCAGCGCATCGAGCAACTGATTGCCGAGAGCAATCTGCCGCCGACGGAGCAAGTGACGGCCCGCGAGCAGTTTGTTTTCGGGGATCTCTACACGCAAAAAAAGATCAACGCCCAGCGCAACACCCAGCTCGACGTCTACCGGATTTCGGGGTCGTATAAGGGCGGCATCCCGTCGTTCTACGACCTGCGCGCCTTCTCCGGGTTGATCGAAGGCTCGGTGCGCGTGACCTCGGGCGGTGTGGCGCTCTCGGAAGGCTCCGACTTTATCGTCGATTATCAGGGCGGCACAGTCACGATCATCAACCCCAGCTACCTCACTGCCGGGCGCGACATCGCCATCGATTATGAACAGAATGCGCTGATCAACCTGCAAAAGAAGACGCTTCTGGGCGCCCGCCTCGACTTCTGCCCGCAGTCGCCGGCGGGCACGGGTGCGACCTGCTCGTCTACGGAGCGCTTCGCGATGGGCGCGACGATCATGCGGATGAGCCAGAAATCGATCACCGATAAATTCCGCATCGGCGAGGAGCCTATCGCCAACACCATCTGGGGCTTCGACGGCCAGTTGAATCTGGAGCCGCGCTGGCTCACCCGCGCCATCGATGCGCTGCCGTTTCTGCAAACGAAGGAGCCGAGCGCCATCAACATCGCCGGCGAGTTTGCGCAACTGCGGCCCGGCCACACCCAGACCAACGCCTTCAAAGACGAACGCCGCGACCTCCGCAAAAACGGCCTCGACTTCAAAGATGATGAAATCGCGGGGATCTCGTACGTCGATGACTTTGAGAGTTTCGAAAACCTCTTTTCGCTCAACCGCCCCGGCGCCTGGCTCCTGTCCAGCGCCCCCACCCTCGACAATCCCAGGGAGGCGGTGCCGAAGGAGTTGATGAACGACACACGCGGCCTGCTGGGCTGGTATCAGCTCAATTCCACGACGATTGAGCAACTCGGCGGGAATATCCAGGATCCGGCTGCCGGGCTGGTGTCTCCGCAACAGGTCTTCCCCAACCGCGAAACGAGCACCCAGGAACGCATCCTGACCACGCTCGACTTCTACTTTACGCCGCACCAACGCGGCCCCTACAATTACAACAATAATTTGGGCGGGTTTCTGGACAACCCGCGCTCGGCCTGGGGCGGCATGACCCAGCGCCTCACCGAAGGCAACACCGACTTTACGTCGAAGAACATCGAGTTCGTCGAGTTCGTCTTTCAGCCTTTCGTCGACGGCGGCGGCGATGCCGGCGCAGACGCCAAGCTCTACGTCGATCTGGGGTTGATTTCGGAGGATGTCGTTCCGGATAACAAGCTCAACACCGAAGACGGCCTCTCGCTGACCGAAGGCGGCCCCGTCGGCGCACTGGCGCGGCTCTCGACCGGCCAGCAGGATCAGGTCATCAACCCCATCAGCGAGAGCGAGCGCATCACCGAAGACCTGGGCCTCGACGGGCTGGCTTCGTTCCCCGATAACAAGTTCGAGCGCGAGGGCGGCCTGGGCACCGAACAGCAGAAATTCGCCGACTTCCTCGCCTCGCTCAGTGGAACGCAGAGCGCGCGCTATCCCGCCCAGCTACAACGCGAGATTGCCAAAGCCCAGCGCGACCCCTCCGGCGACGACTACCATTACTTCCTCGATCCGAGTTATTTCGAAAACCCGCAGTTTTTTGAGGGTGGCGCGGCGTCGGTGCAGGAGCGTTTTACGTACTTCTTCTCCGGCGTAGAACTGAACTCGTTCGAGGCGCAGACGAAGCTTTCCGACGCCGCCACGGCGCGCGGCAACTCGCGCATCCCGGACACCGAAGACCTCAACCTGAACTCGACGCTCGACACCGAGAACAGCTATTTCCAGTACGAACTGCCGCTGAGCCTGGACAGCCTCGACGCCCGCGCCGCATCGCAGGAGGCCAACGACTACGTGGTCGGAGAAATCGAAACCAACGACGGAGCGAAGACGGGCTGGTATCTGGTGCGTATTCCGGTCAAGGATTACACCGGGCAGGTAGGTAATATTCAGGACTTCAGCCTTATCGAGTCGATCCGGATCTGGACGACGGGCCACGAGAAGCCCATCACGCTGCGGTTTGCCACGCTCGAATTTGTCGGGAGCCAGTGGCGCAAGTCGGAGACGGTCAGTAGAGAGGTTAACCTCCCGACGGCCACCATTCCCGATGACAGTACGCGCATCAGTATCGCGAGCGTCAACAACGAGGAGAATTCGTTCTATGCCATCCCCAACGGGACGGTCCGAAGCCGGATTCGCGAAGCCTCGACCGGGCGGCAGCGCGACGCCCGCGAGCAGGCGATGGTCTTGCGGGTCGAGAACCTGGAGCAGGGCCAGCAGCAAGCCATCTTCCAGGCCTACAACACGGCGGAAGATTTGCTCAAATACAATCACCTCCGCATGTTCATCCACCTCGACGGCACCATCAACAGGAGGCCGCTGGCCGAAACAGAAGAAGACCGTAGCAAGGTGCGGTTCTTCATGCGGCTCGGCGCCAACGAGACCAACGACTATTACGAATACGAACAACCGCTGACGGCCAGCCCCCTCGACGACGACATCCTCGCCGGCTTCGGCAACGAGGTAGAACTGGCCAACTATCTCTGGCAGACCAACCGGCCCCACCCCGACGGCGAAGGAACCATCGATCTCAACTCGATGAACATCGACCTGAGCACGCTCAACCAGCTCAAGTTCCTCCGCGACGAATACCGCGACCCCGAAAGCGACATGTCGTTTCCCACCACTGAGGTGTTCTGGAACGACGAGCGGGGCGTGCTCGAAGAAACGGTGGCCGGGTTCGCGCCGCCGGGCACGCGCATTGGCATCAAAGGCACCCCGTCGCTGGCGAAGGTCAACACCATCGTCATCGGCGTGCGCAACGCCACCGAAGACGGCTCGGTCCTCAACGACGTCAACGTCTGGGTCAACGAGTTGCGCGTTTCGGGGTATGATGAAAAGCCCGGCATCGCGGCGCTGCTCAATGCCGACCTCACCCTGGCCGACCTGGCACGTGTCAAGGCCAACATCCGCACACAGACCGATGGCTTCGGTGCGCTGGCGAGTTCGCTGGGCGAGCGCGATCAGGTTAACATCCGAGACTGGGCCGTCAACACCCAGTTTAACATGGACAAGTTCATCCCGGAGCGGTACGGCTGGTCGATTCCGTTGACGATGGAGATGAAGTCGAGCACGTCTACGCCGCGTTTCGACCCCAACCGGGGCGACGTAGAGGTGGATGATCTGCTCGAAGCGATCTCGCTGGACAGCACACTCACGCAAGAAGTGATCGACGCGCGGCAGACCAAGATCCGGGAGGAAGCACAGACGCGCACCGAGACGCGCTCGTTTACGTCGCGGATTCAGAAGGTGGGCTCGCGGTCGCGCCTGGTGCGCAACACCCTCGACGGGATCAGCTTCACGTATTCGTTTACTGATTCTGAAGGACGCACGCCCAGCCAGGAGATTCAGAATTCGTGGCGCTGGTCGTCTACGCTGGGCTACCGGGTGTCGGTGCGGAGGCCGCGTGTGTTTCGTCCGTTCGGCTTTTTCAGCGGCGTGCCGGTGCTTAAAGTCCTCGGTACGTTGCGCTTCAACTACCTGCCGTCGTCGCTCAATTTTACGGCCTCGGCCAACCGCTCTTTTTCGGAAACGAAGCAACGCCCCGACCCGGTAGCCCCCCGCGACGAGAGCATCCCCATCGACGTGGAGTTTCCGCTACGCCAGCAGCACAAGTTTGCGCACGCGCGGCAGTTCGGGTTGCAGTATAATCCGTTCGGTTTCCTCAACCTGACCTTCGACACGAACACCGATCAGAGCCTCAATGCCCTCGGTGTAGACACGCTCTTCACGGTGATCCCCGGGGCGCCCCCGCAGAACCCACGCCAGGCTCGCTTCGATTCCACATTTTTTGAAATCGAAACGCTGGAGACGATTCCCTTCAGGACGGTCGTCAGCAATGCCTTCAGCGGCGGGGGCGACACGGGCCTCTCGGTACGCACCGAAGGCTATGATTCGCGTTTCAACGTAACGTTCCGCCCCCGTGTTGAAAAGGTGAAAGCCTTCGACTGGGTCAACATTCAGGATGTCGGATACGGCGTGGCCTTCTCGTGGCGCAACGGATCGGTAGGCAACAACACGGGCGCCCAGGTGGGCACCACGGTGGACTTGCGCGCCGGCGCTACGATGCGCCCGCAGGAGTTGTTCGAGAAGTTCGGCTTTTACCGGAAGCTGCAAGATCAGCAGGAGGCTTCCGAGAAAGCCGCCCAGGCCCGCCGCGACGCCAAGCAACAACGCAAGCAGGAACGCCGCGAGCAAAAACGGGCGGAGAGGGAACGACGACGGGAGGAAAAAGCCGCCCAAAAAGCTGCCGAAGAGGCCCGCAAAGCCGCCGAAGAAGCCGGAGAAGTATTCCCCGAAGAGGAGGAAGTAGAGGAAGCGCCGCCGGAAGAAGCAGCGCCGGAAGAGGCCGCCATCGAGCCGCCGCCTGAAGGCGACGAGGCCGCCGAAGCCGACACGACCAGGAAACGCGGCTTCAGGATTCCGTTCTTGCCCAACCCGGTGAGCCTGATGCGCCGGGCGTTCCTGGGAGCCACCGGCGTGCGCGACTTGCAGTTGACCTACACGGGCAACCGCCGCACCGACAACACCAACGTCGGACGCCGAGGAGACGACGGGGAACTCCTGGCCAATTACAGCCTGCGCGACGCCCTCTTCCGCGGCAAGGGGCCGTCGCTGCGCTACCGCCTCGGCCTCGAACGCACCATCGACCAGAAAGAGCGGAATCTCGAAGACGAACGGCTTCAGGTCTCCGACGCACTCACCAACTCGGATCGGTATCAGGCCCGCACCACGTTCCAGCCGAGCCGGAGCCTGCGGATCAACCTCTCGTGGTCGCTCGAACAAACCACCAGCGAGAACCTCACCTTCCGCTTTGGCGAATTCGACCCGGTAACCGGCGCCCCCATCGCCGACGTCACGCAGGCCGGCGACAACCGGGCTTCGGTCTGGGCCTTCGGCGCCTCCTACCTCGATCTGTTCAACAGCCAACTGGCTCAGTTCCGCGCAGACTGCGGGCCGGACTGCGTGGGCGAGGGCGGCGTTCCGCCCGACACGATCACCTCGTCTGTGCTGACTAACGAGGATGTCTTTGAGGACTTCCTGGCCAGCTATCTCAGCGGGCCGGGCGGCACCCTCGGCAGCAGCGGACGCCTGCCCTTCCCGCTACCGAGCTGGCAGGTCAACTACACGGGCGTCTCCAACTGGCCCATCATCCGGTGGCTGTCTCAAAGCGCCACGCTCCGCCACAACTACAGCGCCGACTTCAGCACCGACTTCCGCTCGAACCTCGTCTCGGATTCGCTGGGCACGTTCATCCTGCAAGGCGGGCCGACCATCGAATACACCATCCCCGACATCGAGATCAACGCGGTGCGCATCAACGAACGCTATCAACCGCTGATTGCGCTCGACCTGACGTTCAAGGGCAACATCCAGACCAGCATCGGCTGGAACAAGAGCAACACCTACTCGCTCAGCACCACCAACAACGTCGTCAGCGAAACACGCACGAGCGAACTGACCTTTACGGCGTCGTACCAGCGGCAGGGCATGAAGATACCGTTCATCAAGAGCCGTCTTAACAACCGCATCAACTTCAGCCTGACCGTCTCGCGCAGCGTCAACGACGACCGGACGTTCTCGATCCGCCGCGCCATCGAAGCGGCTGCGATAGATCCGGCTTTCGATCCGGCGCAGGTGCTCGAAGATCCGTTCTCCAACGTCCTGACGAAAACGTCGCGGCTCCAGGCTACCCCGAAGATTGCCTATCAATTCAGCAACCGCGTCTCGGCGGATGTCTTCGTCAAGTATGAGAATTTCATTGGCGACAGCCGCCGCCCCTCCACCACCTCGGTCAACGGCGGTTTTAACATTCGGGTGAGTATTGCGAATTAGGATGCGGTTTGGAGCCTTTGTGGTAGAGCGAGCGTTAGACGCAAGTGGATAGCGTCATTGGTCATTCTGCTCACTTCGTTCGCGTCATTGGCACGCTTTGCGTGCGTCATTTGTTGTATGGCGCTATTCATGTCGATGAATGACAGCGAGCAAAGCGAGCTACTTGACGCACCCACCGGGCGCAAATGACAGCGTCCGCAGGACGCCACTTGACAGCGAGCAAAGCGAGCTACTTGACGTGAGCAACGCGAACATCCTCCAGCCCGTCATCGTCTGCCATCTGGGCCGGGTGGCGTATGAGGCCACGTGGGATCTTCAAAAACAGGTGCAGGCACGGCTGATTGCGGCCAAACGGCAGGATCCGCCGGAGCCGTTGCCGCACGTGATGCTTCTGGTAGAACATCCGCCGGTCTATACGCTGGGCAAAAGCGGCAACGCCTCGAACCTGCTACTCTCGGAAGAGACGCTGGCGGCGCGCGGCGCCCGCTTCTTCCACATCGACCGGGGCGGCGACATCACCTTTCACGGCCCCGGCCAGCTCGTCGGCTATCCCCTGCTCGACCTCGACCGTTTCTTTACCGACCTCCACCGCTACATGCGAGCCCTGGAAGAAACCGTCATCCGCACCTGTGCCGATTACGGCCTCCAGGCCGGGCGCATAGCCGGGCGTACGGGCGTGTGGATCGGCCCGGACGAAGCCGGACCCGAACGTAAGATCTGCGCCCTCGGCATCCGGTGCAGCCGCTGGGTGACTATGCACGGCTTTGCCTTCAACCTCAACACCGACCTGTCGTTTTTTGACCACATCATTCCCTGCGGCATCGACGACCGGGGCGTCACGACGCTTGCCCGCGAACTAGGCCGCCCCGCCGACGAGGCGGACGCCCGCACCCGCCTGCTCGGGCATTTTGCCGATCACTTCGGCACGCAGATGACGTACCTGGATCACGAGGACGCCTTCGCCTACCTCGAAACCCTGCTGGAGATGAAAGATTTGCAAACACGGCTCTGCAGCCCTGAAACGGCAGGATCTGTTTTGAAGTATGCTCGCTTTAACCTAAGTTAGAAACGCGCTGGCAGAGGCGCTTCTTGCCGTCGCGCCGCTCCAGACAGCCCGGTGTACCCCTATCACCCAAGCAACCCCAACCGACGATGACTGCGTTCAACCTGGAAGACTTTACCCGGCGGCTTCTTACCGAAACGCTTTTCTACGACGAAGAATACGGCGCGCTGGGTAACCTGAGTCTCATCGATCAGGAAGCGGGGCAAGAACGCTATGTGGCCTCCTACCTGCCCGAAGACGGCTCGTTTGTCATCGAAGAGGCGACGGCGTGGGAGACAGAGATCGATGCCGACGAAGAAGACGCCATCGGGTATGCCCTGGCCGTAGACTCGGATGAGCACGGCGCCTACGACACCGCCGAAGAAGCCGCCGACGTCTTGCTCGCCCTGGCACGCGAAGAGGGGCTGCTGCCGAGCATCACGCTCCTCTTCGAAGAAGATGAAGTAGCTTAATGATTTTTGACGATCCTTATTAAAATCGCATCAGCCATTCCTAAAAGTCCTGCTCCAATCAGCGCCGGCGTGTCAAAAATCATTAATGGGTTTTGATTGCACGGGCAAAGCCCCTTTTACGGATTTTGACCTCGTCAAAATTCGTATTAAACACCTCTAAAAACCCCCCAGGCCAGCAGGCCCCATCCGACGATGAAGGCGACGCCGCCGAACGGGGTGATGGCGCCGAGCCACCCGGTGTCTGTGAGCACGAGCAAGTAGAGGCTGCCTGAGAAGAGCACGAGGCCCGCCACAAAGAGATAGCCCGCAGCATACACCGGCCAGCCGGGCCACTGCGTCGCGGCCCAGCCTACCGCCAGAAGCGCCAGTGCGTGCATCATGTGATAGAGCACGCCCGTCTTGAACGTCTCCAGACGCTCCGGGGGGATAGAATCAGCGTTTGCCAGGGCATGCGCCGCAAACGCACCCAGCGTCACCGCCAGGCCCGCCGCAACGGCGCCGATAATGAAGAAAAGACGCGGCATGTTTTTTTGCATGAAACGTGAGGGGGCTTCGCTGAGACCTCTCTAAGGGCTCCCTCACGTTTACTCCGTCAGTCACCTTCGGTTCGTGTCACGTTTCATACAGTGCCCGATTAAGTGGGATTTGCGTCGAAAAACCATCACCCTTCATTCCTACCTCATAACCATCATCGGGCGTGTTTCGCGGGCGGTGGGGGTGTGCAGTTCGTAGAGGTAGAGCCCTGCCGAGAGCCCCTCGGCACCAAGGTAGACTTCGTGCGAGCCTGCTGCCTGCGTGCCCAGTTCGAGCAGGCGCACCCGGCGTCCGAGCACGTCATAGACCGAGAGCGTTACCGGGGCGGGCTGATGCAGGGCGTAGCGGATGGTGGTGAAGGTGGTGAACGGGTTGGGAAAGGCGCGTTCGAGCGTGAAGGCCGAAGGCGTCGGGGTCTCGTCGGAAGCCGTGCTCACATCCGCCGTCATCGTCCAGTTCGTGGTGTAGATGTTGTCGCCGGTTTCTTCGCCGTCGCCGTTGGCGGCGTTGCCGGCGGCGTAGATGGTTACGGGCCTTGTTTCGTCGGACGGCGCCGTCCAGCGCACCTGCCATTCATTTTGCGCCAGACCGTCCTCGGTGTGCGTGACGTAGTTCTGCACGATCACCCTGGTAACGGTAGGATCGACCACTTCGAGCATCCCGACGTGATCGTGGAAATCCATGGTATCATTGACCGCTTTGACGGCCACTTGAAAGCCGAAGGTCGAGCGCCCGTCTTCTTCGACCCGCACTTTAAACGTAACCGTCTCGCCCGGCGTGTATTGCACCGGCGCTTCGATGAGCACCTGGCCGGAGCCGGTATTGGCCGTGCCGTCGTCGTGGCAATCGGTTGTTGTGCAGGTTTGTTCGTTGAAGAGACTCGTGATGGGCGCCCCGGTACTCGATCCCCGCGCCCCACCGATATTCGAACTCGCCACCAGGGGATAGAGCACCAGGCTCGCAACAAGCAGGATGAGCAAAACGCCTTTTCCACGCATCAGCCGTACCTTGTTAATCCAAAGGGAGACTCTCCGGGTAATACGTTTTCCGCGGCTTAGACCCTACGACGCGCGGGGTATCTTCGGAGACATCAGACGGACTAATTAAGCCGATAAACGTCTTGCCCGTTTTGTCGGGGGGTCACGGGTCATGAGTGAAAAACCCGTGACCCGTGACTCATGACCCATGACGGGTTGATCAGAGCAAAGCGAGCAGGACTTTTTTCGACGTGATTAGTACAAAATAGATCGGCTCAAGACCCAAAAACCTGTACGATCTGTGCGTCTTTTGTCCAGATTTTGTCACCGAGATTGCTCGCGGGTCGAGAGCACCTGGAAGGGAATGGCGATGTCGTTGAGTTTGAGCGTGTAGTTGCCGACGCCGTAGCGTCCCTGAAGCATCACGTAGAACCGATAGGGGCGGCGCACGCTGGCGCAGATCGAGCCCTGGGGCCGGCGCATTTCGAGCTTCGCGTTGATGATGTTGCCGGTGCGCTCCTGGGTTATCGCGTGGAGTTCCATGCAGGCGTCGGGAAAAGCGCCTTTGACCAGCACCTCCACCTCTACCTGCTGCCCTTCGACTGGAAGCGTGAGATCGAACAACGCCGGGCGCACGTTGACCGAGTCGAACGTGGCAGGATAGTAGAAATAATCGACCGCCGAGTCGGCAGGGGCGATGGTGATGGTCTGGCGACCGTCGGGCGCCTCGGCATCGTAGCGATGCCCGAATTGCTGATCCGGCGGCACCTCTTCAGCCGAGCGCGAGCCGGTACACCCGGCAGCCAGCCCCGCCAGCACCACCACCCCGGCCATCAAGCCCAATCGGAAGCAAGCGTTCATTTCGTCTAGGATTCAGAGGGTTCCTTCAGCAACGCGATGCCGGCTGCCGACGACACCTCAGCGGGAACCGACTCCATGGGCGCATCGCCCCAGAGCCGTTCGAGATCATAGAAGGCGCGTTTCTCCGGGCTGAAGATATGCACCACGAGATCGACGTAATCGAGCAGGACCCACTGGCGGTGCTCCTGGCCTTCGCGGTGCCAGGGCCGCTCGCCACACGCCTGTTTGATCTCGTCTTCGATGGTCTCGTAGATGGCTTTGACCTGGAGGTCCGATTCGCCGGTGCAGATCACAAAAATGTCGGCGACCCCGCTCACGGCGCTCATGTCCATCACGACGATGTCCGTGGCTTTTTTGGTGAGGGCAGCCTCAACGGCGTGGCGTGCCAGTACCCGCGCCGTCGTTGGTGTTTTACGTTTTTTGTCTTTGGTTCTGGCTGGAGCAAAATCTCGGGTGGTTCGCATACGCTTGGAAGACGGCCTCCCTGGGTTGGTTAGTAAAAGGTATGAGGGTGATGAATTTTGGATTTTGGATTTTGGATTGGTCTTATCCAGCACCGTCATCTCAATAGAAAACGCTGTGGGGGTTCTGGCCGTCACAGCTTTTTCGTTTATTTGAGAGCGTTGTGCCTGACAATCCAAAATCTAAAATCCAAAATGGATACAGATCTTCACTCATCGGCTACCGAGGTTTCGGCAAACGGGGGGAGCGTGGCATAATCCTGGCCGATGATGACCGAGGCGTCGAGGAAATAATCCTGCCGAAGCTCCTGTTTGACCCGCTCTTCGGACAGCCCGAGCGATGCTGCTACTCGCCGGGCGGCCTCCAGGTTGCCCACGCGGTCTACGACGATGGTCTGAGCCTGGTTAAACGACGAATGGTTGCCCACCTCGACCACATCGAAGCCTTCCTGCCTCAAGAACTGCCGCATGCCTTCGGCCAACCCACTAACGCCGCAGCCGTTGCGGATCTCTACCTGGATGATATCACGGCCCGGCTCGACTTCGGTGGAAGCATCCGGCGAGGGCACGAGGTTGCTTCGGATCAAGGCATAGAGCAACACCAGGACGGCCAGTCCCAGCACCATCATCGTCACGTTGAGAACAACGTTGGACCAACCCGTCCGTTGTTTCCCCATGCGTCTGGGCGCCTGCGGTTGGTGAAGAGAGGAAGCAGGATAAAAAAGCGCGACACCCCCCGACGGATGTGCCGCGCTGCTATCGCTACATCAGTCGTGGCGTCTATCGATGGCTATCCCTCCAAAAAAGATCGGGGGAAGGCCCGGCGTGCATGAACGCAGCGCCGTGGTAGCCGTAGCCACCGTAGCCATACGGGCTGTAATAACCGTACGGGCTCATATAGCTGCCGTACGGGCTCTGCCGCACTTGAAAGTGAAGCTGGAATTTCTCGGAAGGACGCCAGGCAATCTCGGCGTTGCGCAAAAAGACACGCGGCTTCTGCTCGCCAAAGCCAAACGCCGACGACACCTCGTTATGGGGCGAATAGGCCACGCTCACGTCCATGCGGGCCGCCAGCTTGTTGCTGAACTGCCACGCCATCGTGTTGGTATACATCCCCATCGAGTAGGAGTTGCCGCCAAACGAGCCGGCAGACATCTCGACGCTGTGGCTCATCCGAAAGACGGAGGGACTGAAGAGCTTGTTGAGCACGAACCCCATGGCGCCGTTGGCGTCGTAGAGCCGCGCCGGGGCCGGGGCTTCTTGTACTTCTGACCGGAACTGAGCCTGTGCCGGCACAGCCAGCCCCAGAAAGCCAATCAGAACGAGCATTGATAGCGTCTTGCGCATAGGTGCTTCCTGAATACGGTGAAGGTGTACGCTCTAGTATAGAGCGGGCCGCTCCTTTTGTCAATACAAAAGCGCAACGGTTTTGTTCTGCATCCATCCAGGATAAATCGGGTAAAAAAGAGAGGATTTAACTGCGCGCGCCTTTCATCCCCTCCCTTTCGTACCTTGTAGCGGTGTGTAGATGGTTCTTGGTGCTTTGTACTTGGTACTTTGTTCGTTTACGCAAAGACGGTGCGGGTAGAAAAACAAAGCACAAAAAACCAAGCACAAAAAACTATCATTATCCATACACACGACCCTCCATCCACCCCTAAGCCCATGCTCGTAGAAACGCTGCGCAAGACGTTGAGCCACTTCGAGGACGGCCTGCCGCCCATCCCGGAGGTACCCACGAAGGCTGATCTCAAACCCTTGCGCGACCGCATCGACGAAATCGACCGGGTCATTCTTCAGTTGATGAACGAACGGTCTCGCTGCGCCAACGTCATCGGCCACATCAAAAAAAAGCTGGATTTGCCGGTCTACGCGCCGCGTCGCGAGGAAGAAGTCATCGAAAACGTGCTGGCCGCCAACGAAGGCCCGCTGCCCGACGCCGCCGTCCGCCGGCTCTTCGAACGCGTCATCGACGAGACGCGCTCGCTCGAACGGCAAAAATACCAGAATGAACCTGACGAGTAACGCGGCGTTGGTTGTATAGCGTTTCGGTAGGGCGGAACCTGAATATTTTCAGCGGTTGGATCATGCGTAAAAAACTATTCAAAGTAGCGCTTATCCTCGTGCTTGCCGGCCTGGGGCTGGGCGGCGGCGGGGCCTGGATGATGTTCAGCGCCAACACGCCGGCCTTCGAGGGCAAACGCGGCATCAAGATTCCGCCGGGCACGGGCTTCGAGACCGCGCTCGACTCGCTCGACGCCGCCGGCATCCTCGCCTCGCGGCAAACCTTCGCGTGGATGGCCCGCCTCACGGGCTGGGGCGACCAGATCAAAGCGGGGTATTACACCTTCGAGGGCAGGCAATCGAATTACGACCTGCTCAGCACGCTGCGTCGCGGGCTTCAGACGCCCATCCGCCTGACCATCCCGCCCGGCACGCGGCCCGACGTGGTGGCTAAAGTGGCCGGGCGCGACATGGCTTTCGACGCCGAGACCTTCCGCGCCGCCCTCCGCGATCCCGTCCTCGCCGAAGAACTGGGCACCGACACGCTCCACCTCTTCAGCTACATGATGCCGGAGACGTACTTCTTCTACTGGCTCACCGACGCGCCCACCGTCGTGCAGCGCATCAAACAAGAGACCGATAAATTCTTCACCGACGAGATGCGCCAGCGCGCTCGCAGCCGCGGCCTGAGCGTCGATGCCGTGCTCAGCCTGGCTGCTATCGTCGAATGGGAGACGAGTGTGGAGGAGGAAAAAGCCCGCGTGGCCGGCGTCTACATCAACCGCCTCGAACAAAGCTGGCCGCTCCAGGCCGATCCCACCGTGCAATACGCCATCATCGCGCTGGAAGGACAAAAACGGCGGCTGTTCAACCGCGATTACGAGATCAACCATCCCTACAACACCTATCAATTCAAAGGCTTGCCGCCCGGCCCCGTCACCAACCCCTCGCCCACGTCCATCCGCGCCGTGGTCGATGCCGAGAAGCACAATTATATGTTTTTCGTCGCCAAGCCAGGCGGTGGGCACACCTTCAACGCCACGCTGGCCGGCCACACCCGCGACGCCGCCATCTTCCACCGCTACATGCGCGAGCAACGCCGCCGGCAACAGGCCAACGGGGGCTGATTATAAATTTTGAGGGGGAAATGCTCGCGCGCGAGCATTTCCCCCTCAAAATTTATTAGAAGAAAAAGCTGACGCCGACGACGAACTGGTTCTGCGAGACCTCTTCGTCGATGAGCAAGTCGTCGCCTTGCAGCGGGCCGACAGGATACGCAAAGTAGCCCGTATCGAACCGCCCTTGCATCCAGCCGAAATCGATCTGGAAGCGGTTATCGACCCGATAGCCCATGCCGGCTGAGAAGAAGAGTTTATCGCGGTCCAACTCCGACCCATCGCTCTTGAACAGGGTAACGTCGAGCGGATCGGGCTGGTAGGCGACGCCGCCGCGCAGCATGAAATCATTCAACCGAAACTCAATCCCGCCCCGCCAATTGATGACCATATCATAATCATCTGCGATGCTCCGGTTGAGATCGTCGAAGAAAGCGCGGTCGGTATCGGCATCGAGTTCGAGTTGGCTCCAATCGACGAGCTCAGCGTCGGCCAGAACAGTCACCACGTCTGAGTGGAAACCGACACCGGCCCCAAAACGCCAGGGTGTCAGGATCTCGTAATCGAAGAAGCCGTTGCCCACATCGTCGGGGAATTCGCCGTAGCTCAGCGAGCCGCCGTCGTCGAAAAACGTTTCGTAGCGGGCGCCGAAGTCTTCCTCGACAGAATAGTACGTCGGCGTCTCTATCGACAGGCCGATGCGGACGTTCTCGGCCACTTCGGCAGCCACGCCCAGGCGCGCATTGATGCCCAATAACTCGCTCTGGACGAACTGCCGGTACGACAGAAAACCAAACCCTTCCAGCAAGTTGCCGTCGTCGAGAAACACGCTGTAGTCCTCAGCCACATTCTCGTTGTTGACGTCGGCTTCTTCGAAGACGCTGTTGAAGTCGTATTCGCCAAAGGCGAGGTTGGCCGACAGCCCAACCATCACGCCCTTCGAGGCTTCGACCGCGCCGCCGAGGCTCACTTCATTCATCCGACCCCTCTCGATGACACTCCCGGTCTGTTCGATAGTCGAGCCGGGCACGACGGCTTCGAGAAAAGGATAAGCGTCAGGATCCTCATCGAGGAATTCTGGATAGAACTCGATCAGGCCGCCGTTGAAGGCCGCAAAAGGAATGTCATCCAGCGCGTCGAGACTATTGCCAATGAGCGTAAACTCACTTTCAGAGGGCAAGAACGAGGTCGAGATAGTGCTTCTCGAATTCGTCCCGGCAAAGCGCAGGTCGCGTTCGAACGAATTGACCTGATTGAAGGCCAGCCCGATCACAAACGACCCCTGCCTGGTCGGCGCGCGATAGACGTAGGCGAAGTTACCGATGTTGGTCTCGCTGACGTCTTCGTCGATGCCGATGGGCGAGAACCCGGCAGAGCGGGAAAACGACGCATCGGTGGCATAGACCGCATTGAGCGATCCGGAAATCGACGACCGCTGGAAGAATCCCAGCCCGGCAGGGTTGTTAAACAGCGCGCTGTAATCGGCCACGCCGGAGATTCCGGCGCCGGCCAACCCCATCATGCGCGGCCCGGTAGCCGGCGCGCGTTCGGTAAATCGAAGAGCATCCTCGGCGGTCTGTGCGGCGGCTTGCCCGGCCATCCCGGCGGCCAGCACAAACACGAGCACGACGCTCAGAAGACTGCCCTTCTGTATCATGGCGTTCATCTCTATGTCCGTTTTTTGTTTCCTACAAATCCCTTATTTACAAGGGAATAAACTGTTTTTCAGCCGTTCCGATCAGGCAAAAAACAACCCGCGCATGGGAATACGCGGGCCGGCCCCGCTCAGCGCATGAGACGTTGTAACAGGACTATGACGAACGATTTAGCGCCCTCTGCCGCGAGAGGACGAACGGCCCGCAGAACGGCTCGAACTACTTGACCGGCTCGACCGCACGCTGCTGCTACGCGAAGACGACGAACGGCTCGGCGAATAGCTGCGTGACGACGACGAACGGCTCGGCGCGCGGTAGCTCGAACTGCTGCGCGACCGGCTCGACGGGGCCGCGCGATAGCTCGAAGAACCACGGGAGGAACTGCTGCGGCTACGCACAGAGCTTGACGAGCCCCGGCTCGACGACGAACCCCGGCTACGAACCGAACTCGACGAGCCCCGGCTCGACGACGAACCCCGGCTGCGGACTGTGCTTGACGAGCCCCGGCTCGACGACGAACTGCTACGACCGCGGACCGTGCTCCGGCTCGACGACGAACTGCTTCGGCCACGAACTGTGCTCCGGCTCGGAGCCGTCGAACGACCGCTGCGTACCGTGCTCCGGCTCGGGGCCGAACGGCTGGTGCCGCGTGCTACGCCCCGGCTGGTCGAGGTCGTACGACCGTTGCGAACTCCACGGGTGCTCCGGGTGGTCGGCGATGAACGGGTGCCGCGTACCGTGCTTCGGGTAGTACGGGTGGACCCGTCGCTCCGCACCGCGCTGCGCGACCCGACATCTGCGCCTCGCTTGGCAGCGTTGCGTGAGCTGGTGAGGGCACCCCGACCAGAGCGTGTGGCGCCGCGCACTCTCGTTTCGTCGTCGCTGTTTCGCGCGCCGAGCCTGCCGCGCCCGCGATCTGTGCTCGCTACACCGCCTCGCCCGACGGTAGCGCCGCGCGGCCCGTAGCTCCCGCGACGTACGCCTGTGATGTAACCGCCGTAGTACCCGCCGTAATAGGGACTGCCGTAGTAGCCGCCGTAGCCCGGATAGCCGTAGTAGCCCGCATAATACCCCCGATAGCCAAAGGGCGAACGGTGGTACCAGGGGCTGTAGTAGCCGCCGTAGTAGTAGGGGCTGTAGTACCAGGGGTCATAGTAATGGTGGTGGCCGAAGCCAAAGCCGAAACCGATGTGGATCCCGGAGCCGTAATACCACGGATCGTAGTACCAGGGGTCGTAATAGAAGGGGTCGTAGTAGTAGCCGCTGTAGTACGGATAACCGTAGAAGCTGGAGAAGTAGCGGCGGTAGCGATAGGGCCGATTGTAATAGTAGTCGTCGTAATATTCATCGTCGTAATAATAGCGCGAGACGACGACGCTATCGCCCTCTTCCCCCTCATACTCTACGATTTCCTCGTAATCCGGCTCACGGTCATAATCGCGATAGGTGCCGGCCAGTTGCGTATAGCATCCGGTAGCGGTGAACAAAAGCACCCCGGCGGCGATCCACGGGATCCAGGCGGCAGGGGGCTTCACGGCGGCGGTTCGGAAGAGGCGTTTCATGGCGGTACTAGCTGAGGTTCGAAAACGCGGCGGGCATGGCGCCCATGTCCTGACAAGATAACACTTTTGCGGCAATGTTACCCGCAGGCCGGGCTCTGCAATAGGGCAATCGCATCTAAATTTTGTAATCAACCAAACCAGCGCGTATGAGCCGATTCGTGAAAATCGGATGTCTGAACTTTCTGCATCCGGCAACCTGA
>JANQES010000040.1 GCA_028278205.1 Rhodothermales bacterium
GCCCAGGTTGTTGATCTGATCCTGGATCTGCGACTGGGCGCCCTGGCCGATAGCCACCATCACGATGACCGCGCCGACGCCGATGATGATGCCGAGCATTGTCAGCAGCGTGCGCATCTTGTTTTTCAAGATGCTCTGCGAAGCGACTTTGATGAGCGTTGAGCCTTTCATGTCAGGGGGTCTTATGCGCTTTGATTTTTTGATCGGGACCCGGCACCGCCCGGCCCTGAAGAGCCGGGTTCAGGGCTTAAGGACGCCTTCGGCGCCCTGCTTTAGGCCCAACGGGTCTTCAGCCATGAGCCCGGTGATTCATTGCCCGGCGATGCCGGGTTCCCATTAATTTCGTCAAAGAGCATTTGTGGTTTATGGCATCACACCGTTAACGGGATGGCCCTTGCACCGCGACGGGCATCACCTTGCGGGGGAGCTTCTCGTCGCGTTGGGCCGTGTGGTAGGCGAATGAGGCAATGATCGTTGCCGCCTGCTTCAGGTCGTCGGCGATCACGTGGTCGTAGGTGTCCATGTTGGAATGGTGCGTCCGGGTCGAATACGCGATCTGATCCTGGATGAACTGGAAGCCCGGTAAGCCGACCGCGTCGAAGGCGAGGTGGTCGGTGCCGCCGGTGTTCGAGAGCGAGAGCGTCGAGGCGTCGAGATCCGCAAAGGGCTTGAGCCACGTGCGGAAAATAGGCGCGACGGCTTCGTTGCCCTGCAAATACACGCCGCGAATCTTGCCCGTGCCGTTATCGAAGTTGTAGTACGCCGAGAATTTGTCGTGGTCGGGTTTGATGTTCGTTGGCGGTTGGCCGCGCCCGGCGGATTCCGCAAAATGCTGGCTCACGTACGCGCGCGAGCCGAGCAGGCCCTGCTCTTCGCCCGTCCACAGGGCGATGCGGATGGTGCGGCGGGGTTTTTTGCCCGTCTCTTTGAACACTTCCTGAAGGATGCGCATCGCCTCCATCATCACCGAACTGCCCGAGCCGTTATCGGTGGCGCCGGTGCCGGCGTGCCACGAGTCGAAGTGCGCGCCGATGATCACGATTTCATCGCCGATTTCGGGATCGGTGCCCGGTATGTCGGCGAGGACGTTGCGCTCCATCGGATCGTCGGTTTTGAACTCGACCTGCAAATCCAGCTTCATCGTCACCGGCAGCCCTTTTTCGATCACCCGGATGATGCGGTTGTAATGCTCGATGGCGACGGTGATTTGCGGGATGACCTCGGCGTCCAGAGGATTCCACGAGCGACGCCGTTCATTAAACGGTGTCCCCGGCGGGGAAGCTACCGAGGCGCTCGATGCAAAGATGGTCCCGTAATCGCCCTTCGACCCGCGATCCAGAATCGCCAGTGGTTTCTCGTTCTGGACGAATTGCGCGCGCTGCGCCTGGAGCAGGAATTGCTGCATGCGCGCGGAGTTTCGGTTGAATCCGCCGCGTCGCTGGCCGCCTTCGGAGGGCGCGTAGTTGGCCAGGTTCAAGAGATTTTCTGTGTCGCGCCGTTGGGCCAGCGGATCGAATGGTTCGTCGACTTCGCGGATATCCTGAAGCAGCACGATCTTGCCCGTGAGCTTGCCTTTGTACTTTTCAAACTCCTCTTCCGTCTCCGGGTTGAAAAGCACGACCTCGGCTTCGACCGGCCCGTCGGTGCCGGGCGACCATGCCTTCGGATAGGCATGAACAGGGAAGGGGGCATCGCCGGTGACGTGCAGGCTGAAGTGGTGGAGCGTCCAGCCGTTGCCGAAGGGTCCCCACTCTTCCAGGCGGGGGTTCGACAGGCCCCACTCTTTGAATTTTTCAATGGCCCATTCCGAGGCGCGGTCGAGGGCCGGCGCACCGGTCAGGCGTGGGCCGTAGACGTCGGTCATCCAGCTTAGCGTTTCCATGACCTGGCTTTGCTCCAGGCCGTGTTTGCGAATGGCGGCAATGGCCTCTTCATCGAGCGGCTCTTGCGCCATCGCCGTGGACACACACGCCATCAACACAAGCGCGGTGAGAAATCCACGGGCGTATCGTTGCAGGTGAAACATGGGAGCCTCCGTATCGATGTATGGTGCATTAGTGCGAAATGGGGGCCTGCAACCGCAGATGAACGCAGATGGGCGCAGATGATCCGCGTTGATCCGTGTTCATCGGCAGTTACACTATCTGTGTTCATCTGTGTTCATCCGCTCTCATCTGCGGTTGCCATTACTCATACCGCAGCGCTTCGATGGGGTTGAGCGCTGCGGCCTTACGCGCCGGGTAAAAACCGAAAAAGATGCCCACACCCGCC
>JANQES010000041.1 GCA_028278205.1 Rhodothermales bacterium
TTTCGGGGGCCTTTCGGGCCTCATCGAGGACAACGCGCCTTCGAAGACACCCGCATTGCGTGCGCTGGCACAATACCGTAGGTTTTGCAAAGCCTCCTGATTGAAACAGGGATCCGAGCTTCAAACGATATCCACATTTGTTGTTTAGGGTTTGCGCCGGCAAATCCTAAACAACAGCGGCGTACATCTCGTCGATCAGGGTGCCGTATTCGGTTTCGATGGCGCGGCGTTTGAGCTTCATCGTCGGCGTCATCATGTTGTTTTCGACGGTGAACGGATCGTGGATGAGCCGGAAATCGCGGATCTTCTCGTGCGCGGCGGCGTGGCGCGAGTAGCGGCGAAACGTCTGGGAGAAGAGTTGCCGCACGGCTTCCTCGTTCAGCAGGGTCTGCTCGTCGTTGTAGGCGAGGTTCTCCTCGCGGGCGAAGGCCTTGAGCGTGTCGAAGTCGGGCACGACCAGCGCCGTGAGGTACTCGCGGCCTTCGCCGACGACCATCACCTGATCGATCCACGCCACGGTGGTGAACTGTTCTTCGATAGGGCCGGGATAGATATTCTTGCCGCCCTTCGAGACGATCATGTGTTTGATCCGGTCGGTG
Source organism: Rhodothermales bacterium (assembly GCA_028278205.1). GTDB lineage: Bacteria > Bacteroidota > Rhodothermia > Rhodothermales > Bin80 > JANQES01. The sequence goes on from JANQES010000041.1 coordinate 600, forward strand.
ATGCGGAGGTAGCCGTCTTCGAAGCGGCCTACGTCGCCTGTGTGATACCAGCCGTCGGCGTCGATGGCTTCGCGGGTGGCCTCCTCGTTGTTCCAGTAGCCCTTCATAATATTCGGCCCCTGGACGACGATCTCGCCTTCTTCGGTCGTCAGCGTCGAGGGATAGTCTTCGCCCGAAAGATGCCCGACGATCTGGCCGTCGTTGAGCCGCTGAATGCCGACGTTGATGCCGGGGATGATGTGGCCGACGGTGCCGAAACGCGGCGCCGTGACGGGGTTGGCCGCCAGCACCGGCGACGTCTCGGTCAGGCCGTAGCCTTCGACGATGGTCACGCCGGCGGCCATGAAAAACTCGCCGATGGCTTTGGGCAGCGCCGCCCCGCCGGAGACGGCAAAACGCAGGTTGCCGCCGAGCTTCTCGTGGAGCTTCGAAAAGACGAGCTTCGTGGCCAGCGCATATTGCGATCTCAGCAGCACGCCCGGGCGCTTGCCGGCGCTCTGAGCCGCCGCCACTTTCTTGCCCGTGTTCACCGACCAGTTGAAAATCTTCTGCTTCGTCGGCGAGCCTTCTTCAACCGATTTGGCGATGATGTTGTAGACGCGCTCGAACAGGCGCGGCACCGAAATCAAGATCGTCGGGGAGACTTCCGGCAGGTTCTTGCTGACCGCGTCGATGCTCTCGGCGTAGGAGATCGTGGCGCCGCAGGCCAGCACGCACGTGTAGCCGCCGGTGCGTTCGAACGAGTGACACAGCGGCAAGAAAGAAAGGTGGTGGTCGGTCTGGCCGAAGGGGACGACGGCGATGGCGGCTTTGGCGTTGGTGCAGAAATTATGGTGCGTCAGCATCACGCCTTTCGGGCGGCCTGTGGTGCCGCTGGTATAGATGAGCGCGCTGATGTCGTCGGGCGTGACGGTGCCGGCCACGGCGGCGAGGCGCTCCTGGTTTTCATCCCAATGCGCCCGGCCTTCGGCCATCACGTCGTCCCAGTGGCGCACGTACGCCGGATGCTCCTTGCGCAACGTGCTCATCGTGATGATCTCGACCAGATCCGGGCAGGCGTCGAAGATCTCTTCGGCCTTGCGCAACTGGATCGCCACCGACACGATCAGCACTTTGGCGCCGGAGTCTTTGACGATGTAGCCCACTTGCGAGGCCGGCAGCGAGGTGTAGAGCGAGACGTTAACCCCGCCGAGGATCTGCGTGGCCAGATCCGTCACCGCCCATTCCGGGCGATTTTCCGAGAGGATCGCCACCCGGTCGCCAAAGCCGACGCCGCGTTTGTCGAGGTAGCCGGCCAGGGCTTGCACCTGGGCGTTGAACGCCTCCCAGGAGATGTCCACCCACCGCTTCGTTTTTTTGTCTTTGTATCGCAGCGCCGCGCGGTTCTGGCCCTGGTAATGCGCCACCACACGCGTGAACATCTGCGGAATGGTCTCAAAATCGACGAGGGCACCCATGATGTGTAGCTCTTCTTATGCGCTTCGGACAGACCCTGGCAAATCTACACGCTGCCGGGACGAAAGGCAAAACGGGATACGAGATTCAGGATACGGGATGTGAGATACGGGATGCGGGATGAGTATGGCTCAACTGATTAAGCCGAAATACGTCTTGCCCGGTTGGCCGGACGGTCATGAGTCATGAGTGAAACCCCCGTGACTCATGACCCATGACTCATGACATCCCACAAACAGCAAAGCGAGCAGGACTTTTTTCGACGTAATTAGAATCTCGCATCCCGAATCTCGTATCCCGAATCTCGCATCTCGCATCCCGCATCACGTATCCGTCCCCACGACTTCGCGGACCGAGGCGTAGCCGTGTTTTTCGAACAGATCCACCAGGCCTTCTTTGAGTTGTTTGATCAGCCCCGGTCCTTCGTAGACGAGGCCGGTGTAGAGTTGCACCAGCGAGGCGCCGGCGCGCAGTTTGGCAAAGGCCGCCTCGGCAGAATCGACCCCGCCGACGCCGATGATGGGCACCTCGCCGCCGGTGCGCCGGTAGAGGTAGCGCACCAGTTGCGTCGAGCGTTCGGCCAGCGGCGCGCCGCTGAGCCCGCCCTTGCCGATGCCGTCGAGCACGGCCTGCGGCGTCTTCAAAAACTGGCGATCCGGGGCGGTGTTGGTGGCGATGAACCCATGCACGCCGTAGCCCATCGCTACATCGACGATCTCTTCGACCAGGCTGTCGAAGACGACTTTGGGCGTCGGTGGCGGGGCCAGCTTTACCAGCACCGGCACTTTGAGGTTTTGGGCGCGTCGTTGGGTGAAGATGGTGCGCAGCAGCGTATCGAGCGCTTCAGGCTCTTCGAAGGTTTTGCCCTCTGCCGTGTTGGGGCACGAGATGTTGAGCGCGACGTAGTTGGCCAGGGGCGCCAGGCGGTGAAAGCTCTTCCGGAAGTCTTCGACGGCGGCCTCGCCCAGGATGGCGGGGTCGTGGGTCTTGGCGATGTTGATGCCCAGCGGCACGCTTCGCTTGCCCCGAAGCTTCTCGATACGCCGGGCGATCTTTTCGGCGCCCTGGTTGTTGAGGCCCATGCGGTTGATGAGCGCCCGGTCTTCGACGAGGCGGAAGGCGCGAGGCCGTTTGTTGCCCCTGGCCGGGCGCGCCGTCACCGAGCCGACTTCCACGAAGCCGAAGCCCAGTTTTTCCCAGAATCGGATGAGCCGGGCGTTTTTATCGAAGCCGGCAGCCAGGCCTATCGGGTTGGCAAAGTTGAGCCCCCACAGCGTTTGCCCCAGCGCGCCGTGCCCGTAGTCGTACATCGACTCCAGAAACCGCGTGTTGAACGCCTGGGCCAGCCGCGCCGCGTCTACGCTCAGCGTGTGGGCGCGTTCTGCATCGAGCCGGAAGAGCCAGGGGCGTATTTTTTCGTACATGCGCGAACCGGGTCGTCGGTGTGCCATTATATGAGGTTATACCCCTTAAGCCGAAATAAGTCTTGCCCGGTTAGTCGGACGGTCATGGGACATGAGTCATGGGATTCTCACTCATGACCCATGACAGCCCAGAAACAGCAAAGCGAGCAGGTTTTTTCGACGTACCGGGTTATGTATCCTCATCACAGCCTAAACTAAGACAAAGTACGAAGAACAAAGGACGAAGAATAAAGCACGACACGAGCCCCCGGATCGGAGTCCGGGGCAGGCTCCGGCGACTGACGACGCAAATCGGCCTTTATTGGCATCAGTCGGGCTTCATCCTCGTGTCAGATTGAATGTTAGTACGCCCCGGTGACGCAGGCAAAACAGACCGTTATACCCGAAACCGCGACGAGACCATGGAAACGATCGATCATGCCTACCTTGCTTCATTAATCACCATGCAGAGCGCCCTCATTTTTTTGGATCCATCCGATGAATCAGGAACTGTCGTTAGCGCAATCATTTTGAATCCAGACCTTGTTGTTTTAACCCATCGGCCATCGTTTTCATGAATCAGCCCATTTATCAGATCGATGCCTTCACCGACCGGCCTTTTGCCGGCAACCCGGCTGCCGTCTGCGTGCTGCCCCAGGCGCGCGATGCCGTCTGGATGCAAGATGTAGCCCGCGAGATGAACCTCTCCGAAACCGCCTTCCTCGTCCCCAACGGCGAGGGGTTCGACCTGCGCTGGTTTACGCCGGCTGCCGAAGTAGACCTCTGCGGCCACGCCACGCTGGCAAGCGCACACCTGCTCTGGGAAATAGGCCGCCTCGCCCCGGACGAGGAAGCCGTCTTCCATACCCTCAGCGGGCGCCTCTCGGCCCGGCGCCACGCGGGGCGGATCGTCATGGATTTTCCCGCCGTGCCCGAAGAAGAGACCGTGCCGCCCGCCGGCCTCATCCCGGCGTTAGGCGTCCGACCGCGCTACGTGGGCCGCAATCGGATGGATTATCTGGTGCTCGTCGAGTCGCAAGCCGCCGTCGAAGCGCTTGCTCCGGACCTGGGCCGGCTGGCGCAGGTCGATGTGCGCGGCGTCATCGTCACGGCCGGGGCAGACGAGGGGCCGTACGACTTCGTCTCGCGTTTCTTCGCGCCGCGCGTCGGCGTGTCGGAGGATCCGGTGACGGGCTCGGCGCACTGTTGCCTGGGGCCGTTCTGGCAGCAACGCCTCCACAAAGATGATCTCACTGGCTATCAAGCCTCAGCACGGGGCGGCGTCGTCCACGTACAGCCCACCGGCGACCGCGTCCGCCTCGGCGGCCACGCCGTCACCGTGATGAAAGGTGAGTTGATCGATTTTGGATTTTAGATTTTGGATTTTGGATTGACTTTTCCGAATCGGATCAAATAACCGAAAAAGCCGCGCCGGTCGAAGCCAGCGCGGCTTTTTCTATTGTTAAAAACGGATCGGAAGCCACCCAATCCAAAATCTAAAATCCAAAATCCAAAATCGTCTACCATCCTGGTACGAGTTGGAAGCCGAAGTGGGCGCCTTTGTCGGGGCGCTGGAACGGGTAGGCGTAGAAGATCTCGAAGACCAGATACCCGAGCAGGTTGAACCGGGCCGACGTGCCCACGCTGACCACCGGGATCCGTTCCTCAGACCGGCTTTCGAACGAGAGCATGTCGAACGGGTTGTCGCCTTCGTTCCAGGCCAGGCCGGCGTCGGAGAACAGCGTCAGTTCGGTGGGCAGATAGGGGAAATTCACCAGCCCCAGCGCTTCAGTGCCCAGCAGCGGCATCCGGATCTCGGCGCTGGCCAGCGCGATGCGCGTGCCGAAGAGCCGGTCGAAGGCGGCGCAACTCGTCGCGCTGCATTCTTCTACTTCGAACGAGTTGATGCTGTAGCCTCGGATGAAGCCGGGATAGTAGGTGTAGCCCAGGTATTCCTGCGCGAAGACCTCGTCGTTAGCCGCGCCGTAGTTGCCGATGTGCATGCCGCGCATGGCAAACGTGAACGGCTTCTTGAAGAAGTAGCGCCGGTAATCGGCCAGCATCGTCACGTAGCTATCGGTGCCCACGCGCGGCGAGACCTCAAAGCGATACCGCCCGCCTTGCACCGGAGAGGTGAAGCCGAAGTTCGAGAAATCGCCGATGTAAGCAGCGCCGCCCTGGAAGAAGTAGATCGGATCGGGTTCGCAGAGCACCTGGCCCACCGCTTCCGGCGGCAGGTCGGAGCACTTGTCGGCATTGACTTTGTCGCGTTCGACGCCGAAGGGCGTGTAGGTGAACTGGATAGCCTCGTAATCGAAGCCGTAGCGTGTGAAGCCGCCCGTGAGTTCGACCCGGCGCGTGGTCGTGAACGGATACGAGCCGATGAGCAGGGCCTGATCGACGAAGATGCGGAAACGCCGGTCCTGGATGACGTAGTTGTTCTGGGCGTCGAACCCGGCGATGGGGCCGCCGTAGAGCAGCGGGATGTGGCCGATGGCGCCGCCGTAGTTGAACCGTCGCCCCCGGTTCATGTAGACGGCCTGCCCGCCGATGTCTTTGAACGTGCCGTTGGCCTGCGCAATGACCGTCAGGTTCTGATTGCCCAGCATGTCGCTGAAGAAGAAACCGACGCCGCCGGCTACCCCGCTGCCGTAAACACCCCCGACCGACACACCCACCGACGGCGGGGCGACGTAGTCGAGGCGAAGCTTCGAGCTATAATTCTTGTCTTCGATGGGTGCGGGATCGGGCAGGCCCGTCAGCGGGTCAGCGAGGTAATCGGCCACCAGGCCTTCGTCGTAGGCGCTCTGCGGCGGCAGGATGCCGGCTGCGGCTACCGGCGCATCCGGATCCACCTGATCGGCCGGGGTCAGCGGCGTGCCGGTGGTCTCGTCGGATTCGAGGCCGAAGACGGTGTAGTTGCCGGCAGAGTACACCGAGAACATCATGCGCCCGCTCTGCGCGGCCACGGTCATCGCCGGCGAGAGGGCCGTGATGCCGCTGGCGCCCGTCTTCAAGTAGGTCACGCGATACGTCTGCTCGGTGTTAAGCGCGTAGCGGTAGACATCCGAGAAGCCGTCCTGGTCCGCGATAAAGTAGAGGCTGCGCCCGTCGGGCGAAAACTGCGGGTTGATGTGTTTGCCTTTGAGGAAAGGCCGGAGCGTCTGCATATCACCGCTTTCGACGTCGATGAGCGACAGGCGCGTTTTGGCATAGGAGAGCGTCTCGAAGTCGGTGCCGTCGGGGCCGCGGTCGCTCACCACGGCGACGGTCTTGCCGTCGGGCGACCACGCCGGCTGGAGGTCGGCGTAGCGGTCGTTGGTAAGCTGGCGAACGTTGCCCGTGACGATGTTGAACAGATAGAGATCGCTGATGCCGCCGTCGATGCCGGAGAAGGCAATCCACCGGCCATCGGGCGACCACGCGGGGTTGCTCATGGCCGAGACGCCCTCGACCGTCACGCGGCGTTCGATGTTGCCGGTGTCGAGATCCCAGATCGAAATCTCGTTATCGCCCTGGGCAAACGTGATGAAGGCGAACTTTTTGCCGTCGGGCGCCCACGAGCCGGCAGAGTTGATAAACCGGATATTGTCGAAGTGCGGGTTGGTGTTGGTGGCTCGGAGCTTGCGGATCGTCCGGCCTGTCTGGGCGTCGGCGATGAAGAGGTTGATGTTGAAGAGATCTTTTTCCGAGAGATACGCCACGTACTGGCCGTCCGGGCTGAGGGCGGGCGAGAGGTTGAGGCTGCCGCCGCTGATCTCCTCGGAGAGGACGCGTCGCCCGGCGCTGTCGGGCGGCGTGCGGCCTTCCATGAGCGGCATGTACGCGTCCTTGATAGCCTGCGCCCACTCGGTCGAGAGCGAGTCGGCGGTGATGCCGAGCGTGTAGACGAAGGCCGAGTCGAGGCCGGTGCGCCCGCCCATCTTGAAGAGGTTGGCCACCGCCGCATCGCCATATTTGCCGCCGATGTAGGCGAGGTAGGCCTGGCCGTAGCGATAGGGGAAGTATTTGTAGCCGGTCGAAAGTTGTTGGATCGTCGGCAGGTCGTTGCGCAGGGCGGCGTCGCGCATCCACATGGCCGTGTGCGGGTCTTCGCGCCCGACGGAGAAATACTCGGCCATGCCCTCGACCAGCCACAGCGGCAAAAGCTGTAAAGCAAACCGCGAACTGTCGCTGCGGGCCAGCCCGATGTCGTACTGGAACGAGTGGACGAGTTCGTGGCCGAGCACGTGGTCGGTCTCGCTGTAGATGCCCGTTAGCGGCATCACCACCCGCTCTTTGAGGCTCTCGGTAACGCCGCCGGTGCCCTGCCCCAGAAACCCGCCGATGACGTTGGTCTGCTGGAAGTCGGCGTCGTTGGCGTAGAAGATGATGGGCTTGCGTTCGTGGAATTCCCGGAGGAAGGTCCTCGAATGCCGCCGGTACCAGCGTTCGCCCATGCGCGCGGCATCGGTGACGGCCTGCTTTTCTTCCGGATAGTAATAGAACTCGAAATGTTGTGTCTGAAAGCTCCGGAAGTCGAAGTTGTCATACTGGACTTTGTTGCGTCCGAAGTACTGCGCTGCTGCCGGCGTGACGGAAAGACTTACCCACAACAGGGCTACAGCCGAGCAGGCGAAGAGAGCGAGCTTTCTCATAACAGCGTAGAGGTTAGGCGAGCGGCTACGGGGCTGAACAAACACACGAGGGCTCAGGAACTACGTCCGAAAAACGCCACAGACGGGCTTTCTCTCTTCGTGTATTTAGACTACCTAATGTAACAGCCGGGTGGGAAACGTGTTGCGCAGGCAATAGAAAATGCCCTCTAGGCCGCCAGGGTAGCAAGAACCACGCCGCGCGCAGAAAGATGGTAATGAGAAAAAAGACCCTGAGTTCCAACTTTTATTTTTGGATTGTGCGCAATCCAAAAATAAAAAAGGGAACCCTCGGTCTGTATCGTAACTTTTATGTACCCGGAAAGGCACACCGGATCGTTGCATGGGCAATCTATGGAAGAGTACAGAGTACGCGTTCGCATCTTCATCGGCATCATTCTGTTTGCCACCAGCGTTCTGGGGCTGCAACTGTTTCGCTTGCAGATCATCAATCAGGACGAGTTTCGAGAGGTCTCGCGCGGCAATGCCCTGCGCGACCTGCGCGTGCTGCCGGCGCGCGGGGCCATCTACGACCGCAACGGCACGCTGATGGTTCACAACGAACCCACCTACACCGTGACCCTCACGCCGCGCTATTTCGACTCGTCGAAGATCGGCCTGCTGGCGCAGTTGATGGAGGTGCCGGATTCGGTGGTGACGGCCAAACTCGCCGAGGCGCGGCGGTGGAATTCGTATCGCCCCAGCCCGTCGTTTCGCAACGTGCCCTTCGAGATCTATAGCCGCGTTCAGGAAAATGCGTACCTGCTGCCCGGCGTCGGTAAAGAGATCGATCAGAAGCGGCGCTATCTGGCCGAGGCGCGGGCGGCGCATGCCCTGGGCTACATCCGCGAGATCAACCGGGCCGAACTCGACAACCTGGAAGACCAGGGCGACGGCGCCAACGAAGCCAAGTATCGCCAGGGCGACCTCGTGGGCAAGACGGGCGTCGAACGGCGCTATGAATCCTTTTTGCGGGGGATCCCCGGCAGCGCCTTCAAGGTGGTCAACGTGCATGGCCTGGAGGTCAAATCGTACCAGGACGGCCAGGAAGACACGGCGCCGTCGAGCGGCTACGACATCCACCTGGCCCTCGACATCGAGGTGCAGGCGCTGGCCGAGTCGCTTTTCGTCAACAAACGCGGCGCCGTCGTGGCGCTCGATCCTACCTCCGGCGGCATCATCACGCTGGTGAGCAAACCCGACTTCGACCCGGCCGTCTTCTCCCAACCCCTCGACACCGACACCTGGCAGTATCTCAACGATAATCCTGAAAAGCCGCTCTACAACCGCGCCACGATGAACCGCATGCCGCCCGGATCGACGTGGAAACCATTCATGTCGTTGATGTCGCTGGCCGAGGGGACGATTGCCCTGGAGGGCGCCAACAGCACCTATTATTGCCCCGGCTATCATCCCGTCGGGCGCGGGCAGTTCTTCCGGTGCATGGGCGCGCACGGCCCGATGAACGTGCGTAACGGCATCAAAAACTCGTGCAACACTTTTTTCTTCGAGATGGCCCGCCGGATGGACATCAGCACGTTTAAGAAATACGCCAACATGTTCGGCTTCGGCGTCGAAGCGCCGACTGACATCGACGAGCAGACCGCCGGGCTGATTCCCGATTCCGCCTACTTCAACGCGCTCGATCCAGACTGGGACGTCGGCTATACGATGAACCTGGGCATCGGCCAGGGCGACATGGGCGTGACGCCGATGCAACTGGCGCGTTACGTCGCCGCCGTGGCCAACAAGGGATTGCTCCATGCGCCGCACCTCGTCGATTACCTCGAAGATCCTGGCACCGGCGAACGCGTCGAGCCGCCGGACGTCCCGGACCCGGAGCGGATTCCCATCAGCGAGCTTTTTTTTGACGTCGTCCGCGATGGGATGCGGCTGGTGATGGAGCAGGGCACGGGCCGGCTCTCGCAGATTCCGGATATCCCCTCAGGAGGAAAGACGGGTACGGCCCAGGCGCCCGGCGGGATGAAGGATCATTCGGTCTTCATCATGTTTGCCCCGTTCGACGATCCGCAGATTGCCCTGGCGGTGCAGTGCGAAAATGCCGGCTTCGGGGGCGATTGCGCCGCGCCCATCGCCAGCCTGATCGCCGAACGCTATCTCAAGGGCGAACTCCCCGATACCTACGAAACCCGGTTTCGGATGAACCGCGCGCTCAACGCCAAGAGCCAGACGCTGCCCGAACTGCGCAGCAAAGCCACCCCGGAATCCGCTACGCCCGGCGAAGCCGCCTCCGACCTGGCTCGGGCTAATGGGTGATGGTTCTTTGGACTTAGTTCTTTGTGCTTTGGGGTGCCGGTAGCAAAGGCTTTTTCTTCAATCAACAAAGAACCAAGAACCAAGAACGAAGAACAAAAAACACATGCGCACCTGGTATCGCAATTTAGATTATGTGACGGTTCTGGCGTGGATCGGGCTGGTGACGGTCGGGCTGGTGGCCATCTATAGCACCACGCACGGCGAGGCGCAGAAATATTTGCTCGATACCGTGCGGCAGAACTTCGAACGGCAGTTGTTATGGGCGACGATCTGCATTGTCGGCATCGTGATCGCGTTGATGTTGCCGGTTCGGTTTTATCAGAAAGCGGCGTATCCGGCCTATATATTCAGTCTCTTTTTGTTGCTCGTGGCGCTGATTTTCGGGCGCGAGGTCAACGGCGCGCGGTCGTGGATCTACCTCGGCTCGATAGGTTTTCAGTCGTCGGAGCTGGCGAAGGTAGGCACAGTGCTGGCGGTGGCGCAGTTGCTCTCGTCGCGGCGCCCGAATTCGAGCAACGTGCGCTTCGGGCTGGCGGCGGTGGGGCTGCTGCTGATTCCGGCGGTGCTCATCGTGCTGCAAAACGATACGGGCACGGCGCTCGTCTTCATAGCGCTGGCGCCGATCATGCTTTTCTGGAGCGGTCTGCCGCTGAACATTGTCTTGCTGCTGGTGTCGCCGGCGGTGGCGGGGTATCTGACGATTGTGTACTGGCCGGCGGCGCTGGCCTTTGCCATCCTTTTTACGGCCGGTCTCTACTGGCGCACCAAAGATTACCGCATTACGGCGTTGGCCGGCATCTTCACCGCCGGCACGATGGCCACGGCGCTCTTCGCGCTGGCTCAGGTGCTCAAACCGCATCAGGTGGCTCGCATCATCTCGTTCACCAACCCCGAAGCCGAAGAATTCCGCAGCGGCGTCGGGTTTCACCTCGTGCAGTCGAAGGCGGCAGTCGGCTCGGGCGGGTTGTTCGGCAAGGGCTTTATGGAGGGCACGCAGACGCAGGGCCGCTACATCCCCGGCCAATCGACCGATTTCATTTTTAGTGTCATCGGTGAAGAATGGGGGTTTGTCGGGGCGATCCTGGTGCTGTTTCTGTTCGCGCTGTTTTTGATCCGCCTGGTGTCGTTAGGCACGCAGGTGAAGCATCCCTTCGGCAGCATGGTGGCGGCGGGCGCTGCGGGCATCTACCTGATTCACGTCTTCGTCAACGTCGGCATGGTGGTGGGCCTGTTGCCGGTCATTGGCATCCCGCTGCCGTTCCTCTCCTACGGCGGCTCGGCCCTGCTGGCCAACTCGGCCATGCTGGCTATCGCTCTGAGCCTGCACATGCGCCGGGATGACTTTTCGATTTATGGGTATTGACGCCGGGCTTTGTGTGTCATTTGCTTTGCGTCATTTGTTCGCTTCGCTCACGTCAGTTGGCTCGCTGGTGCTCGCCGTCATTGATGGTCATGGGTTGAACTCGACAATAAATGACGCGCCGAAGGCGCAATTGACCGGGAGCGAAGCGACCGAATGACAGCGAGCCGAAGGCGAGCGAATGACCACCAATGACCCATGCCTCCCAACGCCTCGTTTCGCACCCACATTGCCCGTCTGACCGATGACGCCCCCCGCCTGCTCAGCCGTGGGCGGTATGCCGATCTTTTCTACGAACACACGACGCACCACCGGGTGGCGTGGCGGCAGCAGGTCCGGCGCGGGGTCGTTGCGTCGCCGGTGCAGGAGCACGAACGGCACCGCGTTGAGGGGGTGGGGATTCGGGTTTTGGGGGATGAAAAGGTGGGTTTTGCCGCCACCGATGATCTCGCGATAGAGGCCCTCGGTGCGGCAGCCGGCGAGGCGGCGCAACTCGGACGGGCCGGACCGTCGCGGAAAGCTTTACCGATAACCACAGAATCGATCCACCTTGACCTGCCCCCCGATGCGCCGGACGCCATCGCCGAATCGGAGAAGACGGCGTTGATGCAGGCTGCCGCCGGCGCTGCCTTCTCGCTCGACGACCGCGTCCGCAGTGTCTCGGTGGCCTATCACGACCGCGTCCGCCGCGTCGTCGTAGCCACCTCCGACGGCGTGCTGCGCGCGGCGGCATCGATGATGCTGGGCCTGCGCCTGGACGTCACGCTGGCCACGGACGAAGGCCCGGTCACGGCGTACGCGGTGTCGGGTGGCGCATGCGGTTTCGGGTATTTTTTTGATCATCCATCCGAACACCTCGCCCGCGAGGCCGTCGAACGGGCGCGACGGCGCATCGGGGCGCAGCCGCCGCCTGCCGGCACGATGCCCGTAGTGCTGGCCGCCGGATGGAACGGCGTGTGGCTGCACGAAGCCGCCGGCCACTTCCTCGAAGCCGACCTCGTGGCCTCCGGCGGCTCGCCCTGGGCCGGATGCCTGGGCCGCGCCGTCGCTGCCGAAGCCGTCACCCTCATCGACGATGCGACGCTCGCGGGCGGGCGCGGCACGCACGCCTTCGACGACGAAGCCACACCCGCTGCCCGCACCACGCTCCTCGAAAACGGCGTGCTGCGCGGCTTCCTCACCGACCGCTGCACCGCCGAGGCCCTCGCCCTGCCGCGCACCGGCAACGCCCGCCGCCAGGACTATCGCCACGTGCCGTTGCCGCGCATGACCAACCTGCTGCTCCTGCCCGGCGACACCGACACAGCCAGCCTCATCGCCGGTGTCGATGACGGGTTGTTTGTCCAGGCCGTCGGGCAGGGCATGGCGCAACCCGGCGGCGGTTTTGCTTTCGACGTGCTGGAGGGCTGTCGCATCGAGCGAGGACGGCTCGGCGCGCCGGTGGCGGGCGGGCGTATCATCGGCGCCGGGCCGGACGTCCTCAACGCCGTCATCGGCGTCGGGCGCGATCTTCAGGTCGATACGGCGCGTGGGGTGTGCAAAAAGGCCGGGCAGGTCGTCCCCGTCTCGGTGGGCATGCCGGCGGTGTTGATCGGGGCGATGGAGGTGGAAAGGCTGTAAGGATTGATTGAAGAATGTCGAACAAGACACGAGCGTAGCGACTGACGAAGTAAATTCCGAATGTCGAATGTGCCGTCATTTCCTTCTACATTCTGCAATCCTTGTTCGATATTCTTCAACCTGCTTACAGAAACGACGCATTCATGCCAGAAACCTTTGACACCATCGTCGTGGGCCTCGGCGCTGACGGCAGCGCGGCGGCGTATCATCTGGCGCGGCGCGGGCAGCGTGTGCTCGGGCTCGACCGCTATGCGCCGCCGCACACGCTCGGCGCCACCCACGGTGGCAGCCGCATCATCAGGAAGGCGTACTTCGAAGGGCAACAATACCTCTCGCTGCTCGAACGCGCCTACGTCTTGTGGCGAGACCTGGAAGCTGCCTCCGGGTGCGTGCTGCTGAACCTCTGCGGCTGTCTGAACATCGGCCTGCCCGAAAGCCAGATTGTCAAAGAGTCTCAGCAGAGCGCCGAAGCCATTGGGGTGCCCTATGCGAGGCTGCCGGCAGCAGCGGTGCAGCGGCGCTTTCCGGCTTTTCATCTGGAGGACGGACACGTGGCCGTTTTCGATACCGAGGCCGGGCTGATCAGTCCGGAAAACGGAGTCCGGGCGCATCTGGAACAAGCCCGCCGCTACGGCGCCAGGCTGCACTTCGACGAGCCGGCCCTGCGCTGGCAACCCGACGGCGACGACGTGGCCGTGACGACGGCGCAGGCCACCTACCGCGCCGGACGCCTCATCCTGACGGCCGGCGGATGGATCAACGATCTCCTGGCCGATCTCCGTCTGCCGCTCCAAATCGAACGCGTGACCAATGCCTGGTTTCGCCCGAAGGCCAACGCCGCGCACTTTCACCCGTCGCGCTGCCCGGTCTATATCTGGGAATACGACCCCGACTTGTACTTCTACGGCTTCCCGGACCTGGGCGACGGTGTCAAAGCCGGCATCCACTACGAAGGCGCCCTCGTCGATCACCCCGACGCCGTGGAGCGGGCGGTGTCTGAGACCGACCACGAGGCTGCCCGTGTCGTCCTCCGCCGCCTCCTGCCCGACGCCGATGGCCCGTTCGCCAATACGGCGGTCTGCTTCTACACCAACACCCCCGACAAACACTATCTCATCGATCATCACCCCGACCACCCGCAAGTCGCCCTCGCCAGCGCGTGCTCAGGCCACGGCTTCAAAGCCTCCAACGCCATCGGCGAAGCCCTGGCCGACCTCGTGACAGAGCAGGATCTGAAGGTGGATATCGACGCGTTTCGGTGGCGATGGTGAGGTGTGGTATGATTCGCTTAGGTGAAATATCTCAGTATTGCACTTCGTCAGGCCGTTGGCGTCGGTCATTGGTCATTACGCTCGCTGGCGCTCGCTGTCATTGGTCATTAGTGGCTTTATCCTCTACCAGTGACCAGTGACCGATGACCAATGCCCCGCGCCAACGGCCAAAAAACATATCACCATCGAATCCATCCTCAACCCAATTTTGCCTGCTGGTCCTTAAAAGCTGCGAAGAAATCGTTCCAACCCTGGCCCCAGTCGTAGCACGGCAGGAGGCGGATGCCGGCGGGGGCGGTGCGCAGCCATTCCGTCATCGCGTTGTGGTTGGGGTCGCCGACGGTCACGTTCCACAGGATGAAAACGGGATCCCGATCTTTGGACGGTAAGCGGGCCTGGTTGCGGGCGCGTTGATGCAGCGCCCACCACATGGGCCATTCGTCGCGCGTCATGCCGCAGCCGAGGAAGACCACCGGGCTGCTGAGCAACAGCCACAGCCAGTTGACACGCTCCAACTGCCGCACCTTGTGCGCCCACGCCCGATAGGCCTCGCGCGACCACGGTGCATCGGGATCCTTGAAGACGCCCTCAGCTTGCTTGTAGGCTGAAAACGCATCGTTGAGCGACTCGATATACACGCCGTAATCCCGGATGCCCAGCTTGATCATTTTATATGCCTGGGTGTCTCCGTGGGGATACCACACGCGCTGTTGGCCGGCCTCCGCCAACACCGCATGGCGCAAAAGCGAGGCATTCCAGGTCGTATCGATGCCGGGGGATTGGATGATCCGGCTTCCGGCTCCGGTGGTTACACTCAAGGCCAGCGTCCGGTCGAAATTAAGCGAGAGTACATCGGCAAAGCCACAGGCCAGAAAATCGCGGTAGAAAGGGATGTCGCGGTTTCTCTCTTCGAAGCCTTTGAGCTGTTCTTGTACTTTTTTTCGGAGTTGATTTTCGGCTTCGAAAGCAAGGCTGCCGGTCTGGTTGGCAATCGTCGAGACGAACCATTCCCAGAGGGCCGTCATGCTGTGGCCGGCCAGCCGTGCCGAGAAACTCCGGTGGCGGGGCAGGTCGAACTCTTTCCTGATCGTCTTCAACAGGACAAACCAGCTATCGCGCTCGCGCCCTCGGGTGGCAGCCATATTGAAGCCGCTGCCGACGACCGGGACCAGATGGCAGGCGCCGGTGTCGAGACGCCGGGCGGCCACGTTCCTGAATTCGTTCCAGGCTTTGTTGAAGTCAGTGCTCATGGTGGAGATCTCGATGGTTTCTAAAACCTGAACACACTGTACTGCACGCCGATGCCGACATGAAGGCCGGGTTTCAGATCCTGGTTGACGCCCGCCGAGAGCACCGGCCCGATAGACCATCGTTTCTTGTCCCTCGACCGAAACATGTCAATGTCGACAATCGCGCCTTCGATCTCCGGAAAAGATACGCCGGGATAGGCGGTTCGCACAAAGATCTCGTAGAACTTGTCCTGATCGCGTTGCCGCAGGCCGGTGACGAGAGTCAGGCGCATTTCATCCCTGGTGATTTCCGTGGAAACATCCGACTGACGACGGCCACCAGGGCAAGGCCCAGCATGATAGGGATCGGTTTAATCTTCATAATACGCCCCCGGTTGTTATGTTGAATTCTTCGAATAGGATGCTGTGGAATTCATCAAAGGCCTCTATCCTTATTTATATAGACGGTTCGAGCCTGTTTTTATAACCTCGAAAGCGGTTCTTTTTTGCACAATATTGCCGGAACTGTGTCTCTGCTCGATTGTCCAGTCCGGGATTTTTTTCGAGGACTGGTTTTTTCGTAGATTACCGGCGTGCCCGATGCCTCCCTGTCCTCCCGGTCAGGGTTTTTTTATACGATGTAATCATCCTCATGAAAGACTACCTCGATCACGAACTGCGCGCCGTTCTGGCTACGATAGACGGCATCCCCGAAGACTTCAATCTGGAATTTTCGACGCCGGCCAACCCCGAGCACGGCGACCTCGCCACCAACACGGCGATGCGCCTGGCGCGTCACCTCCGGCAGGCGCCGCGTCAGATTGCCGAAGACCTCGTGCAGCGTCTTCAGGACCGTCCCCTCGATCCCGAACGCATCGCGGGCGTCGACGTGGCCGGGCCGGGGTTTATCAATTTTCGCTTCGCCGACCACTACCTCTACCGCGAACTGGCCGACCTGCTCGATGCCGGCGAGGCCTACGGACGCACCGATGCCGGCCAGGGTCAACGCGCCAACGTCGAGTTCGTCAGCGCCAACCCCACCGGGCCGCTGACCGTCGGCCACGGGCGCAATGCCGTGCTCGGCGACACCATCGCCAACTTGCTCGAATGGACGGGCTACGACGTCACGCGGGAGTATTATTTTAACGATGCCGGGCGGCAGATGCGCGTGCTCGCCGAGTCGGTGCGCGCGCGCTACGAAGACCTCCTCGCCGACGAAGACATGGAACCCTACCTTGACCTCGACGGCGACCGCTACGACGCCTGGGTGGATCATCTGGAAAACTACGACACCAAGATGATCGACCTGGAGGACGGCCAGCGGATCGAGGTGCCGATGAGTTTCCCCTACAACGACCTCAAAGACCACGGCTACCTCGGCGAATACATCTACGACATCGCCCGCACGCTGATCGACGAGCGCGGCATGACGCTCCTGGGCTCGGACGACCTCGACGTGTTCAAAAAAGCCGCCGAAGACGCCATCTTTGCCGACATCGAGGCGACGCTGCTGCGCCTGGGCATCAAGATGGATACGTTTTTCAACGAGCATTCGCTCTACGAAACCAACGCCGTCTGGGACGCCCTCGCGGCGATGCGCGACAAAGGCTACGTCTTCGATAAGGACGACGCCGTCTGGTTCAAAACCACGGATTTCGGCAAGGACAAAGACACCGTCCTCGTCAAAAAAACTGGCGAGCCCACCTACCGCCTGCCCGACATCGCCTATCACAAAAACAAGTTCGACCGGGGTTTCGATCTGATGATCGATATCTTCGGCGCCGACCACATCGCCACCTACCCGGACGTCAAGCGCGGCCTCCGGGTGCTCGGCTACGACGATGAACAGGTCGATGTGGTGATCTACCAGTTTGTGACGCTCATGCGCGGCGGCGAAGAGGTCAAGATGAGCACCCGAAAAGCCAACTTCGTCACGCTCGACGAGTTGATGGACGACGTGGGCGATGACGTGACGCGCTTCTTCTTCCTGATGCGTTCGTCGAACACCCACCTGGATTTCGACCTGGATCTGGCGAAGGAGGCCAGCGACAAAAACCCGGTTTTTTACCTCCAATACGCCCACGCCCGCATCTGTTCGATCCTCCGCAAAGCCGAGGAGCGCGGCTTCACCTTCGACGCCGAGGCCGACCTGACGCTGCTGGTGCATGAGGCGGAGGTCGGGTTGATCAAAGAACTCTTGCGTTTCCCCGAGGTGCTGCAAAAGATCGCCGCCGCCCGCGAGCCGCACCGGCTGGCGGTATACTTGCGCAGCGTGGCCGAGGCGTTCACGCGCTTCTACCACTACTGCCGCATCATCGGCGAAGAACAGGCCCTCGCGACGGCCCGTATGCAATTGGCCGAGGCCACGCGCCTCGTTCTGCATAACGGCTTGTCGGTGTTGGGGCTTTCGGCTCCCGAAAAGATGTAGCTTTGGCGAGCGGGTGTGTTTTTGTCACTGGTCATTAGTCACTGGTGTCTTGAGAAAAACCAGTGACCAGTGACTCAATCAAATCAGCAACCACGCATAATCCACCACCAACGATGCGCGTAGCTTTTCAAGGAGAAATAGGCGCCTTCAGCGAGGAGGCGGTCTGGGCGTTGTACGGCGAAGTCGAGGTGGCGCCGTCGCCGTCGATGGAGGCGGTCTTTGAGGCTGTCGAGGCGGGGCGCGTCGAGCGGGGGGTGGTGCCTATCGAGAACTCGCTCTTCGGCAGCGTCCACGTCAACTACGACCTGCTGCGGGCGCATGCGGTGCAAATCGTGGGCGAGTTGAAGCTGCGCATCCGGCATCACCTGATGGCTGTGCCGGGGGCGACGCTCGGCGGCGTCCGGCGCGTGCACTCGCACCCGCAGGCGCTGGGGCAATGCCAGACGTTTCTGCGCCGGCAGTTGCCGCACGCCGAAGCCGTCCCCGCCTACGACACGGCGGGCGCGGCCAAGATGGTCGCCGCCGGGGGCGCGACGGACGTAGCCGCCATCGCCCCGGAGCGCGCCGCCCTCGAATACGGCCTCGACGTGCTGGCCGCCGACATCGAAAGTCATCATCAGAACTACACCCGCTTTCTGGCACTGGCGCGCGATGGCGGGCCGTTGATCCTGGCCGAAGCCGGCACGCCGCTGAAGACGTCCATCGTCTTCGCCCTGCGCGAGAACGTGCCGGGCGCGCTCTTCAAAAGCCTCGCCGTCTTCGCCCTGCGCGACCTCGACCTGTTCAAAGTCGAAAGCCGCCCCCTCGTCGGCAGCCCCGACAACTACTTGTTTTATCTGGATTTCGAAGGCTCCATCGCCGACGAGCCGGTCCAACGCGCCCTCGATCACCTCGGCGAGATCACCGCCGAGATGAAAGTCCTCGGCTCCTATCCGCAAGGCCGAACGGTGGGATAATTTTGGATTTTAGATTTTGGATTGGGTGGTTTTCGATCCGTTTTTAGTAATCGAAAAAGCCGCGCTGGTATGGACCGGCGCGGCTTTTTCGGTTGAGATGACGGTGCCGAATGAGACAAATCCAAAATCCAAAATCTAAAATCCAAAATCCGAACGGTAAGGGATTCGACAAAACCGCCGATACTACCAGCCTCTCCCTGTTTCAATCATCTATCCTGAGTTAGCCGTGTCTCTTTCGTATAGCATTCGAGAAGGATTAGCCGGGTTTAAGCGGGCGAAATTCGCCTTCATCGCTGCTACCAGCGCGACGGCGGTGGCGCTCGTGCTCATCGGCATGTTTATGCTGATGAGTTTTCAGACCAATCAGGTGACGACCTGGCTCAAGCAGCGCGTCGGCGAGGTAGAGATCTTCATCGAAGACGTCGAAGATCCCGTCGCCGAGGCCATCCACGCGCGGGCGGCGGTGGTGCCGGGTGTGGCCGATGCCGAGTACATCTCCAAAGAACAGGCGACGCAGGTCTTCCAGGCTGAGTTCGGCGAAGGCGCTGAGATTTTCATGGACGAGCCATTTTTGCCGGCCTCGGTCCGCGTCCACGTCGAGCCGTCGTATGCCAACCCGGACAGCCTCCAGATGCTCGTGGCCGAGTTCAGCGAGTGGAACCGGGTCAGCGAGGTGGTCTTCAACCAGCCGCTTTTGGTGAAAGTGCAGCGCAACCTGCGCCTGATCACCCTCGCGGGGTTCTTGCTGGGCCTGCTGGTGGTGCTGGCGGCGCTGTTCCTCGTGGGCAACACCATCCGCCTGACCATCTACGCCCGCCGCCTGCTCATCCGCACGATGAAGCTCGTCGGCGCAACCGATGCGTTCATCCAGCAGCCGTTTATCGTCGAAGGCGTAGCGCAGGGCATCATGGCCGGGGCCGGGGCCAGTGCGCTGGTATGGTTGCTCTACGGCGCGATGTCGGGCTACATGCCGCACCTGGGCGTCTCGTTCTGGACGCTGCTGTTGATCGGCCTCGTCATCATCAGCCTGGGCGCGCTGCTCGGCTGGCTCGGCTCGTTTTTCTCCGTACGCCGGTTCATCAAGCACGTGGCGTTGCATTAGGATTGGGTCATCGGTCACTGGTCATTGGTCACTGGTGAAATTGAAAGTCATCCTTGCGCAGGCTCGAAGCTGCCTGCGCAAGGATGACTTTTTTTGTAGTTTGCCGGGGTGTTGCAATTTGAGATCTTGATTGGATTGTCATGTCCGAGCCGCCGAAGATTTTTGTCAGCTATAGCCGAAGGGATAGAACGTGGCTGGAACGCCTCCAGGTGCATCTCAGTCCGTTGGAAAGCGATGGGGTCATAGACCTGTGGGACGACACGGAAATCAAAGCAGGAGACGATTGGGAAGCCGAAATCGAACAGGCCCTTGCCGAGGCGAAAGCCGCCGTGCTGCTGATCAGCGCCGATTATCTGGCCTCCGATTTCATCCGAGATCGAGAGCTTCAGCCGTTGTTGGAGGCTGCCAAGGGAGAAGGCTTGCTCATTCTGTCGGTGATTTTGAGCCCGTCTCGATTCAAAAGGATGAAGAGTCTCTCGGCGTTTCAGGCCGTAAACAATCCTGATAGGCCACTTATCAGCTTGGAACGCTGGGAGCAAGAGCAGGTCTTTGACCGCGTGGCCGAGTCGATAGAAAAAGCGCTGACTGGTGTTGGCGAACCAGATCCCCAATCCGCCCAGATTCTGCAATCGGAATCCCACCCCGAGGCGGACGTCGCGGTTGTGTCAGCGCCCCGGCAGGAGCAAAGCACGCCACACGCCGATGTCTCGCCTGCTCAGGCTGCCTTGCCGCAGACATGCAAAAACGACCTCGGCATGGAGTTCGCCTTGATCCCGGCAGGTCGTTTTGATATGGGGTCGAACGTGGATAGAATTGAAGCGCCGGTACACACGGTGACGATCAGTGAGCCGTTCTACCTGGGCGTTTATGTAGTGACGCAGGAGCAATGGATAAAAGTGATGGGGACAACCCCTCGGCTGGAGCCCTGGGGAATTGACAACGTGCGGGAGGGCAAGGACTACCCGGCGGTGTATGTAAGTTGGAGGGACGTGCAGGCGTTCATCAACAAGCTCAATGCGCGCGACGAAAATAGTTTTTATCGGTTGCCTTCGGAGGCGGAGTGGGAGTACGCGTGCCGCGCGGGGAGTCGGGGTGCGTATTATTTCGGGAGCAATATGCACAAGCTGAAAGCTTATGCGTGGTATAACAAGAATACCTGGGATGTGGGCGAGCCGTACGCGCATCGTGTAGGTCAAAAGAAACCCAACAGGTTTGGGTTGTACGACATGCACGGCAATGTGTGGGAGTGGGTAGAGGACTGGTACGGACGCTATACGCGGGGGGCGGTGACGGATCCGAAAGGTCCTGAGACGGGCAGGAGCAAAGTGTTCCGGGGCGGTGGCTTTCACTCTATTGCTGAGGAGATGCGATCCGCGAGTCGCGTAGGTGACCATCCCGACTTACGCACCTACTACGTTGGTTTCCGTCTTGTGAAGGAGGATTTGTGAGGGTGGGAAGACCTGACAGGGTTGCCCTGCAACGAGCCAAAAAGCTCGAAAAGACAAAACCAGGGTGACGCAAAAAACCTGTCAGGTCTCGCGAGACCACATCCTCAACGCCGCACCAGCTTAAAGCCGAAGTTCGGGCCGAAGCCCTGGGCGTAGGCCAGGCTGATCCACAGCATCGCCAGATGCTCCAGCAGGCGCGACGCGGTGAGGCCGCCGGCATCGACCACCTCGAAGCCGGGGTCTTCGGCCAGGCCGGCGACGGTTTGTTTGGCCTCGGCGTCGTCGCCGCAGATGAACATGGTGAGGGGTGCGCCGTCGTAGAGCGGGTCTTGCATGTTGCCGCTGCCGGTGGTGTTGAAGGCTTTGACGGTGCGCGCCCCGGCAGCCCACGCCGCCACCTGCTCGCCCGCCGACGTGTCGGCGCCGGTGTCGAGCCCGCTCAGGTCCGGCTTGAGCGGATTCGTGCAATCGACGACGATCTTGCCGGTGAGGTCGCCCGCGCTGATGATCGCGCGCTCGGTGACGCTCCACGGCGTGGCGAAGACGACGATGTCGGAGGCGGCAGCGGCATTGGCGGCGGTGGCGGCGCACGCATTCGGCCCGGCGCCGGCCACCAGATGTTGCGTTTTCTCGCCTTCGGGATCCCGCGAGCCGAAGACCACCTGATGGCCCTTCTGCGCCCATCGCGTGCCCAGTGTGCCGCCTACATTACCCGTTCCAATGACTGCTATTTTCATGGTTTTGTCCGTTATTTGCAACCGCAGATGGGCGCGGATAAACGCAGATGAAAGCAGAACGTGGCCCTATCTGCGTTCATCCGCGTTCATCTGACCCTATCTGCGGTTGCACTATCTGCGGTTGCACTATCTGCGGTTGCAAGTTATCGCCACGCGTCGGCGTGTTCTTCGGCGAACTGGCGGAAGGAGATTGGCGGGCGGCCCAGCACGTCGGCTACGTCCGGTGCGGTGGGCGCATACCAGCCCTGGCGGATGCCATCGTAGAGGAACAGAATCAGGTTGATATCCTCTGCCGGCATGCCCGCGGCGGTCATGCCCTGGCGCGCTTCGTCCTGGGTGATGGCAACGAAGGGGATCGCGCGCCCGGCTGCGTCCGAGAGCACGGCGCAGGCTTCGGCATAGCTCAGCGAATCCGAGCTGGTGAGCGTGTATTCCTTGCCGGCGTGGCCATCTTCGGTGAACGCCGCTGCTGCTACCGCCCCGATGTCGCGTGTGTCGATGAGGCTGTTTTTGCCGTCGCCGGTGGGCAGGTAGAGGCCGCCTTGCTGCCGGATCATGTCGCCCATATAGCCGGTGAAGTTTTGCATGAACCACGTGGGCCGCAGGATGGTGTAGTCCATGCCCGACGCCATCAGGTGCAACTCGACCCTGCGCAGGCCGCGCTCCGATTGGTCCACCCCCATCGCCGTCATCAAGACGACGTAGCCGACGCCGGCAGCTTTCGCCTGGTCGAGCAAGGGGATCATCTCCTGATCCGGCTCGTGGCTGGCGCCCTGAGACAGCAGGAACAGCCGCCCGGCGCCATCAAGGGCCGCCGCCCAGGTCTCAGGCCGCGCATAGTCGAATTCGACAGGTTCGACACCCTGTGGGCCGCTGTACGTTTCCGGATGACGCGTAGCGGCTCGGACCGGCTCGCCGTGCTCGACCAGCAGCGAAACGAGCGGGCGACCGACGTTGCCCGTCGCGCCGATAACGAGAATTGGTTGGCTCATTCGTTTTGTTCAGGTTTAGGATGTTTTTATTTTTTTGGTTCACCAAAAAAATAAAAGTCGATGCAAGAGCAGGAATCTAGGAACGCCGTGCCGTTCTCCGAAATCGAACGGTCAGATACATCAGCTTTTTCACGATACATGCAACCGCAGATGGACGCGGATAAACGCAGATGAGAGCGGAAGGCGGCCCAATCTGCGTTCATCTGCGCCCATCTGCCCTAATCTGCGGTTGCATGATCTGCGGTTGCAAAAAACTCTTGACGCGTTAAGCCAAACCCGTGCTGGGACGATATATTGTGGGATTCGATTTTATTAACAGAGGGTACACCGGGGAGGCCGTGATCGCAGGGCTTCCCGTTTGGTTTCGGAGGGCGTCGTCATGAAGCGTAGCCTGGTACACGCTGAACAACAAGAGCCTGCGCCGTCTGCCTCGACGCGTTTTTTTCGCAGGATGGTTTACGCAAAGGAATATGTGATCATCGCGGGGCTGTTCGTCGTGGTGGTGGCCGGGCTGGCGTTGGTGACCTACGGGGGGGTGGAGGTGCTCTCGTCGGTGCGGGCTTATACCAACGCCGAGGCGCTCTATTCGAAAGCCCAGAAAGACGCCGTCTATTATCTGCATCATTATGCCATCTCCGAACAAGAAGCCTATTTCGAGAGATATGAGGCGGCTATCGCCGTGCCGCTGGGCTACCGGCAGGCCCGCGCCGAACTAGACAAGCCCAACCCCGATCCGGAGATCATCCGGCAAGGCATGATTCAGGGACGCATCAACCCCGACGACGCCGACGGGCCGATCTGGTTGTTTAGCCTGCTGCGCCGCGTCGGCCCGGCCACGCAGACCATTCGTATCTGGGGCGAGGCCGATCTGCTGGTGGCCCAACTCCAGAACGTCGCCGGCCTGATCCGCCAGGAAGTTCGTTCCGGTGAACCCGATGCGCAGCGGGTGGCGGCGCTCTTGCAGGAAGTCGAACGCATCAACGTCAACCTGACCACGCTCGAAGACGCCTTTTCGAACACGCTCGGCGTGGCGGCCCGGCAGGTGCGGCGCGTCGTGTTACTTTGCGTGCTGGTGGCGGCGTTGCTGCTGCTGGGGCTGGGGCTGATTCCGTCGTGGCGGTTGTTCAAACGGGTTAAAGATTCCGAAGAAAAATTCCGCCGCCTCTTCGAACAATCGCGCGACTCGATTGTGGTCGTCACGCTCGACGGGCAGGTGGCCTACGCCAACCCGGCAGCCTACGAACTCTTCGGCTATCCCGCATCGGCTTACACCGAAGGGCGCCGGCCTGAGCTTCCGCTGAAAGACTACTTCGTCAGCGACTCCGAGCACCGCGAAGTGCGCCAGGCCCTCAGGCGCGACGGCTTCATCCGCAACTTCGAACTCCAACTGTGCCGCACCGACGGCAGCGTCTTCGACGCACTCGCAACGGCGATGCTCATCCGAGACCGGCAGGGTCGCCCCGTCAGTTTCGAATGCATCCTGCGCGACGTCAGCGAGCGCAAGCGCACCGAACGGCGGATGCGCCTCTTAGAACGCGCCGTCGAAGCCAGCGGCAACGTCATCCTCATCAGCGACGCCACCCGGCCCGACTTCCCGGTCGTCTACGTCAACCCGGCCTTCGAACGCATCACCGGCTATACCACCGACGAGGCCATCGGGCGCAACGGCTTCTTCGTGCTCAGCGCCGACGAAGGCGAGGCCGAGCAACAACTCGGCCTGCTCCAACGCGCGCTCGAAGACGGCGACGAAAGCCGCGTCGTCTTGCGCAACTATCGCAAAGACGGCACACTGCTCTGGAATGAAGTCCGCTTTGCGCCCGTCTACGACGCCGGCGGCTCGCTCATCAACTACGTCGGCATCCAGACCGATATCACCGAAGGCAAAGAGGCGCAGGATACGCTGAAGAAGGCGCTTCAGAAAGAGAAAGAACTCAGCGAACTCCAGGCGCGCTTCGTCTCGATGGCCTCGCACGAATTCCGCACGCCGCTGGCAACGATCCTGTCATCGGCGGAACTCGTCGAACGGTTCCGTCATCAATGGGACGACGACCGCACGCTCAAGCACCTGCGCCGCATCCAGACCAGCGTCCAGGCGCTGACCAACCTGCTCGAAAACGTGCTGCTGGTGGGCAAGGTCGAAGCCGGGCGGCTGCTCTTCCAGATTCGGGAGATGGAACTGGGCACCTTCTGCCGCGAACTCATCGAAGAAGTCTGGGCCGGCCACGGCGGCGGGCGGCGCATCGAAGTCAACGTCCCGCCGCATCCGGTGCAGGCCCAGGCCGACCCTGATCTGTTGCGCTATCTGTTGAGCAACCTGCTGACCAACGCCGCCAAATATTCGCCGCCCGACGGCGTGGTTCGCTTTACGCTGGAGCAGCGCGCCGGGCGGGCCTTCTTCCGCGTCCGCGACGAAGGCATCGGGATTCCAGAAGAGGATCTTCGTAACATCGCCAAGCCGTTTCACCGGGGGCGCAACGCCGAGACCATTCCGGGCACGGGCCTCGGCCTGTCGATTGCGCACCGCGCCGTCGAACTCCACGGGGGCGTCTTGACGATAGACAGTAAAGAAGGCCAGGGCACGCTCGTGGCCGTCGCCATCCCCCTGCGGCCTCAGAAAAACCCTGCGGCGGCGCCCGCCTGAGCTTATGCATACCATCCTCGTCATTGAAGACGATCCCGACGTCCGCGATAATATTCAGGATTTGTTGACGGGCGAAGACTATCTCGTCGTGCCGGCTTCCGGCGGGCGAGAGGGGCTCAAAGAAGCCCACCTGCGCCAACCCGACCTGATCATCTGCGATGTGATGATGCCCGACGTAGACGGCTATGATGTGCTACGCGAGCTGCGCATGAAGCCCGACACGATGACCATCCCCTTCATGTTCGTCACGGCCAAAGCCAGCCGCGAAGATCAACGCGCCGGCATGGACCTCGGCGCCGACGACTACCTCGTCAAGCCGTTTACCGCCGAGGAACTGCTCAAGGCCGTCCGCACCCGCCTCGAACGCCGCGACGCACATACGCTCTGGTATCAGGAACGGATCGAAAAGCTGCGCAGCAACCTCTCGCGCACCCTGCCGCACGAACTGCGCACGCCGCTCTCGTGCATCCTGGGCTATTCGGAATTTCTGCTGGAGATCTACGATACCGTCGAGCCGGACGAGTTGCGCGGGATGCTCACGGAAATCCGCGCTTCGGGCAAACGCCTGGAGCAACTCGTCGAAAACTATTACCTCTACGCCCAGCTCGAAATCTCGTCCACCGACCCGGTCTGGCGTTCGTCGATGCTAATTCAGGGCCTGAGCCATCCCGGCCAGGTGGTGACCACGGCGGCCCAGGTCGTAGCCGAGAACCACGGGCGCACCGCTGATCTGCAACTGAACATGGCCGACGGCAGTGCCCGCATGCAAGACATCTACCTCGGCAAAGTCGTCGAAGCGCTGGTCGATAACGCGTTCAAATTTTCCGACGCCGGCACGCCGGTGCTGGTGGAGGGCCTCCGCGAAAAGGATTTTTACGTGATCGCGATAACCGACCAGGGGCGCGGCATGGACGACGATCAACTCCAGCAACTCGGCGCTTTTGTGCAATTCGAGCGCGACCAGTATGAACAGCAGGGCCTGGGCCTGGGCCTGAGCATCGCCCGCCGCCTGACTGAACTCCACCAAGGCGCCCTCCGCGTAGAAAGCATCCCCGGCGAAGGCTCGACGGTTTGGGTCTGGCTGCCGCTGGCGGACTGAGTTGAGAAAGGGAGAGTGGGGGAGA
Organism: Rhodothermales bacterium; assembly: GCA_028278205.1. GTDB lineage: Bacteria > Bacteroidota > Rhodothermia > Rhodothermales > Bin80 > JANQES01. Next base: position 27,277 of record JANQES010000041.1, read on the forward strand.
GGGAGAAAGGGGGATGTTTAGAAAAAAGTGATTGCGGGATCGCAACGTCTTTCAGGAACAGCCGACCTCTTTCAATTCTATTTTCCTGGTATTCATCGTCATTCTCCCTCTCACCCTTTCCCCCTCTCACAAATAAAGCGCCAGCGCCAGGTAATGGCAGAGGCTGCCGCCGAGGACGAAGACGTGCCAGATGGCATGGTTGTACGGCAGCCGTTCCCACGCGTAAAACACGACGCCGCCCGTGTAGAGCAAGCCGCCGGCAGCCATCCACGCGATGCAGCCCAGCGGCGCGGCGGCCAGCAGCGGCTTCGCCACGACGATGGCCAGCCAGCCCATGACGATGTAGATAATCGTAGAGACCACGCCGAAGCGGCCTGTGAAGAAAAGTTTGAACACGATGCCTACCAGCGCGATGCCCCATTCCAGGCACAGCAACGTCCAAGCCCAGCCGCCGTCGAAGTAGAGCAGCGCAAACGGCGTGTAGGTGCCGGCGATGAGCAAATAAATGGCGCTGTGATCGACGATGCGGAAGATGCGCTTGAGGTCGGGCTTTTGAAAAATGTGATAGAGCGTCGAGGCCGCGTACATGAAGACGAGGGTGCCGCCGAAGATGCTGCATCCTACCATCAGGCTGATCTCGCCGCGCGCGACGGCCATCACAATGAGGATGGGCAATCCGATGATACTCAGCACAGCGCCGATGCCGTGTGTGATGCTATTGGCCCACTCTTCCGCCCGCGTCGGCGCCGGTATGTTTAAAGTGGTCGATTTCATGGGTACTTCCTTTCTAGTAAACGGATGCCTGTTCGGGGTCAACCGAAAAAATGGGCTGCCCTCTACTTATAAAGCGTAAAACGCGCGCCGAACCACTCAACATTACACCCATTTTTTTGGTTCAAGCTCGAAGGAGTGCGTTGTCTTCTATTCTCTACTATCATTACGACATATAGTTTAATAAAAAAATAAACACTTCCAATTTGCCTCATTTGCCCATTTGCCTCATTTGCCCTCACGTCACTTTTGCCTTGCGCAGGATGCGGTTGAGCAGGCCGGGCCAGAAACGCTTGAGATACACCGCTGCCGTCTCCTGGCCGCCGATATAAACTTCGGCCTTCCCGCGTTCGAGGGCGCGGAGGATTTTGGCGGCGCAGCGTTCCGGCGCCAGGCCGTTTCGCTGGCCGTCGTCCATGATGCCGTAAGCCGAGCCGTCGGCTTTGAGGGCGTTGCGTGAGACGTCGGTGCGGACGTAGCCGGGGCAGATCAGCGTCACGCGCAGGCCGGCGTCGTGTATCTCGGCCCGGAGCGAATCGAAGAAGCCGTGCAGCGCATGTTTCGACGCCGCATAGGCCGACCGCTTCGGCGAGCCGAACTTGCCGACGAGGCTGCTCACCACCGCGATGTGCCCCGCCCCGCGCTCAAGCATCGACGGCAGCACGGCCTTGGTCAGGGCAATCGTGCCGAAGAAGTTGACTTCCATGATGCGCCGGTCTACGGCGAGGTCGGTCTCGGCGGCCTGTCCGCGCTGGCTGATGCCGCCGTTGTTGATGAGCACGTCGATAGCGCCGCTGTGCGCCAGGGCCTGCGGCACCGCCGCCGCTATCGAGGCCGGGTCGGCCAGGTCGAGCGGGAGGATGAGGTGGCGCTCCGGGTTGGCGCAGGCGGCCTGCACCGCGCGCAGCTTCTCCACGCGCCGCGCCGAAAGAATCAGCCGCGCTCCCTGCGCCGCCAACGCATACGCCACTGCTTCGCCAATGCCCGACGACGCCCCGGTGAGCCAGACCGTTTTGCCTTCAAAAAACATCGCGGTTCGGATTTTAAATTTTGGATTCCAAAATTTAAAAAAATAAAGAAAAGGGTCCGCCGCGCCATCGCCGGCAGACCCCTTTCCGGTTGGGGGGGCGTTCGTTCGTCATCCGGCGATCCGTGTTGAGGGGAGCGCCGGGCGCGCCGACACAGACCACGAACCGCGGACGACGAACAACGAGCTTATTTCTTGAGGATCTTGACGCTGCCGCCGGAGCTACGCAGGGTCACCAGCGGGCCGCCGCCGTTGATCTTGCCTTGCAGGTGCGTCTTGGAAAGCTCGCCCTCAACCTCGACGTCGAGTTCGGTCCGGACGCGCCCGCCCGAGGCTTTGGCGTCGAGGTCGATGCTGGCGCTTTCGGTCAGCTTCAGCGTGACGGTGCCGCCGGAGGTCTGGAGCGTCATCGGGCCGTTGGGCGCTTGCTCCAACTCGGCGGTCACGCTGCCGCCGGAGGTCTTGGCGTTGGCGTTGCCGTAGATCTCTTTGAGCCGGATGCTGCCGCCCGAGGTCTTCGCCTGGACGTCGCCTTTGGCGTTCTCGATGGTGATCGAACCGCCGGAGGTGTGGCTATCGACCGGGCCGGCGATGGCGCGCGCGGTGATCGAGCCGCCGGAGGTTTTCAACTGGGCAGGCCCGCCGAGATCTTCCGCCGTGATCGAACCGCCCGAAGTTTTGGCCACGACCGGCCCGTCGATGTCGACGGATTTGACGGAGCCGCCAGAGGTGCGCAGTTCGGCTTCGCCTTCGAAGTGGGCAGCCATGATGCTGCCGCCGGAGGTCTTGACCTTGACGTCGAACTCGCGCGGGACGGTGACTTTGTATTCGACGTGGAGGCGTCTGCGGCGTCTGCGTTCAGACTCGTAGTCGCCTTCAACACTGACGCCGTCGGAGTCCTGGTCGAAATCGACCTCGAAGTTATCGAAGAGTTCTTCGGCATCGCGTTCGTTGACGTCGTTGGCGCCTTTGATGATCGTCACGGTGACCTCATTGCCGCCTTCGCCGAGGACGTTTACCTTGCCGAAGTCGGTGTCGAGCCAGAGCGTCTGGCCGGAGCGGACCTTAAAGGTCTTTTCGATGACCTGGATGTAGTCGAAGTCGCCGTCGTGCGAGCGGGTGGCGACTTCGTGAGCTTCGGCGTGTTCATGCTCGTGTACGGCATGTTCTTCGTGGACGTAGCCGTCGTTGCTCAGAGGGCCGGCCAGGGCGAAGGTGAGCAGGCCAATCAAGACCACGAGCGCTCCCAGAATCATGCGTCGGTCGCTAAACATCGTTCTTTTCCAGTGTGGGTGACGGAATTGGGATGAGGCACAGCGCGCCGAGAAAGAACTGCCGGGGCACGCTTGACTTTCTGTTTCGACGTAAGCACCCCCCGATAAGTTACGCTCCGAGCCCGCCGCTGATATGAAGAATGAGCGAGGGGGCTTATTTTTTACCCCGGCGTGGGGTTTATTCCTCAGTCGCCGTGCTGCTCTCAGCGATATTGAAAGGGGGAAAGGGAGGATCGGAACGGCGAGTAGCCATTGGCTATTCCCTATTCGCTCTTGAAATCTCCCTCTCGCCCTCTCTCCCTCACCCGCCCGGTTAGTGAAAGGCAGACGCGTAAATCCAATCATCCAGAGACGACATGAAACACCCTGCAATCATCCTCCTCAGCCTGACGTTCCTGGCGGCATGCAGCGCCACGCCCTTCACGCAAAAGAGCAACGACGAAAAAGTGCAGGATCGGATTGAAGCCCTCTTTGCCGCCTGCCAGGGGCAAGACCACGCCACCGCTGCCGCCGCCATCGTCTACCGGGGCAACGACCAGGCCCGCCGCTGGAAAGCCGTCACCAACTACGACGACCCCGACGAAAAACAGTACGTCGATGAGGTTTGCCGCGAGATCCGCGACTTGCTCGCCAACAGCGACTCGTACGACTGGGGCGAATACCTGGAAGAGACGGAGTCTGAGGGGACGTGGCACATGCAGGCCGTCCAGTTCGTCAAAAACCTCCAACGCCAGGAACGCCACTTTGCCTTTCTGATGATCGGCGATGTGTTTGCCCTGGGCGATATCGATTGAGAACTTGGCTGAGAATGGAACTTCGTTTTGCACCCCAAACGCTGCCGATAAAATGAAATACCAACTCCTTTTACTCATCCTCATCGCCGGTTGCGCGGCGCCCTCGCCGGAGACGGCTTCGGCGCCGTGGTGGAAGGGCAACCTCCACACGCATTCGTATTGGAGCGACGGCGACGACTATCCGGAGATGATCATGGACTGGTACAAAACGCGCGGCTACCACTTCATGGCCCTCTCAGACCACAACATCCTGGCCGAGGGCGACACGTTGATCAACCCGGCAAACAAATCCAGCGGACGCGTGGCGTTTCAAAAGTATCAGGCGCGTTTCGGCGAGGAGGTGGTGTGGAAGGTGGAAGGCGCCGACACGCTCGTCCGGCTCAAGACGCTCGACGAATACCGCCCGATGTTCGAGGAAGAAGGGTCGTTTCTGATCATCCAGGCTGAGGAAATCACCGACCGGTTCGGGCTGAAGCCCATCCATGTCAACGCTACCAACATTCAAGAATTGATCGAGCCGCAGGGGGGCAGCAGCGTGCGCGAGGTGATGCAGAACAATGTTGATGCCGTGCTCGAACAGCGCGAGCGGACGGGGCAGCCGATGTTTCCGCACATCAACCATCCCAATTTCGGCTGGGCCGTCACGGCGGAAGACCTCATCGCCTTGCGCGGCGAGCGGTTCTTCGAAGTCTACAACGGCCATCCGCTGGTCCACAACGAAGGCGACTCGCTGCGTCCGAGCATCGAGCGGATGTGGGATATCATCCTGGCTGAACGCCTGGCACACGGCGAAGAAGTGATGTACGGCGTCGCCGTCGACGACGCACACAACTACCACGAGATGACCTCCAATAATTCGAACCCCGGACGGGGTTGGGTGATGGTCCGCGCCGCGACACTGACGCCCGAAGCCCTCATCGCCGCTATGGAGGCAGGCGATTTCTACGGCTCCTCCGGCGTGACGCTGACCAGCATCCGCCACGACGAATCGACGCTGAGCCTGGAGATCGAGCCGGAGGCGGGCGTCACCTACGTCACCCAGTTCATCGGCACGCGGCAGGGCTACGACACAAGCAGCGAGTCCTTCGCCTTGGCCGTCGACAACGTCGTTGTGGTCACCCGCCGCTACAGCGACGACATCGGCACGGTGCTGGCCGAGGTCGAAGGCCTCACGCCGACCTACACGTTCACCGGCGATGAACTCTACGTCCGCGCCCGCGTCGTCTCGTCCCGGCTCAAAGAAAATCCCTACCACGAAGGCGAATTCGAGACCGCGTGGACGCAGCCGGTTCTGATTTTGGATTTTGGATTTTAGATTTTGGATTGGTCTTTTTGAGCACCGTCACCTCAACCGAAAAAGCTGCAATGGATCCAACCGTCGCGGCTTTTTCGATTGTTAATTGGGGATCGGAAATTTCCCAATCCAAAATCTAAAATCCAAAATTCTCAAGCAAACGCCACCGTCTTATTGCCGTGGACGATGATGCGGTCTTCGAGGTGCCATTTGACCGCCCGCGCCAGCACGATGCGTTCGATGGTCTGGCCGAGTTCTTTCAACTCTTCGACGGTGTGGCGGTGCGTCACGCGGATCACGTCTTGCTCGATGATGGGGCCTTCGTCGAGGTCTGCGGTGACGTAGTGGGCCGTGGCGCCGATGAGCTTGACGCCGCGCTCGGCGGCCTGATGGTAGGGTCTGGCGCCGATGAACGCCGGCAAGAAAGAGTGGTGGATGTTGATGATCCGGTGCGGGTAGTGATTGACGAAATGGTCGGTGAGGATCTGCATGTAGCGCGCCAGGACGATCACGTCGGTTTGCCCGTCGAACAGGTCGAGGATCTGCGCTTCGGCTTCGGCCCTGGTCTCTTTGGTGACGGGCACGTGGTGATAGGGCACGCCGAAGAGTTCGACGTTGTCGCGCATGTCCGGGTGGTTGCTGATGACCATCGTGATGTCGGCGTGGAGGCCGCCCCGGCTCCAGCGCCAGAGCAGTTCCAGCAGCGCGTGGTCGTATTTCGAGACCATCAGAGCCATCTTCTTCGGCTCGGCGGCGTAGGTCATCTGCCAGTCCATCTCATACCGCGCCGCGACAGCCTCGCCGAAGATGCGCTCCAGAATCGGGCGCGACACGTCGAGGTGCGGCGTCTGAAATTCGACGCGCATAAAATTCGAATCTCAATTTCTTTATTCCTAATCGTTCTGAATCGTACCTTTCATCCGCTCATCCTCTCCATGACCTTCTTCCCCGCCTCGCCATGAAAATGAAAGGATTCTTCCTCGTGCTGCTTCTGCTCGCCGGCGTGCTCGACGCCACCGGGCAGCAGGCCAAAAAGGCCCTCGATCACGACGCCTACGACGTCTGGAACCGCATCAACGAACACGCCATCTCGGACGACGGGCGCTGGGCGCTCTTTTCGATGAGCCCCGAATACGGCGATGCCGAACTGCGTGTCAAGAGCCTGACGTCTGATCAGGCCTACAGCGTCCCGCGCGGCGTTTCGGCCCGGTTCACCGAAGACGCGCGTTTCGTGGCGTTTTCGATCAAACCGCCGAAAGAAGCCGTGCGGCAGGCTAAACTTGACGAGAAGAAAGACGATGAGATGCCGAAGGATTCGCTCGGCCTGCTCGATTTGAGCACCGGCGCCGTCACGCGCATCGGGCGTGTCAAGTCGTTCAAGTTGCCCGAAGAGGGCGCCGGCTTCGTGGCCTATCACCTCGAAAAAGCCCCTGCCGAGGCGGATAGCATGGAGAAGAACGTCGAGATGAATATTGAGAAGAATGTGGAGAAGCCGGAAGAGGGCGAGGACAAAAAGAAGGACAAGAAGAAAAAGCAGGAGGGCACGCCGCTGGTGTTGCGTAACCTCGCCACCGGCGCCGAGACGCGCTTCGAGCACGCCACCGAGTACCTGTTTTCGGAAGACGGAAGCCGGCTCGTCTACACCGCCGCGAACAAAGACGGCAGCGCCGATGCCATCGTCGTCGTGACGACGGCCACGGGCGCGACCAACACGCTCATGGCCGGCAAAGGCGCCTACAAACAGCCGGCCTTCGACGAGGCCGGCAACCAACTTGCCTTCCTCTCGAACCGGGATGATCAAGAGGCCGAGCAGCCGGCGTTCACGCTCTATCACTGGCGTGTGGACACGGAGGCGCCGCAGGCTCTGTCCACCGCAGGCATCCCCGACGGCTGGTGGATCGGCGAGCATGGCGATCTGGAGTTTTCCAAAGAAGGCACGCGGCTCTTCTTCGGCACGGCGCCCCGGCCCGAACCGGAGCCCGAAGACGACGAAATACCTGACGACGAAAAGGTGGTCCTCGACGTCTGGAATTGGAAAGATCCGCTCCTCCAGCCGATGCAACTCGTGCAGCTTGAGCAGGAGAAGAAGCGCACCTACCGCGCCATGGTTCACCTGGCCGATGGCCGCGTCGTGCAACTGGCCGATGAGACGACGCCCGACGTCGTCGTAGGCCGTGAAGGCGAGGCGGACGTCGCCGTGGGCAACTCGAACATGCCCTATCGGCAGGAAATTTCGTGGGATTCGCCGCGCTACTACGACGTCTACTTCGTCGATGTGGAGACCGGCGCGCGGCGCAGGGTGATCGAGGAGTTGCAATCTCGGGCCATCCTCTCGCCCGGCGCGCGCTACATCCACTGGTGGGATCGGGATGACGTGGCATGGTATGCGATGAGCGTTGAGGGCGGCGAGCCGGTCAACCTGACGGGGCAGATCCCGCACGCCTTCCATAACGAATTACACGACTGGCCTTTCAAACCCAATCCCTACGGCGAGATCGGATGGACCGAGAGCGACGAGGCCTTCCTCGTCTATGACAGGCACGACATCTGGGTGCTCGATCCCACCGGCGCCCGCGCCCCGCGCAACGTCACTGAGGGCCGGGGCCGCGCCGACGACCTGCGCTTCCGCTACGTCCGCCTCGACCCCGACGAGCAAACCATCGACCCCGACGCGCCGATGCTGCTCTCGGCTTTTAATTATGAAACGAAGGCGAGCGGTTTTTATCGCGATCAGGCCGGCGGCACCCGCGCGCCGCAGCAACTCGTGATGACGGATCGCCGGTTCTCCAATCCCCAAAAAGCCGAAGACACCGACGCGCTCCTGTTCACCCGCGAGCACTTCGAAGAATTCCCCGACCTGTGGACGAGCAGCCCCGACTTCGACGACATGCGCCGCGTCAGCGACGCCAACCCGCAACAGGCCGGCTATCTCTGGGGCACCGCCGAACTCGTCGAATGGACCTCGCTCGACGGCATCCCGCTCAAAGGAATCCTCTACAAACCCGAAGGCTTCGACCCGTCGCAGAAATATCCGATGATGGTGTATTTCTACGAGAAAATGTCGGACGGTCTGCATCAGCATCGCGCGCCGGCTACGTCGCGGTCGTCCATCAATTTCTCGTTTTACGTGAGTCGCGGCTACCTCGTCTTCGTGCCGGACATTCCGTACAAAGTGGGGTATCCGGGCGAGAGTGCGCTCAACGCCGTCGTGCCCGGCGTCACGAAACTGATCAACCAGGGTTTTGTCGAGGAAGACAACGTCGGCGTGCAGGGGCATAGCTGGGGCGGCTATCAGATCGCCTACATGGTCACCGAGACCAACCTGTTCAAAGCCGCCGAGGCCGGCGCGCCGGTCTCTAACATGACCAGCGCTTACGGCGGCATCCGCTGGGGCAGCGGCATGAGCCGGATGTTCCAGTACGAAAAATCGCAAAGCCGCATCGGCGGCACGCTCTGGGAATACCCGCTGCGCTATATCGACAACTCGCCGCTGTTCCAGGCCGACAAGATCGAGACGCCGGTCTTGATGATGCACAACGACGAAGACGGCGCCGTGCCGTGGTATCAGGGCATCGAGTTTTTCGTGGCCCTCCGCCGGCTGGGCAAGCCGGTCTGGATGCTCAACTACAACGGCGAAGCGCACGGCCTCCGGCAGTATCACAACAAACGCGACTTCGCCATCCGCATGCAGCAGTTCTTCGACCACTACCTCAAAGGCGCCCCCGCGCCGGTGTGGATGGAAGAAGGCGTGCCGGCTATCAAGAAAGGAAAAACGCTCGGCCTCGAACCCGCCTCTGCACCCACGCCGACAGTGACAGTGCCGACAGGAAGTCAGTAGCGATTTTAGATTTTGGATCCAAAATCTAAAATCCAAAATACTTATATTCGCTTTCTCGTCACCCTCGAAGGCCAGCCCCCAAGGAGTCATGAAAACAGGACGCAACGCTCCGTGCCGGTGTGGAAGTGGGAGAAAGTTTAAACACTGCTGCGAAGGCAAGACGACCTGGTACAAGGATTCGAAATGGGCCGGCATCCTGCTCATCCTGTTCTTGCTGGGCGCCGGCGCGTTAGTCTGGTCCGAGCTATCGCACGAAGGCTCGGATACCGACGCGCAGGGCCGCGTCTGGGACCCGGAGCACGGGCATTATCATTAGATCGCTCCGAATATCAAACGAGGGATCTCCCACATTGAAGTATGCCTGGACGTGGGAGATCCCTCGGCTCGCTGCGCTCGCTCGGGATGACATAAAGGAGGTTTGGATTAGCGTTGACGGCATTTATAAAAGTTGGTCAGCCAGGTCAACCATTTCTGGATTGAGTGTCTTGATCAGATCGAGCTTCTTCTGGCGGCCCCAGCGTTTCAATTGCTTTTCTCGGCTGATGGCTTCTTTGACCTGGCTGTATTCCTCATAGTAGAGCAAATCGGTTACACGATACCGTGATGTAAAAGTGCTTCCCTCGCCACTCTTGTGCTCCCATATGCGCCGCTCTAAGTCATTGGTCATACCCGTGTAGAAGACCGTGCGATAGCGATTGGAAATGATATAGACGTAGTAGCGACGCATTTCCTTGAATGGGTTTAAAAAACCTATTCCAAAGAAACAACGCTGTCATCCCGAGCGGAGAACGACGCAGTCGGGCGCAGCCGAGGGATCTCCCAGGTTGAAGCATGCCTGGACGTGGGAGATCCCTCGACTCGCTGCGCTCGCTCGGGATGACAGGTAGGGAAGGTAGGAGGAAGGTGCCTACTCCCGCATCCACATCTTCAGACTCGTCCCCGGCACCGCCAGATCGTGCGTCGCGCCGCCTTCGAGGGTTGCATTCGAGCCGGAGACGCCGTTCACGTGATCGACGGTCTGGGCGTTGGCGATGAGGCGCCAGCGGCCTGTGGGCAGCGGCACGTCGGCGAATGTGGCTTCGAAGGCGCCGGTGTTGACGAGGACGAGCACGCTGCCGTCGACGAGGTAGCCGAGAAGGTGTTCGTCGTCGGGGAGGAGCCACTGGTAGTAGTCGTCCGGCGGCGGGTCGGCGCGGCGGAAGACGGCGCCGGCGTCGCTCTTGCGGAAAGCGATCAGGCCTTTCCAGTAGGCCAGCATGTTGGCGTAGTCGTTGGGGCCGTCGGCTTTCGTTTTGCCCACGTTTTCCCAGACGAATTGGTTGGGCACGCGCAGGTTGTAGGTGTCGTCCCGGCCTTTGAGATAGATGGGGCCGCTGCTGGTTTGTTTGATTTCTTCTTCGAGGGGCGCGGCGCCTTTGCTGCGCATCATCTCGCTGCCGCCGTGCAAGACGAGGGGGCCGAGCGACGTAAACAGCAGCCCGGCAGCGATCTTGTACGAACGCTCATCCACCCCCCGGCGCCCGTCCCAGTCCTCGGTGGCGAAGCGGTCGGCCAGCGCCCAGTTGTCGTGGATGTCCAGGTAGTTGATGCCCTGGTTGGTCGAAGCGGCTTCCTGGGGATAGTCGTTCGTAAGCGCGCGCATCACCTCGGCGCGTAGCGCGGCGTTGCCGCCGGCATAGCCCCGGTCGGTCTTTTTGTCCGATAGCTCGAAGGGCGAGCCTTTGAAGGCGTTGCGAGCGTCGTCCTGAAAAAACGTGATCGGCGAATCCTCCTTGTACCAGTCCCAGTCCGGGTTGGCCAGCACGTCGGGGTCGCTCACGTCGATCCACGGTTCGCCGTAGATGATCACGTCGTCGCCGAGTTCGTGACGCAGGCGGATGAGCGTCTGCTCGTCGATCTGCCCGGCCAGATCGATGCGGAAGCCGTCGAAGCCGAATTCATCGATGAGTTGTTTGCACTGGTCGATGACCCAGCGTTGGACCATCGGGCGGTCTTCGGTCTTGACCTCGTTGCCGAACGGGCCGATGTGCTCGACGCGTTCGTCGGTGCGGTGATAATAGGGTTTGTCGAGGACGTTGAAATTGAACAAAAGGTGGCGGTCGTCCATGTTTTCGCCGGTGTGGTTGGGCACGATGTCGATGATGACGGCGAGCCCCCGGTCGTGGAAAGCCTGGACGAGGTCGCGAAACTGATCGCGTTGGGCGCCGTGCTCCGTGCCGCGCTGCCGGAAGCGCGTCTCGATGGCGAAGGCGTGCGTGGTCCGGTAGCCCCACTGATAATTTTCCTGATCGATCCCCATCGCCGCCATCTCCGGATCGTCGCCGAAGGCCGCCTGCCATTCGTCGTTCGGATAGTGGAGGTATTCCTGCACCGGCATCAGGTGGACGACGTTGATGCCCAGATCGACCAGATAATCGAACCCGACGGGTTCGCCCCGGCTGTTGCGCAGGCCGGGCGCCGCCATCGCCGGGATCGTCCCTTTCAGATCGTCCGAGACCGGCAGCAGATCCGTGAAATCCTGCACGTGGATCTCGTAGGCGATCACATCCTCCATCTTCGGGCGCCCTGCTGCGAGCGGTGTGGCCGGCGTCGTCGGGCGCCAGACGCGGCTCTTGCCCTGCGCCCCGACGTTGACGCGCGCATACGGATCGCTGATGTGAACGGGGAAGGCGTCGTAGAAATAATTCCCCGGATCGTCCGGGCCGTGGACGGTGAAATCGTAGTACGTGCCGTGGCGGTCGCCGCTGACGATGGCCTCCCAGACGCCCGCCGCGTCGCGCGTCATAACGATCTGCTCGGTGGCGTCGTCAGGGGACGCCTCGGCGGTGTCGTAGAGGTAGAGGCGGACGGTGTCGGCGCGGGGCGCGAAGATGCGAAAGGCGGTCTGCGCACCGTCGTCGCTGACGTTGGCGCCGAGGGCTTTGTCCGAATACAGCGTCCGAAACCAGCCGTCGAACCGGCAGCGCGCCTGCAGGTTCATCGAGGGGATTTCGAGATAATAGACGCGCCGGATGTCGAGGTCCCGGTCCGGCACGACGAGCATTTCGGAGGCGGTGTTGGGCAGCACGGCAGCCACTGCCACCGAATCGCCGTGGGCATCGACGAGCCGGTAGGCCGACGGATCGAGAGGCCGGACGACGTCGCCGGTAAGCCGTGCCCAGACGGCGCGCGGGCCGCGAAGCTCCGCTCGCAAGCGCAGCGGCTCGACGCCGTACATAAACACCAGATTGCCTGCCTCGCGGTTGGGCGCCTCGGCCAGCGGGTCGAGCCAGGCGCCGTCGTTCATCCGAAACTTAAACGGTGTGCCCGGCCCGACGACGCGGTAGGCGGGATTATAGACCGGCAGCATCCACACGCGGCGGTCGAAGGCGCGCGGCCCGAGGCGCCAGGCGCGGTTGTCCATGTCCTGATCCCAGCTCCGAAAAGACCCCGTCACCACGACGCGTTCGAGGTCTTCGGCCTCGTAGCGCGCCGCGTCGAAGACGAAGTAGGTGGTGTCGTTGCGGTGGAAGTAGCCTTGCACCAGGGCGTCATCGGGTATCGATTGGGCCGGGGCGGAAGCGACGACGGCCAGCGCCGCCGCTGCCATCAAAACAGAACGGAGTACCATGATCACATCGGTTGGTGTTATTCCTGGCCGGATTTTTCTATAAAGGGCTCGTCGGCATCCAGGTGCAACTGGTGTCGAGGAGCGGAGGGTGAAGGGCGAGGGGCGAAAAGAAAATCGCCCTTCGCTCCTCGCCTTTCGCCCTTCGACGCGGCGTGTCCCAAAGTCATCGTGCACCAGAGATGGTAAGATGTCTCATCGAAGCTTCCACTGCACCAAAGTCTTCGGCTTCTGGAGCCAGACCAGGGTGCCGCGTCCGAAGGCGGCCTCACGCCAGGAGTCGATAGGCAGGTCGATCCGGGCCATGGCGGCGGTGGGGAAATGGTAGACGTCTTCGTTGGAGAGTTCTTCGATGGTTTCGGACCATGTGGGTTCGTGGCCGATGAGCATGAGCACGTTCGTCGTATCGGGTTCGCGCCGCATGATCGCCAGCAAGTCGGACGGATAGGCGTCGTAGAGGTCGCGGGTGAAGCGAGCGGGGGCATTCCACGCGCCGGCTTTTTGCGCCCGTTTGAGCGTCTGTTTGGCGCGTTTGGCCGTCGACGAGACGATGCTGTCGGGCAGGGGGCCTTTTTGGGCGAGCCATTGGCCCATGGCGCGGGCGGCTTTGCGCCCGCGTTTTGCCAGCGGGCGGCTGTGGTCGGAGCCGTAGTCGGCGTCCCAGTCGGACTTGCCGTGGCGGAAGAGCAGGACAGTTTTCATGGCGGGGTAGGTTGGGTGAGTGGCTTAGGGAAGATACGATATACGACGGGGTGACAGGGTTTCACGCGATGAACTACGTCGAGCTTCACTTTGTCAAAGAGGCCTTGTACAAAGCCCTTTTTCATAGCATGATCACCCCTTTGATGCCGGATGCGGCTTTGTAGACGGCGATGACCTCGGTGCTCGAATGCATCTGCATCCGCGCCGTGACGCTGACGTAGTTGCCCGCGCGTGAAGACCGCACCCGAACCGGATGCAGGCCGAAGACGGCCTTCAACTCACCCAACCCGGCTTGCGGGGCAATGAACTTGAAGACGAACTCGCTGGGCCAGTCCATCTGGTCGTCGAGTAGATGTTGAAATCGATCCCATCCACCCTTGTTGCTTCCGGGCGTCACGTTCATATCGAGAAAACTGTCTTGGGCGTCAAAGCGATGAACTGTATCTCTAACGTACGCCGAGGCATTGCTTTCGTTCTGCCTATAGCGTTTTTAGTGTATCGTGTAGATGCTTGATTTTAATAAGCCTTGGGAGCCTGTTTGGGGGGCGCGCGACAATTTGCACAAGGTGGGTTTTAACCGCAGATAAAAAGCCGAAGCCGGGCAGGAGGCGCTCCCGCCCGGCTCAGGTCTCTCCCTCTCACCATGATCGTTTAAAAATCGCCTATCCAGACGTGTTATGGCCGGGCGGGCGTGTGGGCCAACGCGCCCACCCGGCCTGTCGTGGACTAAAGGGTTTAATCGTCGTCGTCTTCTTCTTCGCCGCCGCCGCTACCGCCGCCGCTGCACGTGCCGGTGTCGCCACCGCTCCATTCGACGTGCAACAGCGGCGCCTTGCTTGAACTGCCGTTGTACGATTCCGCCGTGCGCTCGCCTGAGCCGCTGACGACCAGCGCCATCGCGTTGCAACTCGACCACCCCGGACGGTTGACGATCTCCTGAATCACCGACGCGAGATCCGGCGTGCGCTGAGCCGCTCCGGCGGCGCCCACGCTCGTCCAGGCCGGCGGCGCCCACGCCACCGAGGCCGTCGTCTTCGCCCGCGACGAGATGTTGTAGCTCGATGACGAGAAGCTGGCAGCATTGTCGGCATCCTGGCCTTTGATGGTCAGGCTCGTCGCGCCGCTGTTGGTCTCATCGACGGTGAACTGCACGTATGCTTTGGTGATGACGGCGCCCGGCGGAATGGCCACGTTGGCGAAACGCATCCCGACGAGTTGTGCCTTTGTGCCGTCCGTGGTGAATTCGAGGTCGCTGCTAGTGCGGTACATGTGGCCGTCGTTGGTACGTTCTTCGGCGTCATCATAGCCAGAGGAGACGCGCTTTTCTGACATCGTCGAAATCATCGGGCTTTGCCCCACCCAGACGCTCTTGTTGGTCGTGCCCGATGGCGTGCCGCTGACGAACGATCCGGCGCTCGCCACGAGGGCCTGCTCGACCTGCGCCGGGCTCGCCGACGGATGCTGCGCCAGATACAGCGCCGCCGCGCCCGTCACGTGCGCCGCCGACATCGACGTGCCGGTCATCTGAACCGGACCACCCGAGGGCGAGAGCGAGACCACGCTCACGCCCGGCGCCAGCAGATCGACCGCCGCGCCGTAGTTCGAGAACGAGGCAAAGTCGCCGCCCGCACCGAAAGCACCGACGGTGATGGCCTCGGTCACGTGCGCCGGCGTCCGGGTGTCTACCGGCGTGCCGTGGTTGCCTGCCGCGATCACGTAGACCACACCCGTGGCTACCGAGGTCTGAATCGCCTTGTCGAGCGCCGTGTAGTCGGTCGTGAGCACGTCGTCGCCCAGGCTCATGTTGACCACCATCGGCTTTGAGGGATTGGCCAGCTTCTGCGCCGTGATGTACTCGACCGCCGCGATAGCTTGCGAGACGTCGCCCAGACCGTCGTCGCCCAGAACCTTCAGGTTGTGGATGCGCGCGCCGGGGGCCAGCCCCACGAGCCCGTCGTTGTCATCGACGGCGCCGACGATGCCGGCGATGTGGGTGCCGTGGCCGTCGTGGTCTACGGCGTCGTTCAAGCCGTCGCGGAAATCAATATTCTCGACGAGCGTCAGATCGTCGTTAGGATCATTGTTGTTGGCCTGGGCCACGCCGGTGTCGAGGATGTAGACATCGACGTTGACCGAGCCCTGCCCGTCGCCGCTGACGGCCCAACTGGTGCGCCCGCCGGTGGCGCTGACGCTCCAGGGCACCTGCTGGCCCGAAGCGCCGCCCGTGATCGTGGCCTGGGGCGATTCGACCTGGAAGTCGGGCTCGTACCATTCGACGTCGGGGTCGGCATTGAGCGAGTCGAGGAATTCCTGGTAGTCGCCGTTGCCCTGGGTATCTTCGATGGACCAGGCAAAGCCGTTGAAGGTGTGGTTGTACTCGAAGCGATGGGTAAGCTTGAAGCGCTCGACCATGCGGAAGCGCTGGATGATGCTCTCCTTATTGAGTACGTGCTCGGCGATTTTGATGATCAGGTTGAGGAACTCGCCGGACTGGGACTTGCCGGCGACCCTGGTTGTGATAGCCCGGTCCATCAAGTGCTGGTTGCGGAACTTGGGTCCGTCGTACGGGGCCTGTACCGGAGCCGGCGTGTCGAGTCGTTCGGTATCATCGACGCCGGTGAAAGAGTCGGTGCAGCCGGCCAGCAAGGTGCTGGTCAGGAGCAAGGCGCTAAGGAGTAAAACGCTCAGGCGCGTGGATTTCGGTGGGCGGGCTGATAAGCTCATGGTGGTTTCCTTCTTCACGGTTTCAGATTCCCGATCGCAGGCTGGGGGGAGTGCTCTACTCAAGGGTTTCAGGGATGGTGCTTCGTCCTGCGTTGTTTGTCATGGCAAGGATGAGGCCAATTCTTCACTCTGTACAGCCTTTTGTGCCAGTTGGCCGTACCCCCATGCCCTGTTCCGTTTCATCATGTCTGGATAGCCATCAACGCCGAAAGCAACCCGATTCCAGCCATTTTGCTGGACAGGACGGTATTCGAGCCTCGTTTCGAAGCAGCGATCCGGGAAGGCGACGCCGCATCCGGACATCGTCATTCTGAAGCGGTGTTTTCGAGGGCGCTGAATAAAAAATGAAAGCTCGGATTTCATCGATTTATGCCTGCGCCGGGCGTTACATCTTGTAATGATATCGCTACCTAAGTACCCCGGCGCTCGTTGATTCAGCGATCTATTTTTCTGCCACGAGTAAAAAAGCCAAAGCCGGGCAGGATGTGCTCCCGCCCGGCTCAGGCTTCTCCCTCTTACCCCACGTTCTAAAAATCGCCGACCCAGACGCTCTTGCTCGTCGTGCCGCCGGGCGCACCCCAGACGATGTCCTGCGCGGCGTCGACCAGCGCCTGGCGCACTTCCGCTGGCGTCGCCGACGGGTGCTGCGACAGGTAGAGCGCTGCCGCTCCCGCCACGTGCGGCGCCGCGAACGACGTGCCTATCATCGACAGGTGCTGCGACTTGTGCTTCTTGTCGTTCGAGATCGCCAGGATCTCAACGCCCGGCGCCAGAAGGTCTACCGTCAGGCCGTAATTGGAGAACGACGCAAACTCGTTGAGCAGATCGTAAGCACCCACGGTGATGGCGTCTTCGACGTGCGCCGGCGTCACCGTCGCCGCGTCGATGCCCAGGTTGCCTGCCGAGACGACCACCACGATGCCGGCGTCGATGGCGGCCTGCACCGCCAGGTCGAGCGCGCCGTATTCGGTCGAGCCGGTGTCGGCGCCGAAGCTCATGTTGACGACCATCGGCTGGGCGGGATTCTCCTGTTTGATCTGGACGAGCGCTTCGAGCGCGGCGATGGGCGTGGCGCTATCGACCGTGCCGTCATCGCCGAGGACTTTCCAGTTGTGGATGCGCGCGCCGGGAGCTACGCCCACGAGGTCGTCGCTGTCGTCTTCAGCAGCGGCAATCGAGGCGGTCATCGTGCCGTGGCCGAGCACGTCCTGCTCTTTCTTATGCTTTTTCTTGTTGCCCTGATCAAGCTGGAAGAAGTCGAGGTTTTCGACGAGGTCCATATCCCGGTCGCGGACGCCGCTGTCGAAGATGTAGAGATCGACGTCCACCGCGCCGGAGCCGTCGCCGCTGGCCGCCGAACTCTCGGTGGCGCCAATGCGGTCGATGCCCCAGGGGATGAGTTGCTCGCCGGGCGCTTTCTTGCCCTCGGTGCCCTTAGGCATTTCGAGGAAAGGCAGGTCGAGTTCGACCCAGGCGGCATCGGGATCGTTTTGGATGGCCTTGAGGAATTCTTCGAGGCGGTCTTCGTCGATCTCGGCGGCCAGGCCGTAGAAGACCTCGTCGTAGTCATAGCGCCGGAGCAGCTTGTGGCGGCTCACCAGCCGGTGGCGGCTGACGAGGCGGTCAGCTTCGAGGATCGTCTCATCCATACCGATGACGACCGAGACGACGCCGGAGGATTGGTCATCCTTCTTTTTGCCGGCGCTGGCAAACACGTCGCTGAGCCGGTGCCCGTTGCGGAGCTTGGTCAGGCGGCTGGTGTCGATGATGGTTTCGCTGGCTTCACTGGTTTCGTCGCCGGCGGTGAAGGCGCTGTCGGTGCAGCCGGTCAGCAGGGTAGTGCTTGCCAGGATAACCACGCTAAAAAGCGGGGTCAAGAAGGATGCGAGGCGGGGTTTCATTTTCATCGCCTTGTGCGCTACGCGTATGGTGTGTGAAGTTGGTTGGGGGGTGCCGGGGGGAAGTGTGTGACAGCCGGGCGGGGGCGTGGGCCGTTGCCGCCCGCCCGGCCTGTCGTGGGCCTAGTTGGCGCCCGCAGCCCATTCCATGGCGCGCTTCATCAGCGTCTGGCCGTGGGCGTTGAGCGAGTTGATGTCGAAGTCGTTGCCGCCCCAGGGCAGGTGGACGCGGCGTCCGGCTGCCGGACCGCTGCCGGTCTCTGCGCCGGCTTCGAGCACGGCCAGCGCGGCGGCGGTGCCGTCCCATTTGGCAATCACCTGAAGCCCCGGTGCCAGCGTTCCATCGACGCCGGTGTAGGCCCAGTTCCAGTCGATAGGCCAGAACTGCCCCGTGCCCAGCGTCTCGGTGATGTAATGGGTGTCGTCGTTGATGTAAAGGTGGTTGGCCCAGGGAAAGGACGGCGTCGAGGCCATCTGCAGTTCATCGACCAACTGCCCTTCCTCATTGACCACGCCGATGGTGGCTCCGGTCAGCTTCGTGCCCAACTGGGATGAGCTGATCTCTTCGGAGACATACGCAACGGTGGCATTGGCTACGGCGTTGTCGAAGTCCGATTGCGAGGCCCAGGCCGAGATCGGCGTGACGGTGTAGCCCCAGCTTTCCATGAGCGCCTTTTTGTCGGCATCCTGCGCCACGAGGTTCGAGGCGTCCGGTGTCACGAGCAGCACGGTCGGGTTCGCCAGCGGCGGGGGTGGGGGCGTGGTCTCTCCGGAGCCCGCAGCCCATTCGACAGCGCGCCGCATGAGCGACTTCCCATCATTGGTCAGGGCGTTGATGTCGAGCGAGCCGCCGCCCCAGGGCAGTTTGACACGCCGCCCGGCTGCCGGGCCGTTGTTCGTCTGCCCACCGGCTTCGATGACGGCCAGCGCTTTGTTCGAGCCCCATTTGGCCAGCGTCTGGAGACCCGGCGCCAGCGTGCCTGAGATATCGGCCACCGACTGGCTCCACGAGAAGATTGTCATCGTGCCCGACCCGAAGGATTCGGTGATGTAGTGTGAGGCGTCGGTGATGTCGAGGTTGGATTTTGAGAGCCAGTTTTTGCTGGTGGACATCTGAAGTTCGTCGTAGATTTCGGCCTCTTCAGCAAGGACGCCGATGGCGGCCCCCGTAAGCTTAGTGCCGAGTTGGGACGAACTGATTTCCTCGGAGATGTACGCCGCGTCTGCGCCTGCCACAGCGCTGTTGAAGACCGACTGCGAGGCCGAAGCCGCGATGGGCGTGACCGTGAAGCCCCAGCTTTCCATCAGCGTTTTCTTGGCTGCGTCCTGGCCGCTCAGGTTTCCGGCGTCGGGCACGACGAGCAGCACCGAGGCGTTCCCCGGCGGCGGTTCCGATCCACCAACCCAGACGCTCTTGGTCGTCGTCGAACCGGTCGGCGGGTTCGTGACAAAATCTTTGGCATCGGCCAGCAGCGCGGCTTCCACCTGCGCCGGCGTCGCCGACGGGTTCTGCCCCAGGTAGAGCGCCACGGCCCCCGTGACATGCGCCGCCGCCATCGACGTGCCCGTCATCGTCACATTGTTGCCCGCGCCGTCCGGGCTCATCG
Source organism: Rhodothermales bacterium (assembly GCA_028278205.1). Classification (GTDB taxonomy): domain Bacteria; phylum Bacteroidota; class Rhodothermia; order Rhodothermales; family Bin80; genus JANQES01. The sequence goes on from JANQES010000041.1 coordinate 46,813, forward strand.
AGAGGATGCCTTCGCCCGGCGCCAGGATGTCTACTTTCGGGCCGTAGTTCGAGAAGTCCGAGAAGCTGCCGTTGAAGGCGTACGAGCCCACCGTGATGGCCGAGGTCACTTTCGCAGGCGTGACGCTGGAGGCGTTCTTGCCGTGGTTGCCGGCGGCTACGACGTAAACCACACCCGCTGCCACCGAGGCCGAGACCGCTTCGTCGAGGGCGCTGAAGACATTGTTGCCCACGTCTTCGCCCAGGCTCATGTTGGCTACCATCGGCGTGCCCTGGTTGGCGAGCTTATAGGCTGTGATGTGCTCGATAGCCGCGATGACCTGCGAGACGTCGCCCGTGCCGTCGTCGCCGAGGACTTTCAGGTTGTGGATGCGTGCGCCGGGAGCCAATCCCACGAGGCCGTCGTTGTCGTCCACCGCGCCGATGATACCGGCGATGTGGGTGCCGTGGCCGTCGTAGTCTTTGGCATCGTCCATACCATCGCGGTAGTCGATGTTCTCGACGAGGTTGAAGTCGTCGTTCCAGTCGTCGTTGTCGGCCTTAGCCACGCCCGTGTCGAGAATGAAGACCTGGACGTTGACGTCGCCCTGCCCGTCGCCGCTGACGGCCCAGGAGGTCTGCCCGCCGACGGCGGCCACACTCCAGGGCACCTCTTGCCCCGAACCACCGTCCGCCGGGTCGGACTCGGGCTGGATCATGTCGAAGTCGGGCTCGAACCAGATCACGTCGGGGTCGGCGGCGAGTTCATCGAGGAAATCCTGATAATCGCCGGAGCCTTCGACGTCTTCGATCATCCAGGCAATGCCGTTAAAGACGTTGTCGTATTCGAAGCGTTTGTTGAGGCGGAAGCGTTCGTTGAGGCGGAAACGCTCGTTAAGGCGGAAGCGTTCGGCCAGCCGCTGCTTATCGACCCCGTGCTCCACCCCGATGATGAGGCCGAGGGTGTTGTTGGAGCCGGATTTGCCGGGGTTGGTTCGGTAGGCGCGGTCGAGCATGTGCGCCAGGCGGAGCTTGCCGCCGTCGGCGGTGCGCTGTTGCGTTTCGAAAGATTCTTCTGCCGAGAAGACGCCGTCGGCGCAGCCGGTCAGGAAGGTGCTGCCCAGGAGCAGGGCAAAACCAAGGAGTAAAACGCCGAAGCGCGTGGATGTCGATGAGCGGGCTGGGTAGCTCATGATCCTATTCTTCTACACAGGTTCTGGTTCACGGTTGGTGCAGGCCGGGGACGGTGCTTTCGACCTGTGCTGCCAATTCTGGCAAGGATGGGTCCATTTTCTCTAGACGCCTGCCCTTATTCGTCTATCGATCCTGTGTTTGAAGCCGCGCCGGTTCACGCATTCCGTTTCACCATGTCCGCATAGTTCTACCGCGCATTGCATCCTTTGAACAGCATATTTTTGTGCTATTCTTGATCGTTTGGGCGGTTTTGGGGGGATCTCCAGGCAGACGGGTCGTATCCGGACATAGTCATTCTGAACGGCGTTTTTTCGACGCCGTCGTTTATTTTTTTCCGCTATCTTCCTGCTTTGAAAAGGCTGGATTTCAAAATGTTACATCTTGTAATCTTTCGGGTGAATCGGAAGTTCGAAAAACCTTGGTATTGGTGGGCTTCACGACGCTGCCAGGACGAGGTGTAACCGTTCGAAGGCTTGCGCGTCCATAAAATGAAAGATCGAGAAACCAAACGCCGCGTACCTCCCGATGACGACCCTGGAAGCGAACCTGCTGGCGCACCTCGATGTGGTCCTGGGCTATGCCCGCAAAAAGACCGGCGATCCGGATCTGGCAGCGGACGTCGTGCAGCAGAGCCTGCTCAAAGCCCTCGAAGCCGCCCCGACGCTGCGCGACGAGGACAAGGTGCTGCCCTGGTTCTATCGCATTCTTAACAACACCCTCACGGACCTCTATCGCCGTCGGGGCGTCGAAGCCAGATACCAGCCGGTGCTGGCGCAAGAACACGACGCAGCAGTCGAACCTGAGGAGTACGCCGTCGTCTGCCGGTGTTTCGAGCCTTTGCTGCCGACGCTCAAGCCGGATTATGCCGCGCTCATCGAGGCGTTGGAACTGGGCGATGAAGACCCGCAGGCCGTCGCCGACCGCCTCGGCATCACGCGCAACAACCTGAAGGTGCGCCGCCATCGGGCGCGGCAGCAACTGCGGCGACGCCTCGAAGAAACCTGCCGCGCGTGCGCCGAACACGGCTGCCTCGATTGTAGTTGCAAACGGATGTAGGTGTTCGACGTTAGACTAAGCACCCAGCCAAGTTCTGTGTCATCCCAAGCGAAGCGCAGCGAAGTCGAGGGATCTCTCCCCTTGACATCTTGCAAAACCTGAACGGGGGAGATCCTTCGACTGCGCCCGACTGCGTCGTGCTTCGCTCAGGATGACACGGGGAAAGGTTTTCGATAGATCATGCAAACCGACCTCGTTCATACCAGCGAAGACGCCGCACAGGCCGAAGCGGACCGGGTGATGTTGCCCGTTGAGGGGATGGAATGCGCGGCCTGCGCCATGCGCATCGAGCGGCAGTTGGCGAAGGTGCCCGGCGTCCGCGAAGCCGTGGTCAACTATGCCACGGGTGAGGCGGCGGTGGCCTACGAACCCGGCGGCGGCGATGTAGCCACGTTCGTGCGCACGGTCGAGAAAGCCGGCTTCGGCGTGCGGACCGAGACGCTGGCGTTGCCGCTGCGCGAAGCCGCCGCGCCGACGATGCAAGATCTGGAAAATCTTTTCGCCCGGACCAACGGCGTTTTGAGCGTGAGCCTGGACGAGGGCGAGAGGCCGTCGGTGCAGATCACCTACGTGCCCGTCGTGGCTGAGCCTGCCGCGTTGGCCCGGATGCTGGCCGAACGCGGCTATGCCGATCCGCTGGACGAGGCGGCAGCCGGCGCCGAGCGGTCGTCGATCCAAAAAGAACGCGAAGCCCACTACCGCGCTCTCAAACGCCGTTTCATCATCGCGGGGCTGCTGAGCCTGCCCGTGCTGGTGATCTCGATGGCCCACGGCGCACTCGACTTTGCCGGCGTTCACTGGGTGCTCCTGGCGCTGACGACGCCGGTGGTCGTCTGGGCAGGGCGGACGTTTTTTACAGGCGCCTGGCGCGCTTTCCGCCATCACGCCGCCGACATGAACACGCTCGTGGCGCTCGGTGTCGGCTCGGCCTACGGCTACAGCGTCGTTGCCACGGTCTTTCCGCACTGGTTCGCCGCGCTGGGCCGCGCGCCCGACGTCTACTTCGAAGCCGCCGCCGTCATCGTTACGTTGATCTTGATGGGGCGGATGCTGGAAGCGCGTGCTACCGGGCAGACCGGCGCGGCCATCGAAAAGCTCCTCGGCTTGCAGGCCCGGACGGCCCGCATTCAGCGCGGCATGCAAGTCGTCGAAGTGCCCATCAGCCACGTCCAACCCGCCGACCGCGTCGTGGTCCGGCCCGGCGAGAAGATCCCGGTCGACGGCATCGTCGTCGAAGGGGCGTCTGCGGTGGATGAGAGCATGATCACCGGCGAGCCGCTGCCCGTCGATAAGCACGAGGGCGACCCTGTCACCGGCGGGACGATCAACAGGACGGGGGCCTTCGTCGTCGAGGTGACGCGCGTCGGGGCCGATACGACGCTTCAGCAGATCGTCCGGCTCGTGCGCGAGGCGCAGGGCCGCAAAGCGCCTATCCAACGCCTGGCCGATACCGTCGCCGGCTTTTTCGTCCCGGCGGTGCTGCTCGTGGCTATCGCGACGTTCGTCGTCTGGTTCGACGTCGGGCCGGATCCCCGATTGACGCACGCGCTGCTGACGTTCGTCTCGGTGCTGATCATCGCCTGCCCGTGCGCCCTCGGCCTGGCGACGCCCACGGCCATCATGGTCGCCACGGGCAAAGCCGCCTCGCGCGGCATCCTCGTCAAAGGCGGCGATGCCGTCGAGCGCCTCCGCGCCGTCGATCTCGTGGTGCTCGACAAGACGGGCACGATCACCGAAGGCACGCCGCGCCTGACCGACGTCGTCCCGACGGGCGACTGGTCTGAAGCATTGCTTTTGAGTCTGGCAGCTTCTGCCGAAGCGCGTTCCGAGCATCCCATTGGCGCGGCGGTGGTGGCCGCCGCCGAAGGGCGTGGCGTGGCGCTGGCTCCCGTCGAATCGTTCCATTCGCGGACGGGCCTGGGCATCGAAGCGCGCATCGACGGGCACGACGTGCTCATCGGCAACGCGGCGTTTCTGCGCGAGCGGTCGATGCCGCCGGAAACCTGGCAACCCGCCACGGACGCGCTGGCCGAACAAGGCAAGACCGCCGTGCTCGTCGCCATCGACGGGCGTCCCGCCGGCGCCCTGGCCGTGGCCGACGCTGTCCGCCCGACCTCGAAAGCTGCCGTCGAAGCCTTGCACGCCCTGGGCGTCGAAGTGGCCATGGTCACGGGCGATGCCGAAGCCACCGCCCGCGCCGTCGCCCGCGACGTAGGCATCGATCACATAGCCGCCGGCGTGCTGCCGGGCGACAAGGCCGAGGCCATCCGCGCCTTCCAGGCTCAGGGCCGCGTCGTCGCCATGGTCGGCGACGGTATCAACGACGCCCCGGCGCTGGCGCAGGCCGACGTCGGCGTGGCCATCGGCACGGGCACCGACGTAGCCATCGAAGCCAGCGACGTGACGCTCATGCGCGACGACCTCGGCGCCGTGGCCGAAGCCTTCCGCCTCTCGCGCCGGACGCTGCGGACGATCAAGCAGAACCTGTTCTTCGCCTTTGTCTACAACGTCATCGGCATCCCCATCGCGGCGGGCGTGCTCTATCCGTTCTTCGGAATCTTACTCAGCCCCATCATCGCTTCCGGCGCGATGGCGCTCTCCAGCGTCTCGGTCGTCAGCAACAGTTTGCGTCTTAGATCTTTTCGCTGGCGCGAAAAGATCTAAATGAGGAGTGGTTGTATGAATACACCCGTTACTATCGTTCCTTTGCCTGAAATGACCGCGATGTCGTGGGCTTTCTGGTTCGTGCTCGGCCTCGTGTTGGCTGCCCTGTTTGTCGTCGGCGCGCGGCGGTTGGGGATTCCGGGCGAGCGCCGGTTGCTGGCTCTCGGCCTCGTCGTCGCAGCGCTGGTTTATGTGGGTTTTGCCGTGGTGTGGTCGGGCGGGGCGTGGATCGCGGCTGAACTCGGCGGCGTGGTAGTTTTCGGCGGGCTGGCCGTGCTCGGCCTCAAACGCTCGCCGATGTCGCTGGCCGTCGGCTGGGGGCTGCATCCGGTGTGGGATGCCGGGCTGCACCTCGTGGGCGACGGCGCGGCGTTTGCGCCGCAGTGGTACGTGGTCTTCTGCATCAGCTTCGACCTGCTCGTGGCCGGCTACATCGCCGCGCGCTTCCGGACCTTGCCAGTGGCTTCGGAACAGGCACGCGGAGGAAAGGCCGAACAAGAGGCAGCACAGGTTTGATATGGATCTCACCGCCTGGATCGTGACAATTATCGGCCTCCTGGCGATGGCCTGGGTCGTCTGGTATTTCTGGATCTACGACGAGCCGGTGGATTGATCCTTTCTTGCATCTATCGCAAAAAACATAAGTCATCCCGCATTTTGGAGCCCCGTAGGGGCGCCCTATTTGTAGAAAGCAAGCCTTTCCCCCAAAAAAGAGCCCCGTAGGGGCGGCCTGTTCAAAGAGGATGCAGCGGAACTTTTTGAAGAGGTCGCTCCTACGGAGCTTTTTGTTTTTAATAATCTTTGTGCTACAAACAGGACGCCCCTACGGGACTGAAAAAAACGGGATGACTCATGGCTACGTCCTATAATTTTAATATCTTGGCCACAGGTTTTGGCCTGCATAACTCCACCTGTGATTATCTGGATTTTCCTTTCAAATGATCCGGTTTCATCCTTGATTTCAACCGCCTAATTGTACTGTTCATGCGCGCGTTGGACGGCGGCTTTTAGACCGATTTTATAGCCGCGCATGGCGGCCTGCACGAGCGTCTGATGCACGAGCAGCCAGGGCATGACGTTGTCTTCGCCTATCTGATTTTCTACCTCTCGCACGAGCCGGTTCGTCTCAAACGTCGCCTCTTGCTCAGACCATTTGTGTAAGGATTTCATCGTCTAGCTGGTTGATGTCGTGAAGGAGGAAGAAGAACGCGTTCCGTATCAGGCTGAGACTCGTCTTTACGCTCGAAACCCGAATTCGGAAGCGCCTTCAAAACAAGCCGGCTGCGCTAAAACGCACAAAACAAGGCGATTAAGCCGGTTTCTGCGGGCGCTTAGGATCTGGAACGCTGATAGTTCAAACACCGTGCCTTAGCGGTTGTTTAGAGCGTTTTGCTTTGACTTCAGGTCTTCGTGCCTTCGGCATGGTTGATATGTTGAGCCGGGGAGCCGAGGATTTTTTGAGTCGGGGAGTCGAGGAGTCGGAGACTCTTTGCCCCGGCTCTCTGATTCACAAAATCCCCGGCTCTCCGACTCCCCGACTCCCCGATTCACTGTAACCGGGCTGAACCTTGCGCGTCTCTAACGGTAAAACACCCGCACGTGAGAACGATCCACCCTGCAAATAAGAAAACTATGGCGGTCAGAGAAGAGACGATACACATCGAAGGCATGGGCTGCGGCCATTGCGTCAAGGCTGTCGAAGATGCGCTCCGGGCGGTCGAAGGCGTCGAGGTGCATGCCGTCGAGATCGGCTCGGCGCAGATCAGCTACGATCCTGTGACGATGGATCCCACCCGCATCGTTGCGGCTATCAAAGACGCCGGCTATGCGGTGCCGGCGCTGGCCTGAGAAACCCTCGGCTTACCCCGTCGTTGCACCACGACGCGCGTCGGAAGCTTTTGCTTGAGTCATGTTCACCACGCTTCGCACTTTTCGCCTGACGGCGGCCTTGATGGCCGTGTTGATGCTCCTGAGCGGCAGCCTGCCGCTGGTGCAGCACGCGTGTGCTATGGCTCAACGGCATGAGTCGGAGCATGCCTGTCCCCGGCACGGGCACGGTGAGGCGCCTGCGCATCACGGCATGCACGACCACGACGCGATGCATGCCGCGCCGGAGGCCGAGCCGCCGTGCGATCATGACGCGCCGCGCCAGGCTGCGCCCCGCGAATGCTGCACCGTCGAAGCGGCGACGGGTGTCGCTGCCAGCAGCGTCAGGCTGTTGAAGCGTTCGCAGGCGCCCCTCGTTGTTTTGGCTGTCGCCGCCGCCGGGCCTGCTCAGGACAGCGGCGTCTCCCACACGCTTTTCTTCGATACCGGCCCGCCTCCGGCGGCTTCGGTGGCTTTGCATCTCGTTCATTCCGTCCTCCTGAATTGACACCGGCTTGCGCCGCAACGCTGTGCGCTTGCGGTGAAGCACGTTCTTCGTGAGCCATCAATTCAGGAAACGTATGCGCTTTCTCTATGTCTTCTGGAGCGGGATGGTGATCTTGCTCGGCCTGTGCCCGGCCTCGGCGTTCGGGCAAGAGCCGGCGTCGTCAGACACGCTCCGGATTCTCGATCTACCGGCGCTGCTGGCCGAGTTGGCGGAAAACAACCCCGCGCTCGAAGCCGCCCGGCTCGATGCCGAAGCCCTGGGCACGCGCCGTCGCCAGGTGTCGGGCCTGCCCGATCCGACGTTCATGGTCAGCTATCAGCCGTGGCCGGTGGGCACGGCGCGCGGCACGCAACGCACCCAGTGGCGCGTCGAGCAGCAGCTTCCGTATCCGGGCAAACGCGCCCTGCGCGGCGAGATTGCCGATCTGAGCGCCGAGGTGGCCGCTTTCGAAGCCCACACCGTCGTGCAGGATCTCCAACTGGCCGTCAAACAGGCCTACTTCGATCTGTATCGGATCCAGGAGATAGACCGGCTCATCGCGTCTTTTCAGGGTCAACTGCGCGATTTTGAGGAGGCTGCTGCCACGCGCTACGAAGTAGGCGCCGGCACCCAGCAAGCCATCCTCAAAGCCCAACTCGAACGCAACCGCCTCGACCTCCGCCGCGAGCAACTGGCCGAACAGCGGCAGTCGGCCCAGCAGCAGCTTGCCCGGCTGCTCGACCGGCCCGACGCCGCCTCGTTCTCGGGCACGGTGCGCGTCGAGCCGCCCGCCGCCGGCCTCGACACCACGCGGCTGCTGCCGCTGGCGCTGGCTCAACGCCCCGAAGCCCAGGCCCTGCGATACGCCGACCAACGCGCCGGCTTGCAGATCGACCTGGCCCGCCGCGCCTTCCGGCCCGACTTCGCCTTCAGCCTCACCTACTTCGACATCGCAGAGGCCGACGTGCCGGCCTCTGCCGACGGACGTGATGCCCTGGCGCTCGGCGTCGGGGTCAAGGTGCCGCTCTGGCGGGCGAAGCTCAAGGCGGGGTTGGAAGAAGCGCAGGTCAAAAAACGCCAGACGAGCCTGCGCGTCGAAGCGCTCGAAACAGCGTTCCGCACGCAGATCGAAGACCTCCTGAGCCGGCACGAACGCCAGCAGCGCCGCCTCGACCTGTTCGACCGCGCGCTGATCCCGCAGGCCGAGACGACGCTCGAAGCCACGCTCAGCGCCTACACCACCGGGCGTACCGATTTCCTCGATCTGCTCGACGCCGAACGGACGCTCTTCAACCTGCGCCTGGATCAGACCGAGACCTACACCCGCTACCTCAAAACCACCGCCGCCCTCGAACGCGCACTCGGAGTGCTGTGGTTAGATGAGATTGAACCATGAAACTGTCTAATTTTGGATTTTGGATTTTGGATTTTGGATTGGTCGCATACCGCACCGTCATCTCAGTAGAAAACGACGGAGCGGCTCCAACCATTGCGGCTTTTTCGGATTTTGGATTGGCCTCAGGTCAACAATCCAAAATCCAAAATCTAAAATCCAAAATCCCAATCATCCTTTTCCTCGTCCTCGCCGGTTGCGGCGGCGGCGAGCCGGCTACTGGCGACATGGCCAGGCACGATCACGATACGCTCGTAATCCCGTCTGCGACGTCGAAAGCAGGCGTCGTGCTCGGATCCGGCGCGCAGCAGCGGTACACGTGCAGCATGCATCCGCACATCATCGCCGACGAGCCGGGCGCGTGCCCGATCTGTGGGATGGAACTGACGCCGATCCGGCAAAGCACCACCGCCGAAGGCATCGTCGAGATCGATCCGGTGACCATTCAAAACATCGGCGTGCGCACCGCGCCGGTGACCGTCGAGTCGCTGAGCCGGACGATCCGCACGACGGGGCGGTTCGAGATGGACGAGCAGGGCGCCTATACCGTCTCCCTGAAAGTAGGCGGCTGGGTCGAGACGTTGCACGTCGATTATGAAGGCGCCATTGCGCGGCTGGGCGAGCCGCTGCTGGAGTTGTACAGCCCGGAGCTGGTCTCGGCGCAGGAAGAATACCTGCTGGCCCTCCGCAACGCGCGCCGGCTGGCCGATGGACCGGTGGCGCAGGACGCCCAGCGCCTGCTCGACGCCGCCCGCCGCCGTTTGTTGTACTGGGATCTGACGGACGAGCAGATCGGCCAACTCGAAAGGACGGGCGAGCCCTTCCGCGCGCTCACCTTCTACGCCCCGGCCTCCGGCGAGGTGATGAACAAAACCGTTGTGGCCGGCCAGCGCGTCGCCGCCGGGCAAGCGCTGATGGACATCGTCGACATCTCGAAGATCTGGCTCATCGCCGACGTGTACGAGCAGGACATGGGCTGGATCGAAGTGGGCACCCCGGCGCGCATCGAACTGCCCTATCAGCCGGGCGAGACGTGGACGGGCCGCGTCGATCACATCTATCTGATGATGAACCTGGAGGCGCGGTCGGCGCGGGCGCGCATCGTGCTGCCTGCCGGGCGGCAAAGCCCGCTCAAGCCCGGCATGTACGCGACGGTTTATCTGGAGGGTGAAGAGACCGAATCGTTGCCCGTCGTGCCGGAGGAGGCCGTCATCCGAACAGGCGAACAGGCGCTGGTCTTGCTTTCGCTCGGCGGTGGGCGTTTTCAGCCGCGCGAGATCCAGACCGGCATCCAGGCCGAGGGCAAGGTGCAGGTGCTGGCCGGGTTGGACGAAGGCGAACTCGTCGTCACCAGCGCCCAGTTTTTGATCGACTCTGAAGCCCGGCTCAAAGGCGCCGTCGGCGCGATGCTCGGCAGCCACGACCACGGCGGGATGGAAGGCGAGGCGGAAGCCGGCGGGGGGCATGCGCATTAAGCCTCGATCATCGCTCACCGCGCGATTCCCCCTTCGAAGGGGGACAGCGGCCAGCGAACGAATGTGCAGCAGGCCGCAGGGGGATGTTGGCGCGGCCTGAGAAGAGGTTTTCAACAGGCCGCGCGAACATCCCCCACCCCTCCTTCGTCGGGGCACCCCCTTCAAAGGGGGACTTTCGGTTGTGCCGTTATCAAAGCAAGTAAGCAAGCTTCGACACCATGACATCAACCAATCCCATGAAACCACGCTTTCTCATCCTGGCGATGCTGCTCGGCGGCCTCGTGGCCGGCTGCCAGTCATCGCCCGAACAACACACGGCGACGACGGCAGATTCGCTGGCTTCGCCCTATGCCGGCCAGGAAGATCGCGCCATCAAAGCGCTCTCGGCGGACGACGTCGAAGGCTATCTCACGGGGCAGGGAATGGGCCTGGCGAAGGCTGCCGAACTCAACCATTATCCCGGCCCCAAACACGTCCTCGCCCTCGCCGATGAACTGGGCCTCGACGAAGGCCAGCGCCGCCGCGCGCAGCGTTTCTTCGAAGAGATGGAGGTCGATGCCATCGCCCTGGGCCGGAAAGTCGTGGATAAAGAGCGGGCGCTGGATGCGCTCTTCGCTGAAGCAAAAGCAGACGAGGGAACCGTCCGCGCGTTGCTCCGCGATATCGGCCAACTCCAGGCCGACCTCCGACTCGTCCATCTGAAGGCGCATCTGAAGATGAAAGACCTCCTCACTGCCGAGCAGGTGGCGTACTACGACCAGCTTCGCGGCTACGACGCCGACGCCCCGCCCGGCCAGCAACATCATCATCACGAGGGGATGGCGCATTGATCGGGCCGCTGTCAGCAGGCCGGGGCGTGGTGCCTTTTGGGGATGGTCACTGGTCATTAGTCACTGGTCACTGGTTCTTTAACGGAAACCTCACCAGTGACCAATGACCAGTGACCGTCTAAAAACAGCAAAACGCCCTCGATTATTTCGACCTCCAATAGACCGAAGACATGCTTGAAAACCTCATCGCATGGAGCGCGAAGAACCGGTTGCTGGTCATCTTGATGACAGCGTTGGTGGCGGCGGTCGGCGTCTGGGCGACGGTCAACACGCCGGTCGATGCCATCCCCGACCTGTCGGACGTGCAGGTGATCATCAAGACCGAGTATCCCGGCCAGGGGCCGCAGATCGTCGAAGAGCAGGTGACGTATCCGTTGACGACGGCGATGCTGGCGGTGCCGTTTGCCAAGACGGTGCGGGGCTATTCGATGTTCGGCACGTCGTTCGTCTACGTCATCTTCGAAGATCGGACCGACATGTACTGGGCGCGCAGCCGCGTGCTCGAATACCTCAACTACGTCGCCGATCAACTGCCCGGCGGCGTCAAACCCGCGCTCGGCCCGGATGCGACGGGCGTCGGCTGGGTCTACGCCTACTCGCTCGTCGATCGCACGGGCCGGCACGATCTGGCGCAACTGCGGTCGATTCAGGATTTCTTTCTTCGGTATGAATTGCAGGGCCTCGAAGGCATCTCGGAAGTTGCCACGGTGGGCGGGTTTCAGAAGCAATATCAGGTGGTGGTCGATCCGCAGAAGCTGGCGGCGTTCGGGGTGTCGTTGGGGCAGGTCCGCGCAGCGCTTCAGCGGTCGAACCAGGACGTCGGCGGGCGGTTGCTCGAACTGGGCGAGCGCGAGTACATCGTCCGGGGGCGCGGCTATCTGCGGGGGCTCAGCGACATCCGCAGCGTCCCATTGCGGACCGACCAGGGCACGCCGCTGACCATCGGCGACGTGGCGATGGTGCAACTCGGGCCGGAAATCCGGCGCGGCCTGGCCGAGAAAAACGGCGAAGGCGAGGTCGTCGGCGGCATCGTCGTGATGCGTTTCGGCGAGAACGCGCAGAAGGCCATCAACCGCGTCAAAGCCCGGCTCGACGAACTGCGCCCGAGCCTGCCCGAAGGCGTCGAGATCGTCACCGAATATGATCGATCCGCCCTGATCCAGCGCGCCGTCGGCACGCTCAAGACGAAGCTGTGGCAGGAATTGGCCGTGGTGGCGCTGATCGTGATGCTCTTTCTGCTGCACGTCCGCAGCGCCTTCGTGGCTCTCGTGACGGTGCCCGTGGGCATCCTGATCGCGCTCTTGGTGATGTACCTGCTGGGCATCAACGCCAACATCATGAGCCTCGGCGGCATCGCCATCGCCATCGGCGTCATGGTCGACGCCTCGCTCGTGATGGTCGAAAACGCGCACAAACATTTAGAGAGATTGCGAGGGGAAGAAGGAGAGAAAACAATCCAAAATCCAAAATCCAAAATCCAAAATCGCGAGCGTATTCACGCCATCGTCGAGGCCGCGAAGGAGGTGGGCCCCAGCCTGTTTTTCTCGTTGTTGATCGTGACGGTGAGCTTTTTGCCGGTCTTCACACTGGGGCAGGTTGAGGGGCGATTGTTCAGGCCGCTGGCGTTTACGAAGACCTTCGCCATGGCCGCTTCGGCGATGCTGGCGGTGACGCTGGTGCCGGCGCTGATGGTGGTTTTCATCAAAGGCCGGATCCGCGCGCAGCGTCAAAACCCGCTGGCCCGGTTTTTCGTGTGGATGTATCGCCCGCTGATCCGGGGTACGCTGCGGCATCCGGTGGTCGTGCTCGCCGGCGGCGTGATCGTGCTCGTCGTGACGCTGTTGCCTATCCAGCGGATGGTCTTCGGCGAGGCGTATGTGCCGTTCCCGCAGATCGGCTCGGAGTTTATGCCGCCGCTCAACGAGGGCGATCTGCTCTACATGCCGACGACGCTGCCGGGCGTCTCGCCGCAAAAAGCCAAAGAACTGCTCCAACAAACCGACCGCATCATCGCGTCTTTTCCCGAAGTGCAGAGCGTCTTCGGCAAGGTCGGACGCGCTGAAACAGCCACCGACCCCGCGCCGATGTCGATGATCGAGACGACGATCATGCTCAAGCCGAAAGCCGAATGGCGGCCCGGCATGACGCGGCGGCGCCTCGTGCAAGAACTCGATCAGGCCATCCAGATTCCCGGCCTCACCAACGCCTGGACGATGCCCATCAAAGCGCGCACCGACATGCTCGCCACGGGCATCCGCACGCCGATTGGGGTCAAGATTGCCGGGCCGGATCTGGCGGTGCTTCAGACCATCGGCGAGCAGGTGGAGGCCGCGCTCGGGCCGCTCGACGGCACGCTCTCGGTCTATGCCGAACGCGTGATGGGCGGCTCGTTTCTCGACATCGACATCAACCGCGAAGAGGCGGCCCGCTACGGCCTCACCACCGGCGACGTGCAGGACGTCATCGCCACGGCAGTCGGCGGGATGAACGTGACGACGACCGTCGAAGGCCTCGAACGCTATCCGGTCAACATCCGCTATCCCAGGGCGCTGCGCGACAACCTGCCGGCGCTGCGCAACGTGCTCGTGCCCACACGCGGCGGCGCGCAGGTGCCGCTGGGCCAGCTCGCCACGCTCCGCCTCGCCGAAGGCCCGCCGATGATCAAAAGCGAGAACGCCCGGCCCAACGCGTGGGTGTTCGTCGATCTGGAGGGCGACGCCGACCTCGGTTCGTACGTCCAGCGCGCCCGCCGCGTGGTGGCTGAGCAGGTGACGCTTCCGGCGGGCTACTCGTTGGCCTGGAGCGGGCAGTTCGAGTACATGGAGCGGGCCAACCGGCGCCTACAATTCCTCGTGCCCATCACGCTGGCCATCATATTTCTGCTCCTGTTTTTGCACTTCAAAAGCGCCAGCGAAGCGCTCCTGTTGATGCTACCGTTGCCGTTTGCCGTCGTCGGGGCAGTCTGGTTGATGGTGATGTTGGATTTCAACATGAGCATCGCCGTGGGCGTGGGCCTGATTGCCGTGGCTGGGCTGGCGGCGGAGACGGGCGTGGTGATGTTCGTGTATCTGAATGAAGCCGTCGAACGATACGGGCAGGCGGGCCGGTTGACGTCGCGGCGGAGCCTGGCGCGGGCGCTCGAAGAAGGTGCCACGGAACGCGTACGCCCCCTGCTCATGACGGTTTTTACCACGATCATCGGCCTGCTGCCCATCATGTTCGGCACCGAGACGGGTTCGGAGGTGATGAAACGTATCGCCACGCCGATGGTCGGGGGCCTGGTGACGGCTACCATCATGACGCTATTCATGATTCCGGCGCTCTACGCCGTCGTCCTCGGCGCCCGGCTCCGGCGGCAGGCGGGGGTGGATGAAAAGACCTGGGATGAAGCCGAGGCCGTCGTCGCAGCGGAATCGTAGTTGTGGAATTACGCAAGCTAATGATGTTTGACGAATTACTTCGGTACGAGCAAAACCCCAAAGTCCCCCTTCGAAGGGGGTGCCCCGACGAAGGAGGGGCGGGGGATGTTCATGCGGCTTGCTAGAAACGTCTTATCAGGCCGCGCCAACATCCCCCTGCGGTGCTCCGCCTTCGCTGCGCACCGCTGTCCCCCTTCGAAGGGGGAATCGCTCAGGAGGCGATTACCGAAATGATTTGTCCATGATCATGAGCAGGCACAATTCCACTACAAAAGCCCAGCCGGAAAAGCGATTTCGCGCCGTTCCTTGATGGCCTGGTTGCCGATCAACACGGTGGCCGTATTCAGCAAGCCGTCTTCGACGGGGCAAATGGTTTCGGTTTTCCGTTGTTGTACGCAATCCAAGAAGGCGATGAGTTGATCGCGTGTCGAGTTGCTGTTGGCGCTCATCTGGTACGGTTTGCCCCGATGCGCCCAGGGATCATTGCTCAGTTGGAGCGTTTTTCCTGACGTAATCGTGGCGGCGGCACCGCTCGTTTCGTCTTGCTCCTCGCCTTGCCAATCGACTGGTTCCGCGTTGGGTTCTTTATAAAAAAGGCCTGTCTTTTCGGTAAGGAGCAACGTGCCTTTGGTGCCCATGATGAGTTCCGAGGCGCCTTCGTAGGCGTTGCTCTGAATGGACGAATAGGTGACGCGCGCCGTATAAGTCGTTCCGTTTTCGTCTTGCCGGTCGTATTCATAAACACAGTAGACGTTGTCGAAGACTTCCCTTCCGTCACGCCAGTAATCGTTTCCTCCGGACGCCACGACCCGCGACGGCACGGCATCCAACATCCAGTTTGCCACGTCCAGTTGATGCGCGCCCAGTTCGGTCATCAATCCCTGCGAATAGGGCCAGTACAGGCGCCAGTTGAGCCGGTGTTCGAGATTCTGCCAGTCGGGATGGTCGCGTTGTACCGGGACGGGCCGGCGCCAGTCGTTATTGCGGTGCCACTGGCTCTTTATCGAAAGGATTGTACCGAGCATCCCTGTTTGCACCATGGCGTGGGCCTGCCGGTAGATGGCGTTGGCCCGGCGTTGCAAGCCTACCTGGAAAACCGTTCGGTTCTCGCGCGCGAGATCCGCGAGGCGTTGGGCTTCATCGACGGAATGGCACATCGTTTTCTCGCAGAAAACGTCGCAGCCGTGCGCGATGGCTTGCCGGCACATTTCGAAATGCAGATATAACGGCACGGCGACGATGACGGCCTGGATGTCTTCGCTGCGAAGCATCTCGTCGTACCGCAGATACTGTTGCGCCTGCGGGCCGGCGGCTTCTCCGCCTCGTTTGAGATGCGGGGCGTAGTCATCGCACACGGCGACGATCTCGGCGCGCTCGATGGTCGAGAGTTTTCTGATCAAATCCGTGCCGCGCCCCCCGGTACCGACGACCGCGACTTTAACCGGCGGATCATTGGAAAATGACCGCAGCGGCAAGGCCATCCCCAGCAGGGCATAGACCGCAGAGTGCTGTAGAAAATCGCGTCGGTTCATGGCTTGCCTTTGGTAGCTCTTTGCTTGTTAAATCGGGTAATGCTGTTTCCCGGCATCGCCCGGCGAAGACACGAGCGTAGCGACTGACGAAGTAATCACGGGGCTGTGTAATGGAAGGCCTTTGGCCTTTCTCAGGGCGCCGAAGGCGTCCTTGAACGATGAGCCCGGCGCTTTAGGGCCGGGCGGTGCTTACGCTAAATCCACCCCATCTCCATCGAACGATCCGCGCGCTCCAGAACAAAACGGGTGGCTTTTTCCTCGCCCATTGCCAGCAAGGCCGTGGTCAACACTTCGGCTTGCAACGCCGTGGGGGAGACCATCCAGCACGCTGCCAGATCGGTGACGGCGCGGTGTTCGCGCGGATTGACGATATCTGAAGGGTGGCTATCACCGGCAGAAACGGTGGCTGAGTAGGAAAATCCCTGGTTGCATAAAGCCCGGCTGCACAGCACCGTCTCGGCATCGAGATAATGAGGGATATCGACGATCCATGGACTGCCGTCTTCTTTGCTGCCCAGCGCGAGGATGGAACTGGTGCCGCTCTGAAGAAAGGCCGACTCGATGCCGTAAGAAGCGAGCATCCCGGCTATGCGGTCGAGGGTATAGCCTTTACCGTAGCCGCCGAGATCGAGTTCGACATCCGGTGTGGTGAAGTGGATGGTTCGGGCTTCGGGGTCGAGTTCGAAGGGTGGCGGCGGCGGTGAAGCGTGTTTTGGCCGGTTTGATCCGAACGCGATATCAAAGTAGCCGTCGGTAAAGGCAGACCACGCCAGGCAATCCTGAAGCACGTCGAATAACTCGATCTCGACACGGACGGGCCTTTCATGCGCTTCGCGGTTTACCCGCGCGATCTCAGCGCGTGGATCGTGCCGGGACATCATCAGTTCGAGCCGGTCGACTTCTGCCCAGAGTTGAAAAGCGACGGATCGTAGGAGGGCTTCATCGTCTCCGCACAACCACATCTCAAGCCGGGTTGCCATGGCGGTATGGACGAAGTGCCTCATGCGTAGCAGCGAATTTCGTAGACACGCGCTTCAGGATCGCCGTTGGTGGCGGTAATCATCAAGCGCAGCGCATTCGTCGAGACGGCGTCGAACGAATGCCGGCACAGACGCTGGTGATTATCGGTAACCGAGGCAACCGTTTTCCAGCTTCCATCGGCTTTTTTCGCCTGGAGCGCGTAATCGCGCACGGTTTCCGGCTGGGCGGCCCGGATCATATGTTGATTGTGTCCATCCGCCGACGTCAGGGTCAATTCCCGCTGAAATCCGGAATCGAACGTGATCTGGACGTGCCGGATCGATTGTTCTTGCGGCCAGGTCAGGGCAATCCAGGCGCCGTCGTCGTCCATGGGCGCTACCCAGCGGTGGGCGTACGTATCGGGCACATCTCGGACCCATCCGTCAATCACATTCGACGCCTTCGTGCCTCGGCTCTCGGCAGAGGCGGAGACAGCGGCGGAGCGGGCGAGGTCAGTATTGTCTTTATTTTTTCGATTTTTGATGGTCTGATCGTCGCGGAGAAGCTGGACCTGAAGTTCGGCCAGCCGTTTTTTGTCTTTGTAGAGTTGACGCGGCGTGAGCTTGTAGCGCGCGCAAAAAGCGGCGGCGGTGCCGGCGGCCTGCCCCATCACCGCGCACGTAGCCATCACCCGCGTCGAGGTGAAAGCGACGTGGCTGCAACTGGCATTTCTGCCGGCCATGAACATATTCGACAGGTCTTTGCTGTATAAAGATCGCAAGGGAATGTTGTAGACTTCGGGCAGCGCGATGCTCACGAAGGGCTTCTTGTCGTAGTCGTCAAAGCCGCCGGGCGGGTGTTCGTCCAGGCCCCAGCCGCCGATGGCAACCGCGTCTTCGAAGTCGCTGTTGAGGCCCATCAGATCCTGTTGGGTGAGGATGTGATCGCCTTCGATGCGGCGGCTCTCGCGTTTGCCCGGCACCATGCCCACCCAGTTCAACGCCCAGGTCTCGGCGCTCGGAAATTCTCCGCTGTTTTTGATGTAATCCCAGACGCCCGTGACGATAGCCAGCAGTTCATGGCGGATGGTCTTGTTATCCTGGATCGTGTTGAGCTTGCCGCCCCATTCGATCCACCAATAGCCATATTCCCAACTGCCGATCTCGCGATGTTTTAAATGTTTGGCTTCGATCTTTCGCGCCCACGCCGGGGCTTTATAGGGCATCGGTTTGCCGTGATCCTGCGCGGTGAAAAGGATGCTGCTGCCGAGGGTTTCGGGTCCCGGCTTTTCCCAGGCCAGCGGTTCTTGAAACGCCTCGCGCGACTCATGGCCCCAGCGAATCGTCGCGCCGGCTTCCAGGGCCAGCCGTCCGTCTCCCGTGCAATCGGCGAAGAGGTCGGCTTTGATGCGATAGAGCGTTTCTGTTTTATCACATCGCGCCATCACCCGCTGGATTGCTCCGTCTTTCACGTCGGCGGCGTACAACGCCGTATCCAGAAAAAGGGTGATGTTGGGCTCGCTGGTGACTTTGTCGTACAGCAGCAAATCCCACAATTCCCAACACCGCTGTGGGTTGTTGACGGCGTCGTCGAGGCGCAATTCTTCGATGAGGCCGCCTTCCCGCCAACCCGGACGGCCCCGATGCATGTTGGCGCCGACGATGTGCATCTTGACTTCGCTGCTCGAATTGCCACCCAACCGTGATCGGTCCTGGACGAGGATGACACGCGCTCCGTTTCGCGCAGCAGCCAACGCCGCGCACACGCCGGACGGGCCGCCGCCGGCTATAAAAAAATCGCACGTCAGGTCCACGAGCCGCATGTTGGGCTCGCCCTCGAATCGGACGTCGGTCCCGGTGGGCCGTGCCGGTTCTTGAACGATCTGGACGTCCTCAGCGGGCGGCGTCTCGTCATCGAGGATGACAGCCAGCGAGTAGGCCGGCGCCACCACGGATGCCTGAAGAAATTCTCGGCGATTGAAGGGCTTAAAACGGTCGGACATGGGACTGGCACCGGCTAGATGAAGAGACTTGAAAATACGATGAGGCTTCTCTTAATTCAATCAACATAAACCACGGACCGTTATGGACATCCTGCCGGAGTGGGCGCCTAACGTCCATCCGATGCTCGTGCATTTTCCCATCGCGCTGCTGTGCGCAGCGGTGTTGCTCGATGCTGTCGCGCTGGCTGCGCGGAAGCAGGCGGGCCTGCGTATTGCGGCGGTGCTCGTCTACGTGCTGGGCGCGGTGGGCGCGCTGGCGAGCTACCTGACTGGAAAAAACGCCGCCGATGCTTTCTTGCTCTCCGGCGCCGCCAACACGGCGCTGACCGACCATGCCGACTGGGCGACGATTACGGTCTGGTTCTTCGGCATCTACGCGCTCGTACGGCTGGCGGTGTTGTGGTGGGATCGGGACGGGAAAAAAGTGGTGGTCTGGGTGCCGCTTTTGCTCATCGGCGCGGGCGGGTTGTTTCTGATTTATGAGACCGCCGAGCACGGCGCGCAAATGGTCTTCGAGCACGGCGTCGGGGTGAAGGCGGTGGGGGAATTGGAAGCGCAGGTGGCGCAGCAAAAGATCGAACTGGACAAGACACGGGCGCAGGCCGCCGGCCCGGAGATCGACGACGATGGCTCGTGGCGATGGACGCCGGGCGCCTATGCCGCCGAAGCTTTCCACGAAGCCTTCACCTGGATGGCGGGCGACATCGCCGTTCTGCGCGCGGAAGCAAGGCCCGATGACGAGCAAGGTCACGTCCTCGCCCTCGAAGCCGCGGGCACTCCGGCGCTTTTTGTTCTCGATCAACCCCTGCGCAGCCTCCAGGCCGACCTCGCGCTCAACCTCGACGATTTCGACGGCGCGCTCCAGATCGTTCATCACGTGCAGGATTCGATCAATTATCTCTTTACCGAGATCGAAGGCGGCGCGATGCGGCAGGGCCGGGTGCAAAACGGTCAGCCCGGCATCATGGATGAGAAAGCGTTCGCCGGGCAGGGATGGCAGCAACTCCGCGTCGTGGCGGACCGGACGCACTTCCGCGCTTATGCCGGCGGCACGCTCATCACCCACGGCCACGGCCCCGAACCCGCACCCGGCCTGGTCGGGCTGCGCCTCGACGGCACTGGCATCGTCCTCGTCGGGCGCATCGAGGTGCAATCGTTGCGATGATGGTGCTTTGTGTCTGATTTGTCTTCAGGGCGCGCTTTTCAAGTCCCGTAGGGACGACCTGTTTGTAGAAAACTTCCCCAAGATGAGCCCCGTAGGGGCGGCCTGTTCAACACGGATGCGGTGGATTCCTTTGAACAGGTCGCTCCTACGGAGCTTGTTATTTTTTTCAAACTTTATACTACAAATAGGTCGCCCCTACGGGGTTTCTCCAACCATACAGTTTGCCAACACACTGCAGAACACTTCCCCGTGAAAAAATCAGGTACCAAGAACAAAGCACGAAGAACGACATCCTATCATCTCGACGTTCTTTCATTCCACGCAGAAAATCATGAGCTACTATTTCGCCAAAACCACCGGCCTGGGCTTCGACGAGGCTATCGAACGCGTCACCGACGTGCTGAAGGAGGAGGGCTTCGGCATCTTGACGGAGATCGACGTGCAGGCTACGTTTAAAAAGAAGCTGGACGTGGACGTGCCGCCGTATCGCATTCTGGGCGCGTGTAATCCCCACTTTGCCTATCAGGCGTTGCAGGCCGAAGACTTGATCGGGACGATGTTGCCGTGCAACGTCATCGTTCGCGATGCCGGTCAGGGCCAGGTGGAGATCGCCGCCGTCGATCCTATCGCCTCGATGCAGGCTGTCGAGAACGAACAACTCGCCGGCATCGCGCAGGAAGTGCGCAGCCGCCTCCAACGCGCCGTCGAACTGGTCTAATGCAACCGCAGATGAGAGCAGATGGGCGCGGATAGACGCAGATGGGGCAGCGTTTTGGTTGGGGATAGCGGGTAATCCGTTGGTGAACTATCTTTGTTCATCCGCCCATCAGCGGCTGCATTATCAACAACCATCTGTGTCCATCCGCGCCCATCAGCGGTTGCATTATCAACAACCATCTGTGTCCATCCGCGCCCATCAGCGGTTGCAAGCCTTTGATCTACCCGAAACGCACGAGAACCAGCCCGGACGTGGCGCGGCATTACGACGAGCTTGACGTGTTTTACCGGGAGATCTGGGGCGAGCACGTCCATCACGGCCTGTGGCGCACGGGTGCGGAGACACCGGAGGTGGCCGTGCTGCAACTCATCGATCACGTCGCTGAGCAGGCGCAGCTTCAGCCGGACGACGCGGTCTGCGACGTCGGGGCCGGCTACGGCGCCACGGCCCGGCATCTGGCCCGGCACTACGACGCGCGCGTGACGGCCCTGACGATCTCGCCGGCGCAGTACGAATACGCCCGCTCCCGCGAGCCGGACGCCGCCAACCCGACCTATCTCCTCCGCGATTGGCTCGCCAACGACTTGCCGCCCGAGGCGTTCGACGCCGCCGTCTCCATCGAATGCATCTCGCACGTGCCGGACAAGCAGCGCTTTTTCGACGAGGCGTTTCGGGTGTTGCGGCCCGGCGGGCGGCTGGTCTTTTGCGCCTGGCTGGCGCCCGCAGCGCCCTCGCCGCGCGAAGTGCGCCACGTGCTCGAACCCATCTGCCGCGAAGGCCAACTCCCCAGCCTCGCCGACGCCTCTGAATACCAGACAATGATGACCACCGCCGGCTTCGCGCTTGACGGTTTCGAAGACCTCAGCCTTCAGGTGCGCCGTACGTGGTCTATCTGCATCCGCCGCGTCTTCGCAGGGCTTTTCCGAGACCGACGCTATGTTCGCTATCTCTTCGACGGCACCCGCCACAACCGTCTCTTTGCGCTGACGCTCTTGCGGCTCTGGCTGGGCTTCCGCACGGGCGCTTTTCAATACGGCCTTTTTACGGCGCACAAGCCGTGAATCAGTAATCGCCCACTGCGTTATTGCTATTCCCCCTTCCGAAGGGGGACTTTCGGTTTTGCCAGTATCGAGGTGATGAATCAAACTTCGTCAAAAACTGCCGGCTGTGACAGGATGGCAGAGCCGCTGGAACTGGTACGCTTTTCGAATCCAGACGGGAGCAGACCACCGGGGCGAGAATCCTGTCATTCTTGCGGAGTGTTTTGGTGTTCTGGTGTTTGAGTGTTTTAGTTGGTCCATGTAAAAAGAACTAAAACACGAGAACACTATAACACTCAAACACCAAAAACACCGGTGTTTCGGGAATTGAAAGCGTATCGACATCGAAATCGACTATGAACCTACAGAAGTTTACCGTAAAGGCGCAGGAGGCGGTGCAGAAAGCGCTTCAGATTGCGACGTCGAACAGCCATCAGGGGCTGGAGCCGTCGCACCTGCTGAAGGCGTTTCTGGCCGATCCGGCGAGCATCGTCGTCACCATCCTCCAGAAGCTGGAAGCCAGCGTTGATTACATCAATGCCAAAGCTAACGAAGCGATGGGCAAGCTGCCCGTGGTCACCGGGGCGAGTGTGTCGGGGCATTATGTGGGGCAGGAGGCCAAGAAAGTCTTCGACCGGGCGCTGGCCGAAGCCGAACTCTTGCAAGACGAATACGTCAGCAGCGAGCACCTGCTCATCGGGCTGTCGGCGTCGAAGGGGATCGTGGGAGAGGCGCTGAAAGACCAGGGCGTGACCAAAGACGCCATCCTGGGAGTGCTCAAAGAGGTGCGCGGCGGCCAACGCGTCACCGATAAGCACGCCGAAGATCGGTATCAGGCGCTGGAGCGTTTCACGCGCAACCTCAATGACCTCGCCTCGCGGGGTAAGATCGACCCGGTCATCGGGCGCGACGAAGAGATCCGTCGCGTCTTGCAGATCCTCTCGCGTCGTACCAAGAACAACCCGGTGCTCATCGGCGAGCCGGGCGTTGGGAAGACGGCCATCGCCGAAGGCATCGCCATCCGCATCGTCGAGGGCGACGTGCCGGAGGGGCTCAAGGATAAACGCGTCCACGCGCTCGACATGGGCGCGATGATTGCCGGGGCCAAGTACCGGGGCGAGTTCGAAGACCGTCTCAAGGCCGTCGTCAAAGAGATTACCGAGGCTGCCGGGCAGATCCTCGTTTTTATCGATGAGATCCACACGCTCGTCGGCGCAGGCGCTGCCGAGGGGGCGATGGACGCCGCCAACATCCTCAAACCCGCCCTGGCGCGGGGCGAACTGCGGGCCATCGGCGCGACGACACTCGACGAATACCGCAAATATCTCGAAAAAGACAAAGCCCTCGAACGCCGTTTCCAGACCGTCGTCGTCGGCGAGCCGACGGTCGAAGAGACGATCTCGATTTTGCGTGGGATCAAAGAGCGCTACGAGACGCATCACAAGGTGCAGATTACCGACGGCGCCATCATCGCGGCAGCCGAACTGAGCCATCGCTACATCTCCGACCGATTCCTCCCCGACAAGGCCATCGACCTGATCGATGAGGCGGCTGCGCGGCTGCGCCTGGAGATCGATTCGCTGCCCGAAGACCTCGACACGCTCGAACGCCAGATCCGCCAGCTTGAGATCGAACGCGAGGCCATCAAACGCGAACACGACGACGAAAAGCTCGCCCACATCAACGAGCAACTGGCCAACCTCGAAGCCGACCGCGACGAACTGCGCGCCCGCTGGCATCAGGAGAAAGAACTCATCAAAGAGATTCATCAAGCCAAAGAGCAGATCGAGACGCTGCGCATCGAGGCCAAGGATCTCGAACGCCAGGGCGCTTTCGACAAGGTGGCCGAGATCGTCTATGGACGGATTCCGAAGCTCGAAGGCGAGGCCAAAGCCGCCAATGATAAGTTGTTGGAAGTCCAGAAGAACGGCGCGCTCTTGAAAGAAGAGATCGACAGCGAAGACATCGCCGAGATCGTCTCACGGTGGACGAGCATTCCGGTGGCGCGGATGTTGGAGAGCGAACGCGCCAAGCTGCTGCGCATCGAAGACGAGTTGCGCAAACGCGTGGTGGGGCAGGAAGAAGCTATCGAAGCCGTCGCCAACGCCGTGCGGCGCGGGCGCGCGGGGTTGCAGGAAGAAGGTCGCCCCATCGGCTCGTTCATCTTCCTCGGCTCGACGGGGGTGGGCAAGACAGAACTGGCGAAAGCGCTGGCCGCCTTCCTGTTCAACGACGACCACGCCATCGTCCGCATCGACATGAGCGAATACCAGGAGCGCCACACCGTCAGCCGTCTCGTGGGTGCGCCGCCGGGCTACGTCGGCTACGATGAAGGCGGGCAGCTTACCGAAGCGGTGCGCCGCAAGCCCTACTCGGTGGTCTTGCTCGACGAGATCGAGAAGGCGCACCCGGAGGTTTTCAACACCCTGCTCCAGGTGCTCGACGATGGCCGGCTGACCGACAACAAAGGCCGCGTCGCCGATTTCAAAAACACCATCATCATCATGACGAGCAACCTGGGCTCGGAACTGCTGCGCAAGCGCATCGAGGCGCTCGAAGGGGATGTCTCGGCTAAGATCGAACACAAGCTTCAGGCGGAGTTGCTCGCCTTGCTCAAGCAGAAGCTGCGGCCTGAGTTTCTCAACCGCATCGACGAGACGGTGCTGTTCCATCCGCTCGGCAGAGACGAGATCCGTCAGATCGTCGAGATCCAGTTTGCGCGCATCCAGGCGCTGGCCGCGCGCAGCCACGACGTGACGCTGGCGCTGACCGAAACGGCGATGGACTGGCTGGCCGACCGGGGTTTCGATCCGGCCTTCGGCGCGCGTCCGCTCAAGCGGGTGCTTCAGCGCGAGATCACCAACAAGCTGGCCGAAGAGGTGCTTTCGGGATGGATTACCGACGGCCAGACCGTCCGCATCGACTTGGCCGACGGCGCCTCCGGCCTGACGTTCGAGACGATTGCTGAAGCGGAGGCGGTGGCGTCGTAACGGGATGTGTTGTTGGGTTGGATTAGAGAAAAGCCGCCGTGCCCTGCGGGGTGCGGTGGCTTTTCCCTTGGCGTGTGATTGCGGCAGGGCCGCCAGGGTTTACGTTCCCGGGCAGAGCGCGGGAACGAGCGGAGGGATAGCAATCAATCTCTTTTAAAGCTCGTCACGATGCTCTGCCTCGTGACGCAATACCGGACGGCTCTGCCGTCCATTTGGCAGAGCCACCGGGGTATGCGTTCCCGGGCAGAGCGCGGGAATGGGCAGGAATTGCTAATCTCCCCGTCGGACGCGGTAGGCCTCGGCCTGATCCGGCTTGTTCCAGGCGTCGTAGAGCGCGATGAGGTCGTCGAGGGCGCGTTGGGTGCGGGGGTCGGTGGCGCCGAGGTTATCGGCGAGGGCCTCGTAGCTCGCCGTGAGCAGCGGCTCGGCTTCTGCGAAACGCGACAGCGCAGTATAGCAGGCGCCCAGCGCGCCCTCGACCTCGGCGATGCGCCAGTGCCCCTGGGCGAAGACCGCTTCGCGGATGGTTTTGGCTTCGCGGATCTTCGCCAGCGCCTCGTCGGTGCGGTTTTGATCGAGTTGCAGGCGTCCGTACCAGAGCAGCGTCGTAGCCAGCCCCCGGCGGCCTGCCGGCAGCGTCGCGCGGCGGATGGTCAGGGCGCGGCGGTAGAGCGAGTCGGCGGCGAGGAGGTCGCCTTTTTCGTGGAGTAGCGAGGCCAGCTTGGTCAGGTCGGCGGCCACCTCAGAGTGCATCTCGCCGTAGATCGATTGATCGATAGCGAGGGTTTGTCGGTAGAGCGGTTCGGCGTCGTCATAGTGGCCCAGGTCTTGGAGCACGGCAGCGAGGTTGTAATAAGCGATGCCCATGCTGGGATGTTCTTCTCCAAAGACCTTTTGCTTGATACTCAGCGCCTCGCGCAGTCGGCGTTCGGCTTCTTCCAGGTTGCCCCGGTCTCGATGCAGCAGGCCGAGGTCGTTGAGCGTCCGGGCCACCTCCGGATGCTGGTCGCCGCCGAGGCGTCTGAAGAGCGCCAGCGCCTGCCGGTAGAGCGAGTCGGCAGCCTCGAAGCGCCCCTGGTATTCCTGGAAAACCGCGATGTTTTTGAGTGTATGAGCCACGTCGAGGTGGTCGTTGCCGAGCAGGTCGCGTTGCATCGCCAGGGCCTGGTGGTAGAGCGAATCGGTTTCGGCGGCGCGGCCCTGATCCATGCGCAGCGTTGCCAGGTGGCGCAGCGTCCGGGCGATGTCTTCATGCTCTTCGCCGAAGGCCTCCTGTTGCAAGGCCAGGGCCCGGCGATAGAGCGAATCGGCGGCGTGATAATCGTCGAGGTGTTTACGCACGGTGCCCAGCAGGCGGATGCTGCGCGCCAGCCGCCCCTGCCCATCCGGCAGTGTCTGTCCGATGGCGATAGCCTGCCGGAGTTGGGTTTCGGCTTCTTCGAAATGCCCCAGGCCCAGGTAGAGCTGCCCGATGACACTCAACGCCTCGGCCTGCACCGCCGGCTGATCACGCAAATCGGTTTGCACCCGGCGCACGCCTTGCGATAGAAACTCGCGCGGGCTGAAGACCTCGCGTTGCGCCTGCGATGGGTCGGTCGTTTCAAAGAGATTGATCATCAGGTCGATCACCTGCTCGGCCTTGTCGGCTTCGGCCTGGGCGCGGTCGCGTTCGCTGGCCACCTGGAGCGCCTGCACCCGGAAGGTGGCGGCATAGCCGATCACGAGCGCCGCGATGACCAGGGCGGCGGCAAGACCCCACGCGTTGCGCTGCGCATACTTGCGCGCGCGGTAGCTCCACGTGCCCCGGCGCGCGCGAACGGGGCGGCCCTCCCGGTATCGCTGGAGGTCGGCGGCCAGGGCCTCGGCGGTGGCATAGCGCTGCTCCGGCTCCTTTCGGAGCGCCTTGAGCAAGATCGCATCGAGGTCGCCCGAAAGCGTACGCTGGAGCGCCCGCAGTTCCGTAGCCCGCATCTGCGAGACCGCCTCCGGCGTGATCCGAACCGTCGCCTCGCCCAGCATCACCTCCTCAACCTGCCCGACGATGGTGCTCGGACGCGTCGGCTCTTCCTCGACCACCGCCCGCTCGATCTCGTAGGTCGAGGTTTGACCGAGGCGATAGGGGCCATGCCCGGTCAGCAGGTGATAGAGCAGCACGCCGAGTTGATAGACGTCGGTGGCCGTCGTGACGCGGTCGCCTTTGATTTGCTCGGGAGCGGCATATTCGGGCGTCATCCAACGCAGGCCCGTCTGCGTCGCCGAGGTGGCCGGCGTCTCTTCATCGACGCCGAGGAGCTTGGCGATGCCGAAGTCGAGCAGCTTGACCTGCCCGTCCTCCGTCACCAGAATGTTCGACGGTTTGAGGTCGCGATGGACGACCAGATTGCCGTGGGCATATTGCACCGTCTCGACGACGGTCTGAAACAGGTCAAGCCGTTCTTTGAGCGAGAGCGTGCGGGCGTCGCAGTGGCGGTCGATGTGTTCGCCCTCGACGTATTCCATCACGAGATACGGGCGCCCTCCGGGCGTCACGCCGCCGTCGAAGAGGCGTGCCACGTTCGGATGATTGAGCGAGGCCAGGATCTGCCGTTCGCTCCGGAAGCGTTCGCTGCGCGCGGCTTCGTCTACGCCCGAACGCACCAGCTTCAAGGCCACGCGCTGATCGAACTGTCCGTCGTCGCGCCGCGCCAGATAGACCGTGCTCATGCCGCCGCGGCCCAGTTCCTGCTCGATCTGGTACGGCCCGATGCGCCCCGGCGTCTGCGGCTCTTCGTCGAGGCGCGAAAACAACGGCGAGACGAATTTATCAGAGAGGCGACCGAAGAAGGTGGGGGCGTCTTCGTGGGCATCGAGCAACGAGGCGACCTCCGCGTGCAGGGCAGGGGCGCGCGCTTTGAGCATCTCCAGGAATGCCGTCCGGTCTTCCGGTGCGCATTCGAGGGCTTCTTCGAAAAGGGCTTCTACCTCATTCCGGCGGTCCATCATCACGAGCGGCCAGGTTACTGAGCCATATCTACGTGCCGTAAAATAACGCGTTCACGTACGGTAAAATAACGCGTTCACGTGATTTGTTCGCGCCGGGCAAAGCATTAGCTTGGTGCAAGGAGAAGACGAACGTTGGATTTTGGATTTCGGCTGTTCTTTCCCAGCACCCGATCCGCACTATCCACCGGTATCAGTTATTCCGGATCTCGCGCAAGAGCCAGGCGCGCGCCCATTGCCAGTCGCGTTTGACGGTGGCCGGCGAGAGGCCCAGCACCGTCGCGGTCTCCTCAATCGTCAGCCCGGCAAAAAACCGGCACTCGACGACCTCGCTTTGCCGGGGGTTGATCTCTTTGAGGCGCTTGAGCGCCGCGTCGAGGGCAATCAGGTCGTCGGCTTCTTTTTCGGTGACGGCCAGGGCTTCTTCGAAGGCGACGCGCTGCTGGTCGCCGCCGCGTTTTTGCCGCTTTTTGGCTTTGGCATGGTCGAGCAGGATGTAGCGCATCGCCTGCGCCGCGACGCGCAGGAAATGCTTCCGGCTCTCCAGGTCGAGCTGCGTGCC
The DNA here is from genome assembly GCA_028278205.1 of Rhodothermales bacterium. Classification (GTDB taxonomy): domain Bacteria; phylum Bacteroidota; class Rhodothermia; order Rhodothermales; family Bin80; genus JANQES01. The sequence goes on from JANQES010000041.1 coordinate 75,123, forward strand.
GCCGGCCAGGCGGAGGTAGGCTTCGTGGACGAGCGCGGTCGTGTTGAGCGTCTCTTCGCCCTGCCAGTTGATTCGTTGACGGTGCGCCATGTCGCGAAGCTGGCCATAGACGAGGGGTAACAACTCGTCCATGGCTTCACGATGGCCGTTGCTCAACTTCTGGAGCAGCAGCGTCACCTCATGCGCGGGGTCTTGCATAGTGGGGCGTGAAATACAGGTGAGGACGGGGTGGGGTGTGGGTCTGCCTGCTTTCCTGATATCCCTAAACTAAACGGATTTATCGGCTACATCAAAAAAAAACGTCCAATAGTGGCAAAAAGTGGAACCCGGACGTTTGCACAGGCCGGAATGCTCACCCCGGCGACCGTCGCTGCCTTTGCTCGTCGTGCATGACCCATTTCATGGTTGAATGTCGATTTAATCTATGAAAGGGATGCACAATTGCCGGGAGGCGTTCGGCGCTTGAAGACCCCCTGACGATGACATTGCTTCGATGAAAGAAAGCTTTTTTGAAAGGCCGTCAAGCGCCATAATTCTAAACCATTAGAGAGATGACTTTCAGCACGATTTCTGAAGTGGCCAACCTGCTACCCTTCCACCTCGACGACATCGAGCAGGTCAACGATACCTTTACGCGCTGGCGACAAAACAAAGCCGACGCTGACAAACACCTCGTCGATATCTGGACGTATTGTTACGTCTATCGATATTTCCTGGTGAAATTCACCGCCTCGGAGGCGCACAAATATCTGGCCTTCGACCGGCTCGTGGCGACGGCTTTTGCCGACGTGTTGCGCAATATCCGCCGTGTTCGCCAGCCCGAGTGTTACGCCGGATGGGTCAGCACGATTTGCAGAAACACCTTCGTCAATCATCTCCGCGCGCAACGCAACACGGTCTCAATCGAACAGGACCTTATGGTGCCGCTTGTCGAAGAGCCTGCCGTATCCTCAGCCAGCGATGCCTCCGTCTTGCATCACTCGATCTGCCAGGCCATCGACGCCTTGCCCGCCTTCCTGCGCGACGTGGCCCGGATGCGGCTGTTGGAAAATCGCTCGTACAGGGCCATCCAGGATGCCACCGGCAAGCCGCTGCCCACACTCCGCACCTACGTAAACCGGGCGATCGATCACTTGCGCAAAAACACCACGCTGCAAGCGCTGCTCCAGGAGATTCGCGACAATTGAGGGAGAGGCGTGAAACGTGAGGATGCTGGTAGAGAGGTTTTAAGGGGCACCCTCACGTTTCACGAGACCCTAGCAGCACGCGGTCGAGCACCAGGCGAAACCAATACGTATAGCGATCCGGGCGCTCGGCCACATCTTTACGCAGCGCCTCGGCTTCGATCCAGCGCCAGGAGGCCACCTCGGCCCGGTTGGGCGCCGGAACGCCGTTGTAACGCCCGATGAAGACGTGGTCGTATTCGTGCTCGTAGAGATCGCGTTCCAGCTTCGAATGATAGACGAAGCCGAAGAGCGGCCTCAGGTCGCAGGCCACGCCCATTTCTTCCTGAAGCCGCCGGTGCGCCGCCGCTTCCACCAGCTCACCCGGTCGGGGATGACTGCAGCAGGTGTTCGACCAGAGCCCGCCGGAGTGGTATTTGTCTGGATGTCGCTGTTGCAAGAGCAGCGCGCCGTCGTCATTGAAGAGAAAGACCGAAAAGGCGCGGTGCAAGGCGCCGTCGAGGTGGGCCTGGAGCTTCTCGCGCACGCCTATCTCTTCATCCTGCTCATTGACCAGGATCACATAGTCTTCTGCGTTGTCTTTTTCTTGGGTCAAAACGGGCCTGTTTTTTTGCTACAATCGTAGGGCTGGCGGGATGGAGGGCTCCCGGTTTAATGGAAAGGCATGCGCTGCGTTTCACTTTGGCAACACCGGGTCGGTTTCTATTACAAATTTGTATCAAGTGATAGGTATGGTTCCTCTGTTGATGGCTCAATAACGGTCTTTGGTGGGAGAAGCGACGGAGATTGTTTTTTCTAGATCGTTAATAATTAAAATCCTGCGTCTATTTCCACAACTTGTCCACAGGTGTGGAAACATCGCTTGCAAAACGGCATTCAGGTGCTTTAATTGGGGGAAGTCCGATTTTGGGCGCTTTTTCCACGCGTATTCGCCCTTTATGAATTGCACGATCCATGTATCTGAGCAAGCTTGAACTGCACGGCTTTAAGAGCTTCGCCTCGCCCACCGTGCTCCGGTTCGATCCGGGCATCACGGCTATCGTGGGTCCCAACGGGTGCGGTAAGTCGAACATCGTAGATGCCGTTCGCTGGGTCATCGGCGAGCAGCGCGCCCGTGTTTTGCGCTCGGAGAAGATGGAAAACGTCATCTTCAACGGAACGTCGCGGCGCCGGCCCCTGGGGTTGTCTGAAGTGCAACTGACCGTCGAAAACACCCGGGGCGTCTTGCCGACCGAATACGCCGAGGTGACCCTCGGACGCCGCCTCTATCGATCGGGTGATTCGGAGTACCTGCTTAACGGAACGCCCTGCCGCCTCCGCGATATCGTCGATCTGTTCATGGATACCGGCATGGGCGCCGGGGCCTACTCGGTCATCGAGTTGAAGATGATCGAAGAGATCCTCTCAGACAGCGCCTACGACCGCCGCCACCTCTTCGAAGAAGCCGCCGGCATCACCAAATACAAACAACGCCGCGCGCAGGCCCTTCGCAAACTCGACAGCACGCAGGCCGATCTGACGCGGCTGCGCGACCTGACCGAAGAGATCGAAAAAAGAGTCCGGAGTCTCAAGCGGCAGGCCACCAAAGCCGCGCGGTACAAAGAATATGAAGAACGCCTCCGCCACGTGGAGATGGCGCTGGCGCAGGTCGAATATGACCGCCTGACGGCGCAAGAACACACGCTCCAGGCCGAGATGCAAAGCCTTCAGGATGCCTTGCAAGAGCACACGGCCCGGCTGGCGAAAGACGAAGCCGAACGCGAGGCCCAGCGCAAGACGCTCATCGACCGCGAGCGTATTCTCTCGGAGCGCCAGCAGCACTTCAACGAACACCTCGGCGCCGTCCGCGATCTCGAAGCCGACGCGCGCCTGGAACAAGAACGCCTCGACGGCGCCAGCCGCGACCGCAACCGCACCGACCAGGAACAAGCGGAGGCCGGTCAACGCCGCGCCGTCCTGCACGCCGCCGCCGAGCGACTGGCTACCGAACTGGCCGAAGCCGAACCCTTTCAGGCCGAAGCCGGCCGCGTGCTTGAGGAAGCCCAGGAGGCGCGGGATCAGGCACGCGTCGTTTCGGAAGCGCGGCGTCAGGCGTTGCAAGACCTCCGCCGCCGCGAGCATCAGGTGGTCGAAGAGCGCGCTACCTACCATCGGCACCTCGACCGGCTGGCTAACCGCCTCGAACTGCTCGGGCAGGAGCAAGCCCGGACGCAGGAGCAGGCTGAAGAACTGGCTGGTGTCGAACGGGAGCACGGCACGCAGACGCAGCAGGCCGAACAACGGTCGAAAACGGCTGAGGCAACGCTCGATGCTGCGCGGGAAGCCCTGGCCGAAGCGGGGCGGGAGCACGAAGCCATGCAACACCGGCTCGAAGAAGCTTCAGAGGCGCTGCATCAGGTCGAGCGGCAGCATGATGCCGCCGCCGCCGAGGTGCACTTGCTCGATAGCCTCGTGGCGTCCTTCGACGAATTTCCCGATGCCGTACAATTTCTGGCAACCGCGCCCGACTGGTCGGATGCAGATCTCAAGACCGTGGCCGACGTGCTGGAGTGCGATGCCGCCTACCGAACCGCGCTCGATGCGGCGCTGGACGGTCTGGGAGCATGCCTCGTCGTCGAGACGGAGCACGAGGCTTATCAGGCTGTTTCGTTGTTGCGGGCCGAAGAGAAAGGCCGGGCTACGTTTCTCGTGCTGGATCGGCTTCCCGCCGGTGCTCCCGTGGTTAATGGGCAGCATGGAGACAACGGAGCGGTGCTCCCCATGCGCGATCTGGTCCGCGTCAGCGATCCTGCCTTCGAGCGGTTGGCGGCGTTGCTGCTCCACGATTGCTATTTCGTCGAGACGTTGGAAACGGCTGAGGCGTTGGAGCACGCGCCGGGCCATCCTGCGGCGCGCTACGTGGCGGCTACCGGCGAATGGATCGACGCGCGCGGCCTCGTCCATGCCGGAAGCGAACAGGCCGGCGCCTCGCCTGCTGTCGGGCGCGTGGAACGCCGGGCGCACCTTGATGCCATGCGGGAGCACCTGGATGCCTTGAAGGAAAAGATGGAGCATCACGAAGCTGCTACCGGCGAAATCCGAACAGCGCTCGATGCCATTCCTCTCGAAAAAAGGCGTCAGGCGGTGGTCGAGACGGAGCAGGTTTACGCTGAAGCCGAACGGGAGCACGCGCGCCTGGCCTACGAGCACAGCACCCTCACGGGGCGCCGCGCCGGCTTGAAAGAACGCCTGCAATCCATCGAGACCGAAGTGCAGGCCGGGCAGGAAGCCTTCGAAGCGCCCCGGGCGGCGGCCTCCGACACCGAAGCCCGGCTGACGGCTTTGCAGGGCGAACGCGAGACCGCCGAGGCAGCCTTTCAAGAAGCCGAAGCCGCCAGCCTCGCCACCCAGGATCGCCTCGCCGAAGCCAACATCGCCGCCGTCGAAGCCCGCAACCGATGCGACAACCTCCAACGCGATCTCGACCGCACGCGGCAGGAGATCGAAGCGCTGGAGCAACGCGCCGAGCAACGCCAGGCGCATCTCGAAGCGCTCCGCCAGACTATCGAGACGGCGCAGGAAAAGGTGGATCGTTTACATCAACAACTCGATGCAGTGCGCGGGCAACGGGCCGGATTGGAAGCCGGCGTTGCCAAAGCCAAGACAGAACTCTTCCAAACGAAGATAGACATCGACCGGGTGGAGGCGCGGCTGCGTAAGCTGCGGCAGGCTCGCGAAGAGACCATGCGCGAAGAAAACGCCCGCGCTGTCCGTCAGGCTGAGATTCACACACGCAAAGAGGATCTGATCGAAAACATTCGCGAGAACTTCGGCGTGGTGCTCGGTGTGGACCGTATCGAGGTGGAGGAGGGCTTTGAGGAGGCTGCCGCGCGTGAAGAAGTGCAGGAACTGCGGGGCAAGATCAAAGGCATGGGCAGTGTCAATGCCCTCGCCCTCGAAGAGTACGAGACCGAGCGCGAACGCTACGAGTTCATGGCGGCGCAACAACAAGACCTCGAAAACGCCGAAAACACGCTGCTTCAGACCATCGACGAGATCAACACGACGGCGGCCCGGCGTTTTTCCGAGACCTACGAAGCCATCCGCGCAAGCTTCCGCGATCTCTTCGTCGAACTCTTCGGCCACGACGCCAGCGCCGACTTGCAGTTGTCCGATCCCAACGATCCGCTCGAATCGCCCATCGATATCATCGCCAAGCCGCGCGGCAAGCGGCCTATCCACATCGCCCAGCTATCGAGCGGCGAGAAGACGCTGACGGCCATCGCGCTGCTCTTCGCCATCTATCTCGTCAAGCCCAGTCCCTTCTGTTTCCTCGACGAGGTAGACGCCCCGCTCGACGACGCCAACATCGACCGCTTCATGCGGCTGATCCGTCGTTTTTCGAACCACACGCAGTTCATCCTGGTCACCCACAACAAACGCACGATGGAAATGGCCGACCGTCTTTACGGCATCACGATGCAAGAGCAGGGCGTCTCGCGGCTGGTCGGCGTCAAGTTCGAAGAGGCGCTGGCGCTGGCGAGTTGAGGGGTGAGTGTGAAACATAAAACGTGAAACGTGAGGGTGCTTCGCTGAGGCCTTTCTATAAGCCCCCTCGCGTTTCACGTTTTATGTTTCACGAATCCTACGTATAAGGCGTTTTTCCAGGGTATACAGATCAGATATGCGGGTGAAGCCTATGTTGATAAAGAATTGACCTTAAGGAGACCCCGGTGTTGTACGAAACTTGGGGTATCTTCCCCGCCGGCCTCACGAGACCTCCGAACAGGTGGCTATGACGAAATCGAAAGCAACCCAGGGCATAGGGCACGTGCTGGGGATCGCGCTGGTCTTTGGAGCGATCCTGGTGGTGCTTTTTGCGCAGCCGGCGCTGTTTGATGCCGCGCTGGGGGTACGTCTTTTGATCGGGTTGGCGCTGACCGGGTTGGTCTTCGGGGCGCTCGTCTACGCGCGTAAACGGGCGCAGGCTGTTCTCAGCAAGGCCTATGACGAGGCGGCCAGGCATCTGGAGGCGCGCACGCTGGCCCTGCACGAGGTGCAGGAGAGGCTGGAGGCGCAGACCGAAGAACAGCAGCGCGTCGAGGCCTCCTTGCAAGCCTCGGTCGATGACCTCAGAGCCAGCCGCGACGAACTCGAAGAGGCCATGCTGCACCAGGCCGAACTCAACGAAAAACTACGGGCCTCCGAGCAGCAGTTGAAAGACCTCAACGTCCGCAAAGACAAGTTTTTCTCCATCGTCTCGCACGATGTCAAGAGTATGCTCGTCTCGGCTATCGGCTTCTCGAAACTGCTCATCAGCGATGCCGACACGTTGCCGCGCGACATGGTCAAAGAGTTCGCCTCGCACGTCCACAGTTCCACGACGAACACCTACGACCTGCTCGAAAACTTGTTGACGTGGACGCGCATGCAAACCGGGCGGATGCTCTATCAGCGGTCCTGGCACGGCGTCGACGATTTGATTCAGAACAACATCAGGATGCTTCAGGACAATGCCGCGCGCAAAGGCATCCAACTCAGCCGCGAAGGCGACCGCGAGGCTCAGGTCTATGCCGACCGCAACATGATCAACTCGGTCTTGCAGAATCTCATCTCCAACGCCATCAAATTCACCGAGCACGGCGGCGAGGTCACCGTCAGCTCGCGCACGTTCGATCACACCGTCGAGATTGCCGTGCGCGACAACGGCGTCGGCATCAGCCCGGATAACCTCCACAAGCTCTTCCGCATCGACATGAACCACTCCACGCCGGGCACCGACGAAGAAGAAGGAACCGGCCTGGGCCTGGTGCTCTGCAAAGAGATGATCGAAAAGCACGAAGGCCGCATCTGGGCCGAAAGCGAGCCGGGCAAAGGCTCGTCGTTCTACTTCACGCTTCCCTGCGCCGCTCCGGCAGAAGAAGGGTAACCGCAGACTGCGCCCATCCCCGTTCATCTGCGGTTGCACGGGGTGCCCTAGCTGATGCTGACGAGTTCGATGTCGAAGATGAGCGTTTTGCCGGCCAGCGGATGGTTGGCGTCGAACGTGACGGCCACGTCTGTAACCGCTGTGACGACCACCGGCATCCTGTTGCCGTCGGCTAAGCCGAGTTCGAACTGTTGCCCGACTTGCGGCACGATGCCGGAGGGTATCTCGCTGCGTGGCATCTGGACGATCAGGTCGGGGTCGTGGGGGCCGTAGCCGTCTTTCGGCGCGATGGTGGTGGTGCCCTTCTGGCCCGGCTCCAGGCCCAGCACCGCTTTTTCGAAACCGGGGATGACCTGCCCGGCCCCCACGGTAAACGTCAGCGGTTCTCGCCCTTCCGACGAGTCAAAAACCGTCCCGTCTTCGAGACGACCTGTATAGTGAATCGCTACGGTGTTTCCTGCTTGCGGTTGTGCCACAATGGGCCTCCGTGGGTTGTGGTGTTATGGTGTTTTAGTGTTTTAGTGTTATGGTACGAGTCCGAGACACTAAAACACTCGAACACCATAACACTACAACACTATTCCTCCGGCACGAACGCGTCGGCTTCGATCTCGACGAGCATGCGGGGATCGATCAGGCGGGTGACTTCGACCATGGTGGCGGCGGGGCGGATGGCGCTGAACGCTTCGCCGTGAGCGCGTCCAATGGCCTCCCAGTGCCCGTCGATATTTACCACGTACATCCGCGTGCGGACGACATGCTCCAGCCCCGCGCCTGCCGCCTGCAACGCCGCCTCGATGTTTGCCAGGGCCTGTTTGGCCTGCGCATAGGCATTGCCCACGCCCACCAGTTGCCCGGCGGCATCGGTGGCCGTCGTGCCCGAAACATGCACGTGCGGCCCGATGCGCACCGCCCGCGAATAGCCCACCAGCGGCTCCCACTTAGTCCCTGTCGATATGAGGTGACGTTTCATAGAGTGGTCTTTGTGCTTCGCTCGTAAGTTCTTCGTTTGTAATGAAAACGAAGCACAAAGTACAAAGCAGGAGGGAAAAAGATATAGCGAATCGTCACGCGCTCTCGCTCACTTTGGCCCGTCGCGTCTCAAGGATTCCTTTGACGGCAGCGCCCAGGTAGCCGGCGCACAACACCGCTGTGATGGCTTCTTCGAGGGCTGCCGCCGGGCGTTTTACGTCTTCTCCGGAGAACAACGCGGCCACCTTGAGCAGGCCGTCCGCCGTGCCGAGAAAAGCAAAGAGTGCCAGGGCCAGGGCCGTGTATACGAGATAGGGATGCCACGCGCGCTGCCGTTGCGCAACGCTGCCGAGCAACAGAAACAGAACGCCGAAAGCGGCAGGAATCAGCGCCGTCCATTTGGCCGGGTCGAACCGTATCAGAGCGAAGGTGCCCACGCCGAGAATCGTCAGAAGCGTGCCGAGGAGGAGAATGTTTTTCGCTGCCGTTTGTCTGGGATCCATGAGGGTTGTTCGAATCAGAAACGCCCATACCGGAATTCTGGAGGGAAGGCGCTGCTTCACCATGCATGACTCACCGTTTTCATGTGCGGCGCCCGTATTCCTCAAAATATCGGAAACAGAAGCAGGGGGTGAAGGGGTCTTTTCAGAAGGCTCGGTGAATTGTTGCAACCGCAGATGGCCGCGAATGGACGCAGATAGAGCGGTGTTTTGCATTTAGAATGTGGTGAATGCGAATCGATCCTAAAAACAAGACCCTTCAAACATGAATGTAGCCGCAGGCTTCAGCCTGCGCTTTTACGACGGTTATTCGCAGGCTGATGCTCCTTTACATTTTAATCGGGTAATCGAGATCGCCCGGCGATGACACGAGCGAAGCGACTGACGAAGTAATCACCGGGTTCAGCGCTGAAGGCCCGTTGGGCCTGAAACAGGGCGCCGAAGGCGTCCTTGAGCCCTGAGCCCGGCTCTTCAGGGCCGGGCGGTTCAATCCAACGTTACGTAGCGTTCGAGCCGGGCGAGTTCGTCCTCGTCTACATATTTGCCGATCTCCCGGCGGAACTGCTCGATGTTTTGATACGGGCGGTATTCCTTGAATTCGTGCAGCATCCGGTTGCCCACGCCGGGGATGGCGAGGATGGCCTCGTCGCTGGCCGTATTGAGGTTGACCGGCACGAAGACGTACTGCTCCAGCCGCGCGACCTCCGCCTCATCCACATACTTGCCGATCTCCCGGCGGAACTGATCGATAGCCACGTAGGGACGATACTCCTCGAACTCATGCGCCATGCGGTCGCCCACGCCGGGTACCAGCAGGATCTCCTCGCGGCTGGCCGTATTGAGGTTGATCGGGATGAACAGCTTCGCGTAGAGTTCGGCGCTTTGCTCGTCGTTGAGAGCGGAGCCGAGGGCGGCGTGCAGGGCCGTCATGTTCAGGAAGGGGCGTTGATCGATGACAGCCTGCGCGAGCGTCGCGTTGAGGTGCGGCAGCGCGCCGAGTTCGTCTTCGCCGGCCAGGTTGGGGTTGAGCACGCCCATGGTGTTGGCGGTCTGCGTCTCGGTCGGGGCAGGATCGGTTTGCGCGGCGTTGGTGTCGGTGTTGGTCTCGCCCTCGCCGGCGCAGCCGGCAACGAAAAGCAGGGCCGTCAACGCGATGCCCATTAGCGTTTTTATGCGATACATTACGGTTCTCCGTCGGTGTTCGTTTTTTTGTTGGATAAGGCCGGGTGCCGGTAAGTGAAGGCCAGGCCCAGCAGCCCGAGTTGGATCATCGTGCCGGGCGCCAGCGCCGGCGTAGCGCCTTTGAGCGATTCCCAGAAGAGTTCAAACCCCTTCATCGTCGGATACATCTCCCGCTCGAATTCCACGTTGCCCTGGTAGTGCATCCACATGCCGACGAAACCGCTCACGACGAACAGGAGCATCGTCCCCTGAAAGACCCGCAGGCTCACGCGCCCGCGATCCACCACGCGCCAGCCGAGCACGATCAGGCTGAGGCCCATCAGGATCAGCGGCACCCATTGCCAGAAGTCTTCGAAGTGCTCCTGTAGCAGAAGTTCCGCCCCGGTGCCCACGATGCCGATGAGCAATACAATCAGCAAAAAGCCGCGCAGGGCTTTGATCGTAGGAGAGTCCGCTGGGTTCATGGATTCCGGTTTGTGTCCCGGCCAGCGGAAGCGATCTAAGCCGCCGGCTTGCTATTTAGACTGAATCTAAATAGTGAAGGACGATAAAAGCAAGGCTTACCCTGATTGAAGTTTTCGTGCAACCGCAGATAATGCAACCGCAGATAATGCAACCGCAGATAATGCAACCGCAGATGAACGCGGATGATTTTCTCATAACGCCCTTCCATCTGCGTTTATCCGTGTCCATCTGCCCTTATCTGCGGTTGCCATTACTCATACCGCAGCGCTTCGATGGGGTTGAGCGCTGCGGCCTTACGCGCCGGGTAAAAACCGAAAAAGATGCCCACACCCGCC
>JANQES010000051.1 GCA_028278205.1 Rhodothermales bacterium
CGGTATTTGCCTTTGCGTTTGGCCATGCCTGAAAGGTACGGCATAGCCGACGGTACATCACCACCGTCAAAGACGGTGGGTTTCTACGGTAAACTAAAAAACCATAACACTAAAACACTATACCCCCCTCAGCCGGCCTTGACGCTGCGCCGGGCCTTCTCGACCATCTGACCGAAAAGAGCGCGCTGCTCTGCCAGGGCCACGACCCGGTCCATCGGCTCGGTGCGCGCCTCCATCAGCACCCAGCCGTCGTAGCCCATTTCAACAAAGAGGTCGATCAACTCCTGGTAGGGATAATCGCCGACGTTGAACTCGCGGACGTGGGCCGTCTTGCCGAAACGGTCTTTGACCAGATCGAAGTTGTGGCGAAGCCCCTGGCCGTCGAGGTCTTCCGCGTTCGAATTCCAGCAGACTGTGACGTTGGGGTGGTCGGCCACGTCGAAGATCTGTTTCATCATGGGCAACTGCTGGGTCTTCGACCCATGCACTTCGACACGGATCTCCTGCCCATGATCGGCCCCGAACCGACCCAGATCGTTGAGCGCCGTGCCAATCTGTTCGACGGTTTGCTCTACCGGAACGCCGTCGGGCAGGCCGTTAGGCTTGACTTTGACACCGCTGCCGCCGACGTCGCGCGAGAGCCGGATGGCATCCTTAGCGCCGTCTATCTCTCTTCTGAGCCGGTCCGGATCGGCGTAGTGAAAGGCCCAGTTGGTGCCCAGGCCCAGCAACTCGACCGGGCTGTTTTCGAAACGAAGTTTGACTTCGTAGCGCTGCCGGGCGTTCAGGTGCGGATCGACGTTGTGGGCGTGCTGGGTGCGCAGTTCCACACCGAGGGCCTTCGCCTTCTGGCAGTTGCGCAGCAACGTGGGAAGGTCCCAGTCGCGGCCCCACTGGTAGGTTACGAGCCCGAATCGCAACCCGGTCTCGACGCGGTGAAAGGCGGCGGCTTCGAGCAAACTTCCGGAAGCCACCATACCGGCCACGACGCCGGCTGCTGCCTTTGAACTTTGATTGAGAAAGTCGCGCCGAGAAAGGTCTTTCTTTTCGCCAGCCATAGCGTGCCTCTTGCTAGCCAAAGGGGGTGTCTTATCGAGATCAGATCCTGGTCAATGTATGAATGACACACCGACATCTTCAAAAGGGCTATCGTGAAGAAGGTGTTCACTTTATGAGGCAAAAAGCTATCAAAACAAGGGCCTTAATCGCCTTCGTGAACTGCTCTCGGTGTGAAGCGCAGCGGGTCGTATCTTATCTTGTAGCCCTGATCTCAGAACGACACACGGTAGCTCCAATCCCCACTCCAATACTGATGCGAACAATAAATCCAATACGATTGGGTAAGAAGCTGCTCCCACTAAAACTTAAAAGGCAAATTAAAAAGTTATTTTATTGCATTTTACTCAAGAAGAAATTCGTTCATTTTATCCATGTCTCCAGAACAGGGGGAACTGCTGTAAAAGTCACTTTTCAGAACCATCGCGAAACTAAAAACTATGTACTGGAATTCCACAATCATCGGGTAAAATTAAAAGATATTCCCACAGGCGAAAAGATCGTTTTTTTTGTCCGAGATCCCGTTACACGCTTCGTGAGCGGCTTCTATACCCGGTGGCGATGCGGAAGACCTCGCAACAACACACCCTGGAGCCCTAACGAAGAAAAAGCCTTTCGTCAATTTGATACCCCGAACAAACTCGCGGTAGCTCTTTCTTCGGAGGATGCAAACGAGCGGGAAAGTGCCATCAAAGCGATGAAAAATATCAGGCACGTCAACTCATCCTTCTGGGACTGGTTTGAGAACGAATCGTACTTCCTCTCTCGGCGCGAAGATATTTTTTTCTTTGGCTTTCAGGAAAATCTACAGGAAGACTTTGAGCGATTGAAATCGAAATTAGGTACGCCAGAGACTGTTATTCTTCCCACAGATGGTATACAAACACACAGGACACCGCCGGGGCTTGATACGACGCTGGTGGAAGAGGCCGTCACCAATATAAAAGCGTGGTATGCGCGCGATTATGATTTTATACTGTTATGCAAAAAGCTATCGAAAGAAATGAGTTAGATTGTGAGTATTACTGCACCGCTCTCAGCGTGAAATGCAGCGGCTCGTCGGTGCGGTTGCCTTCTACCGTCAGGATGCGCGCGGCGTCTTCGAGGACGTAGCCCCGGCGGCGCACGGAGATGGTGCGGCGTCCGGCGCGCACGCGGACTATGCCGGGGGTGCGTTTACCGGCAGGCCGGCCATCGACCAGAATCTCGGCCCGGTCGGGTTCGGACGTTACCCGCACTTCAAATTCCTGCTCGAAGTTAAACAGCAACGCCTGCGTACCGCTTTCGTTGATCATGACTTGCCGTTCCCAGACGCCATATTGCGGATGCATCACCCGAACCCGATAGATGCCCGCCCCGACTTCCTCGGAGAACGGATCGCCGGTGCGCTGGGCTTTGAGCATCTCATCGACGTAGATATCGCCGAAGGGGCGGACGGTGATCTGTAACGTGGCCGTCAACGCCGTCAGCGTCTCGTTGACGGTGGCGTTTTGGCCCTCCTCCACCGTAATCGATCCCGAATAGTCTAGAAAGCCCCGTTTTCGGATCACCAGGGCGCGGTCGCCGGGTTCGGGGTCTTGCATCGTCAGCGGCGTTTGCCCGACGCTCTGGCCGTCGAGCAGCACCTCCGCGCCCGGCGGCTCCGATTGAATCGTCAGGGTGTGTACTTCGGGCTCTTCCTCTTCTTCGGGGTCCGGGGTGTCTTCGCGCAACGCGAAGCTGAAATCAGGCGTCCCGGTGGTGTCGAGGACGACGAGCGTGTCGAAGGGGAGATAGCCCTCCTTCTCGATATGAAACGCGGTGGTGCCGGCGCTGATTTCGTAGTTGATCAACGGGGTGCTGCCCAGGCGCAGGCTATCGACAAAGACCTCGGCCTCGTCCGGATTCGTGCGGAGCGAGAACGACGCCAGCGTCCCCATGGCAGCCGTCGTATCGGTGGTATCCGCCGCGAGGCTTTCTCCCTGCTCCGTGGCGCTCGATGAAAAGCCCTGCGTGCCCAGATAAATCAAAAACGCCAGCACCGCGAGGGCCGCCACCCCGCCCACGATGAACAGAGGCCGTCGCCGGGCAGGTCGATCCGGACGGACATCCGACTCAGGCGCCGGGGTGGGTTCATCCGCCGTTGCGGGTTCAGGTTCCGGTGTCGGATCGGACGCCGGGGGCTCGCTCGGTGTTAGGGGGGCCTCTCCCGGCATCAGCGGTGCGCCGAGCTTTGCGAGGTTCTCTTCCACGGGCATCAGAGGAACACTTCGCGATGCGGTAATTTTTTTCGGCGGCCCCTCGGCCACAGGCTCCGGCGGCTCTTCTGAGACAGGCTCCGCCGGCGGTTCTTCTTCAGAAATGGGCTCCGGCGACGGTTCTCCAGCGGCAGGCTCCTCCGACGTGGGCCCCTCGGAAACGGGCTCCGGCAACGGTGGTTCTTCAGAAACAGGCTCCGGCGGTGGCACTTCTTCAGAAACAGGCTCCGGCGGTGGCACTTCTTCAGAAATGGGCTCCGGTGGCGACTCCTCCCCGGCAACGGGCTCTTCCGGCGCCGGCGGCGTGGAGACAGGAGGCGGCGCCGAGGCCATCGGCGGCGTCTCGGAGAGGACCGTCTCGATGTCAGCCTCCGGGGCTTCCTCCTGGTCGGGCCGTTCTCTAGTCAGCGCCCCGCGTAGCGACTGCATCACGCTGCGCTGATCCTCCTTTTTCTTGCTGGAAGGCAGCTTTACGGCCTTGCGCGTCGGAGTCGTCGTGGCGAATGGCTTCTTCGCAGAAGCCCCGCCCGCTTCCCAGTCCTCCAGATCCTTCAACATCGCGCCCGCCGATTGATAGCGGTCGTCGGGGTGGCGTTCAATAGCTTTCGAAATGATCCGGACGAGCGGCGCGGGGAGATCTTTATTGAATTGATCGAGCGAGGGGAAGTCGTGGGCGTCGATGGCTTTGAGGATGGCGAACTCCGAACTCAGCTTATCGAACGGCGTCCGCCCGGCCAGCATCTCATAAAAGGTCATGCCGAGGCCGTAGATGTCGCCGCGATGATCGACGTGGAGGAGGCCTTCGAGTTGTTCGGGGGGCATGTAATAGAGCGTGCCGCCGGTGAAGCCCGTCCGCGTCGCCATGACGCTGTCGGAGTGATCGACCTGAATTTTAGCCAGCCCAAAATCGGTCATTTTAGCGACGCCTTTGGGCGAGAGCAGGATATTATGGGGCTTGATGTCGCGATGAATGATGTCTTCTTGATGGGCATAGTCGATGGCGCTGAGCGTCTGCTTCATGATGGGCAGGGCGTCTTGCCAGACCATCGGGCCGCTCCGCTTGATGCGGTCAGCCAGGTTCAAGCCTTCGACAAACTCCATCACGATGAAGAGATGCTGATCGACGTGCCGCAGCGCAAAAACACCGACGATGTTGGGATGATGCAACCGGCCCAGGGCTTTGGCTTCCGACTTAAAACGCCCCAGAAACCGCTCGTCTTCGCTGAGATACGGATTCATCACCTTCAGCGCGACGGTTTTGTCGAGCGAGGTGTCGATGGCTTTGTAGACCACACCCATGCCGCCCTTACCCAGCACAGCCTGGATCTGGTAACTATCGATGACCTTGCCGAGCATGTCAGATACACGCTGCATGGAATGGATCCCTTTTTTTTACACCATCGGGGTTGCGGATGACAAATCTAAACAACATATTATCGAAAAGAAATTATTGATAGGCATCCCTTCGGGCCCCCTCGCTCTTCGCCGGATGTTTCTCTCAAGCTGTCAATCGTTGGAATGCGTATTTGTTCTGCTGGTACGGCGGAATGCGCATATACGCATACGCGGCTCTTTCCACGATGGAGGAAAACTACCATGTTGAAGCAACACGCTGAACGCACACCGCAGTTCCCTGGACCTCGTCAGGCATGGGGGAGCCTGATCGTCCTGGCGCTCTTCGTCCTCGGCGCCACGGTGGCTTTGTCGCCCGATGGCGAGCAGGCCGTTCCGGCGCAGGCCGACGACGGGCGGATCCCCGTCATGCTGGCCGCGCACACGGTGGCCGTCGTCCCGGAGGCGGCGCCGGCCCTCTCCCCTGCCGACACGCTGGAACGATGGGCCGGGGAGGCGCACCGGCAGGTGTATAGCGACGAGCGCTTTCCGTCGGCCAACGAATGCGCCACGTGCCATCCCGATCATTTCAAGGAGTGGTCAGTCTCGTCGCATGCGTACGCGCAGATGAGCCCGGTCTTCAACGCCATGCACGGCACCATCCTGAAGATCACCAACGGCACCAACGGCGACTTCTGCATCCGCTGCCACACCCCCGTCGGGATGAACCTGGGCGAACCGGAGTTCATGTCGAACATGGACCGCAACCCGACCTCGCGTGAGGGCATCACGTGCATCGTCTGCCACCGGCTGGAGAACGCTTACGGCAAAGTCAGCGGGCGCCTGGCCATCGTCGAGGGCGATCTGTTCGATCCGGTCTTCGGGCCGACGGGCGACGAAGAACTCAACCGGGTGCTCGAAAGCGGCGAGTATAACGTCAACACCGAACGCGGCAAGGCGGGCCGGGCCATCCACACCGGCGCCATCGAGTTTGCGCAAATCGGCGAGTCGGCGTTTTGCGGGACGTGCCACGACGTCAACCTCGTCAACGGCTTCCGGCTCGAAGAAGCCTTCAGCGAATACAAAGCCACGCCGGCCTCCGGCGACGGCGTCTCGTGCCAGGATTGCCACATGGGCAAGGTGCCGGGCGTCAATGCCGGCTACGACGAAGCCCCGGCAGCCATCGTCGGCGGTAAACCCACGCAGCCGCGCAAACGCACCAACCACTTGTTTGCCGGGCCGGACTACTCGATCATCCATCCGGGCATCTTCCCGCACAACGTCCGCGCTGCCGAGATGGCCTCGATCCGCGAATGGCTCACCTTCGACGTAGACGCCGGCTGGGGCACCGACGAATTCGAAGACAACGTCGCGGAAGATCACGAATTTCCCGAACGCTGGCAGTTTGCCGACGACCGCTACGACGCGCGCGACATCCTCACGGAAAACCAGGAGTTGCTCGCCGAAGCCGAAAGGCAACGCCTGGCCGTCCTCCGCGCCGGCTACGTCCTCGGCGACGTGAGCGTAGACCGGGCCGACGTCGGCGGCATCAAGTTTAAAGTGGAGGTGCGCAACGCCACCGACGGCCACAACGTGCCCACCGGCTTCGACGCCGAACGGCTGGTCTTCCTCCAGGTCACCGTCACCGACGCCGACGGCAACGTCGTCTTCGTCTCCGGCGACCGCGACCCCAACGGCGACGTGCGCGACCTGCACTCGCTCTACGTCCACAACGGCGAATTGAAGCAGGACAAGTACCTCTTCAGCCTCCAGTCGAAGTTCCTGGTGCGGATGGTGCGCGGCGGCGAACGCGAGCAGGTGCTGGCCCTCAATTATTCGCCCGACCCGCTGCCGTTCCTGCGGCCTTCGACGCGGTCTACCATCTTGCTGGCCCGGCCCGTGGGCGCGCGCAAGCACCGGCAAACCATCGGGGCGCTCAAGTCGAAATGGGCGAAATATGCGGTGAAAGGCAAGGATCTGGCGGGCAGCCGCGGCCCGTACAAAGCCAACATCAAGCTGATCGCGCAGATGATCCCGGTCAATCTGGTCCACGAGATCCAGGGCGTCGGTTTCGACTATTTCATGAGCCCCCGCGAAATCGCCGACGGCGTGGTCGAAGGCGCGCAGGTCCTCTACGACCGGGATGTGGTGTTGGAGTAGACGGTTCTGATTTTGGATTTTAGATTTTGGATTTATGAATTTTGACATGCCAACACGGACAAAGGCGATGCGTGCGAGTATATCTCAAGCCTTACCGTATTCGATGGTCAAAATTCATTGCCAATCCAAAATCCAAAATCCAAAATCTAAAATCCATAAATCGATGAGATCGATGAAAAGAAAACAAGCGAGACGGTTCGGCTGGATGGCGTTTTGCCTCGCCTTGATGGTGCTGGTGGCCGGCAGCGCGAACACCGCGTGGGCGCAGCATGAAGGGGAAGAAAAGCATGAAGAGGGCGACGACCACAGCGAGAGCCGTTTTTCGGACGAGCCGATTCCGCTGGCCGACATTCCCAAACGGCCCCGGCCTATTCTGGAGTTGGGCGAACCGTTCCTGGGCACCGGCACGCTGGCTCAGGGCATCAAGCTGCCCACCGGCGCAGTCTGGCAACCGGCCTTCATGGCTTTCGGGACGATACGAAGCGCGCTGCAAGGCGCCGAAAACGGGGTCGCCAACACCCAGTTCACCGAAGCTGCCGCCCGCTTCGACCTCTTCGGCAATCTCTACCTGACGCAGACCGAACGCGTCTTGATCGGCTTCCGCCCACTCGACGAAGGGGGGCGTTTTACCAGCTACACGATCAATTCGGATCCCGAATTGCCGGACGATGTCGATTCGTTTCAGGACGAACTCAACTTCGGCATCCGGACGCTCTTTTTTGAGGGCGACCTCGGCGAGATCTTTCCCAACATCGACTTCGACGACAGCGGCGGGCTCGACCTCGGCTTTTCGGTGGGCCGGCAGCCGCTGAGTTTTCAGGATGGCATGCTCCTGAACGAAGACGCCATCGACGCCGTCGGCCTGACGCGCGCCAACATGAAGATGGGCGGCCTCGTCAACGTCCGCGTCACGGGCCTCGTCGCCTGGGGCGACATCGACCGGCCCGTCAACTTCGGCAATGAGGGCGATAAGACGGCCACGCTGGTGGGCCTGTTCACCGAAACCGACTCCCGCAAACGCACCGTCGAACTCGACGCGGTCTATGTCACGGCGGATGATTCCACGGGCGACGGCATCTACGTGGGCGTGGGCAGCACGCGGCGAATCGGGCGCTACAGCAACACCCTGCGCGTGCTGGGCTCCTTCCCCGTCGGCGACGAGGGCGTTGCTAACTCGCAAGGCTTTCTCATCCACAACCAGTTTTCGTGGACGCCGCATCACTCGCATAATCACATTTACATCAACGGCTTCGCCGGCATCGACGCGTTTCGCTCGGCGGCGCGGGGACCCGCGGCAGGCGGGCCGCTCGGACGCACCGGCGTGCTCTTCGCTGCCGTGGGCCTGGGCCGCTACGGCGCCGCCCTCGGCAGCGTGGCCGACAACGCCGTCGGCGCCAGCGCGGGCTACCAGATGTTCTTCGACCACACCCGCAAGCAACTCATCATCGAGGCCGGCGGGCGCTACACCTACGACGAAGACACCGTCGGCGCGCGCGATGCCGTGGCGCTCGGCGCGCGCTACCAGATGGCCGTCGGTAAACGCGGCGTCATCGTCATCGATGCCTTCGGCGCTTACGACATCGACGACGTAGAACTCGGCCCGGATAGCTCAGAACTGAACTTCGGCGGACGGCTGGAGGTGGTGCTGAAGTTGTGAGTCTTGAATGGGAGCTTTAAGTTCTCTGAAAGTGGATGCGCGGAAACACCAAGGAGTTTCCCCTCTTGAGAGGAGTGCCAAGCGCACGCGAGGCGGGGTGTGTTAGCCGTCGATTAGAATCGGTACAACATACGTCGAACAGCCTGAACCCGATTGAATGATCATGTCGAATATTAAAAATAGGCTCTCCCTTCGACATTAAAGATTCCTTGTTCGATATTACAGCGTCGCCCTCCGCTCGTTCGTGTCCTCATTCACCGCCATGCTGATGAAAGCACGATCCTTCCAAACGGTCCCCTGGTATCTGGTGTTGTTCGGGTGTGTTTTTTGTCTGGGCCTTGCCGTGCCCATCGCGCGGGCGGTCTGGCAAGAAGCGCCGCAGCAAGTCGATGAATCGCCCTATCTGCGGACCGACCCGGCCAAGATCGTCACCGACGCCAACGATCCGAGCGTGCCGTGCGGCGAGTGCCACACGCTGGAATACGAAGTCTGGCAAGAGACGCCGCACGCTACGGGCTTCGACCTGTTGCACAGGTCGGAGCAGGCGCAGGAGATCCTCCAGAAGATGGAGTTCAGGCTGTCGAAGCGCGAGAGTCTCTGCCTGCGCTGCCACTACACCGCCACCATCCGAAACGACCAGGCCCGCGCCATCGCCGGCGTCTCGTGCGAGTCGTGCCACGGCGCCGCGCGCGACTGGGTCAACGTCCACAACGATTACGGCGGCGCTGATCACGATACCGAGCCGGAGGCGCACAAGCAGCAGCGCATCGCCCAGAGCATCGAAGGCGGGATGCTGCGCCCGTCGGATAACCTCTACGCCGTGGCGGCTAACTGCTTCGAGTGCCACACCGTGCCCAACGAAAAGCTCATCAACGTAGGCGGCCATCCCAGCGGCAGCAAGTTCGACTTGATCGAATGGTCCGATAAGATCCAGCACAATTTTCTTCAGGCCCAGTGGAGCAACGACGAGACCAACCGCGCCAAGACGCCCGAACGCAAGCGGCTGATGTTCGTCATCGGGCGGGCGCTCAATTATGAATACAGCATCCGCGCCGCCGCCGAGGCTACCGAAGCCAGCCGCTACTTCAAAGCGATAGAACGCAAGATCAAGGGCGCCCGCCGCGACCTCGACAAAGTGTATCGCGTCGCGCCGCTCCCTGAAGTGCAGGCCATCCTGAATCAGGGCGGCAATCTTAAGATCGCCCCGAACAACAGAACCGCGTTGCTGGCCGCCGCCGACGCCATGAGCGCCAGCGCCCAGCAATTCGCCCAGAACAACGACGGCAGCCAGCTCGCCGCCCTCGACCCGCTGATTGCCGGCGAGCCGGTGGCTACCCCTGAGCCAGACCCGGAGCCGACGCCACCCGCCACCGATCCCACAGAAACACCGGCAACGGTCGATTCTGCCGCCGTGCCGGGCACGACGACCACGACCACCACCACGACGACGGACACGGCAGCGACGACGGTAGAGGGCGAACCCGCGCAACCGACCGGGCCGGTCATCGCCGTGGCGGGGCAGATACGGCGGCGGCCTGCGTGGTTTACCGGGTCGAAGTACGGCACCCTCGGTCCCTCGGACGGCTGTAGCTGCCACAATGATCAGTTCGACTGGTGGGATCGGGATGCGCACAGCCAGTCGGCGTTTCCGTTGCTGAGCCACGATCCGAAGGCCGTCGAGATCGCGACGACGTACGGGTTGAGTGTCTCGCAGATGAAACGCGGCAACCAGATCTGCATGAACTGCCACGGCACCATCGTCACGGGCGAAGAGGCCGAGGAGGTCTTCGACGGCGTCAGTTGCGAGAACTGCCACGGCCCCGGCGAGGGCTACGAACGCCAGCATCAGCCACCGAAACCGCCGCCGGCCACCTGGTCGAGCTATGCCGAAGGCGCCTCGCTGGGGATGATCAACCAGGAAGACCCGGCCACACGCGCCAACAACTGCGTCCGCTGCCATCACATCACCGACGAGCGGCTGCTCTCGTCCGGCCATCCCACCGGCGAGGAGTTCAACATGGCCGAGCGCAATCAGAAAATCAAACACTGGGAGGCGCCTAATCACGGCGCGGGCGTCCTCAACAATGCCTACCAGCAGGCGCGGTCCCGCCGGGCGATCCCGCAGGTGCAAATCGCCACGCCGGTGGCCGTAGGCGTACCGCCGCCACCGCCGGTTGTACGGCGGCGTCCGTCGTCAGGATCTGTAAGTCGCGGGCCCGCGCGTCCTCCGATTCCGCGCACCCGGCCTGTGCGCCGGTCTGCGCGAGGGCCTGCCGGCCCCAGCCTCGACCTGCCGCCGCCGCCGATGGTCACCGACACGACTTCCACCGAGGAGATCCTCCTCCTCGTCAAACAGCGGCTGGATGAACTCTACCGCGCACTCGGGCGGGGGCAGTGACATGGAAGAAGCTAAAAAGTTGATGGACACTGCCGAACGAGAACGCGAACGCCTCTTCTCAGATCGCTGGTCTTCTTACGGCACGCAATCCGGCCTGGTCGAACTGTCGGACCGGCTCTCACCAGAGGCCTTGCGCCGGTACGAAATCTTCCAACCCTACGACGACGCCTTCCTCGAAAAAATCTCGCCGGACGTCACCGTCGCGTCCTGGGAAAAAGAGGCCATTTTGTTCGAAGAAGGCAGCTACCTCGACCTCGCTTTCTACGTGGCCGAGGGCGCCGTGGACGTCTACGTCAGTAAACAAAAAGAGAGCACCGCCACCCCCATCTTCGACAGCACCCGCGTCGCCTTCGAGAACGGATCCGACGGGCAAGCCGGCGAAGACCCGCATGCGAAAACGTTTTATCTGGGGCAAATCGAGCGAGAGAAGACGAAAAAGAAGAAAGCCGACAGCATCACCTACCTCTCGACGATGGATTTTGACCTGTCGTTCGGGGCGTCGAACCGGCTCGGCGCGGGCGAGATTTTTGGGGAGATCGGCGCGCTCAACGGATGGCCGCAGTCGGTGACGGCGCGCACCGCCGAGGCGTGTACCCTTGTGCAAATCCGCGTGCCGGCGCTGCGCGAGATGAAGAAAAAATCCGCCGCCTTCCAGGATCGCATCGACTCGATCTATCGCGCCCGGACGCTCTCGGCCCAGTTGAAATCGACGCCGCTGTTTTTCGGGGTCGATGAGTCGTTCGTTGAGGCGTTGACGCAGAAAGTGGAATTGCTTTCGTGCTCGCCCGGCGACGTCGTCGCGCACGAGGGCGCAGCAGCGGATGCGTTGTATCTGGTTCGGTCGGGCTTTTTGAAGCTCTCGCAACACCTCGGCGGCGGCAACATGGCCGTCTCCTACCTGAGCAAAGGCATGGCGCTCGGCGAGGTCGAACTGCTCATCGAAGGGATCATCGGCTGGCAGGTGACGACGACGTCGGTGGGTTTCAGCGAACTGGTCAAGATCAACCGGAAGGATTTCGAGAGCCTCGTGCGGCAGTATCCGTCGGTCGAACGCCGCCTCTGGGAAGCCGCCGTGGCCCGCATCAAAGAGACCGGCCACACCCGCAAGCACCTCGACGAGTCGGAGTTGATCGAGTTTTCGCTGGCCAAAGGCCTGGTGCAGGGCAACAGCATCCTGGTCATCGACCTGGACGTGTGTACGCGGTGCGACGACTGCGTACGCGGCTGCGAGAGCACCCACGGCGGGCGCCCGCGCTTCGTCCGCGAAGGCGAAAAGTTCGGCAACTTCCTCGTGGCGCGGTCTTGTTATCATTGCGAAGACCCGGTGTGCCTGGTCGGCTGCCCTACGGGTGCCATCCGCCGCGCCAACGTCGGCGAAGTCGTCGAGATCGACGACAACCTGTGCATCGGCTGTAGCAACTGCGCCAAGAAGTGCCCCTACGACGCCATCATCATGCACGACACCGGCACGGTCTGGCCCGAATCGGCCTTGCCCACCTGGCTCCGGGGGCGCGACCGGCAGGTGGCCAGCAAGTGCGATTTGTGTTATACGTCGGAGGCCGGGCCGGCGTGTGTCAACAACTGCCCGCACGCCTGCGCCTTCCGGGTCGATAGCCTGGAGACGTTTCAGGAACTGCTCGCCGTAGACCATCAGCAGCGATGAAGAAAACGGCTATTTATCAGAAAAAAAGACCGAAGGCCTCGCGGATGTCCAACCGCTGGATTCAGTCGCCTCGTTGGTTTTTGGGGTTCTGGATTGCGGTGGGCGTCTGCCTGTTGCTTTACCTCGCCAACGCGTTGTTCGGGCAGGTGCGTCCGGGCAACACGCTGGGAATCGCCTACGGGATTATGGCCACGGTGTTGTTCGTGGCGGTCTTTGCCTTCGCCCTGCGCCGACGGCTGATGAAGTTCAGGCCGGGCCGGACGTGGTATTATCTGCAAGTACACGTCTACGGCGGCGCGCTGTTTATGCTGTTGGTGTTCATGCACACGGGGTTCAAAATGCCGCAGGGCATCCTGACGTGGTGGCTGTGGATGCTCAGCATCTGGGTCGTCGGCAGCGGGCTGTTGGGCGTCGTCTTGCAGAAGTGGATCCCGATGCTGCTCAACTCCGGCCTGTCTATCGAAGTGCATTACGACCGGATCCCCGAACTGATCGCCGACATCCGCCACCGCGCCGAATCGCTGGCAACTACCTGCGACTATGCCACCCGCGAATTCTATCGCAAAACGCTGGCGCCGATCCTGGCGACGCCGAAGACGCGCCTGATCTATTACCTCGACATCACCGGCGGCATCCAGGCACGCACCGAGCAGTTTGACTACCTGCGCGCGCTGCTGCCCGAAGACGAGCAGGAAAAACTCGACGACCTCCAGGCGATGTACAAAACCAAACTGGAAATAGACGCCCACTACACCCTGCAAAAAGCGCTACGCTGGTGGCTCTACCTCCACGTGCCGGTCTCGCTCGTGCTGATCGTGCTGCTGGCGTTGCACATTTTTGCGGTGGTTTACTATTGAGGGATTCGGGATGCGAGATACGGGATGCGAGATACGGGATTCAGGATATGGGATGCGAGATAACGTCTCTGCAAAGTCCCGTAGGGACGACCTGTTTGTAGAGAAAAATATCTCCCCAAAGATGTCGGATCTTACTCAAGCCATCATCCCGTATCTCACATCTCGTATCCCGCATCCCACAATCCTGCTTCCTGAGGGGAAATGACTCGAAAAAGCGAAAAGCAAGGAAAAAAAGGCTTTTTCAGCGACGTGCGGTTGCCCGTGGCGAAGCGCTACGTGTATCCGTCGGCGCGCGCGAAGATGTTTATCATCGGGGGCGTCGGGGCGGTGGTGATTGCGGCGTTGTTCGTGGTCAACATCACGGCGCAGCAGGGTACGCTGATCTCCAACGGGCCGCTCTCGTCCAACCACGCGCCCTTCGGGGACGATTGCGCCACCTGCCATACTCCCTTCGGCGACGTCTCGGATGGGCAGTGCGCCGTCTGCCACGAGAAATACGGCGACGAGGTGGGCGTCCATACTTTCACCTCCCACTATCTCTACCGCACCGGCGACTTCTCGCGCGACGTGCCGGCGCCCAACGAACCGGCCTGCTCCGGCTGCCACACCGAACACGTAGGTCGCGAAGCGCTCATCACCCAGGTCACCGACACGCAATGCCTGGCCTGCCACGACTACGACTCGTTCAACAAGCACCATCCCGAATTCGACTTCGCCGCCGAAGCAATACCCGATGCGGCCAACCTCAAATTCTCCCATTCGCATCACGTCCTGGAGGTCAAAGATCGCGAAGACGTGGGCGACGTCGAGCAGACCTGCCTCTACTGCCACAACCCCGATCCCGACGGCAAGAATTTTCAGGCGATTGACTTCGACCGGCACTGCGACGCCTGCCATCTGACCACCAGCGCCGCCACACCCTGGCTCGCCGTCGGCGATGCTTCTGCCGAGACGCCCGGCGTGTTGACCCTGGAGACAATCCAGGCGCAGCAGACGCCCGGCACCCGGTGGTCCTACTTCATCAATCCCGGCGAATTCCAGCAGCGCGGCGAGACGGTCCGCAAACGCCCGCTGTATCACGAAGACCCCTGGCTCCTCGAAAACCTCAAGACGCTCCGGCGCGTGCTCTATCCCGCAACCAGCCTGGCAGACCTGCTCAAAGCTTCGGCAGATGTCGAACCGCGCGATGCGAAGAAACTCTACGAAGAAGCCCTCGCCACTTTGCGCGATTATAATGAAGCCTTGCGCGCCGAGCCGGATCAGCAGGTTCAGGACGAGTTGGAGAACATCGAGATGTTGCTCAAATACGTCGATCAGCGTCTACGCGATCCGTACAGCCCTCTCGACGAGACGCGCTTTGCCGTCAGCGCAGCCAGCCTCGACACGTCGATTACTGCCGAGCAAGCGGAGGCATACCATCAGTTTATCGACGAGTTGACGGAACCCTGCCAGGAATGCCATTACGTCGAAAACGCGACCATCCTGCGGGCGCAGGCCGATCAGGAGGTGTTTACCCGCGCCGAGTTTGACCATCGCGCGCACATCATCCAGCGCCGCTGCCTCGATTGCCACGATGCCATCCCCATCCGGGAACTCACAGCCCTCGACGCCGCACCCGACTCCACGCGCGATCATGCCGGCATCCAGAACATCCCCACCATCGCCTCGTGCCAGACCTGCCACTCCGATGCCGAGGCTGCCAACACCTGCATCACCTGCCACCTGTTCCACCCGGACAAGTCGCAGCGTGGTAACTTGCTTTTATACCTGGAATAATTCGTACTGCGTATTGCGTATTTTGTGCTGAAAAACAATACGCAATACGACACGAGCGAAGCGACTGACGAAGTAAATACGCACTACGCCCTAAACCCATGCCAGCACGCCTGTTTTGCAAGACGGGAGAACTCGCCGGGTCGGCGTATTCGATTGGCCGGGAGGCTACCATTGGGCGGCTCGACGACAATCAGATTACGTTGTATCCGAGCTACGTCTCCGGCTACCACGCCCGGATCTATTTCGACGAGGCCGAGGGCCGGTATTTCCTCGAAGACCTCAACAGTAGCAACGGCACCGAACTCGACGGCGTGCCCGTCTTGGAGCCGGTACGCCTGGATCAACTCCACGTGATCACCTTCGCCCACCGGGTCGACTTTATCTTCCACGCTGTAGCCGAAGCAGAGGCGCCGGTGTTCAGCGGCAGCGTGCTGGAAACATCGGTCAGCGATGATTCACGGGACAAGACGTACGTCGGAGATATCTTCGCGCCCCTGCCCGATTTGTCGGGCCTCGGCGCTGAAGACACCGGCGAGAAAACCCGGCTGCGCGATCCGTTTATGGATATGAAAACGCCGGCAACTCCGCAGGATTCCGGCGAAAAAACGGCGATCCACGAAGCCTTCATGCCAATGCCGGATCTCGATCTTCCACCGGCATCTCCGCCTGCTGCCTCGCAAGACACGCCCGGCGACGCCGAAACCACCCAGACGCCCTCGATTGAACCCGTGCCGTTCAAGCTCATCGTGACGATGCCGGACGAATCGGTGGAGACGTTTGTGCTGGAAGAAGGTGCGCAGATCATAGGCCGCGAACTGTCCTGCGATCTCACCCTGCCCGACACCTCAATCTCGCGCCAGCACGCGCGCATCACCGTCAAAGCCGGAAAGGTGATACTGGAGGATCTGGGCAGCAAAAACGCTACCTTCATCGATGGAAACCGGATAACGACGCCCGTTGAGATTCATCTCGACAGCCTCATCCGCTTCGGCCTGAGCATCGAGGCGAGCCTGGAGCGGGCTTCGTAGTGTTTTAGTGTTTCCGTGTTATAGTGTTTAAGTTTGTGATGGTACGAGGATGATGAGATACGAGCCGCAGGCGACCAATGTAGACCCTAAGGGTTTCCATGATCTT
This sequence comes from Rhodothermales bacterium, assembly GCA_028278205.1. Taxonomy (GTDB): domain Bacteria; phylum Bacteroidota; class Rhodothermia; order Rhodothermales; family Bin80; genus JANQES01. Next base: position 16,271 of record JANQES010000051.1, read on the forward strand.
TGACAAATTATTTCGGGAATCGCCTGCCGCGCGATTCCCCCTTCGAAGGGGGAAAGCGGCGCGCAGCGTAGGCGGAGCGGCGCAGGGGGATGTTCCTGCGGCCTTGCGAGAGGTCTTTTGAAGACCGCACGAACATCCCCCGCCCCTCCTTCGTCGGGGCACCCCCTTCAAAGGGGGACTTTCGGTTCTGCCGTTACCGAAATAAATAATCAATCCTCATCAAAATCCTTCGGGTCTCGTGACAGGCTCAGTAAATGTACAAATTGCCGTGCGCCTGATTTACCACAGCATAAATTCTTTAAAATAAAATGCTAAAACACCATAACACTATAACACCCAAACACCAAAAAACCCCGAACCTGAAACCGCGCTAGTATGCCACAAGAGATCTTAGCCGACGGCACGTACGTGCTCGACGAGCCGGTTGTCTTGCCGGAAGTGCTCGACATGCTGATCGTCGGGGGGGGGCCGGCGGGTACGGCGGCGGCCTTCCGCGCCAAAGAGTTAGGGCTGGCCGCCCTTGTCATCGATTACGATGACCTGATGAAACGCATCCGCGATTATGCCAAAGACAAGCTCATCCTGCCCCACTTCGGCGGCGGCGATCAGATGCGGTTTCCGCAATGCGGCCAGTTGCTCAACCGCCTGCACTTCGGCCCCATCGACAAAGACGACATGTGCGCCGCCTGGAAACGCTACTATCGCGAAGGCTGCATCCCGGCGCAGATCGGCATCGAACTGACGAGTCTCGAATTGCAAGACGACGGCCTCTGGCTGGTTCATGCCTGGAACCACAAAGCCAAAGGCGAGCAAGATTACCGGGCCCGCCACGTCGCCCTGTCGATAGGCCGCGGCGTGCCCCGGCGGTTCGACATCCCCGGCAACACCGACGGCATCGCCTACCGGCTCGACGAGGCCTCGAAGTACGTCGGCGCTCCGGCGCTGATCATCGGCGGCGGCACCTCGGCAGCCGAAGCCGTCATCGCCGTCTCGAACGCCAAAGCCGAGGCCGGCGACCCCAGCCGCGTCTACTGGTCGTATCGGGGCGATAAGATGCCAAAGGTCTCGCGCGCGCTCAATGAAGAGTTCTTCGACGCCTACGTGGGCAACGGCAACATCCTGTATTATCCCCGAAGCGAACCCGCCGCCGTCGTGATCGCCTCGGACCGCGAAGAATACCTGTCGCTGCGGGTAGATCGGAAAATCCTCGACGGGCGCCCCAGCGAGACGTCGCACCTGGAGTTTCCCAAAACCCAGTGCCTGGCCTGCATCGGCGAAGACATCCCGGAGAAATTTCTCAATACGCTGGGCGTCTACATGGTCACGGGCGGGCCGAACAACAAGAAACGCATGGCCGTCAGCCCGCTGCTCGAAAGCCATCAGCCCAATCTCTACCTCATCGGCGACATGCTGAGCCAGGCGTATCTCGAAACCGAAGATTTCGACGCCGATCCGGCTACGTTCCGCGAGGTCAAACATCGCGGCAACATCAAGTCGGCGATGCGCGACGGCGTTTTTGTGGCGGAAGTAGTGCGGCAGAAAATCGATGGAAAAGAAGAGATCCAGGTCGTTTTGGACTATGCGGACGAAGAGCCTGCCGCCCCGGCGGTGGCGCCGGCCCGCAAGATGACCGACTCGCTGCTGCGCTTCACAGTCGATCCGGAAGGGCCGCCGGAGGCCAGCATCCCGGCAGAGCGGGCCGTCTCCGAGCAAAAGGCCGTCCTCGTCCGCATGACTTATGCCGGCGTCGATGAAGACGAGTTCGTCCTCGGCGCGGGCGGCGCCACGACCATCGGGCGCGAGGGCTGCGACGTTACGTTTCCGGACGACACCACGCTCTCGGCGCATCACGCATCGATTTCGCACAGCGCCGACGGCTATTTTCTGCGCGACGACGGCAGCGACACGGGCACCTACCTCCGCCTCCGCGCGGGCAAACCCATGCCGCTCTCCACCGGCGATCTGCTGCGCCTGGGCCGCGAAATCCTCGTCTTCAAGGTCGACAAAGACGAAGCGTCGTACACCCACTACGACCACACCGGCACGCTGGTAGGCCGGAAGACACTGCCCGAAAAAACCATCGTCCTGGGCCGCAAAGCCCCCGACGTCATCCTCGACCCGGACGACAAGATGCTCTCGCGGCGCCACCTTGCGATCTCGGTCAAAAACGGCATCGTCTTCGTCAAGGATCTCAAGAGCCTCAACGGCACCTACCTGCGCGTCCGCAACGCCGTCGAGATCGAACACGACGATGTCTTCCGGGCGGGCCAGCAGATCTTCAGGCTGTCGCTCTACGAGGAAGTCCCGCGCGATTCGGCAACCTTCAGAGCCGGACCGCCCACCGGCATTCGGCCTCCGATGCCGGCAGCGCCCCCCGCCGAAGCCGCGCCGGCAGTGACGTTCAAAGGGCTGAACCAGACCTTCGCCCTCCGGCCCGGCCAGACCCTCTGCGACGCCGCCGAAGCCAACAACGTCGATCTCAACGCCGAATGCCACGCCGGCATCTGCGGCAGCGACCCCATCCGCATCCTCTCGGGCAGCGAACATCTGAGCCCGCTCGACGACCAGGAAATCGACACGCTCGAAGATCTCTGCGACCTCAAACCGGGCGAATGCCGCCTGGCCTGCATGGTCAAAGCCAGCGGCCCGGTGGTCGTGGAGATTGTGGAGGATTGAGAAACTGCTCGGATTCATTATGGGCGTGCTAAAAACCGAGATCCGTCGCGGCGCTTATTACGATTCTATCGTTTTGATGGAATTGCAGGCGGCCCTGGCGGCGCTGCCCGGCGTCGTGGGTGTCGGGGTGATGATGGGCACGGCGGCTAACAAAGACCTCCTCGCTCAAAACGGCCTGCTGACGCCGGAGGCCCGGGCCGCCCGGCCCGACGACCTCATCATCAGCCTTGACGGCGAGGACAAAGCCGCCGCCGAAGCCGCCCTCGGCCAGATCGATCAACTCCTCGCGCGGCGGCGCGCGTCCATCGACCAGGAATATCGGCCTAAAAGCCTGGAGACGGCGGCGCAGATGCTGCCCGGCGCGGCGTGGGTGCTGATCTCGGTGCCGGGACGCTATGCCGCCTCCGTAGCCCGCGAAGCGCTCCGCCTGAATAAACACGTCTTCCTCTACAGCGACAACGTCCCGCTCGACGACGAGATCGCCCTGAAAAAAGAAGCCGCCGCGAAGGGGTTGCTCGTGATGGGGCCGGACTGCGGCACAGCGCTCGTCGGCGGTGTGGGCCTCGGCTTTGCCAACCGAGTGCGGCGCGGACCCATCGGTCTTGTGGGCGCCTCGGGCACCGGGCTGCAACACGTGACGGCGCGCATTCATCAACGCGGCAGCGGCATCACCCACGCCCTCGGCACCGGCGGGCGCGACCTCGCCCACGACGGCGGCGGCATCACGGCCCGGCAGGCGCTCGACTTGCTCCGACGCGACCCCGACACAAAGGTCATCGTGCTGCTTTCGAAGCCGCCGGCCCCCGACGTGGCCGCGGCCTTGATGCAAGACATCCGGCAAATCCGCAAACCCGTGGTGATTTATTTCACGGGCTACGTGCCCCCCGGCAACAGGGCGACCTCCAACTGCCTCGTCGCTCTATCCCTGGACGAAGCCGTGGAGTTGGCGCTCATGTTTGCCGCCCGCATCGAGGCTTACGACAATCTGCTGCTACAGGAAGACTTCGGCGATAGGCCGCGTTACGCGCGCGGGCTGTTCTCCGGCGGCACGCTCGCCTACGATACGTTGCGCCTTCTCTACGACTACCTGCCCGTCGTCTATTCCAACGTTTCGCTGAAACCTGAACACAAGCTCGCCAACCCGCTGGTCAGCCAGGGCCACACGATCCTCGACCTCGGCGCCGACGAATTCACCGTCGGGCGGCTGCACCCGATGCTCGATAACACGCTCCGCCTGCAACGTCTGGCCCAGGAAGCCGCCGATCCCGCCGTCGCCATGATCCTGCTCGACGTGGTCCTCGGCGACGGCGCGCATCCGGACCCTGCCGCCGACCTCGCCCCGGCCATCGCCGAAGTGATCGCTCAGGCGCAGCAAGCGGGGCGCTCGCTCGAAGTGGTGGCCCTCGTCGTCGGTACGGACGAAGACCCGCAAGACATGGCGTCTCAGATCGAACGCCTCGAAGCCGCCGGCGCCCGCGTCAAGCCTACGTGCCGGGCCGCTGCGGCCTATGTGGGCGAGCGCTTGTGCGCGCCTGACGAGCCGCCCTCTCCCCTGCCGCCCGTCGATCTCGCCGTTTTGCAAAAGCCAATGAGCGCGCTCAACGTCGGCCTCGAATCGTTTGTGGCGAGCCTCGCGGCGCAAGACGTGCCGGCGGTCCACGTAGACTGGCGACCTCCGGCAGGCGGTAATGAGAAGCTGTTGTCTATCCTGGAAAGGATGAAGAAGGGTTGATGCGGGATGTTGGATTTCGTTTTACATCCCGCATCCCGAATCCCGCATCCAATACAAACGATTCGTACCATTCCTGGGTTAGATCACAAAAAACACCGCCCATGAACATCGACCAGGCCAACGACGAAGCCACCGAACGGATGATCGAAGCCCGCGCTGTGCTCGTGGGTGTGGGTAAAGCGCGCGACGTTATTCCGGGGATGCGCGACGACCTGTTGATGCACGCCGGGCCGCCCATCACCTGGGACCGCGCCTCAGGCCCCCTGCGCGGCGCCATCACCGGCGCGTTGATCTTCGAAGGAAAAGCGACGGATGAGGCCGAAGCCCGCGCCCTCGTCGAGAGCGGCGCGATCAGCCTGGAGCCGTGCCACCATCATCAGACCGTCGGGCCGATGGCGGGCGTGACCTCGCCGTCGATGTCGGTCTACATTGTCGAGAACGAGACGCACGGCAACCGGGCTTTTTCGAACATGAACGAGGGCTACGGCAAGGTGCTGCGCTACGGCGCTTTCGATGACGAGGTGCAACAGCGCCTGCGGTGGATGGAAGACGTGATGGCGCCCGTTTTGAAGGATGCCATCGAAGCCTCCGGCGGCATCGACATCAAGGCGCTGCTGGCCGAAGCGCTGCATATGGGCGACGAAGGCCACAACCGCAACAAAGCCGGATCGATCCTCTACCTGAAAGCCCTCGCCCCGCGCGTCGCCCGCATCAGCCCCGACGCCGAGACGGCAGCCGCCGTGCTCCAGGCCATCGGCGACAATGCCCTGAGCGTGCTCAACCCGGTGATGGCTGCCTGCAAAGCCATGGCCGACGCCGCCCACGACATCGACGGCAGCACCATCGTCACCACCATGGCACGCAACGGCACCGACTTCGGCATCCGCGTCAGCGGCCTCGGCGGGCGGTGGTTTACCGCGCCCGCGCAGATCCCCCGCGGCCTCTACTTCCCCGGCTACGGCGACGACGACGCCAACGCCGACATCGGCGACAGCACCATCACCGAGACCGCCGGCATCGGCGGCTTTGCCATGGCTACGGCGCCGGCCATCGTCACCTTCGTCAGCGGCACGCCCCGCGATGCCATCAACGCCACGATGGAGATGTACGAGATCACCCACGCCGAGCACAAATACTTCAACATGCCCGCCCTCGACTTCCGGGGCACCCCCACCGGCATCGACCTGCGCAAAGTCATCGAAACCGGCATCACGCCGCGCGTCAACACCGGCATCGCCCACAAAGAGCCCGGCATCGGCCAGATCGGCGCCGGTCTGGTGCGCCCGCCGATGGCTATTTTTGAGGAAGCTTTGGTGGCGTTTGCTGAGCATTATGGGTTCTGATTTTGGATTTTGGATTGGTTGATTTTCGACTCGGATTCAATCTGAGGTCGCGTGAAGCAAAAGTTCTTAAATCATCACAAATATGTAAGAAAAGTCATTCCTGCGCAGGCAGGAATGACTAAAATGCGAATTCAGCGTTGAAATAGAAAACCGTTGAAAACAAGCTGAAAACGGCGAAAACCATACCTGCCAGGTTTTGAAAACCTGGCAGGTATGCCCCAA
>JANQES010000017.1 GCA_028278205.1 Rhodothermales bacterium
GTCCTTTTGGCTTGATCCAAAAGGACCAAAAGATCAAGACGTTAGCCGCTGGGCCGTGTAAAGACGTTACATGTAACGTCTCTACGGCACGCGCTCAACTTTGAAACGCGCTCAGCTACGCTTCGCTCAGACAGCAAATTTTCCTTGTCGCGTGCCCGCGCTCCGTTCCGGGCGGCCCACCGGCTAAGGTCGCCTTTTTTTCTTTTTTCTGTTTCCCATTCTCCCTTTCCCTCTTTCTCCCTCTCTCCCTTTCGCCCTTTCGCCCTTTCTCCAAAACCCCACTCGCCACATCCCACTCGCCATTCCCCACTTCACGGCGCGACCATCACTGCCGTTTCATGCATCTGCGCGGCGTGTGTATAAATCGATTTCGCCAGCATAAAGCGCGGTTTCGTGCCGCCGTGGGGCGCGCGTGTGTGCAACAACCACGGATGCATCAGCACGATATCGCCCGGACGCCCAACGAATTGTTCAACCCGAACCGCGACGCCGTCGATCTCGGTGTCTTCTTCCATCAGGGCCTCATTACGCCCCGGCGCGTGCTCGTCCTCCTGCGTCAGGCGCCGCAGCCAGGGGTTCGATTTGTTGAATCGCTTGCGCAGGTGGGCGTACTTCAGCGCGCGTTCTTCGGCAGTGAGGCGGCTCGTAAATCGTTCGACGAACCGGTGTGACCCCGATACGACCAGGGTGGCCGCGCCGCGCGGCTCGACTTCGGAGAGGAACGTGAAGACGCGGAGGCCGAAGAGCGGCTCCGGCGCGTAGGTATAATGATAATCGACGTGCCAGCCGTCGTTGGGAATGTGCCAATTAGACGGCTCGGTATCGGGGAAGTTGACGAGGAAGCCGCCCCAATGCCGGGGTTTGTCCCAGGTGCCCGGACCGAGCAGGTCGTCGATGGCTTCGCAGAGTTGCGGCGAGCCGATGCCCTGGAGGACGTCCGCCTCCTTGAAATGCTTCATGCCGAACCAGGGATTTTCCACATTCCACGTCTGCGGCTCATCGCGGCGTATCCCATGAAGCTGGCCCAGGCACTCCCATACGAACCCCTCAAACCCTGCCGCCGCCCCGGCGATGAGCCGAGGAAGGATGAGATAGCCTTTGTCGAAAAATGTCTGTTTTTGCTCAGGAGTAAGCATGATCTCGTCACCACTTGATGCCGGAGGCGCCCATGTTTTGCAAGGCCTCGTTGGCTTTGATAAAGGTGTTTTTGGTGGGATCCAGAAAACTGGCGGCTTCGTCGAGGCTGCGCGGCCAGGCCGGATGCCCAATTGTGAACGTATCGACTGTCTTTTTCCACGTCCCGGCTGTTTCTGCTGCTTGCTGCACACCGGCGCTTTTAAAAGCGTCTCGCGCTTTGCTGCCCCACAACAAAAACACCACTGGCGTATCTGTCTTCGCCAGATGATGCATCACGGCCGTTACCACCGGCTTCCACAACGGCAAATGGCCGCCGAACTGATAAGCCGACTCGAAGCGGCTCAGCGTCAGCCCGGTGTTTAGAAACATAACACCTTGCTTTTGCCAGGCGTCGAACTGTTTCACCGGCTCGCGCTTGAACCCCAACGCACCTGACTCGATGCCTTCGACGACGGCGTCCCATCCCGCGTCGCCCTTGATGTAGCGACCGTCTTGCTGCTGGGCATAGGCTGCGACCTGTATGACGCGGCTGAGGCTCAGTGCGATGAATTGCCGGTCTCGCGGCCAGCGATCCAGATCGCCTTGCTCGAACGCGCGCCCGGTGGCCTGCGCCGGATTGGGATACGGATCTTGCCCGACAACGACGACCTTTACGGCGTCGGGTTCAAGCCCGTCGAAGGCGCGAAAGATGTGACTATCTTTGCGCGCGCCGGGGAAGCGAACACCTTTACGCGTGGGAAAGACAGGCTCCCAGCTATGATGAACCAGCGCCTCGTCTACATCGTCTGTTGCGATGGAGACGTCCTGAAGCGCGGCCTGCCATCCCGCCGGCAGGTCTTCCTTCCACCCTTCCAACATCTCAGACAGTGCTTGCCGTAATGTAGTGGACATGAGAAATCCTCTGATGATTGTTTGGTTGAAGAATCCCTCTCACCTGTGGCCTCATCACGGCTCCGCCTGCATAACCCCAATGGGCACCGGCTCGGAGGGGTACCCGTTCATAATCTCGACAGCCTCCTCCCTGGTCGGGCAAAGACTCATGGCGGATAGGGTCCGGCTGGACTTCATTGGGAGGGACACGGGTTCTACGAGATAATGTAACGTCAATTCGGGATAAGAAGAACCTCCATGATTGTCAAGAGCCTTCTTTTTGTTGTCATCCCGGACGATTTGCCCTCAGCATGCGCAATTCCTGATCTCAGAAGGTCCCTGCCGCCACGGCTTCCGCCTCGATGTCCTCAAAAGTATAGCTGCACGCTACGCCGTCGCGAGCCAGCCGATAGCGCAATCGCGCGATATCCTCGTTTTCCCGTTTAAAACACCGCGCTCAGTTGCACGCGGACGGTGTGCAGCGTCGGCGCGTCGGAGGGGCTACGACCGTTGTAGGAGAGCGTGGCGCGCAGCAACCGGCTTAGCTGATACCACCCCGTGACCGTCCACAGATACGACGTGCCCTCGCCCCGCCCGTCGGTCAGTTCGAAGTTGGCGAGGCCGACGGATTGCTGCTCGCTCTCGACGGTGACGGAGGCCACCTCGAAACGGCCCGTCAGGTTGAGGCGGCGGGCGAGCGTGTAGCGCGCGGTGACCGGCAGCTTCCACACCTGCGCAGAGCGGTCTCCGACGGCGTCGTCTTTCTGGGAATAAGCCAGGCTCGCCGTCAGTTGCACGCTGCGCGCCGGGTTGAAGGCCACCTCCGGCTCTATGCTGATGCTCTCGATGTCGTACTGGCGCGAGGCGAAGTTTTCGCTGTCGGTCCGGTTCTGCTCAAGCGCTGTGGCCAGGCGCAGGCCCCACTTTGTAGACGGTTTCACCTTGCCCTCGGCGCGCAACTGGTTGATGAAACGCTCTTCGGTGCCGGCAGCGAATTCGTTGAGGCTGCGGATCTGGTTGAACGACAGGTCGATGCCGTAACGCGACTGGTTGCGGAACAGAAACAGGTCTTGCCCGATGCGCAACGAGCCTTTGAGCGTGTTCGTCGAATCGCGGAAACGGCTGAGGTTGAGCAGGTAGATCTGCGCCAGATCCGGATCGCGGCTTTTTTCCTGAATCTGGACGGTCGTGCGGGTCGAGACGTTGGCGAGCAGCCGCTTCCAGCGCGTCTCGGACTGGCGCCAGATGCGGCTCGGATCGAGTTGAAGCGTCAGGCGGGTCTGAACGCCGATGATGGCCTGGAGCGAATCCGACGGAATGAACGTCCGGACGTAGCTGCCCTCGTCTTGCGTCCGTTCGGGGATGAATTCGTCGATCTGGATGACGCCGTCGCCGTTGGCATCTTCCCAGACGTATTCGCCGAGTTCAGGGCCGGTGCGGACGTAGATCTCCTGCTGCGTCGGCGTCCGCTCGGTGAGCGCCTCGTAGAGCCAGTTGACGAGCACGGCCCGCCGCCACGGCTGCAACCGCCCATTCCATCGCAACACGACCGATTCGCGGTTCTGCTGCTTTTTTTCGATTCGGAAAAAGTCGGTAAAACGCCGGATGCGATAGCCGATGCTGCCCTCGGTGTTAAGCGTCTTGCCCGGCTTGATGGCAAACTGCGACTCGATGGTCCAGGCGGTGCTGGCGTCGCGCAGCACACCGTCGGCCCAGAGGTCTTCGGTCCGCACTTCGACCGAGCCGCCCACTTCGAAACCCTCCGACCGCCACGCCACACCGGGCCGGTATTCGACGAACGCAATCGACGGCGAGGCGAGGCTGTCGGCATCGCCCACGCGCTGCTCGCGGCGTTCTTGTTCGAATTCGAAACGCGGCACGAGGCGGCCTTTGAGCATCGGCTGCTCGATGCGGCCTAGCTGGCGCAGCCACGAACCGTCTTCGAGACGGATTTCGTCGTCGCTGCGGATGTATTCGAGCCGGTACAGGATCCGGGGGAATTTCAACTCGCCGGCCTGGAGCGAGAGCGCCTGCCGCGTGCCGGTAAACGTATTATTCAACTGGATGCGACCGAGTTCGGCTTTGAGGCTCGATTGCGGCGTGACGGCCCATTCCACCGATGCCTCGTCGATGGTCTCGTCGCCGTTCTGGACGACGCTGCCGCCCTGGCCGATGGTCCGCGCATCGAGGTTCCACCGCCGCGCAAACTCGACGGGCCGCGTCCGGTCGAACGTGGCGAAATGATCGCCGGTAAAACGACGCCGCAACTCTGCCTGGATGGCGCCGAGGCCGGTCTCGCCAAAGGTGATCGGAAGCGGCTTCAGGCGCACGCCGCCGACGTAGGCCGATCCCAGATCGTCGGCAGCGTCGATGTCGGACGAGCGGTTTTCGTCGTTGAGCGACTGCGCCCATTCGCCAAAAACTTCCAGCCCTTTGATCGGCTCGAAGCCGCCGCGCAGGTCGAGCAGGCGCTGCTGGCGGGGCTTGGGCAGGAGCCGGACGGGATCGTACTCGCCGCGCCCCGGCCCGCGATAGACGAAGAGGATGCCGTTGACGGTGCGCCCTTCGCGGATGTAGGAACCCTGCCCCTCACCCACGCGCGAGAACCGCACGCGAAAGACCGTCACCGAATCCGTCGGCACCTGGCTGACCGCCTCGAAAAAGGTGTCTGTCGTGCCGTCGGCCAGCGTCGTGTCGCGCTGGATGTACTGGACGAAGGGCGCTTCGGGATCGAACTCGACCGGCTCGGCGCCGCTGCGCTGGGCCGTCGAGTCGCCGATGGCGGCGATGAGCGCCTCGTCTTCGGCCGTCAAGCCAAATTCCTGGTTGAATTCCTGGCTGTCGGCTTCGCGGAGGAACGTCACGCCGAAGCGGGCGCGTCCGGTGCCGTCGTCGCGTCGCCACAGCGCCACGTCGGCCTGCGAGCCCACGAGCGTGCGCGTAAACTCGGTCGTGCGATACTGAAATTCGACGCTGACGCGGTTATCCTCGCGGATGAGCCGGTTCGAAGTAAACGTGATCTCGCCCGTGGCATAATCGATGACGTAATCGTTGGTCTCGCCGCGCGTCATCTGCACGCCGTCGATGAATACTTCTTCGGAGCCGGGGATGACGATGATGAACCGCTCGTTGTTCTTGCCGACGAGCCGGTACGGCCCCTGCACACCGTCGGTCACTTCGAGATCCTGGGCCTGGAAGATGCCGCGCGCCGTCGCCCCGGCCACGCTTACCCTGCCTCCGGCCAGCACCGCCGACGTCGTTTGCGGCAGATCGCCGGAGACGCCGATGCCCTGGAGCTTGCGCGCAAATCGAGCAAACTCGCTGCCCTCAAACCGCAAATCGAAATCGCCCAGTTGCGCCGCGCCCCGGCGGGTGTCGATCTGGATGAAGACACGGTCGAACTCGTCGAGGCGCTGGGTGGTGCCTTCGGGCAAGATGGGCGTGTCTTCGTCGGTGAGCACGGCCTGCACGTTGACGCCCTCGGCCACCTGCCCGGAAACCTGCATCCGCAACCCGGACTCGACCGTGGCGTCGCGGTTGTTGCCCACGAGGATGCCGCGTGAGATCGAGCCGCTGCGTTGGAGCGCCACGCCGCTGTAGGCGTCGGCGGCGGCGCCGGGCGCGGCGCGGGTCTCTTCCACGACGGCCACCGCACCCGTCGTGTCTTCGGCCTGCTCCCCGGCGCGGGCGAGCGTCCGGCGCCGGTAGCCGTCTTTAAACGATAAGCCCCACGTCCGATAGACCGCCACGAGCGTCCGGCGCGGATCTGCCAAAAGCCCGTCGATCCACAACCTGCCGAAGCGATAATCGATGCGATAGACCGTCGTGTCGAGGCGCGTGCCGTCGAGGTAGATGGCTTCGGAGCCGGCCATCATGAAGGGCTGAAGCGCAAACGGCTGCGGCAAGAGCAGATCGAGCGTGTCGCGATAGACACTGAGGTCTTCGACGGACGGCGACGGATCCTGCCCGGCAGCCGGCCACGCCGCCGCCAGACACACGATCACCCAAAAAACACCGACGAGCCGCACACGCATCGAGGCTGAGAAGGATTGAGGGCTTTGGAGTAATCAGGGTATTATCTCGCTATCCCCGGTACATCACTTTAAAAGGCTGTAGCAATAGCAAATCGATGCGATGGGGCGGTGTGTGACCGTTAGGGTGACGGGCGGAGACGACGCTCAGTGTACCTCCCTGAACGACGCGGGTTTCGAAATAACACGAAGGCAGTTTTTATACCCGGATCCCTTGACGCATGACGTATCTTTGTAACCAGACTCGACATCGTCAACCCTGACCACGCGGTAGGATGCCTGATCCCGACTTTTCCCCCGAAGCTATCGTAGAAAAACTAAAAACAGAACGCGTAAAGCTTCGCTTTTTACATCAATATGCGGAATATGATGATTTCTACACCATCTGGTATACCCCCCGCTGGAAACGATTTCAGGTGCGCCTCGAAGTATCGGTCTGGGATGGACGCGGCCACGAATCCTACAAAGAATCGCTCGAAGAATCGGTGATGTTGGAACGATTGGAAAAGATCAAAACCCAGGGCCAGATCCGCCAGTTTTATTACGAAGCGAGGTCATAGTACGTATTGAAAGGGAATGGCCAATGGGATGTGGCCAAGGGGGACAGGGAGAGAGGGGGAAAGGGAGATTAAAGGGTGTGCGAGCCAGCTTGATCTTCGCAGAACATGAGTCACCCCGAATTTTAGAGCCCCGTAGGGACGACCTGTTCAAAGCCGATGTGGCGGATTTTTTTGAACAGGCCGCTCCGGAGCCTGCCCCCGCGAAGGCGGGGGGAGCTTGTTGTTTTTTGAGATTTTTTTGCTACAAACAGGACGCCCCTACGGGGCTGAAAAAATCGGGATGACTCATGGGCCTGTAAAAACAAGATAGAAATCTCCCTCTCCCCCTTTCCATTCACCAAGGGCACATACGCATCAGGCAACCTAAAGCCTTGCCCGCAACAACCGCGTCGGCGTCAGGAGGTACGTGAGGCCGTTGTGGTGGGCTACATCGACGAGCGATTCGCCGAGTTGAACGTCGAGCACGCGGAGGAGGCGGCCTCGTGTGTGATAGACGAGCAGGCGTTCCGGCAAGACGATCCAGAGTTCGTCTCCGGCGATGGTCAGGGCGCGGACGTCGCCGGCGCGTCCGGGCGCCAGGGTGCGGATGTATCCGCCGAAGAGATCGTAGACGAGCACAGCGGCCAGCCCCCGGTCTGCCACGTACAGCGACGCAGCGTCTACCGCGAGCGCGACGGGTTCGACGAGCGTGCCCTCGCCGGCCTCAAAACCGCCGACGGCGCGTTCGAGGCGACGGCTGGCATCCCATTTCAAAACCACCCCCTGCGCTTCATCGACGGCAAACGTCTCATTGGCATTGCTGATGGCGACGGCGATGGGGCGTCCGTCGGCGTCTTCGCCGCCGCTTTCGTCGCCGATGGGCACGGTGCGGCCAGACACGCCGGGCGTAAAACGCGTGATGCGCGCCACCGGCAGCGATTCGAGGTGCAAGAACGAGCGCGAAAACCGTTGCAGGCGGCTGTTGCCGGCGTCGGCCACGATCCAGAGCAGGCCGTTGGTCGGGTCGATGTCTGCCGGTTGGTCGAACTGGCCTTCGTGGGCGCCCGGCCCGCCGAGGCTGGCCAGCAGGTCGCCGCCGGCGTCGAGTTGCACCATCACATCTTTGCCCGCATCGACCACGTAGAGCTTACCCGACGGATCGACGCCCAGCGCGCGCGCCTCGTCGAACTGCGCCAAGACCTCGGCCTGCGTCACGAGCGTATCGGCAGGCTGCGCTGTGGCGAGGTGAGCGACTCCCAGAAAGAAAATGAGACAGAAGGTACGCATGCTCGTTGAAATGGTCATTTATTACAGATAACCATTATGAACGTGAAACGTTCATACGAGCCAGTCCCTTTTGCCCGATGTCGCGCCGGTATTGAGCGCCTTCGAAGTGAATTTGGTCAACCGCTTGATAGGCTTTGTCGAGCGCAGCGACCAGGTTGTCGCCCAGGGCCGTGACACCGAGGACACGCCCGCCTGCTGTGACGATGTGCCCGGTCTCGTCCTGCCGCGTTCCGGCGTGAAATACGATGACGTCTTGCATCGCCCCGGCAGCGTCGAGACCGGTGATGGGGAAGCCTTTTTGGTACGATCCCGGATAGCCTCCGGAGGCCATCACGACGCAAGCGGCAGCGCCGGGGCGCGTCTGAAGCGTCACGTCGCGCAGGCGTCCGGCAGCGAGCATCCGGAAGACTTCTGCCAGATCTGTATCCAGCAGCGGCAGCACGATTTGCGCTTCGGGATCGCCCAGGCGGCAGTTGAACTCGACGACCTTCGGCCCCTCGCCGGTGACCATCAACCCGGCGTAGAGGATGCCTCGATATGGGCAGCCCTCCCGCGCCATCCCGTCGAGTGTCGGCTCGATGACCTCGCGGCAGACCCGGCTCATCAGAGCGTCGGTGACGAGCGGCGCCGGGGCATAGGCGCCCATCCCCCCTGTGTTCGGCCCGGTGTCGCCCTCGCCGATGCGTTTGTGGTCTTGCGCCGGGGCCAAAAGCAGGTAGTCTTCGCCGTCGGTCAGGGCGAAGACGCTGGCCTCCTCGCCTTCCATGAAGGCCTCGATGACGACCTCATCACCCGCATCGCCGAAGGCCCGCGTGTTCATCACCTGATCGAGGGCCGCCTGCGCCTGGTCGAGGGTGGCGCAGACGATGGCGCCCTTGCCGGCAGCCAACCCGCTGGCCTTGACGACGATAGGCGCTCCTTGCGCGGCCAGATAAGCCGCCGCCGCGTCGTACTGATCGGCGGCAAAGGTGCGATGCGCCGCCGTAGGCACGCCGTGGCGCTCCATAAACGCCTTGGCGAAGGCTTTGCTACCCTCGATCCGCGCCGCCGCCGCCGACGGCCCAACCACCGGCAACCCTGCCTCTTCGAACGCATCCGCCAGCCCTTCGACGAGCGGCACCTCCGGCCCCACGACGGTCAGGTCTATGTTTTCTTGCCGCGCAAAAGCCAGCAACCCGGCGATGTCGGTGGGTGGAATCGGCACGTTGCGGCCCAGCGTAGCGGTGCCGGCATTGCCGGGCGCGATGAATAAATCGGGGTTTTGGGGACTGCGGGCCAGCGCCCACGTAAAGGCATGCTCACGCCCGCCGCCGCCAATCACAAGTATCCGCATGAAGCTTGAGGGTTGATGCTACTTAAGTTGAAACGCAGAGCACGCAGAGGCCGCTGAGAAAGACAAAGCATCCTCTGCGAACTCAGCACCCTCTGCGGTTATCCTCTCATCTTGAAAGAGAACACCGTTCAAACTAACAATTGCGAGGCGCGTTTAAAATCGACTAAAAACAGATAAGAATGTTTGGGCGATTCTTCACGTCCCCCCATACCCCCATACCCCCACACACCCATACATTTCAGAAACCTCCGTTTAGCAGCAAATCAACGTAAAATCGTGCTCACCGCTTTTTCCATCGCGCTCGTGCTGGCCGCGGTCTACTATGCCGCGTTGATCGGCTTTTTTGCTGTGGGCTTCCGGCGGGTGCGGCGTGAAGCGGAGAGGGACGAGGCAGAAGCGGTGGAGCCGGCGCCCTTCGTGTCGGTCGTGGTGGCGGCGCGGGATGAAGAAACGCACATCGAAGCCTGCCTGCGTTCGATCCTGGCGAACGACTATCCGCCGGATGCTTTCGAGGTGATCGTGGTGGATGATTTCTCGGAAGACGAGACGCCCGGCCTCGTCGAACGCTTTCAACATCAAAATCACCCGGTATTCGCCGGAAACAACGACGACGCTCCCACTGACACCGCCACGCTGCGCCTGATTCGAATGGCCGACAGGGCCGAGGCGCCCGCCGGGCACAAACGCCACGCCCTCCATCAAGGCATCGAAACCGCGCGCGGCGACCTCATCCTGACCACCGACGCCGACTGCACCGCCGGCCCGCGCTGGATCCGCACGATGACGGCCTGCTTCACCGACGACACCGGCTTCGTGGCCGGCCCCGTGCGCTATCGACCCGGTTCGACGCTCTTCGGCCATCTTCAGACGCTCGAATTTCTGGCGCTCGTCGCCACCGGCGCCGGCGGCATCGGGATGGGCAAACCGAATATGTGCAACAGCGCCAACGTAGCCTACCGACGCGAAGTCTACGAACGCTTCGGGCTGATGCATCACCAGGATTCAGAAAACCCCGCCGGCGACGAAACGCTGGCGCAACACCTGGCCGCCGAGACCGCGTGGACGGTGCGCTTCTGCGCCCACCCCGCCGCGCTGATCGAAACCGACCCGGTGCTCGATGCGCGGGCGTTCTGGGCACAGCGACGCCGCTGGGCCGGCACCGGCCCTCGCTATCCACGAACCGGGCTGGTGGCGGCCATCCTGGGGGTCTATCTGTTCTACGTGCTGATGCTGACCGGGCTCATCGCGGCGGTGTGGGTACCGGCGCTGTGGCCTGCCGTGGCGACGGCGGCCCTGTTGAAAATCGCCGCTGAGACGACGTTGCTGTATCCGGCCTGCGTGCATTTTGGGCAGCGCCGGCTCTTTCGCTATTTTCTACCCGAACAACTCGTGCAAATCCCCTACGTCGTCCTGGTCGGCGCAGCGGCGGCGCTGGGCGACACACACTGGAAAGGACGAAAAGTTTTTCGATAATGAATCTGGTCTATCTCGTCGGTACCCGAATCCCCCGCTGGGCGGCCCGGATATACCCGGACCTGCTATGGCGCATCCCGACGCAATCCAAAATTGTCTATTTCACCTTCGACGACGGCCCGACGCCCTCGGGCACGAGCCAGTACTTAGACATCCTGGCCCGCTACGACGCGCGCGCTTCGTTCTTCTTGCTCGGCCACCGCGCCGAAAGCGACCCCGGCCTCGTGCGCGCCCTTTTCGAGGCCGGCCACACCATCGGCAATCACACGTATTCCCATCCCAACCCCTGGCGCATCACCGAAGCCGCCCTCCTCGACGAGTTGGAACGCGCGACGGGCGTCCTGGAAGACATCATCCAACAACCGATCCGCTGGATGCGCCCGCCCTACGGCTACTTCACCCGCCCGATGCGCGCCTGGTGCCGCCACCGCCGCCAACGCCTGACGATGTGGGACGTCGGCTCCGGCGATTTTCTGCCCAGCGCCACCCACCAGCAAGTCGAACGGCTCGTCCTCAAAGGCATCCGCCCCGGCTCCATCGTCGTCTTGCACGACAATCCCCGGACGACGGAACGCACCCCGCAATCGTTCGCCAACATCCTGTCCTGCCTCCGCGACAAAGGCTGGCACTTCGCGGCGCTATAAGGCGTGGCTCATTTGCGCGCGATGCCCAGGAGATGCCCGCTGACGCCGAGCAGGCTTCGCTCTGCCTCGACACGGCGCATCAGATCCAACAGGCGTTTTCGCCGATCCGCATCGTCCCACCACGCTTCAAAATCCGGCAACAACCACCCCGGCCCCTCCACGGCCAGCGTCTGCTCATAGGCAAAGCCCGCTTCGACGATTTCGGCTTCTATTTCGTCGATGTGATGGAGATAGGCATCGGTGAAATAGACGAGATCCTCGGTAGGATTGTGATGGCGGCCCGTGTTTAGATCTTGCCGGACGATGTCGCCAAATACCGGATCGTCGAACAAATTTCGGAAGAACCCATCCAGCATCGACGCGAACCGCGAGATGAAGGCAGCGACCAGCAATCCGCTGTCTTTCAGCACCCGCCGCGCTTCTCGCAACGCCGTCAGCCGATCCTCCCGCTCCGTCAGATGATAAAGCGGGCCGAGCACCAAGACGACGTCGGCAACCCCGTCTTCAAACGCCAGATCCCGCGCATCGCCCACTTCGGCACTGGCGATGGGATGCTCTGGCTGCCGCTCAGACGCCTGCCGCGCCTGCTCCACGTGCCTCGGCACCGGATCAACCAGATGCACCTCATACCCCTGCCCGGCCAGCCAGCACGCGTACACGCCGGGGCCGCCACCGACGTCCAGGACCACGACGGGCGGCTCAGGCAGATAGCGCGTCAAGATCTCCTGCGTCCGCGCGAACTCCAGCTTGAAATCCGTCGTCAGGCGGCTGGCTTCGTCGTACTGTTCGTAGAAAGAACGGATGTGTTTTGAGAAGAAGTAGGGCACGTTTCTTAATTCTTCTTGAGCGGATTACTCCCCACCAGCCGCTTCAACTCGCCAGCGTCAGCAGCGCTTCGATGGGGATCATAAACCGTGTCACAATCAATCGACCCCTACCGCTTCTAATTTGTCGACACGGGCCGCTGTGGTGGCGGTGGCGGTGGCGGTGGCGGCGGTTTTTGAATTGCCGTGTTAGGCCTCGGTGTATGGCTCTTAATGGGTTGGGAGTTTATGTCCCTACCCGGCGGCGGCTGTGGGGCTTTTCGTGCTCCCATTCTGATCACCCTCTTTCTTTTCAAGAACGTCTCCGAGCAACATGAATTCCACAAATAGGACTTCT
The DNA here is from genome assembly GCA_028278205.1 of Rhodothermales bacterium. GTDB lineage: Bacteria > Bacteroidota > Rhodothermia > Rhodothermales > Bin80 > JANQES01. Next base: position 12,476 of record JANQES010000017.1, read on the forward strand.
TCAGCTGGAATCAATATGTTTTGTACTCCGGTCAATTGGATTCGTTCTGAATCAGTCAACCATTCTGCTTCAGCCATTGAAAAGTGTCCACTATCTGGCTGGCTTGGCCACTCTTCAGGCCAACCATAAAGCCTCCTTTGGTCTTTGAGATGCAGGACCACATAGGTAGGACTTTGAGCGAAGACGCCGAACCACTCAGAAGGGTACGATGTCTGCCTTGTTAAGCCCCAACTCCTAAGGATCCTGTGAATCTGATCATTGTTGGTGTATTTAGCAAAAAGAAGTCCTATAGCAACTGCAAGGGCAAGTGACCAGACGAGAGCAACGCTTCCCGTCCATTGAGCTATGCTGAAGACGTAGTGCCCAAGAAAAAGCAAAACCCATCGAACCAATACGAGAATAACTTGAATAATGATTGTAAAAATCAAAGCTTGAATAATTCTTTCGAACTGAGGAGGCTTCAGAAAGGCTGTTAAACCGTAGTAGACCCATGCTGCTACAAATCCAGGCAGCAGATAACTTAGAACTTCAATTATTTCATTGGAGGGAATCTCCATTCTGCATGCATTTTTCTGAAGCTACTCCCCCACCAGCCGCTTCAACTCGGCCAGCGTCAGCAAGGCTTCGATGGGCGTCATGCGGTTGGGGTCGATGGCGCTGAGTTTTTCTTTGATCTCCTCGGCGATAGGATCGGGCGCGGCGGGGGCAAAGAGCGACATCTGGAAGTCGTCGCTCATGGCCGGGAGGACGGGTTTGGGGGCTCTGGCAGGCGCCGAGCCGTCGCCGCGCGTGCCGGGCTGCTCGCCGGCAGCTTCGACGACGAGGTGCTGGCTTTCGAGTTGATGGAGGACTTGCCGGGCGCGTTCGATGACGGGTTCGGGCAGGCCGGCCATCCGCGCCACCTCGATGCCGTACGAGTGGTCCGCGCCGCCGGGCACCATCTTGCGCAGGAAGATCACCTTGCCGCCGTGCTCCTGCACCTGGATGCGGAAGTTGCGCACCCGCTCGTAGCGCGCCGCCAGTTCGTTCAACTCGTGGTAGTGTGTGGCGAAGAGCGTCCGCGCCGCCACGCGTTCGTTTTGGTGGAGATATTCGACCAGCGCCCAGGCTATCGAGAGGCCGTCGAAGGTGCTGGTGCCGCGCCCCACTTCGTCGAGCAGGATGAGCGAGCGCGGCGTGGCGTTGTTGAGGATGTTGGCCGTCTCGTTCATCTCGACGAGAAACGTGCTCTCGCCCGCCGCGAGGTTGTCCGAGGCGCCGACGCGCGTGAAGATGCGATCTGCCACACCGATACGAGCGCTCTGGGCCGGCACGAACGCGCCCACCTGCGCCAGCAAAACGATCAGCCCCACCTGCCGCAGCACCACACTTTTGCCCGCCATGTTCGGCCCGGTGATGATGTAGATCTGGCCGGTCTGCGGGTCGAGGTCGATGCTGTTGGGGATGAACGGCTCGCCCGCCGGCAATGTCCGCTCGACGACGGGGTGGCGTCCGTCTTCGATATGCAGGTCGAGGCTGTCGTGGACGTCGGGCCGGCAGTACCCGCCTCGGTCGGCCACTTCGGCGAGGCAGCAGAAACAGTCGAGCATCGCCAGCAGAGCTGCGTTGAGTTGCAACGACGCCGTCTCTTCGGCTACCAGCAGGCGCAAGTCGTTAAACAACTCGCTTTCGAGGCTGCCGATCTTTTCCTCCGCCGTCAGGATCTTCTCCTCGTACTCTTTCAACTCCGGCGTGATGTACCGCTCGGCGTTGACGAGCGTCTGCTTGCGGATGTAGTCGTCCGGAACCTTGTCTTTGTGGGCGTTGGTGATCTCCAGGTAATACCCGAAGACTTTGTTGAAGCCGACCTTGAGCGACGGGATGCCGGTGCGTTCGCTCTCTTTCTGCTGCATCTGCGCCACCCAGTCTTTGCCCGACCGGGCCAGTGTGCGCAGTTCGTCGAGTTCTTCGTGATAGCCTTCGCGAAAGAAACCGCCGTCTTTGATCGAGGCCGGTGGCTCGTCTACCAATGCCCTATCAATCGTCTCGACAACAGTTTCGCACCGGGTCAGGCTGTCGGCGAGGCGGCGGAGGGTTTGACAGGAATCATCCTGAAATAGCGTTTTGATCGATGGAATCTGTTTCAACGACAGCTTAAGGCTCACCAGGTCGCGGGGTGTAGCGCGGCCCGTGCAGACCTTGGCGGCGAGGCGTTCGAGGTCGCCCACTTCGCGGAGCTCGGCGCGGATGTGCTCGCGCAGCGTACGCCCCCGAAAGAGCGATTCGACGGCATCGAGGCGT
>JANQES010000005.1 GCA_028278205.1 Rhodothermales bacterium
GTATGTTGCTGTTTTCTTGGTCGATAACAGGCAATATCGTAAGTCAGAGGCGGCTTTGTAAGGGGCTTATTCTCCACCAACAGAATCCATCATAAACAGGCATTTTCCTATTTTAAGCCCCGCTTCCCCCTTTTCGAAAACCAACCTACCTGAAGAAATGCTTCGCAAGGCCCCTGTTCTCATCGTTTCGCTGCTGTGCCTCGTCGCCGCGACCGACCTGGCGACGGCGCAGGATCTGCATCCGTCGCGCCGCCCCAGCCCCGTCGGCATCGCCAAGACCTTCCTCGGCGACACCTACGTCAAGGTCGTCTACAACCGGCCTTACGTGCGCAACCGGGAGATCTTCGGCGCCAACACCGACGACAAGACGTTCCTGGTGCCCTTCGGTCAGATCTGGCGCACCGGCGCCAACGAGGCCACCGAAATCACGACGACGGGCGCGCTCTACGTGGCCGGGCAGATGCTCGACGCGGGCACCTACTCGATCTTCACCGAACCCGGCGAGGAGCAATGGGTCATCCACATCAGCCCGCAACTCGGCCTCGACGGCACGGGGCGGCTGGGGCCGGACGGGTTCACGCCCAACATCTACGATCCCAGCATGGACGTGCTGACCTTCAACGTCGCACCGGGCATGCTGGAGGAATCAGTGGATCAGTTCACCATCAGCTTCGAAGACGCAGACGGCGGCGCGCATCTGATACTGCGCTGGGAAAAAACGGAAGTCCGCATTCCCATCGGAGCAGCGTCGTAGTAGTGTTTGGGTGTTTTAGATTGGAGCCCGGCAGCAAAGAGCCCGTCCCCGATAACCTGTTCGCCCTGTTCAACTACGACACGTGTAGAGGCTTGAAGGCCGTGCTCGAAGCCCTCGGAGCGCTGCGTCCTGTTCCTGCCTCATCGCGCGTTCATCGCATTCTGCTCACGTTTCGCGCATGTTGTACTTAGAGTTGCGCCATGAACTGTGCCAGCTTCCCGGCGTTGAGGTGGTCGTTGGTGCGGACGCCGCTGCACAAGTCGAGGCCGAAGGGTTGTACCTGCCGCACGGCTTCGGCCACATTTGCCGAAGTCAGGCCGCCGGCCAGGAAGACCGGCGCGGCGGCTTCGTCGCAGATGCGGCGGCTGAGCGCCCAGTCGTGCGTGCGCCCCGTGCCGCCGAGTTCTTTGACCGGCAACGATGGATTGCCCGAATCGAGCAACAACGCATCGACCTGCGGCGCGACGGCCAGCGCCTCTTCGACCGACTCCTCGCCCGTGACGTGGATCACTTGCACGATGGCGATGCCGGGCAAGGCGCGGCGCAGATCCTGGTAACTCCCCGTAAGCAGCCGGTCGACGAGTTGGAGAGTGTTGGTGCAGCAGCGGCGTTGCTGGTCGATGATTTCGCCGGCATCCTGGCTCGAAGTAAGCAAAAACGTGGCGATGGGCGGCGGCACCTGCACGGCAATCTCGCGGATCAGGTCCTCCGGAATCGGCCCCGGCCCACTGGGCATCGCCGAGACAAGGCCCAGCGCCGAAGCGCCGTGGGCAATAGCCGTCCGGGCTTCTTCGAGGCTGCTGATGCAGCAAATTTTGACACGCGGCGTCGTCATCGCGAGTATTTTCCTGGTTTTGATGGTCGAATAAAAAACACCCCGCCCGGAAGAACCGAGGCGGGGCGTTCTACGCGCCGCGCGTAAGAATGCTTCGCGTGTTCACATCTCCTCAACGATGTCCTCTTTCAGCGTACCGATCAGGGCCAGCACTTCATCTTGCAGAGCCTGCGGCACGCTGAACTTGTCCAGTGTCGCTACCAGATGCGCGGCGGTCTTCTGCCAGTCCTCTTCACTAATGCGCATCCCCTTGTGGGACGTCTTCATGTCTCGACCGGTGTAGACGCAGGGGCCGCCGGTGGCCTCACAGAGCTGATCGACGATCAACTGGCGAATCTGCTTTTGCGAATCTTCGCTGTGGCCGATGAAGAATCTGCCGAGGTCCGGATCCGTAGCCAGCCGCCCGATGAAATCGTCCACGACGGCGGCGATAGCGTCATAGCCGCCGAGGCGCTGGTAGAGGGTTTCGTCGCCGGCTTGCGCCAGGGCTGTACTGGGAAGCCAGAACAGCACGATCAGCGCCAGAACGCCCGGTATTTTTGCTGTTTTTGCCATGGTAAAGTCCTCCGACTTAGGGAGTGGAAGGTTGAAAATCAGTCGCCGCCAACACCTGCCTCAACTGGCGCAGCGCCCGGTCTGAGGAAGCGGCCATGAGGCGGCGGATGAACAGCCGGTCGAGGAGCGCCAGCAGCCGGTTGGGCATGGTATAGACGAACGTCCGCTCGAAGCGTGTGCCGCTGCCGTCCGGGGTCAACGCATAGGTGATCGTGCCACCCCCGCCGCCTTCGACGTCGCCTTCGATGACCCAGTGGTGCGGCGCCTCGCGCTCGCGGCACGTCCACACCACGTTGCCACGATGCCAGCCTACCTGAAACGCCTCGGCCACCTGCTCGCCGACCTCTAGCGAATGCCCCACCGTGCCGCTGACGCCTCGCGATGAAGGATGCCACTGCGGCCAGTTGCCCGGCGTCGTGACGAAGTCGAAGACCGCCTCGACGGGCCGGGGAAGATCGATGGTTTTTTTGATCTGTGTCATGGTTTTTGGGTGTCCTTGGTCCGTGGTTGGTTGTCCGTTGATTGTTGATGCCGTTATCGAGAAAGACAACAACTGACCACCCCCGCGAAGGCGGTAGAGCTGTTAAGTTTTCCTCGGCCTCGCGGATCAAGTTCCCCTCCTGGACAGGAGGGGACAGGGGTGGTTGATCGCCCAAGTCGCGGAAAATCGAAGCGTTTGGGTGTTTTTTCGCGGTTTTCAATCAACCACCCCTTACTCCCCTCCTGTCCAGGAGGGGAAACTGGCTGGCATCTCCGAACGACCATTTTCAGAGAACTTAACAGCCCTGCCGCCTTCAAGGGAGCAGGCTCCCGACTAACCACGAACCAGATCTGCCAGCCTCGCCCGCGCCTCGTCGGCGGTGGTGCGGCTTTCGATGTGGAGGTTGGCGGCCAGGGCGTGTTCGAACTGCTCGGCGGCCTGAGCAGATTGCCCGGCGGCGGCGTAGATCACCCCGGCGCGGTAATGGACCATCGCATCGCCCGTGTTCAGGCGCATGGCGCCTTCGACGTAGGGGACGGCTTCGGCGGCGCGTCCGTTTTTGGCGAGCGCCCAGGCGTAGGTTTCGAGCGCGTGGAGGTGGTCGGGACGTCGTTCGTAGGCTTTGTGGGCACGGTCCAGGGCCTCGCCCAGAGCCATCTCTTGATCAACCAGAAAGTCGGCATATTCCATATCCACGTTTTCGCCCATCTTTTCGGCAGCGCGGTAGCCGGCCTGGATTTTTTTGACCGTAGCAGCCAGCCGGCGGGTATCGCCCGTGGCCTGATAGGCTTCGGCTAAGAGTTCGAGGAAGCCCGTGTTGGGCGCCTCGGCGTAGGCTTCTTCGAGCAGCCGGATGGCTTCCGCGTAGTCGCCTTCGACCATGTGGACGTGCGCGAGGCCGCTCAGCGCCTGGGTGTAATCGGGGATTTCGCCGAGGAGGCCTTTGAAGAGATAGGCCGCCGTGTCCGGCTTGTTTTCATTCAAATAAAGATTGCCGAGTTGATACAGCGCCCAGGCACGACCGGCGCTGCCGGCGATCCCGGCATCTGCCGCCATGCGCATCGCCGCGATAGCGCCGTCGGTGTCGCCGTGAAGCTCGCGCAGATACGAAGCCCGCGCATACGACGCGAGGCCGGGGCGCAGGCTGATCATCTGGTCGCACACCTCGATAGCCCGCTCGTATTCGCCCAACTCCACGAGCGCATCGACCAGCGTGCCGTAGTTGAAGGCATGGCCCTCGTGCCGGGCGATGAGGACCTCGGCCAGCGATTTGGCGTCTTCGAACCGGTGCAGCGTGTTCAAAAGCGACGCCTTCAACACGAGCGCGTGGTAATGATCCGGATCGCGGCGGAGGGCTTCGTCGAGCAGGTCGCGCGCCTGGGGGACGTAGCGGGTTTCGTCGGCAGTCTCGCGGGCGCGTTGCATCATCACCTGCGCCAGTTCGACGTAGTTTTTGACCACGTCGGGATGCCGGAGGATCTGCTCGCGGTAATACTCCACCGACCGGCTGACGTTGACAAACTCGGCGCCGGGCACCACGGGCACACGCACGCTGGCTTCGGGCACCTCCTGTGAGGCCGTCGATTGCCAGTACCAGAAGAGGCCCACAACGAGCACGGTGGCGAGAAGGGGGAGGAGAGCTTTGCGGAAGCGTTTCATTGGATTTGATCTATTTACTTTGGGTGAATGTCGGCGTTTTGCGCAGGGGTCGATTTTGGATTTTGGATTTTAGATTTTGGATTGGGTGTATTGAGAAAACAATCCAAAATCCCCAATCCAAAATCCAAAATCAGACCACTCCCAAACATTATTTCACGAGCAGCGCTTTCTTCGTTGCCAGCACCTTGCCATGGGCTTCGATGCGGTAGAAGTAGGTGCCGCTGGCCAGATGCGAGGCATCCCACTGCACCTCGTGCTTGCCGGCAGCGTGCGGCCCGTTGGCGAGCGTCGCCACGACGCGGCCCAGCATGTCATAGACCCGTACCGTCACAGTGCCCGACTCCTTGATGCGATACTGAATCGAGGTGGACGGGTTGAACGGATTGGGGTAGTTCTGCTCCAGGATGAAGGCATCCGGCGCGCTGACACCGAGGAAGCTCTGCCCGCTCGTCGAGACGCGCGGCGTGGCGCCCGGCGGCGGGGGCGACGTGGTGAGTTGCTTCACATAGTCGTAGCCCCGATGCGGCGCGGCCTGATACGGGAAGCTCGACAAGAGCGGCAGGTCGTTGGCCGTCGGCCCGGCGTTGTAGGTCAACTCTGCGACGAGCGCGGGCGAAGCCAGGTCCGAATAGTCGGCGGCCACGGCATCGTCGAAGGGCAGCCCGACGGCGGCCAGCACCAGCCCGCCCACGGCCTGCAACTCGATGGTCGTGGCGTCATCCTCCAGCCGGCGACCGTTGGGGAAGCCATCCATGTGGGGGATGAACTCCAGGTTGGTCGTCGTGTTGAAAGGCGCCGCCGTCAGCCCGATAGCTGCCGCGCGGATGAGCCCCTGGTAGCCGAAATTTTTGAACTCGTCGCTGTTACGGTCGGTGACGGGCGTGGCCATGTTGAGGCGCAGCATGTCGCCGCCCCAGAGCTTGCCGTCGCGTGTCTGCGTGACCGGCAAGAAGTTGTGAATGAAGGGTTTGCCCGGACTCAGCGGTCCGGCGGTTTTGCCCGTGGCAAGCTGATACGGGATGGCATTGGGCACGCCGAAGTAGAAGATCGGGAAGATGTCTACGAGGCGCGGCTGCCCCGGCCCGGCCAACCCCGGCTGCACCGGCACGGCGAAGGCCGTCCCCGAAAGATCGACCCCAGCGGCGGCCACTTCGAAGGCGCCGTCTTTGCCGTTGCGGAAGTCCAGGCCGGGCCGCCCGTCACCGTTGAGATCACCGACGGCGGGGTACGACATCGACTGGATGCGCAGCGGGCTCAACCCCGGCACCGCCCCGCCGAACTGGCTGTCGTCCATGTACAGCGCCAGTTCCGGGTTGGCGAAATACTTGACGAAGCTCTGCTCGGTGCGGCTGTAGGGAGTGTGCGCATTCCACCGATCTTTCTCGCCGATGGGGATGACCGCTTCGTTGGTCAGCGGCATGCCCAGGCGCGAGACCTGCACCCACGGCCCGGCGGTCTTCGGCTTTTCGCCCCTCGACGAGAGCACCCTGAACTTGGGCCGGCTGGCCGAAGCCCACACGCCGATGACGAAATCCGGATCGAGGATGTTGGCGGCTTCGCTGGCGCTCTTGCCGTCTTTCTGCAATAGCGAGATCGGGATTTTCAGCGCGAGGCTGTGCGTGTTGAACCCGGCCACGGCGTCCCGCGCGTTGTCGGGGTTCGAGGCGTCCGGGCCGAACTGATTGCGCGTCTGCCCCAGATCGAAGACCCCGCCGAGGTCCACGAAGAACGCATCGTCGCGCGGCCCGGCAAAGACCGTCTCGCCCGTGGTCGCCGTGGTGATGGCGCTCTGAACGAGGCTTTCGTAGCTCGTGCCCAGCCCCACCCCACTCTCAATCGACCGCGGGCCGATGTTGTTGGGCGGCACGATGCCGTTAGAGACGATGGTCTGGAACGACCGCGCGCCGTCGGTGCTTTTTTCGAGGGTGTAGGTGGTTTTCAGGTTTTGCTTACCCAGACGGATGTTGAAAAACGTCGTCGGGTCTTCGATCACCTGGTTGAACGTAAAGCGGTAGGTGATGTCGTCGCGGGCAAAGCCCAGCGGCGCCTTCGAAGTCTGGTTTTTGATGTGGATCTCATAGCGAATATCCTCCCCGAACGTGTTGTAATTCGGCCCGCCTTCGGGCAGTTCGAGAGGGATGTAGTTGGCAATGATCGTGACGGTCTCCGGGTCGTCGGGCGAGCGAAACGCGTAGACGTCCGTGTTGTCGGCCAGAGGATCATTGCTGATCAGCGGCGCCTCGCGGTGGCTCGACGCATCGCCGAAAGGCGGCGCTGCCAGCGTTAGCAAGAGCAACGCCATCAGGAAAGGTAGCGCCCAGAGAGCGCGGCTTCTGAGGTTCATAGATTCCTCCATTGTGGTTGTTTGGGGGATTGCTTAGGTGAGGGAGTCCCTGTGGAGTGCTGTAGCTTTTTCCAAAAGGTGTCTTTTGGGTATTTACCGCAGAGATCGCGGAGGTCGCAGAGGTTTTTCCGCGTCCTCTGCGCCCTCTGCGGTAAAAATCTTTTTCTCAAATCACAGACTCGTCAGAAAACGCGAGAGCATATCGGCCTGGCTGACCGGGTGGTGACCGGGCAGGTCGGGCAGGAGCTTCATCGAGCGGAGCAGGCCGGCCATGTCCCAGAGGTGCAGGCCGCGCGTGATTTTGCCGCCCTTCACCGTCAGCAGCGAGACACCGCAGACTTCGATGCGGCGGCCCGTCGGTGGCACGCGCAGGAAGACGCCCTGATGCGTGCCTGCCGTCGTCCAGAAAAAGGCCGTTTGCTCCGACTGCACACACACCTCCCGCGTAGCCATCCGCAGATCCGGGAACGCCTTCAGCCATTCGTCGAGCGCCGCGCGGGCGCCTGTGGGGCCGTGGAAGCGCAAGGCGCGGCTGACGTCGAGCCCTTCATAGTCGGCGGCGTGCAGTTGCGCCACGTGGCCCGCGTCGTGCGCATTGACGGCGGCCAGCAACGTGTGGATGAGCGGAAGGGGGTCGGTGATCTCCATGATGAGCCTCTGGTCTTGGTGGTCTCCCCTGCGGAAGCTGGCAAAAGACTACAGGCTTTTTCCGCTCACTCACCAGACCAAAACCTGCTCAATCCATGATCAATTGCTGCTCAATTGAGCATTTTATTGGGGAAATGCTGATTTTTCGAAATAAAAACGCCGCCCACGGTAGCGGTGGACGGCGTGCAAAACCGGGCCTGATTGATAGGCGCGGCGTGCATACAAACGTTTCTTAAAATCCAGGGCGTACTGACATTAATTCTGAAGGGTTTTCTTGTGATTTCTGGGGGTGTTCTCTTGATCCTTGCGTGGCGGCATGATCGCGTTTGGTTGTCCTTTTGGCTTGATCCAAAAGGACCAAAAGATCAAGACGCTACCCGCTGGGCCTCTGCTACGCTCCAGCACGCGCTCAACTTTGAAACGCGCTGCTTCGTCGCTCAGAGAGCAAATTTTCCTTTCTCGCGTGCCTGCGCTCCGTTTACTTCGTGAATCTTCGATTTCGAGACGGCCCACCGGCTAACGTCGGCTTTTTTATTTTCGCCCTTCGCTCTTCCCCACAAGGGCAGCCATCGGCTAAGGTCGGCTTTTTCTTTTTCCCCTTCACCCTTTCCCCCTCTCTCCCTTTCCCCCTTTCCCCCAAATCCCCATTGGCCACATCCCACTGGCTATTCCCTATCCTCAATGGCATCGTACTTAGAATGTGATCCGACTTCTCGCGCCAAAGAAAATGCCGAATGCCGGTACGTATGATGGATCGGTGGTGCCCTTTGTATGCATGGTGGCTCTGATACCGCCGTAGAGTATATAAAATGGCCCGCCGCCGATGTTCTGATCCCGCTCATACATCAATTCTACACCAGGAAACAGGAAAGCCTTCTTGCCGAAGTCAGGATCCGGGCCGAGAAGCCCCTCGGCGCCAAGACGAAAGCAGCAGTACCTTTTCGATAACGGAAGATAATGCGAAACCTGTAGGCCGAAGCGAATACCAGGACGCAACGGGTGTTGTCCAAATTCTTCAAATTCTGCACGTAGTCCTATTCGCGTTTTATCGTTTCTTATCCCTATGTTCTTGGTTAGCCTCCCTGCTATAGCCCCCCGGATGCTAAGAGTCATTCCCCGCCTGGTATAAGCACCGGCCTCTGCCGAGATGTACCAAAGTTCGGTTTCGGTGAGATCCACCAACTCGTTATACTTCTGATAGGCTTTCTTTTTTTGATTGCGCCTGAAATACCGCCACCCGGTGCCCCGTAGCGCGCCGGCGTGTTCCGCGTCAGGTACACGAGTTTCATACGTGTCTAAGGCCTCCTCGTAGGAAGAAAATGCATCGTTATATTCCCCCATCGCGAACTGTACGTTCCCTTTCTTCATCTGTATCCCTGGCTCCTTTGAATCCTCCAGCAACGAGTCATAAGAAGCTAGCGCCGAGGAATAATCTCCCCGGAAGAGATGGGCATCCCCGATACGCTCCAGCATTTTAAATACGGTACTCTGATAGTCGGGAAGGTCGCGATAAAGTGCTAAAGCCTCCTCGTAATATGCCTCCATCCCGGAAAGATCCCCAGTCGCGGTAAAGGCCTCCAAAATCGAGGCGAGGGCCTCCGCTTCGCCGGGTCGATTCTCTGCTAGCTGATACTGCGTGCGCATGTTCTGGGCCGCTGCCAAAACTTGCTGCATTTTCTCTGAATAAACCTGTCTTAATCTAGAGATTGCTTCCGGGTTGGTGTTCCTTGAGTTCCTCAGCACGGCGACACTGTCGGCGGCTACAAACGCTTCGTCCCTTCTCTGTGTAATAAATCGTCTCAAACTATCCGCCCGCTGTAATGCAACTTCTCTCTGGAGGGCATCACGTTCTCCCTGTAAGGCATCACGTACTCCCTGTAGGGCAACTTCAAGGGATTCTCGCGTGGCTTCAAGGTCATCTAGCGTGAATTGAAGCTCGAGATTTGCGGAGTTCAGGTCAAGCTCCCGCGCCACACTTTGTTTTAAGTAAAAGTCCGACCTTTCAGCCTCAGCTTCAGCCCTTTCAGCTGCTGCACGAGCGACATCGCCTAGCGAATCAGAAATCGCGATCTGCTTGACTAGCGAATTCGCTCTATCCTCAGCAATGAGGCGTAGCGAATTTGATATGTCGCGCTCAGTGCGCAAACTATCTGCCGCCCGCCCCTGCTCCTGCGCAAACGTATTGGCTTGCCCTGCCAGGACGGCAAGGAGCGCGACGATCACAACCAGCGCTCCTATCAAGACATACATCCAGAGCGGAATGCGTTTCCACCAGCGAACAGGCATCTGCACGCGTATCCAGCGGCGATTGAAGAGCTTCTCGTAGATCTTGTTACGCACGACGAGGTAGCCGTCGGCGTCGCGTTTGACGATGCCGGAGAGTTTGAGCTGGGTGTATTGCAACGCCGACTGATCGGGGATCCGCTTCTTCTTCAGAATACGATGGTAGAGGGTAAGCGCTGCCTCCTTGTCGACGCGCGTGTCCCAGAACCGCATGATCTGTTCGAAGTGGGTGTCGGAAGAAACCTTTTCGATGCTCGGGAACGTGGCCGCAACCACACTGGCCACCGCCTCGCGGGTCTGTAGCTTTTGCTCAATGACTTCCTGGCAGAGCCGGGTGGTCAGGTAGGGATGGCCCCCGGTCCAGGCGAGCACGTGGTGCACCATCGCTTCGGGGTCCTCGACTTTACCGTCGATGACCTGCACCAGCGGCGCGAGGTCGTCTTTGTCCTCGTCGAAGTCGCGTACTTCGACGGTTCTGCCAACATTGTAGGCCGTCGTGCGGGCGTCTTTGACGAGTTCGTTGGGGCTGGCCACGCCCACCAGGCAAAACGTCACCTGTTCATACGCGGGCTCCATCGACCGCTTGTTATACATGGTGCGGATGGCCGTAAAGAAATCGTCGGTATAGTTCAGCTTGAGTGTACTGTCGATCTCATCGACAAAGATGACCAGCGGCGCCTCCAGAGCGGGCGCGACCACCTCCCTGAAAAAGCGAAGAAACCGCAGGTTGGCCGTTCCGTCGGGATTCTGCTGCCACCAGGCTTTGATGTCGATCCTAAGGCGCAACCCTCTCGTGAGGCGGACCAAAAAGCCCTGGTACCAATCCTCCGCCGATGCCGGCGTACCCAGTTCCCCGGCAAGGTCGATGTAGACCGTCCGGATACCGTCTTCGCGAAGCCGCAGCCGGGCCTTGTTGACGATACTGGATTTGCCCACCTGCCGCGACGAGAGGATGTTGCAATATTCGCCCTGTTTGAGGAGCCCGTAGACCTGATCTTCGAGATCCTCACGCGTGAGGTAAAGGTGGCGCCTCGGGTTGAGCGTCCCTCCGACCTGCAGTTCGGGCGTGACGCTGGGGGTGGTCATAAGGCCCTCTTGAAGAAGCGGTCGTAGAGGAGGTTGGCCGGGTTGACCCGCCCGTCTTTCTCTTCCTTGCCCACGAGGCCGGCGCCATAGAGGCCATGGTAGAGGTCAGGGGCGGGCTTCTCGCCATAACGCACCTGCCGCATGGCTTCTATGAGCTTCGGGTCGCTGTCGAGTTTTGCCAGCAGCGCCCGCAGGTGGTCGCCGAAGGGTCCTCGCTCTTCGTCGGCTTTATCCAGGAGCCGGTCGAAGCTCATTTTCTCCGGGCCGGCCATGCGGTAAAAGGCCAGCCGTGTGAGATAGGGATGCCCCTTGAGCAATTTCCACAACTCGTCTTCGTCGATATCGAGATGGTAGCGCCTGCACAACGTCTGGTGCTCTCTGTACGTGAACGGCTGCATCTCCAGCACCAGCCCCACGTTAAAGGGCGAGCGATCCTTCGAGTCGATCAAGAGATAGGGTTCGGTGGAAATGACGAGCGCGAGGTCGAGCATCTCCCATCTCGGCTCAAGCCCTGTGCGGTTGTTGTGCCAGTTGCGCAACATCGTGAAGAAATCCGTCTGATACGGCTTTTTGTAGACCCGGTCTACTTCATCGAAAGCGATGACGAGCGGCCCGTTTACAGCATCGAGGATCTTCTCTTCGACGAACGTCACCATGTCCCACTGAGAATCGATCACCGGTTTGTCGCCTCCGAGCCGCAGCCGTTGTTGCAGGGCCATGCCAAGCCGAGAAAGAAAAGTGGGATAGGTCTTGAAGTCATCTTCGGAAAACCGGGAGAAATCGACGAACGCCTCCTTTTTGCCGGCCTCCCTGCACGCCACACGGTACCGAATGAGCAGGCTGCTCTTGCCCATCTGCTGCGGGCCTTTGATCACCAACGTCTCGCTGAAGGGATGCGCCGCGCGGGCTTCGGCCTGTTCGTCTACGCACCGCCTGATGTAATAGGGGTCGTCGAGCCGCACGCTGCCGTCGGGCACAAACAAAACGCGGGCATCAGCCGAGGCGCGCGGGCGTATCGGATCACGAGCAACGCGAGGCTGCCGGTCGGCTTCCAGACGCTCGGCGAAGGCCGGCTCCTCGACGGCACTGCCCACCGGCTGCATGGCATTGAGCAGATTATCGAGCAGGCCCTCGGTGTCGTCCGCTCCGTCCCAGACGACGTACTGGAGATGCCCGAGGTAATTATGCAATTCATACTCCAGCGGCCCCTGGTAACGCACACGGACGGGAATGAGGTGCGGCCTCCCTTGCCGGCGTTGAATCTGGTGCGCCATCCGCACCTCTTCGAGCACCATCTCGCTATCCATGGAGTTCTCCGAGAGCAGCACCACCAGATAATCACACCACCGAATCCGCGCCTTGATCTCTTCGAGCCAGTCCGTTCCGGCTTTGATTTTTTCATCGACGAAGGTTTGATACCCGGATTCGCCCAGACGGCGGGTGAGCGACACCGCCAGATACTCTTCGTCGGGATCGCCGTGCGCGTAGGAGATGAAAAACTTCACGCCTTCGGCCTCAACCTCCGGCGGCGCCGGGTCGTCGGCCTCTGGATCCTGCCGGTCGTCCTCTGCCGGCGGCGACTCCGCGACGGGACCCAGCCCACCGGCGGCTCCGACCGGGGCCGGTGCCGCCAGGGGATAGCGCTGGCGAATATATTGCGTCAGGTGATTACGAACCAGGGCCTCAAACGCATCGGCTCCCTCATACGCCCACCATAACCCTTCTTCGGGAAATTCCTGCTGGAACTGCAAGACCTGGCCCCACTGGTCCGTTTCCTGCTTCGACGTCGGATTGTACGACTTCTGGTTGAAATAGACCATGATTTGAGGACGCCCCGTCTCCTTCCAGGCCTTGTAGGCCGTCCGAAACTCGTGCTCCGTGCCCGACTTCGCGTTCTTTGTGGGCGTGCCGAATCGTTTCCAAAAGATGCCGATGAGGAGGTCGCATTCCGGAATATTTATGATCGGATCGATCAAGCCCTGCGGCCCCGCCGGGTCAAAGCCGGGATACGCTCTGGTCTCCCACCGCACCACCTCAAGCCGCAACCCACGATCTGCTGCACTTCCCCGGTTGAGTTCAGTCGCTATCGCTTCGAGTTTATCACGCTCATTTTGCACATCTCCAGGCGATGCGACGACTATCTTGAGTACTTTCACCGTCATCGTTCCCATTGTGTCTATACTCTATGATTAACAGAAAGCGTAGCGACAACGTTATACGCGTGCCATCGCTACCCATACACTATCTTTATAAGCTCTCAACAGCCGGCTACAGGCTCTCTGTGTTCGTCAAGAACAGGATTTATCTCTTAACCAAAAAGGGCCTGTAGTTAGTATATAAAACGAATCCTGAGCGTCTTTGCAAGTAAAGCTTTCACGAAAGCGATGGAGCAGGGTGTCTTTTCGAAGACGCAATAATTCGCGCCACAGATAAACACACCGCTCAGGGCGGGGTATAAATCGAACCACCACAGCGCCCCCGCTTTCCCTCAGAAAATCCAATCAGTGCAACCATGAAAACCATCCGCTTCACCGCCCTCGCCCTGCTCATCGCCGCTGCCGGCTTGCTGGCCGGCTGCACGCAGGAATCGCAAAACCGCATCGGTCGGTCGCTGCAAAACTGGACGGGTACCAACGGCATCCTCGAAATCTACGCCGGCGAACGGCTCGTCAAACGCTTCATGGAAATCGACAAACTCACCACGGGCGTCGCCACCGGCGGCGACACCGCCCGCCCCTACCGCTTCGGCTACGGCATCCTCGACGAAAACCTCAACGGCCAGGTAGACCCCGGCGAAAAAAAGGTCTACTTCGAATTCAGCGACTATTCGACCTCTTATATTTTCTATGAAAGTCCACGTTGATTTTCAGGCTATATCAAGCGTTTATCTATCAATCATGAGTATGCGCCGACAAAAAAACGGGACATCCAGGGCGTCAACCCTCGGATGTCCCGTCAGGCGGTCCGGACGGGACTCGAACCCGCGACCTCTGGCGTGACAGGCCAGCCTTTAGGCCTGCTCCCGGCTTTCTCGTGAGGAATCGTTTACTTCACGAGCGTCATGCGGCGCACCTGGCTGAACGAGCCCGCCTGCATCCGCACCAGGTAGAGCCCCGAAGCCAGATGATCCGCGCGGAACGCCACCTCGTGATGACCGGCCTGCATCGGACCCGAGACCAGCAGCGCCACCCGGCGACCCGTCACGTCGTAGACCGCGATCAGCACCTCGGAGGCCTCCGGCAGCGCAAACGGAATCGTCGTCTCCGGGTTGAACGGATTGGGGTAGTTCGACGAGAGCGCGAACTCGGCTGGCACGTCGAGCGTGGCCGACAGGGACTGGACGTCTTCTGTCAGGCGGGCCTGCGCGGCTGCCGCCGTGATGGAGGTCATCTCCGTGGCTTCATTGTTAACGGTGTGAGCGTCGCTCTGGTCGGGGGCGAGGCTCGTCAGGCCCATCATCAGACCGACGACGTCGGTGCCGCTGCTGGCCGAGGCATCGACGGTCATCGTGGCGGTGAACGTCTCGCTGGCGCCGGCGGCCAGGCTGCCGAGCGTCCAGGTGCGCCCGCTGCGTGTGCCGGCACTGACGACGATGCCATCGACCGTCACGCCGGCGGGCCTGGTCGGCACGCCGTCGAGGACGACATCGATGGCCTCGTCGGTGCCGTGGTTGGTCACCGTGACGGTGTAGACGAGATTGCCTGCGCCCGAGCCAGCCTGCACCGGATCGGCCGACTCGGTAATCGTCACGCCGAGATCGATGCCGGTAACCTGGATGGAGGTAGCCACGGAGGCGGCGTCGTTGGCGGCATGGGCGTCGGTCTGGTCGAGGCTGGTGACGGCCATCATCAGGCCGACGACGTCGGTGCCGCCGGCGGCCGAGGCATCGACGGTCATCGTGGCGGTGAACGTCTCGCTGGCGCCGGCGGCCAGGCTGCCGAGCGTCCAGGTGCGCCCGCTGCGCGTGCCGGCACTGACGACGAGGCCATCGACCGTCACGCCGGTGGGCCTGGTCGGCACGCCGTCGAGGACGACGCCGGTGGCGCCTGCGGTGCCGTGGTTGGTCACCGTGACGGTGTAGACGAGGTTGCCTGTGCCCGAGCCGGCCAGGACCGGATCGGCCGACTCGGTGATGGTCACCCCCAGATCAACGCCGGAGGCTCCCACGACGACCGTGTCGGTGTTGCATTGGTTGTTGGTCTCGTCGCTCTCGGAGACGACATCGCTGGGATCGACAGCGCAGGTACTCTGGCCATTGGTGTAGCTGCCCGCAGCCGAGGCCGTCGCCGTGACGACGGCGCGGAAGCTGCCCGTGGTGGCCAGCGTCACCGCGCCGCCGCCGGATTGGGTAGGCCTGCAGGTGAGCAGGGGCGTGCCGTCGCTGAGTGAACAGCCGATTGTGCCGGTGATGCCCGTCTGGTTGTCGACGGTCACCGTGGCCGAGTAGGTCACCCCCGTTGTGGGCAGCGCGTCGGTGAGGATCTGCGTGTCGATGGCGTTGAAGACGGCGTCGGCACCGCCGGTGTTGGTCACCACGAGGTACCACTGCCAGGACTGGCCCACGGCCACCGGCGAGCCGCTGTTGGATGTAACCACCGAGAGATCGGGCGCGCCCTGCACCTCGACGGTGTCGGTGTTGCATTGGTTGTTATCCTCGTTACTCTCGGGCACGTTGCCGTCGGGATCGACGGCGCAGATGCCGCCGGTGGGGTTGGTGTAGCTGCCGGCAGCCGAGGCCGTGGCCGTGACGACGGCGCGGAAGCTGCCCGTGTTCCCTCCGACAGTCACCGGGCCGCCGGAGGCTGTGCATCGGAGCACGTTCGACGCGTTGATCGCACAGGAGATTGTGCCGGTGATGCCCGTCTGGTTGTCGACGGTGACCGTGGCGTCGTAGCTCACCCCCGTCGTGGGCAGGTGATCGATCAGGAGCACAGCGTCCTTGGGGAAGGTGGCACCGAGGCTGCCGAGCGTGGACACTTGCAGATACCACTGCCAGGACTGGCCCACGACGACCGGCGTACCGCTGTTGGATTTGACCACCGAGAGCTCGGGGTGATACGACGCCACGACCGTGTCGGTATTGCAGGCGTTGTTGGTCTCATTGACCTCGGACACGTTGTCGTCGGGATCGACCGCGCAGATACCGCCGGTGGGATTGGCGAAGGTGCCCGAGATCGTGGCCGTGGCCGTGACGGTGGCGCGGAAGCTGCCCGTGGTCGCTCCGATGGTCACCGGGCCGCCGGAGGCCGTGCAGGTGAGCACATTGGCGGCGTTATCGATCGCACAGGAGATCGTGCCGGTGATGCCTGTCTGGTTGTCGACCGTCACCGTGGCGTCGTAGCTGACGCTGGGCGGGCCCTGAGGAAAGCCGACATCGGTCGTGGGCAGGTAATCGACCAGGAGCTTATCGCCCGAGGCGAAGGTGGCGTCGACCGAGCCGAGATTGGACGCCTGCAAGTGCCACTGCCAGGACTGGCCCACGGCCACCGGCGTGCCGCTGTTGGATTTGACCACCGTGAGTTCGGGCGCGCCCTGCACCACGTCGACGGTGTTTGGGATGCAGGCATTGTTGGTCTCGTCGGTCTCGGACACTTTGCCCTCGGGATCGACCGCGCAGAGGCCGCCGGTGGGGTTGGTGTAGCTGCCCGCCGCCGAGGCCGTGGCCGTGACGACCACGCGGAAGCTGCCCGAGTACTTCGCGAGCGTCACCACCCCGCCGGAGGCCGTGCAGATGAGCAACCCCGCCCCCGCGGTCGAACAACTGATCGTGCCGGTGATGCCGGTCTGGTTGTCGACGGTGATCGTGGCGTCGTAGCTCACATTGGTCGTGGGAAGGTGATCGATCAGGAGCTTATCGCCCGAGGCGAAGGTGGCGTCGCCCGAGCCGGTATTGGACACCTGCAGGTGCCACTGCCAGGACTGGCCCACGGTCACCGGCGAGCCGGTGTTGGATTTGACCACCGAGAGATCGGGCACCTCTATCGCCACGACCGTGTCTTCGTTGCAGGCGTTGTTGGTCTCGTCGGTCTCGGACACGTTGCCGCCGGGATCGACCGAGCAGGTGCCGCCGGCGGTGGGGTTGGTGTAGCTGCCCGCAGCCAAGGCCGTGGCCGTGACGGTGGCGCGGAAGGTGCCCGTGTTCGCTCCGATGGTCACCGGGCCGCCGGAGGCCGTGCATCGGAGCTCGACCCCTTCGAGCGCACAGGAGATTGTGCCGGTGATGCCCGTCTGGTTGTCGACCGTCACCGTGGCGTCGTAGGTCACCCCCGGCGTGGGCAGGTAATCGACCAGGAGCACCTTGTCCTTGGCGAAGGTGGCGTCGACCGAGCCGAGATTGGACACCTGCAGGCGCCACTGCCAGGGCTCGTCCACGGCCACCGGCGTGCCGCTGTTGGACTGGACCACCGAGAGATCGGGCAACGTGACCTCGACCGTGTTGGCGTTGCAGGCGTTGTTGGTCTCGTCGCCCTCGGGCACGGCATTGTTGGGATCGACCGCGCAGGTGCCGCCGGTGGGGTTGGTGTAGCTGCCCGTGGCCGTGCCCGTGGCCGTGACGGACACGCGGAAGCTGCCCGTGCCCGGCGCGAGGGTCACCGGGCCGCTGGAGGCCCAGCAGGTGAGCAGGTAGAAGTTGATCGCACACTTGATCGTGCCGCCGCCGGTGAGGCCCGTCTGGTTGTCGATCGTGAACGAGCTTAAGCTCACCCCCGTTTGGGGCAGCTGATCGCTCAGGAGCACATCGCCCGCGGCGAAGGTAGCCGGGGCCGTGCCGGTGTTGGACACCTGCAGGCGCCACTGCCAGGGCTGGCCCACGCCCACCGGCGTGCCGCTGTTGGACTGGACCACCGAGAGATCGGGCCCGACTTGGCCCACGATGGCCGTGCCCTTGCGGGAATCGGGCTCGTCCCGGTACCCGACGACAAAGTGGGTCCCATCCAGGACTGCCGCGGAAATCTCAAAGGTACGCGCCGCGTTGAACACCGTCTTGGCGTCATAGGTGATACTCGTGCCGCTGACCGTGCCCAGAACGGCCTTGGCGTCTTCACCACTGCAAACAGTGATGCAGTCTCGGTACGCGACGACAAAGCGGGTCGCATCGAAGACCGCCACGGAAATCTGAGAGGAATTCCCCGCGTTGAACACCGACTCGGGGCCATAGGTGATACTCGTACCGCTGACCGTACCCACGCGGGCCTTGCCCGGCCCCGGGAAATTGTCCTTTTGCCGGTACGCGACGACAAAGCGGGTCGCATCCAGCGCCGCTATGGAAATGAAATTGGCATTCAACTCGCTAAACACCTTATAGGCGCCAAAGGTGATACTCGTGCCGCTGACCTGGCCCACGATGGCCCTGCCGGGAGCGGGGAACGCAAACTCCCTGTTCCAGTACCCGATGACAAAGCGCGTCGAACTGAGGGCCGCCACGGAAATCTGACCGGTTACATCCGCGTTGAACACCTTCTCGGGGCCATAGGTGATACTCGTGCCGCTGATCTGGCCCACGCGGGCCGTGCCGTGCCTGGAATTGCCCCAGTCCCGGTACCCGACGACAAAGCGCCTCGCATCGAGAGCCGCTACGGCAATACCATTGGTAACCGCCGCGTTGAACACCGACTCGGGGCCATAGGTGATACTCGTGCCGTCGATTTCGCCCACGCGGACCGTGCCGTGTAAGGCCCCATCCCGGTACCCGATGACAAAGCGCACCTCATCGAGGGCCGCCACGAAAATCTCAAGGGTCTCCGCTGCATTGAACACCGACTCGGCGCCATAGGTGATCGTCTTGCCGTTGACCCGACCCACGATGGCTGTGCCATGGTTGGAATTGCCCTCGTCCCGGTACACGGTGACAAAGTGGGTCGCATCCAGGGCCACCACGGAAATGTTATTGGTAGCTGCCGCGTTGAACACCGACTCGGCGCCAAAGGTGATACTCGGGCCGCCGGTGCTGAAGTGCGAGGCGATATCGTAGGCGCTCACCGCCCCTCCCTGCGACCTGGCATAGCGCTCCAGCGACGCCCGCGGATCGTCCGAGCCCAACGAGTCGACCCGGCCTGCCGTCGTCTTCTCGCCCGGCGCAACAACCGGGCCGGGAGTAGGCTCGTTGGTGTGGACTCCCGCAGCCGTTGCCTCCAGGCGGGAGGTAGCACCGGCGTTGACAACGAAAAGCAGCAGCGACAGCAGCGTCAGCAGCAAGGAAAAGCGTCGTGGCGTAAACATGACAAGCGTAGGGTTACGTGGTTTAAAAGGTCGGATCGGGAAGCGGCGCGCCTTACGGGTGCTGCCCATCGGGAGGCTCTTGCTCAGCCTGAGCCTTCGGGGTCTTCGCGCCGAGCATCGCCCGCAGCGCATCGAGCTCCAGCAGGGCCGATTCAGAGGGCGAGGGAACCGCGAGGGGGTCGGCCTTCTTTTCCGCAGGCGGGGTCTCGGGGGTTCGTTTCTTCACAGCGGTACAGGGCGTTGAGGGGGGAGAACCGGTTGGGGGCGTATGTACCAGGTCAGCCGGCTGTGCCTCGTGTCGGGGCTGCGCACGGTCCTGGTTGGGCACGGTCATCACCGGGTGGCTTGCGGCAGGAGGAGCCCTGTTCCGAGATGGTGAAGGCCATCTGGAAATCGCCCACGGCGAAGCGCGCGCCCGGCCTGAGCAGGTAGCGTCGCCCGGTATCGAGACGATGACCGTCGAGCCAGGTGCCGTTCGTGCTGCCGAGGTCGACGAGCCAGAAACGCCCGTCCTCCCACCAGATCTCGGCGTGGTTCCGGCTGACCAGGCGCCGCAGGTTCGACAGCACCACGTCGTTGCCCCGATCCCGCCCGATCAAGAGCCAGTCCTCGGTCACGGCGACGGCGCGGTGAGGACGAGAGGCGCCTTGGTGGGCAATAAACAGGATCAAGCGGAGCCTGCCGCCGGACAGGGGCGCGGGTTCGTCTATGAGCAAATCGCCGCTCCGGAGATCGGCCGAGTCGCCGAGGGCAGGGCAGGGAGTAAACGAGAAGTGATACATAACCAGAGGGTTTTATAGGGAAAAAAGTCGTGAGGTTCAGGCGAGGGTCGCTGGCCGATTCCACGATAGGGCGAGATCGATGTGCGAGTCTTGCCAGGTTGATGTCCACGCTTGCCAGGTGTTGTCCGGAGGGGACATGGTGATGTCCATTCTTGCCAAAAGGGGCGAAAACGCATAAAAAAACCTCCCAGGACGATCTCCTGAGAGGCTGGCCATGGCAGGCTTAGAAACTATCTCAAAACATAGTGTTGTCATCTCGACCGACCCCTGCGTAGGCAGGGGGAGCGGAGCGATCTCCTCCGTTGCGGTATTCTGAGACGGGGGAGATCCCTCGGCTCCCTGCGGTCGATCGGGATGACAGGAGCGAGCCGTAATGCTCGCTTTCAGATGCCGGTTGGTATACCATAGCCCCGCCGGGGTCTTGAAACCCCGAGGGCTGCCTGCTCGACGGATCTACGCCTCGTCGTTACCCGCCTGGGCCTGTTCGAGATACGCCGAGGGCCGCAGGCCGTAGACCGCACGGAAGGCCCTCGAAAACGAAGAAATGCTCTGGAACCCCACCGCGTAACACACCTCCTTGACCGACGAGGCACCCTCCTGCAACAGCGCCGCCGCCTGCGCCAGACGCTGACGACGGATCAACACCGCCGGCGGCGCATCCGTCAAGGCCAACAGCTTACGGTGCAACTGACGACGACTCATCGACACCGACTCGGCCAGATCGTCCACCCCAAACTGGGCATCATGGAGCCGCGCGGCGATCTGCGCCTCCACCTTCTCTAGAAACGCGGCCTCCCGCCTGGGCAGCACCGGCCTGGCTGGCTGCTGAATCGCTTGTTCAGCCCCATCTTCAGGCAATACCGGGGGCGCCGTCGCTGCAAACCGTGCCCGGAGCCGGCGTCGCTCGGCAATGAGCGTGCGCACGCGCACCTGAAGCTCCTGCGCGTTGAAGGGCTTGGGCAGGTACGCATCCGCGCCCGACTCGAAGCCCTCGATGCGGTGAGCCACCGTCGCGCGGGCGGTCAAGAGCACTACCGGGATGTGACTGGTGCGCTCGTCGGCCTTGAGCGCCTGGCACGCCTCCAGACCGTCCATCTCCGGCATCATCACATCACTGAGAACCAGGTCCGGGATGAGATCCCGGGCACGCTCTACCCCCACACGGCCATTCTCCGCCTCAACGACGGTGAAGTGCTCTTCAAGGTGCGCTCGGATGTAGGCCCGCATGTCGGCGTTGTCTTCGACGACGAGCACGACGGTGGCCTCCTCGGCCACAGCCTCCTCCGCCGGTTCCGGCAGCGGCGCGATGCGCAACGACCCTGAGATATCCTGGACACGCTCGTCCGTCAAAACCGGCTCCTCGCTCGGCCTCTCATCCGCCGGCGTCGAGACCATCTCTGCGTTCGTGGGCAGGCGCTCCTCCGCCGCCTCGGCGACGGCCTCCAGGCGCGGCAGACGCACGGTGAAACGCGTGCCGAAACCCACCTGGCTCTCGACCGCTATCGTCCCCTCGTGCAATTCGACGAGTTCTTTGACCAGTGCCAGGCCGATGCCCGAGCCCTCGTGACTGCGCGTCGTAGCCCCCTCGACCTGATAGAAGCGATCAAACAGATGCGCCAGGTGCTCCTCGGCGATGCCCGGCCCGGTGTCGGCCACGACGATGCGTGTTGCCCCGTCGTCGTCACGGACCAGCGCCAGGGCCACCTTGCTGCCCGACGGGGTAAACTTGAAGGCGTTCGAGAGCAGGTTGATGACGACTTTCTCGATCTTATCGAGGTCGTAGGTGTGGAGCAGGGGCGCGTCAGGAATCCGTGTGGAGTAGTGGATGCCCTGAGTCTCGGCGATGGAGTCGAAGAGGGCTGCCAGTTGGCGCAGGTGCCGGGCGAGGTCGTGTTGTTTGGTTCGGAGCAGGAGGGCGCCGGCGTCGAGTTTGGAGAGATCGAGCAGTTGGTTGATCAGGCGGAGAAGGCGCCCGCCGTTACGCCGGGCGCGTTCGAAGTGGGGCCGGGCCGCCTCGAAGGAAGCATAGCGACCCTGGAGAGCGTCGTCGAGGGGGCCGAAGGTGAGCGTGAGCGGCGTGCGAAACTCGTGCGAGATGTTCGCCAGGAAACGCGACTTGAGGTCGTTGGCCCGACGTAGCTCCTCCGTGCGCTCTTCGACGATCTGCTCCAGTTCGGCCTCCCGCGCTTTCAACCGACGCACCCGGTAGGTGTAGATCGCCGGCCCCGCCGAGAGCAGCACCAGCCCGACGAGCACCAGGAACCACGTCGTCTCCCAGAAATACGGGAGCCGCTCAATCGACACCCGCGCCGCCTCGCTCCAGACGCCCCCGATGCCTGCCCGCACATGAAACCCATACGAGCCGGGCGACAGGTTCGTGTACGAGGCCACGCGCAGCCGGCCTCCGTCGCGCCATGTTTCGTCGTAGCCCTCCAGGTAGTACTGAAAGCGCACATCCTCGGCCCGGGCGAACTCCAGGGCCGTGTACTGGATCGTCACGTCGCGCTCGCCCGGCGACAGTTCCACGACGCCCTCGGCCCGGCGCACCTCCTCGCCCACCTGCACGCCCTCGAACAGCACCGGCGGGGCCTCCGGCAGCGGCACCGCCCGAGGGTCGATGATCACCACCCCGTCCTGCGTCGGAAACCACAGCCGGCCGTCCGAAGCCTTGATCCCCGCCGGCTGCACGCCCCCGTTGCCCTCCCGGTTGCGCATGCCCTCGGCCTCGGTGTAGCTCACCGACGTCACCGACGGAATCGCCCCGTCGAGGAAGGCCTGGAGCATGGCGCGTTCGACCCAGAAGATGCCGTTGTTGGTGTTGAACCAGAAGCGTCCGAAGTCGTCTTCGAGGATGCGATGGAGGCCGGACTGATAGAGTCCGGCCTGGCTGTCGAGGCATTTCAACGCGGCGTCTTGCAGCGCAAGCGCTCCCTGACGGTCGAGGCGGCAGAGGCCCCGATCTTCGAACGCGATCCAGAGCAAGCCCTCTTCGTCTTCGTAGAGGTCTCGGATGAGATCGGAAGGCAGGCCCTGCTCGGTGGAGAGCACGTCCAGGCCGCCGCGCTCGTCATAGCGGAGGATTCCGTCGCCGTTGGTGCCGAAGAGGATCGTCCCGTCGCGTGTCTCGGTGATAGCGCGGATCCAGTTCTTGGGCAGGCCGGAGGCGGTCGTGATGGAGGTCCACGCTCGCGATGAGCCGTCAGGCCGTCCGAGAACCAGGCCCTGTTCCCCGCCGATCCAGAAGCGGCCCTGCCGGTCTTCATGCATCGCCCGCGTATCCATCAACTTCACGTAATCGGGCAGGTCGTCGGCCAGGCAGCGATCACCTTGCACCCGGCATGTTCGATCGATACCCCCGACCCAGATGTTGTCTGCATGGTCTTGATATAACGCCAGTACAAAGTCGGGAAACCCTCCAGCCAGGCCGAACACCGTAGGGTTCATGGCTGCATCGAAGCGGACGAGACCCTGTCCGAAGGTGCCTACCCAGATCGCGCCGTCTCGGTCTTCGAGGAGGGGATAGACCGCCTTTGCGGGCAGGCCCTCTGCTTCACTGAGCGTGTGTAAGAACGAGCGCTGCACCCGGAACAGCCCGTGAAGAGGGGAGCCGATCCACAGGTTGCCAGGGCGATCGAATTGGAATACTGAAATCAGGTCTTGTAACCGGAAGACCTGCTCTTCGCCGCGGAAAAGAATACGCTCACCAGAAGCCAGCATTCCGGATAGGTCGACCGTGCTCCCTATTCGCCACGGCTGTCCCTCGGGTCCTACGATCATTTGTTCGGCAGCCGCAACGATGCTGGGCTTGGGCAACAACGTCGCGGTGCCCGATGGATCGTGGCGCCACCACCCCTCTGTTGCAGAAGAGACCCAGATGCCCCCCTCCGTGTCCATGTCTTGCGGGTTGAAGCCCGCTCCAGCGTGAATGGTCTCAACCTGGTCTCCGTCGATGCGGACAACGCCCTGCCCATTGGTAGCCCACATCCGGCCCGCTCGATCTGCGAGAAGGTTAAAGACATCCAAACTGACCAGGCCGTCTTCCGTGGTGAACGGCCGCACGGCGCCGTCGTGATCAAAGCGGACGAGGCCGCCCTCGACCGTCCCGACCCAGAGCCGGCCCTCGCTATCCTGGGCCATAGCCCACACCCAATCGTCGATCACGTCTCGCCGATAGGGTTCCAGGCGCCCTGCTGTGTAGCGCGCTATCCCGTTGCGCGTCCCGACGAGCACCGTATCTCCAACCCCGTACGTGAGTACAGGAATGGCATGCCTTAAAACCTTTGCATTTTCATCAAACCCTGTAAAACGACCCTCATGATAGAGGGCCAGATCCTCTCGGTCCGATACGATCCACAGATATCCGGGCGGCTCTTCGGCCAGGCTGGCGAAGCGGTTGCTGGGCAGTTGAGGGGCGTTGGTGGTGTTGAAGACGGTGAACTGCGCCCCATCGAAGCGGACGAGCCCCTCGTTGGTGGCCAGCCAGAGATAGCCGTTGCTGGCCAGGAGGAGGTCGTTGATGGTGTTCGAGTGTAGGCCGTCGCGCACGGTCCACTGGCGCACGGTGTAGTCAGGATGGACCCGGTAGGCCGGTGCTTCCTGGGCAGCGACAGAAGAAACGACCACGGCCAGCAGCACCAGCAACAGGCCGCAGCGAGGCAGGATATGGTTGGAGCGGATAGGCATCGAGGGCGAGGAACAGACCGCGTGCGGTCCCAGTATCGCCATCGAATCAGTAAATAGCAAAGTACCTTTGCACGCAGCCATCCTACCCCCGACCTCATGCATGCTCCTCTCTCACCGACATCAGATCCAACGCCAACGATTCACTCCAACCCCTGGTGTTGAAGTAGACATAGGCGGGATAATCGAACGGTTCGATACCGTCGGCGAATTAGGGAATTACCTTTTCGGTGTCAATTGGCTGTGTTCTTCAGCCGAACGAAAAAGATGAACAGCGAGCCGAAGGCAAACACAATGACCAACACCCACCCCGCCACAAAGCGCAAACGCCGAAAAATACCCAATTACGCATCCTCCGGCACCAGCCGCACAATCCGCCCGGCTTCGAGGGCGATGTAGAGATAGCCGTCCGGGCCGGTGAGGATGTCGCGGGGGCGGCCTCCGGGGTTGAAGAGCTTTTCTTCCTCAGCCACCGTCGTGCCGTCGAGCACCACGCGGTGGATGTCGCCGAACTTGAGCGAGGTGGCGAAGAGGTTGTTTTTCCACTCTGGAAAGACATCGCCGTCGTAAAAGCCGATGCCGCAGACGGCGATGGAGGGCGTCCAGTGGAGCGCGGGTTGCTCCATTCCCTCTTTTTCGGTGATATCGGTGATCCTGGTGCCGCTGTAGTTGCGGCCAAAGGTGATGACCGGCCAGCCGTAGTTGAGGCCTCTGCCGATGGGATTGAGTTCGTCGCCGCCGCGCGGGCCGTGTTCGGTGGTCCAGATCACGCCCGTCTCCGGATGCCGGTCCATCCCCTGCGGGTTACGATGCCCGTACGACCAGATCGACGCGACGGCATTGGGCGTATCGACGAACGGGTTGTCTTCGGGGATCCGCCCGTCGTCGTGCAGCCGGTGGACTTTGCCGTTGGGCAGGTCGAGCCGTTGCGCATGCCCGCGCCGCCCCCGGTCGCCGATGGTGAAGTAGAGATACCCGGCCTCGTCGAAGACGATGCGCGAGCCCCAGTGCCGCCCCTCCCGCGCATACACGTCCGGCGGCGCCTTATAAATGTCTTCCTGATCGACCAGCCGCATCCCGTCCAGCCGCGCCCGCATCACCGCCGTAAAGCCCTCTCTAGAACTCCCCTTGCGATCCGAATAAGCCAGATAAAGCCAGCCGTTTTCTTCATAGTTGGGATGGATTTGCACGTCCATCATCCCCCCCTGCCCACACGCACAAACCTCCGGCACCCCGTCGATAGGCTCCGACACCGTCCCGTCGGCCTCGACGATGCGGAGGTTGCCGGACTTTTCCGTCACCAGCATCCGCCCGTCCGGCAGGAAAGCCATGCCCCACGGCGCCTTCAGCCCCTGGGCAAAGGTCTCCACCCGAAAACTATGCGGCCCCGCCTGATAGACCGGCGCCGGCCACAAAAACGCCAGCAAGGCCACGAGCACGCCTCCCCCCACAAGAACGCCCAACACAGTTCCCCAGGATTGACGACGGTTTTTTGACATGATGCGCGGTGGGTTAGGTGAGTCAGGAATGACGCAACACCCTCTTCCTTGTCATCCCGGACTTGATCCGGGATCTCTCGATTTTAGTAACCCGCGAGATCTCGGCTCGGGGGCCGGGATGACAACAGGGCTGGCAGTCGAGCAAGGGTGTGTGCTCATGCAACCCAGCAGGGCGTCATAAAGTTTACGTTGCGAATTAAACGTTCCATAGACATTTTTGGTGTAAACCAATGCAATACAATCTTACCCAGACTCAGAAAGATGCACTCCGTTGGATTGTCAATGCTGTTCGGGCTGGATGGTTACGTGAGACCGATATAGGTTTTACGTGGACCTTTGACGGAATGGGAATAGTGGGCTATAGGGGACAGGAGCAATATCCTCAATGGGAACCAGGAGTCTTCGATGCATTGGCTCACAACAACCTTGTCCGTATCAGACAGCCTCAGCGAAGCACCTATATGGTCACCCTTACAGGAGCAGCCTACGCAGCAGTTGATTCTAATTTTGATGAACCGGACACGTCATTCGTTAGACACCTAACGCCCCTGGCAGACATTACAACCCTCGACGACGACATCAAGCAGCGATGTCTTCCAATATTAGGTGCTGGTGCGGCTGATCCAGCTCTTTGGGATTCGGCTGTAAGAACAGCGGGGGTCATCTTAGAGGAACGTATGCGTGATGTAGGAGGCATCAGTGATGCAAGCCGGGTTGGTCGTAACCTTGTGAACGATCTCTTCAGGCAAAACGGAACACTGGCTCCAAAATTCACTGTCGAGTCCGAACGAGAAGGGTATCGTGATTTGTACGCGGGCGCTGTCGGCATCATTCGTAATCCATCGGCGCATAGATTAATTGATCCCACACCGGAAGAAGGTGGAGCTTACATCGTGTTTGTCAATCTGCTGCTGAAGAAACTGGAAGACCTTCGCTAATACTCCACTTTTTTACCCGCTTGCAACCCCTACGCACCTACCACAAAACCTTCGAACGCCTGCTTTGGGATTTGAAGGCGGAGGCGTAGAGCGCCTATTCATCGCGTGTCTTACTCAAGCCGGCACCTCATCGCGTTCAATCTCGACGCGAAGGACGCGGTGGCCTTTGTGCTCCAGGTGCGTGACCGCATCGCGCAAGGCCGCTTCCATCGACGGGGCGTCTACGCTGTAGCTGACGCATGGCACACCGGCCCGAATGCCGGGCGTAGCATCGCCCTCGTAGCGTTCGAAGAGGACATCGCCAATTGCATTCATCCAGGCGTCTTCTGCGTCCGGGTACGCACCTTCAAAGGTTGCGTCGACGATCAGCGTGAAGTCGTAGGTCATCGTTTTATTAGTTTTGATGCGGGCAGTTGTCAATGTCTCGGCGGATGCTTCGGGCGTGTCGTTCCGGATCTTTCGGTGTGCTCCACACGCGGATGATGCAGCCGCCGCGCTGGGCATGAGGGCAGTACAGGTGGCCCCAGGCATGCGCCCTCGGACCAGCTTTTACCACGCGCCAGCCCTTTGAAAGCGCGTATTCTACGGCTCTGCGTATGTCCTTGTGAGGATGCATCGGTATTGGACTCAGGCAGGAGGGCGTGAAGTTCCGGGAATCAGTATTTTATCAAGGCCCAGTAATAACATCAGGCCCCCCACTTTTATCCTGATCTAATCGATGGACCCCACGTACAAAACCATCTTCCACAACGCCCCGGTCGGCACGCTGGTTATTGAGCGGAGAGGGCCTGAGGAGTTTATCGTGGTCGATGTCAATGCGGCGGCCATCGCGATGGGCAACTGGGAGTATGAAGCCCCGGAAGACATGATCGGGCGCAACGTGGTGGAGATTTTCGAGGGCGTTCGAGAACACGGGTTGCTCGACCTCTATCATCGCGCGCTCGACACCGGCGAACCGGCGCATCTCGGCGATTTTGAGTACGAAGAGCAAGACGTCCCCTACGGCCTGTACGAGATCGATTGGATTCCCATCTCAAAAGACCGGCTGGCGATCTTTTTTCGCAATATCACCCGCGAGAAACAGGCCGAGCGCGATCTACGCCTGCAAAAGGAATTCAACGATCTGGTCATCCAGACCAGCCCCAACCTGATTTTCGTCAAAGACCGGCAGGGCACGTTTCTGCTGGTCAACCAGGCCATGGCCGATAGCTTTGGGATGAGCCGGCAGGAGATGGAGCAAAAGCGCAACGCCGAAGTCCACAGCCGCGCTGACGAGGTGGAAGCCTATGCGCGGATCGACCGCGAGGTCATCGAGCAGGGCCAAACGCGGGTCGTCGAAGAGCCGTTTACCACGCCTGCCGGCGAGACGCGGTGGTTCCACACCATCAAGACGCCGCTCGTCCAACCCGACGGCACGGTGCACGTCCTCGGCATCTCGACCGACATCACCGAACTCCGTCATGCGCAGCGCGAAGCCGAGCACAAGGCCGAACTGGAACACCTGATCGGTCAACTCGAAGCCAAAAACGCCGAACTCGAACGCTTCACCTACACCGTCAGCCACGATCTCAAAGCGCCGCTGGTGACTATCAAAGGCTTCCTCGGCCTGCTGGAGCT
Source organism: Rhodothermales bacterium (assembly GCA_028278205.1). Classification (GTDB taxonomy): domain Bacteria; phylum Bacteroidota; class Rhodothermia; order Rhodothermales; family Bin80; genus JANQES01. The sequence goes on from JANQES010000005.1 coordinate 28,382, forward strand.
AGACACCGCCGCCGGCGACACCGAGCGGATGCAGCAAGACATGGAACGCATCGGCAACGCCGCCGATAAGATGGCGCTGTTGATCGGCGACTTGCTCGAACTGAGCCGCATCGGTCGCCAGGTGAACGAGCCGGAGGCTATTGCGCTCGGCGAACTGGCGCAGGAAGCCATCGATCAACTGGCCGGCCATATCGTTGCGCGGGGTGTATGCGTCGACGTGATGCCGGCGATGCCGGTGGTCTGGGGCGACCGGGTGCGGCTGTTGGAGGTCTTTGAGAACCTCATCGGCAATGCCGTCAAGTTCATGGGCGATGAGCCGGAACCGCGCATCGAAGTCGGCGCCCGGCTGCGCGAGGGGATGGTGCGCTGCTTCGTGCAAGACAACGGCATCGGCATCGATCCTGAGTATCACGAGAACATTTTTGGCCTGTTTAACCGGCTGAATCAGGAGGTCGAAGGCACGGGCATCGGCCTGGCGCTAGTGCGTCGGATCGTGGAAGTGCACGGCGGGCGTATCTGGATCGAGTCGGAAGGCGGAGGGAACGGCTCGACCTTTTTTTTCACGTTGCCGCCGAGCGGGATCTGAAGACGGAAGCGCAGCGTGCAAGCGGTGATCGAAACGTTGCCCCCAAAATAATTTCCTTTTTTTCTCGCTCCCACGGTCCTCCGTGGGAGTGTAGATCGCGACGCTCCTGCGTCGCCTTTCCGCCACGTTCTTGTGTCGGTTCTCGGACGCAGGAGCGTCCGGTTCTGCATTCCCACGCAGGAGCGTGGGAACGAGAAAGTGGGAATCATTTAACAAGCGGTAGACGATTCGGAGGTTTCACCCATCGCCATCTCGCCCCCATTCCCCATGCTTCGTCCGTTGCTTTTGTTGATGCTGACCGGCCTGCTGCTGCCAGCGCGGGCCGAGGATCCGCCGCCGGCGTTGGAGGCGGTGGCGATGCCGGCGGATGTGCGGCTGGCGTTTGACGGACGGATCGATGAAGCGTTCTGGCAACAGGTGCCGGGCAGCGATGTGTTCATGCAGCAAGAACCCCGCGAAGGCGACAGCCCCACCGAACGCACCGAAGTGCGCGTGGTCTACGACAAGAACAATCTCTACATCGGCGTGGTGCTCTACGACAGCGAACCCGACGGCATCCTCAGCTTCCAACGCCGCCGCGACGCCTCGCTGGCCACGGACGACCGCTTCATGTGGATCCTCGACACGTACAACGACGGGCGCAGCGCGTACTTCTTTGAGATCAACCCCGGCGGCCTCATGGGCGACGGGCTGCTCACCACGGGCCAGAGTATCAGCCTCAACAAAGACTGGGACGGTATCTGGGAGGCGCGGGTGGCGCGGGGCGCCTACGGGTGGTCCGCCGAGATTCGCATCCCCTTCCGCACGCTCAACTTCGACACGGACCAGGATACCTGGGGCATCAATTTCCAGCGGACCATCCGCCGCAAAAACGAAGAACTGGTGTGGAGCGGCTTCCGGCGCAATCAGGGGCTCTACCGTCCCCAGAACGCCGGGCAACTGACCGGCCTGCGTGGCCTCTCGCAAGGGCTGGGCCTGGAAATCACACCCTACGCCATCGGCGAAGCCAACCGCGTCTGGACCGACGGCGACCTCGACACCGACCCCGTCGGCGATGCGGGCTTCGACGTGACCTACAGTGTGACGACCAACCTACGCGCCTCGCTGACGATCAACACCGACTTTGCCGAGACGGAGGTGGACCAGCGCCGCGTCAACCTGACGCGCTTCCCGCTGCGTTTTCCCGAACAGCGCGACTTTTTCCTCGAAGGCTCCAGCGTCTTCCGCTTCGCCCCCAGCAGCGGCGTCGATCCGTACTTCAGCCGTCGCATCGGCTTGCAGGGCGGCCTGCCCATTCCGATCCGGGCCGGCGCGCGGTTGGCCGGGCAGGTGGGGCGGTTCGACGTGGGTTTTTTGCAGATTCGCACGGGAGAATTGGGCGATGTGAGGCCTGAGGATTTCACCGTCGCCCGCGTCAAGGCGCATATTTTGGATGAGAGCACGCTCGGCTTCATCTACACGCGGCGCTCGACGAAAGACGGCGCCGAGTTGGGGCTGCAAGACCGCCACACCCTCGGCGTCGATCTCGAACTGGGGACATCCACGTTTCGAGACAGCAAGAACCTTCAGTTCCAGGCTTTTTTCATCGCCCACAACGCCGCGCTGATCGATGACGATAAAACGTTTTTCGACCGGACGACGCGCGGCATCCGCTTTTCGTATCCGAATCAGCCGTTTTTCATGCACGCTTCGTACCGCGAGTTCGGCAGCGGGTACGATCCTGCCGTCGGGTTCAACCGGCGTGACGGATTCCGGCGTTTCCAGCCGTCATTCGGCTATTCGTGGCTGCTGAGCGATCATCCGGTGCTGCGCGAGTTCACGCTCGGGCTGCGGCACGAATATCTGATGGATCTCGACTTCAAAGCCGAGACCGTCAACACCTCTATCACGCCCGAACTGCGTTTCGAAAGCGGCCATCAGATCGAACTGCTGGTGGGGCACGACTTCGAACGATTGATCGAAGATTTCGACATCCGGCGCGACAGTTCGATCATCATCCCGGCAGATTCCTACCACACGTTCGAAGTCGGGCTTGACGGGTGGACGGCGCCGCAACGACGCGTTTCGGTCAGAGCGGAACTCGGCTACGGCGGCTTCTGGACGGGCACGCGGGCGACGTCTACGCTGGGCGCCGTCGTCCGCCCCATTCCGGGCATCAGTATTTCGAGCGAATGGGAGCACACCTTCGTCAAGCTCGATGAAGGATCGTTCCGCGCGAATCTGGTGCGCGTCTTTACCAGCCTGGCGCTGACGCCGTGGACGTCGCTGAGCGCCAACGTCCAGTATGACGACCTGAGCCGCATCGTCGGGCTCTACGGGCGTTTCCGCTGGGTCATCCGCCCCGGCAGCGACCTCTACCTCGTCTACACGCACAACTGGCTCGACGACCCGATGGACCGGTTCACCTCGCTCACGAGCCAGGCGGCGACGAAGTTGACGTATACGCATCGGTTTTAGCATATCCGCTGTTGACGCAGGCAATAAAACGAGTTAGCTTTGTACCATTCGTTTCTTTCAGCGTGTTTTGTGCGGCCTGACAAAAAAGCCGGGCACGCTGCGAAACCTCCGCGTCATTCATTCGTAACAGCACGAGTTACAAACAAACACAACCCTGCCGTGAACACCAGTAGCCGCTTTATCGTCGCCGTCCATCTCCTGGCTGTGCTTGCCGTCCGGGGCAAGGTTAAGTCGGATGATATGGCCTGGAGTGTCAACACCAATCCGGTCGTCATCCGCCGGATCCTGGGCGCGTTGCGCGAGGCGGGGCTGGTGCATTCGCAAACCGGCCCCAACGGCGGCTCCACCCTGGCCCGCCCCGCCGACCAGATCACCCTGGCCGACGTCTACGACGCCGTCGAATCGGGCCAGTTGTTCCACCCGCTCTACAGCGACCCGGCGGCGGCCTGCCCCATCGGCAGCAACATCGAGGAGTGCATGGCGACGGTCTTTGAAGAAACACAGGCCGCCGTCCGCGACACGCTCTCGACGAAGACCATTGCCAGAATCGCCGATGATATCCTGACGCGCACGGGCATCAAGAAGCTGCTCAACACGGGCCTGACGATGGATGAGATCCACGAGCAGTATATGCTCAAGGACGGCGTCGCGGTCAGGCGTCCGCAAGAGGCCTAGCAAGGCCTTTGATCACCCTGTCCCTCTCCCGTCGAGGGAGAGGGGACTCCTTGACCGACGACGACGCTAAAACCGGCGAATTTCAGAAACCTCAACATCTTCAAAATTTTTTTCACCCTATTTGAAACAATGCTTGTTACAGAGCGTAACGGTATCATAATTTGTAACTGTCATTGATACAAACACCCTGAATCTGACGAACCCTAACCTTGTTGTGCTTCATTCCAATTTGTAACAAGAACAGGCACAAACAAGATCATCCCCATGGAGGAACCCGTCATGAGCCGTACATCCCGACTCGATAGATACACCGTCCCCTACACACGCTGGGTCATCCGGTGGCGCTGGCCGATTGTGGTCGTCTCGCTGCTGGTGGTGATGCTGCTCGGCAGCGGCGCGCGCGGGCTGTTCTTCGACACCAACTACCGCGCGTTCTTCAGCGATGAGAACCCGCAGCTAACGGCCTTCGAGGCGCTGCAAAACATCTACACGAAGAACGACAACATCCTCTTCGTGGTGGCCCCGCAGGACGGCCGGGTCTTCACCCCCACCACGCTCGACGCCATCGAAACGCTCACCGCCGAGGCCTGGAAGGTGCCCTACGCCATCCGCGTCGATGCCGTGACCAACTTCCAGCACACCTACGCCGAAGAGGACGACCTGATCGTGCAGGATCTCGTCGAAAACGCTTCTGATAAGGGATTGAACGCCCTCGGAAACGCCCGCGCAGTGGCGCTCAGCGAACCGTTCATCCGGGATCGGCTGATCGACTCGGAGGCGGAGGTGACGGGCGTGAACGTGACGTTGCAACTGCCGGAGGGCGATGCGATGGCGGTGCCGGAGACGGTAGCGTATGCCCGCGACCTGGCCGATCAGATCCGCGCGCAATACCCGGACGTGGCGGTGTACATGACGGGCATCGCGATGCTGAACAATGCTTTCATGGAGACCAGTCAGAACGAAATGGCGACGCTGATGCCGCTGATGTTTCTGGCCATGTTTCTGATCATGATCTTCTCGCTGCGATCGCTGAGCGGGACGTTTTCGACGATGCTCGTGGTGATGCTTTCGGTGATGGTGGCGATGGGCCTCGGCGGCTTTTTCAAGGTGGGGCTGACGCCGCCGTCGGCGCAGGCGCCGATCATCATCATGACCCTTGCCATCGCCGACAGCATCCACATCCTCGTGACGATGCTGCGGGAGATGGGCAAAGGCCTCCCCAAACGCGACGCCATCGTCGAGAGCATTCGCGTCAACATGGCGCCGGTGTTTCTGACGACCATCTCGACGGTCATCGGGTTTTTGAGCCTCAACTTCAGCGACGTGCCGCCTTTCAACCACCTCGGCAACCTGACGGCGGCAGGCGTGACGGCGGCGTTCGTCTTCTCGGTGCTGTTCCTGCCCGCGCTCGTCGCCCTGCTGCCCGTGCGCGTGAAGGTCCGGGCTGAATCGAAATCGACGTGGATCGACCGGCTGGCGGACTTTGTGATCGAAAGGCGGCGGGTGCTTTTGTGGAGTTCGGCGGCGGTGGTGTTGTTGCTGGTGGCCTTCATCCCCCGCAATGAACTCGATGACCGCTTCGTCGAATATTTCGACCACCGCATCACGTTCCGCACCGACACCGATTTCACGTCCGAAAACCTGACGGGCATCTACCAGATCGAGTTTTCGCTCGACGGCGGCGAGAGCGGCGGCATCAGCAATCCGGGCTATCTGCAACAGGTCGATGACTTCGCGGCGTGGTACCGGCAGCAGCCCGGCGTCATCCACGTCAACACGTTCACCGACGTGATGAAGCGCCTCAACAAAAACATGCACGCCGACGACCCGGCCTACTACCGCCTGCCGGAGACGCGCGACCTGGCCGCGCAATACCTGTTGCTCTACGAGATGTCGCTGCCCTACGGCCTCGACCTCAACAACCAGATCAACGTCGATAAATCGGCCACGCGCTTCACGGTCACGCTCGACAACATCAGCACTAAATCGATGCGCGCGTTAGCCGCGCGCGGCGAGCAGTGGCTGCGCGACAACACCGGCGCGTCGATGCACGCCGTGGGGTCGGGGCCGATTGTGATGTTTGCGCACATTTCGGGGATCAACATCCGGAGTATGCTCATCGGCAGCACACTGGCGCTGATGTTGATCTCGGTGCTGATGATCTTTGCGCTGCGCAGCCTGAAGCTGGGGCTGATCAGCTTCCTGCCCAACCTGATCCCGGTGGCGATGGCCTTCGGCATCTGGGGCCTGACCTCCGGCGTGGTCAACATCGGCCTGTCGGTAGTCATCGGCATGACGATGGGCATCGTGGTGGATGATTCGATCCACTTCCTCACCAAATACCTCCGCGCCCGCCGCGAGAAAGGCCTCGACGCCGCCGGCGCCGTGCGCTACGCCTTCTCGTCGGTAGGCCGCGCCCTGGTCGTGACGTCGATGATCCTGGCCGTCGGCTTCGGCATCCTGGCCACGTCGGCCTTCGACATGAACGCGAGCATGGGCCTGCTGACGGCCATCACCATCGGCCTGGCCCTGGCGGTCGATTTCCTGTTCCTGCCGCCGCTGCTGCTCTGGCTCGACGGCAAGCCTGCTGCGCTGAAACTGCGGCGTAGCGGCGCCGAGGCGACGGAAGCGTACGCGCCGGTTCGGTCTTGATCGAAAGGGTGAGAGGGGGAAAGGGCGAGAGGGAGATTCTTGCTCGCACCCCATCCCCCTCTCTCCCTCTCCCCCACGCTCTCTTTCGAAAAAACATCCCCTTAACAACGAGAAAAGCCATGAACTTCCAGCATAAACTCCGCACCTACCTGCAACGCCTCATCCTCGCCCTGTTGATCATCGGATGGACGCCCATTGCCGCGTTGGCGCAACCCTCTGCCGGCGCCGTGCCTGCCGGTGACGACGAAGCGCGCGGCCTGAAAATCGCCGAAGAGGCCGACCGCCGCGACACGGGCTTCGAGGATTTCACCGCTGAACTGACGATGATCCTGCGAAACCGCCACGGGCAGGAATCGACCCGTGAGATTCGCAACCGCACCAAAGAAGTCGAGGGCGACGGCGATAAGTCGCTCATCATCTTCGACCAGCCGCGCGACGTCAAAGGCACGGCGTTTCTCAACTACACGCACGCGACGGGGCCGGACGATCAGTGGCTCTACCTGCCGGCGCTCAAACGCGTCAAGCGCATCGCCTCGAACAACAAATCGGGGCCGTTTATGGGCAGCGAGTTTGCCTACGAAGACATCTCGTCGCAGGAGGTCGAAAAGTACACCTACAAATACATGCGCGACGAGACGCTCGACGGCCTCGATCACTTCGTCGTCGAGCGGTATCCGACGGATAAAAATTCGGGTTACACGCGGCAGGTGGCGTGGTACGATCAGGCCGAATATCGCCTTCAAAAGATCGAATTCTACGACCGCAAGGACGATCTGCTCAAGACGCTGACGTACCACGACTACCAGCAATACGTCGATCAGTACTGGCGCGCGGGGCGGATGGAGATGGTCAACCATCAGACCGGCAAAAGCACGACGCTCCAGTGGCGCGACTATGAATTCCGCGTCGGCCTGACGGATCGGGATTTTGATCAGAATACGCTGAAGAGGGCTCGTTAGGATGAGTCGGAGAGCCGGGGATTTTATGAGTCGGGGAGCCGGAGAGTCGGAGAGCCGGGGAAAAAAGTTTTTTCTCCGATTCATCAACCTCCGATTCTCAGCCCCCCTGACTCATCAACCCTCGACTCTCCGGCTCACCAATCCCCGACTCTCCGACTCCTCGACTCTCCGACTCAACAATATCATGGCACGCTATAACTACATACCGTTGATGAGCCTCTTGCTCCTTGCAACGCTCCTGCCTATGAAAGCCGGGGCGCAGGAGCTGACGGGGCGCGTCACGGCGGAGACGCGCGCTTTTCCGAACGCGCCGCTGGCCGGCGAACAGCACAACAGCACCGGATCGGTGGCGTTTCAGCCGGAGGTGTATCACGCCTGGGACCGGGGCGATCAGAGCATTACCTTCACGCCGTTCCTCCGCCTCGACCTCGGCGATGCGGCCCGTTCGCATTTCGACATCCGCGAACTCTACTGGCAGAAAGCCGCCCGAAGCTGGGAGTTGAAAGTGGGCGTGGCGAAGGTTTTCTGGGGCGTGACCGAGGCGCAGCACCTCGTCGATATCATCAACCAGACGGATCTCGTGGAGCAGCCCGACGGTGAGGAAAAGCTCGGCCAGCCGATGGTCAATTTCACGTGGATCAAGAACTGGGGCGTCGTCGATGCTTTTGTGCTGCCGTGGTTTCGGGAACGGACGTTTCCGGGGCGGCAGGGCCGATTGCGAGCGCCGCTGCCCGTCGATGACGATCAGGCCGATTTCGACCGGCGCATCGATCTGGCGGCGCGGTGGTCGCACACGCTCGGCGCGTTCGACGTAGGCGTGGCGCATTTTTACGGGACGAGCCGCGAGCCGCGCCTGCTGCCCGGCCTCGACGACACAGGCCGCGCCGTCTTGATCCCGCGCTACGATGTCATCCACCAGACGAGCCTCGACGTGCAGTACACCACGGGCGCGTGGCTGTGGAAGTTCGAAGCCATCACCCGCAGCGGCCAGGGCAGCCGGTTCGTCGCGTTCGCGGGCGGGTTCGAATACACCTTCAGCAACCTCCGCGACACCGGCCTCGACCTCGGCCTGCTCGTCGAATATCTCTACGACGGACGCGACAAGGTGGATTTCGGCGGGCAACGCCTCGCGCCGGTAGCGTTCGAAGACGACGTGTTCTTCGGCGCGCGCCTGGCCTTCAACGACGTGCAAAGCACCGACCTGCTGGCCGGCGTCATCATCGACCGAAACACCGGCGCGAGCGCCCTCCGCGTCGAAGCCGGACGCCGCCTGCGCGACCGCTGGACGCTCGACCTGGAAATCGGCAGCTTCCTCAATACCTCCGCTGAAGACCAACTTTACGGCCTGCGCAAGGACTCATACTTGCAACTGGGGATGTCGTATCATTTCTGAAATACTATGCTCAGTATCATACGGTTATTTTTTTGAAAACGACGGTTGTCTGGGTTTAAATTAGGGCGAACGCACGCTCAATTTGTTAGCGGATTGGGAAGCAAACTGCCCCCTTGAGGGGGCTGTCGCGCAGCGACTGGGGGTGTTCACCAAGCTGTTTGACACCCTCCGACCCGCCTTCGGCGGCCCACCTCCCTCAAGGGAGGAG
>JANQES010000009.1 GCA_028278205.1 Rhodothermales bacterium
GCCACGGGGCTCGACAGCTTTGCGTTGCTGGCGATCCCCTTCTTCATCCTGGCCGGGCAGATCATGAACCAGGGCGGCATCGCCCGACGATTGATCGACCTGGCTAAGGCGATGCTGGGGATGCTGCCCGGCGGGCTGGCGCACGTCAACATCATGGCGGCGATGTTCTTCGGGGCGATATCGGGATCGGCAGTGGCGGCAGCGTCGGCGGTCGGCGGCATTATGGCGCCGCAGATGGATAAAGAGGGCTACGACCGGGATTACGGCGCGGCGGTCAATATCACTGCGGCCACGACGGGGCTGCTCATCCCACCGAGCAACATCTTGATCGTCTACTCGCTCGCCAGCGGCGGCGTCTCGATAGCGGCGCTGTTCCTGGCCGGCTACCTGCCTGGCACGCTCGTGGGGCTGTCGCTGATGGTGGTGGCCGGCGTGATGGCCGTCCGCCGCAAGTATCCCATCAGCGGGCGGATTCCGCTGCTCAATGCCCTCAAAAAATTCGTCGACGCGTTGCCGAGCCTGTTTCTGCTCGTGGTGGTCATGGGCGGCATCGTCGCCGGCTTCTTCACCGCGACCGAAGCCGCTGCCGTGGCAGTGCTCTACGCGCTGATCCTGGCGTTCATCTACCGGGAAATCACGATCAAAGACCTGCCCCAGATCTTCCTCGACGCCTCGGCTACCACGGCGGTGGTGCTGCTGCTGGTGGGCACGTCGGTGGGCATGTCGTGGATCATGGCTTACGTCAATATCCCCCAGAACGTCACCGCCGCGCTGATCGCGTTGACCGAGAATGAGATCGTCATCATGCTGATCATCAACATCATCTTGCTCTCGGTAGGCACGTTCATGGATATGACGCCGGCGGTGCTGATCTTCACGCCCATCTTCCTGCCCATCGCCATCGACCTGGGCATCGACCCGACGCATTTCGGCATCATCATGGTGTTGAACCTGTGCATCGGGCTGTGTACACCGCCGGTGGGCAGTGTCTTGTTCGTCGGCGTGGGCGTGGCCGAGACGTCGATCACGAAGGTGGTCAAGCCGCTGCTGCCGCTGTTCATCGCGATGATCATCTCGCTGCTGGTCGTCACCTACGTCCCCTGGCTGAGCCTGTGGCTGCCCGAAGTTTTCCTGGACTGAGGCGGTTGTTTTTGATCTTCATGACGCCTGATACGTATTTCTAATTCATCACGGAGGCTATTGGCATTCCGCTAACGGGTACACTCGGCTTGTTGGTCGATGCTAAACGAAGATGAAAGTATTACCGCAGAGGGCGCTGAGTTCGCTGAGAAAGTTGAAGAATCCTCAGCGAACTCAGCGCCCTCTGCGGTTCTATCCCAATCACATCTACCCAAACAACCGATCAATCCGCCCCTTTTCGATGGCCTGCACGGCGGCGTAGCCACAGCCTCGGACGGCGTCGATGAGGCGGGCGAAGCGGGGGTCCTGGGTGTGGCCGTGCTTGTAGCGATAGTAGATCTGCTGGACGATGACGGCGAGTTTGAAGAGGCCGTAGACGTAATAGAAAACCGCATCGCCCACGTCGCGCCCGCTGGCCTGGGCGTAGCGTTCGACGAGTTCGGCGCGCGTCGGGTTGCCGGGCAGGGTCGTCGGGCTTAGCCGGAGTTGTTGCATCGCGGGCGGATCGTCAGGATCGACCCAGTAGCCGAGCGACGAGCCGAGGTCCATCAGCGGATCGCCGAGGGTGGTCATCTCCCAGTCGAGCACAGCCCGCACGCGCGACCAGTCGGCGGGGTCGAGGACGAGGTTGTCGTATTTATAATCGTTGTGGATGAGCGCGGCGGCGGATTCGAGCGGTTGGTGTTCGTTCAGCCAGGCAGCCATGCGTTCGACTTCCGGCACGTCGTCGGTGCGGGCGCGGCGGTAGCGTTTGGTCCAGCCTTCGACCTGCCGCCGCACGTAGCCCTCCGGACGCCCCAACTCGCCCAACCCGGCGGCTTTGAAATCGACGGCGTGAAGTTCTGCGAACGTATCGACGAAGGCTTCGGCGATGCGCGCCATCCGTTCGGGCGGCGGGATCATGCCGTCGGGCATCACCGGGCGCAGGATGACGCCTTCGACGCGTTCCATCACGTAAAACGGCGCCCCCAGAACCGAGATATCGTCGCAATAAACCAAAGGCCGAGGCGCCTTCGGGTAGACCGGGCTCAGGTGCGCCAGGATGGTGTACTCGCGCCCCATGTCGTGCGCGCCCTTGACATTCGTGCCAAAAGGCGGACGGCGCAACACGAACTCCTGCTCGTCCAGCCGAATCAAATACGTGAGATTCGAAAACCCACTCGGAAACTGCTCGACCGAAAGCGTCCCGCTCGCCTCGGGCAGATGTTCCTCCAGATACGCCTGGAGACGCTCTGTATCCAGCCCCTCCCCCTCGCGGACGGCTCTTGGCTGATCAACCCAGGTTGGGGAATTTTGGATTCTGGATTCTGGATTTTGGATTGGCTCGCTCATAGCAAATCGCCCAAAAGGCAAACTGCGCTGGCTTTAACCGCGTGGCTTTTCCGTTTGCTGATTGCCGCTGATAATAACAATCCAAAATCCAAAATCTAAAATCCAAAATCACAGGCGTACGCCGTATTGCTTCATCACCTGCCTCGCCACCCGGGCTTTGTGGACTTCGTCGGGGCCGTCGTAGATGCGGGCGGCGCGTTCGTGGCGGAACCAGTGGGCCAGCGGCGTGTCGTCGGTCATGCCGAGGGCGCCGTGGGTCTGGACGGCGCGGTCGAGGACGTTTTGGAGGATGCCGGCCACGTAAAACTTGATCACCGACACCGACACCCGCGCAGCGTAGGCGCCCTCGTCGTCGATCTTGCGGGCGGTGTCGAGCACGAGCAGGCGGGCGGCGTCGATCTCGGCGCGGCTCTCGGCGATCCAGTTTTGGATGGTTTGCCGCGTGGCGAGCGGCTTGCCGGGCGCGATCTCGCGGCGGGCGGCGTAGGCGCACATCATCTCGAAAGCTCGCTCGCAGATGCCGATCCAGCGCATGCAGTGGTGGATGCGGCCCGGCCCCAGGCGCTCCTGCGCAATCGTGAAACCGGCGCCCTCCCGGCCGAGCAGGTTAGCCTGCGGCACGCGGCAATTCTCATAGACGATCTCGGCGTGGCTGGCCCAGCCGCCACCCTCGTCGCCCATCACCGAGATGTTGCGCACGAGCCGAAACCCCGGCGTGTCGGCCGGGACGATGATCTGGCTGGCGCGGGCGTAGGGACTCTCGGCATGGGGATCGGTCACGGCCATGACGATGGCGAAGGCGGCCCCGTCGGCGGCGGTGGTGAACCATTTGTGGCCGTTGATGACGTAGTCGTCGCCGTCTTTGACGGCGGTGGTGCTCATCACGATGGGGTTGGAGCCGGCGTGCTCCGGTTCGGTCATCGAGAAGCAGCTTCGGATCTCGCCGCGCAACAGCGGCCAGAGGAAACGCTCCTGCTGAGCCGGCGTGCCGTGTTCGATGAGGATCTCCATGTTGCCGACGTCGGGCGCCTGGGCGTTGAAGACGTAATGCCCGAAGGGGCTGCGTCCGAGCCGTTCGCTGACACGGCCAAAAGCGGCGAGCGAGAGGCCGAGACCGCCCCACGCCTCCGGCAGATGCGGCGTCCACAGGCCCGCTGCCTTCACGCGCTGTCGTCTCTCTTCCAACAGCGGCGCGATCTCGACCCACGTCTTGCCGCACGTCGCCGCCTCCAGCGGAACCACCTCGGCCTCCATAAACGCCTCGATTCGATCCAGAATGTCGCGCAGCCGGTCTGTCGTCACCGTCGTTGTTTCCATAAGTGCAACCGCAGATGAGCGCGGATGGGCGCGGATGGGTGGGGATGCGGGATGCCGGATAGGATTTAGCTCGCATCGCGTAGCCAGGGTTCAACATACGGCATACGGGGCTTCGAGCCCAATGCAAAAAAGAGGAAATGCACAACGCCCCGCCGGCACCGAAGCAACCGACAGGGCTTGCGGGTGGGATAGATCCGATGGTTATCGATCAAAGCCTGCATTGATACTCACAACAGACCCGGCGAAATCGGATCATGGGTTGGGTATCACCCCTACACGTGCGGGTGATTCCCCCACGCAAAAAATGAGGGATTCCCTTGCAGACGGTGAGTTGCGAAGGCGTCATCATGAAGATGGGTAGCAACAAAAAGGGGTTCGCACGATGCCGCTTACCGAGCGAGAACGTCAGATCAGACGACGCGTGTGCCGCGGATGTCGGAATGATCGCTATAATCAGCCTGCCAAAAAAGATAGCGGCGGCCTGGTCCTGAGCGAGAAGTGCCGCCTGCTCGTCTACGTCAAAAATGACCGCGCCGCCCACCGGTACGTGTGCCCATACTGGACCCCGTAGAAGCCTCGCGTACTCCTCGACGATTGCATCGGCAAGGCTTCTATCGACAAAGGCCGGACGCTCAAGCGTTCGGCCTTTGCTGTGTGAGATAGCAGCAATTTTTTTTGAGGATTTACGGCATTTTATTTCGGGAGTGGCACGCGGAGATGAATGACGGGCATCGCCGGGCGCCTTTCGTCCTTTTGAAAAATAGCCGGCGTAATCGATGACCCCAGTTTGTGAACGACCCAGGCGACAGCACTGCCGAAAAAGGCTCCTACCAGGATGTCGCTGGGATAATGCACGCCCAGCCACACCCGGCTGAGAGCCACACTCGTCGCCCACACATACCCCGGCGCCGCGACGTACCACTTCGGATGCGAAAGCGTCCAGGAAGTCGCCATCGCAAAGACAAGCGCGGCATGGCCGGAGGGAAAGGAATACGGATCGCGCCGGGCGATGTCGCCCGTGCGTGTCGTTACGTCGTCGAAGCGTTTATAGGGCCGGGTGCGCCGCGCGAGATACTTCACTCCCAACGTCGCGCCAAGGGCGCCGAACTCGCTGACCGTGAGGCGATAGGCATCGCTCCAATCGTCGCCGCCCCGGACGGCCCACACGCCGATCCACGCCGACGCCGCTCCACCCAAAAACATCGGATAGGCCGTCGCATCAGCCACCCGCATCACGCGCCCAAATGCCGGATTCTCAATCTGATAGACGCTGTAGAAGAGTTGCTTGTCGAGCCTGAAAACTTCTGACGCGTCATCCTCGTCAGTGGCCTGCGCTTGAACATTCCCAACCATCCCCGCCAGCACCAGCATCACAACCGGACGAACACGGCGGAGGATAGCGAAGTTGGTCATGGATACGGCGGATTGAAAAGGGTAAGAGATTGTTTGGATGAAGTTTGATCAAGTACTTCGGAAATGGCGAAAACCGAAAAATCCCCCTTCGAAGGGGGTGCCCCGACGAAGGAAGGGCGGGGGATGTTCGCGCGGCCTGATGACGAGGTTTTCAGCAAGCCGCCGGAACATCCCCCTGCGTTGCTCCGCCTTCGCTACGCACCGCTGTCTCCCTTCGAAGGGGGAATTGCACAGAGGCGCTTCTCGAAATATGTCGTCAAAAAAATAGGGGTGCGGTCAGTCGCCGCACCCCTACAAGATATTTCGTCCAAACGGAAGAGCCAAACGCTTCAAGCATTTTCCGGGACGATGCCGTTGCGGGCTTCGCCGGCCAGCGTCGCCGGGTCCAGGTCCGCCTCTTCCGGCGGCGCGATCATGCCCAGCGCCACTTTCACTCGATGCTTGATCTCGTCGTGGTACTCCTGATTGTCGCGCAGCCACATCTTGGTAGCCTCCCGACCCTGGCCGATCTTGACATCGCCGTAGCTATACCACGAGCCGCTCTTGTTAATGATGTCGTTCTCGACGGACAGATCGACCAGCTCACCGAGCGATGAGACGCCCTCGCCGTAGATGATGTCGAATTCGGCCTGGCGGAACGGCGGCGCTACTTTGTTCTTGACGACCTTCACCCGCGTGCGGTTGCCCACGACGTCGGTGCCGTCTTTGACGGCTGCGATGCGGCGGATATCCAACCGGACCGAACAGTAGAACTTGAGCGCCCGCCCGCCGGGCGTGGTCTCGGGGCTACCAAACATGACGCCGATCTTCTCGCGAAGCTGGTTGATGAAGATCACCACGGTGTTCGACCGGCTGATGATGCCGGTGAGCTTGCGCAGCGCCTGGCTCATCAACCGGGCCTGCAAGCCGACGTGGCTGTCGCCCATGTCGCCTTCGATTTCGGCGCGCGGCACCAGCGCCGCCACCGAGTCCACGACGATCAGGTCAAGCGCGCCGCTGCGGACGAGCATCTCGCAGATGCTCAGCGCCTGCTCGCCCGTGTCCGGCTGCGACATAAGCAGGGCGTCGATGTCTACACCCAGTTTTTCGGCGTAGCTGGGGTCGAAGGCATGTTCGGCGTCGATGAAGGCGCAGGTGCCGCCGAGTTTCTGCGCTTCGGCCAGACAATGCGTGGCGAGCGTCGTCTTACCCGACGATTCCGGGCCGTAGATTTCGACGATGCGGCCCCGGGGGATGCCGCCGACGCCGAGCGCGGCGTCGAGCGCCAACGACCCGGTCGGGATGGCTTCTACGCGGACGACCGGCGCATCGCCCATCCTCATGATCGATCCTTTACCGAATTGTTTTTCGATCTGCTTGAGCGCCAGATCGAGCGCTTTATGCTTTGCAGTGTCGTTAGACATGATACGTCGTGGTTTGCTGGCGATAGAAGGTGGTTGCGCACGCCTGCATTTTGGCGTACGACGGCCAAGGTAAAATCCGGGGGTGTCAACCCGGCGTCATACCCTTTTTCTTTTGCATGCGCAAAAGAAAATAGTATATAGAGACAAAAGGGGAGCATAAACAACCGCTAACGGCGAACTCCCGAAAAAAAATGGCGCGTTTTTATTTCGGGAGTCGGCTTGCTCCTGTCATTCGATCAAATAAAACGCTACGATTCCATAATCTGCCGGCGGGCCAGATCCAGCGCGGCGGTGGCCGAGCGGGTTTTGTTCATCGCGCGATCTTTGCCGAAGCGGTTGAATTGGGCAAAGTCGCCGCGCGCGTCGGCATAGCCGATCCAGACGGTGCCAACGGGTTTTTCGGGCGTGCCGCCGGTGGGTCCGGCCACGCCGGTCGTGGAGATCCCGACGTCGGCGCCGAGGTGTTTGCAGACACCTCGGGCCATCTGCCGCGCCACCACCTCGCTGACGGCGCCGTGCTGCGCCAGGGCCTCCTCCTCCACGCCCAGCGCGCTCATCTTGACGTCGTTCGAATAGGCTACGACCCCACCGACGACGTACGCCGACGACCCGGACGTATTCGTCAGCCGGTGGAGCACCAGCCCGCCGGTGCAGCTTTCGGCAACGGCAATCGTCAGGCCGCGTTCGGCCAGCATGCGTCCGAGGGCGGCTTCGAGGGTGTCGTCGCCGGTGCCGTAGAGGTAAGGACCGATGCGCTCGCGCAGATGCGCCTCCAGCCGTTCGAGGGCGGCTTCGAGGGCAGCGCGGTCGGTGCCGGTGGCCGTCAGGCGAAGGCGGACGCTGTCGGCGGAAGGCAACGAGGCCAGCCGGAGCTCCAGCCCCAGATAATCCGACAGGTCGCCGATGCGTTCCTGCAAATTCGACTCGCCGATGCCCGCCGTCAGCAGCGTTCGATGCAGGATCACCCGGAGCGACTCCTGATCGCGCAGCCGGGGTACGATTTCTTCGTGATAAATGGCTTTCAACTCCCTCGGCACCCCCGGCACCAACACGACGATGCGCTTCCTGCCGCCGCCCTCCTCCACCCGCCACAACCCCGGCGCCGAGCCGACCGGATTAGCCAGCGGCTCGAACCCCTCCGGCACGAGCGCCACCCGCTCGTTGATAGCCGCCATCACCCGCCCCCGACGCCGGAAACGCTCACGGATGTTTTCAAGAATCTGCGGATCGAGATGCAACGGGACGCCGAAATAGCCGGCGACGACCTCGCGCGTGATGTCGTCGCGCGTAGGGCCGAGGCCGCCGGTGAGGATGACGAGATCTGACGCCGCCAGCGCCTGCTCCAATTCATGCCGGATTGCCGTTTCGTCATCGCCGAGCGAGACGGCTCGCACCACTTCGACGCCGAGCCCATTCAACTGCTCGCCCAGCCAGGCCGCATTCGTATTGACCACCTGCCCGATGAGCAGTTCGTCGCCGATGGTTAAGAGGGTTGCTTTCATGTGGTGAAAAGTGTTTGAGTGTTATGGTGTTTGAGTGTTTTAGTTGAGTGATTTCAGCAATCAAAAAACTATAACACTCAAACACTAAAACACCTCAACACTCACCCCTGTCGCGCCTCAGACCACGCCTGCGGATCCTGTTGCCAGGCTTTCAGGCTGCAGCGGTCGTCTTCAGACAGGGTGTTTTGTTCGAAAGCCACGGCGGCGAGGGTGTCGAAGTCGGTGAGGGTGTAGAACGGGATGCCGGCTTCGGCGAAGCGGTCGGAGACACCGGCGAGGCCGTAGGTGAAGATGGCCAGCAGCGCCAGCACCTCGGCGCCGGCCTGCACGCGCGCGGCCTCGACGACCTTCATCGACGACATGCCCGTCGAGACCAGATCTTCGACGATGACGACGCGTTGCCCCGACGCGAGGGGGCCTTCGATCTGGTTGCCGCGTCCGTGCGCTTTCGGTTTCGAGCGGACGTAGGCCATCGGCAGGTCGAGGCGATGGGCCAGCCAGGCGGCGTGCGGGATGCCGGCGGTGGCCGTGCCCACGATCACTTCCGGCGCAAGGCCGTGCTCGTCGAGCCGGGCGACGAACCCGTCGGTGAGCACGCGCCGCACCGCCGGATAGCCCATCGTCAGGCGGTTGTCACAATAGATAGGCGCCTTCAGTCCTGAAGCCCAGGTAAAAGGCGCCTCCGGCGAGAGCGTAACAGCTTTGATGCGAAGCAAATCGCCAGCCACGCGGCGGCGAAGCTGGTCGATATCGACAGATGGGGTCATGAATTTGTAAATGGGCAAATGGGCAAATGGCAAATGGCAAACAAGCTGTTACTTGCCTTTTGCAATTTGCCCATTTGCCATTTGCTATTCAAGAGTTGAATTGCGCGGGCGAGACGTAATCTTTGTTGAAGATATACCAGAGGCCCGTGTAGAGCGTCAGCGCGACAACGGCCATCAGCAGGATAAACGGGATCACGCTCTGAAGCACCCAGACGGCGATCTCGGCCAGGATGCCGGGCAGGTGCCGCGCCGTCAGCATCACCAGGATGCCGATCAGAAAGACCAGTTGCAACGTCGTCTTGGTCTTGGCCATTGGGATGGTGCGCAGAGTGCGGCCCTTCGACTCGGCCCACATGCGCAAGGCCGTCACGACTACGTCGCGCAGGGCGATCAGCGCCACGGCCCACCACGGCACCACCTGCGGAATCAGAAACGCCAGCGCCGTGAAAGTGCCCAGCACCAGCACCTTGTCGGCCATTGGATCGAGGAACTGGCCCAGCCGCGAGCGCGCGCCCAACGACCGCGCCAGCTTGCCGTCGAAGTAGTCGGAGATAGCCGCCAGGATGAACAGCACCAGCGCGCCCCCCTGCCCGGCCAGCGTATCCCAGAACAGGAGCGCAAGCAGGATCGGCGTCACGACGATGCGGCCGATGGTCAGGGCGTTGGGAACGTACTTCATGGCAGGGCTGAAGAGATGAGTAGCCCTGGAATATAACAAGACGAGGCGAGTGTTGCCGTTAATATGATGAGGATTGACCGGGGATATCTGGGCAAATCGGCAAATGGCAAATCGGCAAATGGCAAATCGGCAAGCAAGCTACCCTTTGCAATTTGCAATTTGCAATTTGCCTTTTGCCATTTGCCATCCCGCATCAGCCATCTTTTCAGGCGCGCTGCGGGCGGCAGACGGCAGAAATGACGCGTTCACCCGGCAGGCTTTCTGCCATTGTGACGCATCGCGGGGAACGGCATTGTTCTTGAGGAGACGCTTGACGGTTTCAGACCACGACACAGACACTCCAAACCCCGTTACTTGACAGCAGGCGATAGACACAGCTATGGGAAAAATCATTGGGATCGACCTGGGAACGACCAACTCGGTCGTGGCCGTTATGGAAGGCGGCGAACCGAAGGTCATCGAAAACGCAGAAGGCGCGCGCACGACGCCCTCGGTAGTAGCCTACAAGAGCGACGGCGAACGCCTCGTCGGGGCGCCGGCCAAACGCCAGGCCATCACCAACCCGACCAACACCATCTTTTCGATTAAACGCTTCATGGGGCGGAAGTACAGCGAAGTCTCCGAAGAGATGAAGACCGTCCCCTACGAAGTCGTCAGTGGCGACGGCGGCCTGGCCCGCGTCAACGTCGGCGACCGGCTCTACACGCCGCAGGAGATCTCGGCGATGGTCCTGCAAAAACTCAAGCAGACCGCCGAGGATTATCTGGGCGAGAAAGTCGTCGAAGCCGTCATCACCGTGCCGGCCTACTTCAACGACGCCCAGCGCAAAGCCACCAAAGAAGCCGGCAAGATCGCCGGGCTCGAAGTCAAGCGTATTATCAACGAGCCGACGGCGGCGGCGCTGGCCTACGGCCTCGGCAAGCACGATAAAGACCGCACCATCGCCGTCTACGACCTCGGCGGCGGCACCTACGATATTTCGATCCTCGACCTCGGCGACGGCGTCTTCGAGGTCAAATCGACCAACGGCGACACCCACCTCGGCGGCGACGACTTCGACCAGCGCCTGATCAACTACATCGCCGACGAGTTCAAAAACAAAGAAGGCATCGACCTGCGCAAGGATGCCATGGCGCTCCAGCGTCTCAAAGAGGCCGCCGAGAAAGCCAAAATCGAACTTTCGAGCGCCAACCAGACGACCATCAATCTGCCGTTCATCACGGCCACGCAGGAAGGCCCCAAGCACCTGACGTTGGACCTGAGCCGCGCCAGGTTCGAACAACTCATCGACAAGCTGGTCCAGCGCACGGTCGAGCCGATGCGGCAGGCGCTCAAGGATGCCAAGCTCTCGACCGATCAGATCGACGAGGTCATCCTCGTGGGCGGCTCGACGCGCGTGCCGCTGGTGCAGAAAACCGTCGAAGAGTTCTTCGGCAAGAAGCCCAACCGTTCGGTCAACCCGGACGAGGTCGTGTCCGTCGGCGCAGCCATTCAGGGCGGCGTGCTCTCGCAAGACATCACCGACGTGCTGCTCTTGGACGTGACGCCGCTGAACCTGGGCATCGAGACGCTCGGCGGCGTGATGACCTCGCTCATCGAAGCCAACACGACGATCCCCACGCGCAAGCAGGAGATCTTCTCGACGGCTTCGGACAACCAGACCTCGGTGGAGATCCACGTACTCCAGGGCAACCGCGAGATGGCCACCTACAACCGCACTATCGGGCGTTTCCACCTCGACGGCATCCCGCCCGCGCCGCGCGGCATCCCGCAGGTCGAAGTGGCCTTCGACATCGACGCCGACGGCATCCTGCACGTCCATGCCAAAGACCGGGCCACGGGCAAGGAACAGAAGATCCGCATCGAAGCCTCCAGCGGCCTCTCTGAAACGGAGATCGAGCAGATGAAGCAGCAGGCCAAAGAGCACGCCGCCGAAGACAAGAAAAAACGTGAGGAAGTCGAAAAGCTCAACCAGGCCGACTCGCTCATCTATCAGACCGAGAAAAATCTCAAGGAATTCGGTGAGAAGATCTCGGACGACAACAAGAGCAAGATCGAGGCGGCGCTCGAACGCCTGAGGGCCGTCCACAAAGAAGCTAATTTTGCCGAGATCGACTCGGCGTTGGAGCAGCTCAACCAGGCGTGGAATGCCGCCAGCACCGAGATGTATCAGGCGCAGCAAGAAGCCGCTGCCGCCGGCGGCGACGGCGCCCCCGACCCTGAGCCCTCCGCCGAACCCGGAGAAGAAGAGATCAGAGACGTCGACTTCGAAGTGGTGGACGAGGACGATGAAAAATCCTGATCAGGATTTTTCAGATAGATAAAAAAGCCCTGACTGCCGAAGCAGTCAGGGCTTTTTATATGGGGTGGCGTGGGGGGACGCCTACGCTGTGAAGTCCTCTCTCAGGCCACACCGACTTCCATGCCCGGCGTCTCGTATGGATGCAAGACCTCCTCGACGTCGGCCAGGTGATCTACATCCATGAAAAACGTTTCGCGCGTGGCAGTCGGATCACTCAAGGCCTTTTCAATTCTTTTGGCGAGTTGCTCTGCCTCCAGGTAGAGCAACGCCGGGGGCGTGGGGTGTTTCGTGTTGAGTCTCATGCCATCACCTTTCCTTAATTATTGTGTCCGTTTCATGGATGCCTGCGGGGGGGGTTGTCTAGATAAACGGATTTTCATCGCGCTACCCGACAGAGGCGAGATTTTTTCTCGCCGCCGCTCTTATTTGTAGGGATAGAGGGAGAGGAAGTTTCAAAGGATTAAATGTTTATGATCCGTTTTTTTATGAGTCGGGGAGCCGGAGAATCGGGGAGCCGGAGAAGGCTTAACAGCGCCTTTTGTCAGGCCGTGATGTTTAACGTTGTCCGGCGGTTTTCATTCTGTGTGGGCGTGTGGGAGGAGTTCTGATTTTGGATTTTGGATTGCTCTTTGGACGCACTCAATCCAAAATCGGACACGAGGCGAAGCCGACTGACGTAGTAAATCCAAAATCCAAAATTCTTTTTCTTCCACACGCCCCTACACTCGCCGACGTCACCAACGAGTACACACCTCCATCAATCCCCGGCTCCCCGACTCTTAGACTCTCCGGCTCAAAAAACTAAGCCACCATCTCGCCCATGCCCATGGCGCTAAACATCTGCGCCTGGATCTGGTCGGTCATCTGGTTGATCGCCGTCGCTCCTTCGCCGCCCATCATCGGATCGACGACGGTGCGCAGGGGGCGTTGGCCGGTGGGTGTCTCGATGAGATCCAGGATAGCGTCGGCCACGTCTTGCGGGTTGGGCGCGTCGTCGCTGGAGAGCACCTGATCGAAACCACCCCAGAACTGCGCCGGCACCTCCGCCAGATCGCCGTAGCTGGCGATGCGCTCTTCGTCGCCTGCAAACGCTACGTTCTCCAGGAAGTTGGTCCCAAAGCCGCCCGGCTCCACCACGACCGAGTCGATGCCCAGGCTGCCGAGTTCGTAGCGATAGGTCTCGGCCAGGCCTTCGAGGGCGTATTTCGTGGCCGTGTACGACGCCGCATAGGGCAACACAACGCGCCCCATGACGCTCGATACATAGATAATCAGGCCGGAGCCACGCGCCCGCATCGAGGGCAAGACGGCCCGGTTGACTCGCTGCACGCCGAAGACGTTGACGTCGAAGATGCGCTGGAACTGATCCATCGTAAACGTCTCGGCATAGCCGCCGCTGCCAAAGCCCGCGTTGTTGACCACCACGTCGATCCAACCTTCGAGGTCGAGGGCTTGCTGGATGGCGTTCTCGACCGAGGCGTCGCTGGTTACGTCGAGATCGAGGATGTGGGCAGTGCCGGGTTGATCGGCGGCGTAGGCGGTTATTCCCTGGGCGGCGTCGGCGTTTTTGCCACCGGGGTCGCGCATGGTGGCGAAGACCGTATAGCCTTTTTCGAGCAGGCTGCGCGTGGTCAGCAGCCCGAAGCCGCTGCTGCTGCCGGTGATAAGTACGGTTGTCGGTTGACTCATGGAGGCCTCCTTGTTCGTCAAGCGTTGTTTTCGGAAAAAACGTACCTCGCAAACCCGACGCCGCAGCATCGGATCCCGCCGCGCAGAGACGTAGCAATTCCTTTACTTTCGCCAGACGATCTTGCCTGCCCAGAACCGAAGATGAACTTCAGCCCGATTGAGGTTGTTATCTCCTCACCATGTTGCCTGTTCGAAGGTTTTCCCTCTACCCTTCCAACCCAAAAAGCCGTACCGCATTCGCCGTCGTCACGCGTTCGATTTCTTCGATGGGCAGCCCTTTCACCTCAGCCAGTTTCTCGGCGACGTAGCGGACGTAGGACGGCTCATTGCGCTTGCCGCGATACGGCACCGGCGCCAGAAACGGCGCGTCGGTTTCCAGCACGATCTGATCCATGGGTAGATCCTGAGCGAGGACATCGAGGCCGCTGTTTTTGAACGTCAGCACGCCGCCGAGGCCGACGAGAAAGCCGAGTTCTGCCGCTGCCTCGGCCATCCACGCCGGGCCGGTGAAGCAGTGAAAGATGCCGCGTAGTTTTTCGGGATGATCGGAGGCAACGCGTTCTTCGCGGAGGATGCGGACGATGTCGCGGTGAACTTCGTCGCGGTCTTTTTTGTCGCGGATGTGCAGGATCAGCGGGAGGTCTTTGTCGATGGCGAGGCGGATGTGGCGGCGGTAGAAATCGTGCTGGACGGCGTCGAACGAGCGGTCCCAGTAATAATCGAGGCCGCTTTCGCCGACGGCTACCACGCGCGGGTCGTCGCAGAAAGCAGCGACGGCGGCGAAGTCGGCGGCGGTGGCGTCTTTGGTGTCCGAAGGGTGCAGCGCGGCCATGGCGTAGAGGCCGTCGTAGCGGTCGCACAGCGCGAGGGCTTTGTGGATCGACGGCACGTCGATGGCGGGCATGACGATGCGTTCGACGCCGCGCTCGCGGGCGCGGGCCAGCACGTCGGGCAAGTCGTTGCCGAAGCGGTCGAGGTAGATGTGGGCGTGGGTATCGATGAGCATGGGGGAGGTTCAGAGATATGGGATGCGGGATTGGGGATGCGGGATGATCGCGTATTCAACATCCTGTATCCCGCATCTCGCATCCCGAATCTTATATTAAGATCATCAGCCGTTGATCGAGGCTATAGACTAGCTTCAGATCCCTCCAAAAACAGAGAATTCAGAATGAAAACCCCGCGCTGTACCCTGATTCTTCTCGCACTTTTTCTCCTGGCTCATCCCGCGTGGAGTCAGGACAGTTCAGACGACCAGGCGGCGCTGATCGAGGAGATGCTTGAACTCTCGGGTATACGCTCCGAATTAGAGGTTATGGGCGTGCAGGTGATGGATCAGATGGAGAGCATAACCGCGCAACTATCGGCGGAGTACCAGCTATCGATGACGGAATTCATCCCGTTCATGAAGCAAACATTGAACGTCGATACGCTCTATCGCCAGGCCGTCGATCAACTGCGCGCGGAGCCGGCAGACACGGTGCAGATGATCATCGACTGGTTCAAGTCGCCGCACGGAACTACCATGCGAACCCTCGCAGACGAAGCGATGGTTCGCGCCCAAAACGGGGAACTGGAATCCTTTCTGATCAAACTGGAATCGTCCCCGGAATTGCAAGAAAAAAAGGCCCTGATCGAACGGTTCGACAGCGTCACGAAGATCACTGAACATACCATCGGCGCAACCCTGCACCGGGTGCGCGCTTTTACCCTTGGCGGCCTCACCGCTGCGCTGGAAGAAAAACACAGCTTCCTCGATCCCCATTATGTGGATAGCTTGAACCAGATCGTCGCGGACGAACGCGTCGAAGAAGTGCGGCCCATGATCGAGCAACAATACGCCCACATCCCCACTTATCTCCTTTTTTCCTTCCATACCGTGCCGGAAAGCGACCTGGAAGCATGGATCGCGTTCTTCGAAACGGACGTAGGGCAGTGGTACCTCGACGCCACGTACGAGGCGGTGCAGCGCGTGTTTGAACCAGCGTTTGAAACGCTAGGCGGCGCCTTAGCCCGGCTCACCGAGGAAGAAAATCCGCCGGAGTCAGAGTATGAAGTCATTCAGATGGAGGAAATCCTGCAACCAGGCGAATTCTACGACGAAGCCGCAGACGTTTACGCCGTGGTCAATGAAATGCCGGAGGTCATCGGGGGGATGAAATCGCTTCGAGAGCACATCGTCTACCCCGCCCAGGCGAAGGAGGCCGGCGTCGAGGGCGAGGTCATCCTCCACGTCATCATCGATGAACAGGGCGTGCCTATCGAGGTGAAGGTAATGGTCGGAATCGGCGCCGGTTGCGACGAGGAGGCGGTACGGGTGATTCGGGCAACTCGCTTCGAACCCGGCAGGCTTGAGGGGAAGACGGTGAAAGTGAGAATGATTATGACTGTCACGTTCGAACTCCCGCAGGATTGACAGGGCATTTTATTGAATGACAGCATTTTGGCACCATTCAGCCTTATTTTAAGACCGATCACCCACCCTCGACGCCTCGTCGATAGGTGCTCTTGTATTTTGATGGACAGTAGGCGTGAAACGTGAGGGTGCCATTAAACAACCTATCAGCGAAGCATCCTCACGTTTCACGCTTCACGCCCCCCTCAAAGAAACTACCGGAAACAACCCCGAATCCAACCGGCACCCCGTGAACCGCTTCGCTCTCATAGCGCGCCTTGCCATCGTCGGGACGGTCCTGCTGTCGCTCATCCCGCTGGCCTGGATCGCCTCGGACTATCTGGCCCTGGCGCCGCTGGTCCGAAAGACCGATCAGCCGGCGCGGGGCTACGACTGGGTGACGTGGCGCGAAGCCGACGGCCTGATTACGGCAGCCTATGTCTTCAAACGCGATCAGGACGACGGCGCCGGTCTTCAGGAAGGCGACCTTTTCTACCGGCTCGACTACCGGCAGTATTTTAAGCTGGAAGACCTGCAACGCGCCATCGAAGGCGTCCCGCCCGGCAGCATCCGCACCTACTCGGTACTGCGCGGCCCGCAGATGGAGGAGGTTCAGGTAGACGTGGCCTTCACCCGCTATCCGACGTTCCTCTACCCGCTGACGCCGGCGCTGTGGCAGTTCTCGGTGTGGGGATTTGTCTTCGGCGCGTTCTTTCACCTGATCGGGCTGGTCATCGCCGGGCCGCTGGTGCGCCGCAGCCGGACGGCCCGCTTCTCGCTGCTGCTGATCGTCGTCTCGTCGTTATGGATTGTGGGCAACCTGTTGCGGCTTTTGATGGTCAATGTGACGGGGCCGCCGGAGGCAGGCAGCCCTGCCGACGTCGTGTTTCAAGGGCTGACATTTCTGGGCGTCGTCGGCTGGGTCGGCTTTCCGGCTATGTTGTTGCACAAGGTGCTGGCCGATGCCGAACGGGTAGGCGGGCGGCGGCTGGGGCGGTTGCGCGTGGTCATCTACCTGCCGGTGGCCGTGCTGGGGCTAGCGGCGCTGTTGATAACGGTGCGCGGCGGCCTCGGCCCGCTGTCGCTCCACAGCCTGATCGCGCCTATTCTGTTCTACGCCTGCTGCTACATCGGCGCGGCGGCGGCTTTTGTGTTGATCCTCTACGTATTCCGGCCCGAAGCCGCCGAAGACTTCATCAGCGGCTGGCCGCGCGCCGGCAGCGCCATCATGCTGGTGTTCTCGCTGCTCTTCGGCCTGTCTATTCTGGGTGTGGTGCCCATCTTCGGCGCTGTCACAGACACGATAGTAGGGTGGCTGGTCGTCTGCACGCAGTTGCTTTCGATCGTGCCGGTGATCCTCGTGTCGTTAGCGGCGCTCAAACACGGCAAGATCGATCAGGTGCTCAGCCGGGCGCTGACCTACCTCACCGCGCTGGGTCTGATTTTCTTCGCCTTCGTCGGCGGCATGGCCCTGGTCGAACCGTACCTCCTCGAAGCCGGCATCTCGACGACCGTGGTAGCCGGCCTCTACGTGGTGTTGCTCCTGGTGATCTTCGAACGCCTGGCGCGGCGGCTTCGCGTCTACGCCGCCCAGTTCTTCGCCACCGACCGGCAGCAGGCACGCCAGCAGTTGAGCCGCTTCCAGGAACGCATGCGCGCGATGATGGACTTCGACACGCTCGCCCGCGAGACGATGGAGACCGTCGGCGAGGCGTTCCAGATCCGGTCCGGGCGGCTGTTTTTGCGCCCGGCGGGGCTCTCCGGCCCGTGGATCGACAGCGCCTACCACCCCGAACCGCCCTACCTGACCGAACGCGTGATGGAACTCGTCTGGCCGCACCTCCAGCGCGAAGGCGCCATCTGGGCGCGCAAAGCCGAACTCAACGAAAGCAACCTCCCCGACGACCTGGCCTACCTCTTGCAAGAACGCGGCGTAGACCTGGCCGTGCCCATCCTGGGCGACAGCGCGGCGCTGGGCCTGCTGGTGCTCGGCCCGAAGCGGCAACGCCGGGCGGTCTACAACCTCGAAGACCTCGACATGCTGCGCGCGCTCAGCGGCCAACTGGCGCTGGCCGTCGAGCGGCTCAATCTCTTCGAACGCGAACGCGCACTCGTGCGCGAAAGCGCCGAAGCCCAGCTCTCGGCCCTCCGCGCGCAGATCAACCCGCATTTCCTCTTCAATGCCCTCAACACCATCGTCTCGTTGATCGAGGAGTATCCGGAAGAAGCTGTCGAGGCCGTCGAGCATCTGGCGGCTATCTTCCGGCATACGCTGCACACCGGCGGGCGGTCGTTTGTGTCGATCCAGGATGAGTTTGCGCTCGTTTCGCACTACCTGAGCATCGAGCAGGCGCGTTTCGGCACGCGGTTGCACATCGAACGGCGGCTCGACCCTGAACTGCGGTCGTCGCCAGTGCCGGCTTTTGCTGTGCAGACGCTGGTGGAGAACGCCGTCAAGCACGGGCTGGAGAAACGTCGCAACGGCGGCACGCTGCGGCTGCACTGCCAACCCACGCCCGACGGCCTGGCCGAGGTCATCGTGGCCGACACCGGCATCGGCATCCCGGCGCTCTTCGGCCAGGGCGAAACCGCCGTCTCGGACGCCGACTTCTTCGGCATCGGCCTGCGCAACGTCGCCGCGCGGCTCGACAAACTCTATGGCCGCGACGACCTGCTGCGTATGTTCAGCGATCCCGAACGCGGCACGACGGTGCGCCTGCTGCTGCCGTTGATGGCGGAACGCAATCACTTTGAACCGGCTTCGCGTTCGACATCGACAAGCATAGGTCATGAGTCATGAGTCATGGGTCATGGGAAAGAAACTCATGACCCATGACCAGTGACCCATGACCGACACCAAACGACGAGCGAAGCGCCTACCGCTGCCCCAACCCACTCACGTTAAAATAACCCCACGATGCTCCGCGTACTGATTGTAGACGACGAATCGCCCGCCCGGAAACGCCTGCGTAAGCTGCTCAAGCCGCAGATCGACGAGGGGCGGCTCGACGTGGTCGGTGAGGCCGAAGACGGCCCGGCGGCGCTGACGAAGCTGACTGCCGAAACCATCGACCTGCTCTTCCTCGACATCCACATGCCTGAGATGGACGGCTTCGACGTGCTCGAACGCATCTCGCCGGAACGGCATCCGGTGGTGGTCTTTACCACGGCCTACGACGAATATGCCCTGCGCGCCTTCGAGGCCAACGCCGTCGATTATCTGCTCAAACCCATCTCGCGCGAACGCCTCGACGACGCCATCGCCCGCGCCGAACGCCTGCACCAGACACCCGAAACACGACAGGACAACGACGACCGCCTCGCCAAACTCCTCGACTGGGTCGAAGACCAGGCCGCCGCCGCCCGGCCTCAATCCACCGAAAAACCCCAGCACTTCCTCGAACAAATCTCAATCCCTTACCGCGACCGCATCCTGATTGTCTCGGTGGATCGGCTCGTCTCGGCGGAGATCAACGAAGGCATCACCCGGCTTTTCGTACTGGGCGAAGACGAGGGCGGGCCGCGTCCCCGGTTGCGCCAGCACGTGGTCAATTACACACTCGAACAGTTGGAGGGCAGCCTCGACCCCGACGCGTTTATGCGGGTGCATCGCTCGGCTATCGTGCGCCTGCAAAGCATCCGCGAGATGATTCCGTGGTTCAGCGGGCGCTACAAACTCATCCTCGAAGGCGACCACGAAGTCATCGCCAGCCGCGAACGCTCCCGGTTACTTAAAGAGAGACTGATGCTCTAGACGCATTCCCATGCTTCTCCGAGGCCTATTCATCACAATGCTCCTGGCAGGGTGTGCCTCGCGGCAGGACGCCCCGCTTCCGGTCCCGCAAAATCCATCGCCGATGGTGGATTATACGCGGGCGCACGAACGCATCGAAGAGCGCGCTTATCCCGGCCTTCGCTTTACCATCGAGGATCTGCTGGATAAACCCGCCGAGGTCTTCGTCCCGCAGGCGCATCAGGCTGCCGATTCGCTCAAGCTCTTGATTCATTTTCACGGCGCCGGTTTCATCGGCATGGAGGCGGTGCAGGCTCCTGCCGAGCCATACGCGCTGGCCGCCGTCAACCTCGGTTCGGGCTCTTCCGTGTATGAGCGCGCTTTCACCGATCCCGCTACGCTGCCCCGGCTCATCGACACCGTAACGAAGGAACTCGGACAGCGACGCCCCGAAGCGCCGGTTTTTTCCTCTGTCGTCCTTAGCGCCTTCAGTGCCGGCTACGGCGCCGCGCGGGCGATCCTTCGAAGTGAACAGGCCTCGGCCCGCGTTGAGGGGGTGATTTTGCTCGACGGCCTCCACACCGGCTACGTCCCCGAACGCGCCGTCCTGGCCGAAGGCGGAAGGCTTGACACAACCAACATGGAACCATTCCTCCGCCTGGCTCAGGCTGCCGCACGAGGAGAAAAATGGTTTTTGATCACCCACTCCGAGATTTTTCCGGGGACGTACGCCAGCACGACGGAAACAGCCGACTACCTCATCCAGCGCCTCGGCTTGAAGCGAACGCCGGTGCTTAAATGGGGTCCCGGCGGGATGCAACAACTGAGCGAAGTACGCGCGGGCCGGTTCATCGTGCTGGGTTTTGCCGGTAACACCGCTCCGGATCACGTCGATCATCTCCATGCCTTGCCTCGTTTTTTAGCGATGCTATCACTGTGATCCCGTCATTGTTGAAATCATGTAAAAGGGTTTGCAAAGACAGCCTCATCACAAAAGTGGATTGACAGAAGGGTAACAATTTCTTTACTTCGAAAAGACGCGTACCGGCCCCACCTGAGGCCACATCGCTCTCACCCGACCATAACCCCCTCTTCAACTAACGAGATATCCCATGCGAAAAGCGACTACACTTCTCGCCGTAATTCTTCTGATCTTGAGTACGGGCACAGCCCTGGCTCAGGTGAACGAATACAACTTTTCGTTCCCCACCTCAGAAGACATTACCGCCCCCTACACACAGGGAATCCAATCTGGCGCACGCGGTGTCTCCGGTCCCTGGGACCTCGACGGCGATGGCAAGTTAGAGGTGCTCGTGACCGACTACACCGGCGGCGGCCGGGTTCACGTTGTCGAGGCGCAAGGCCCCAACGACTGGCAACACGTCTATTCCACCCCCTGGATGGACTCGACGGCGACTGTTAACAATGCGCGCTACGCCACCGGCGGCGATCTCGACAACGACGGCGTCCAGGAGATCATTTTCATCGCCGGCAACAGTTTCAGTGCCAACAACCCCAACCCCAATCTGGTGCTGGGCCTCTACGTCTTTGAGTATACCGGCAACGACAACGACTTCGGCACGCTGCCGGCCAGCATCAATCCGTTGGACGACGCCGACATCGGAGCGCCCGGGTTCGGTTATAGCGAGTTTATCCAGGCAACGGACATCGACGGCGACGGCTCGCAAGAAGTGCTCTTTGCCTTTAACGGTCCTAGCAGCCACGACCTGTTTTACGTCTACTCGGTCAACGGCACCTATGAACCGGAGGGTCTCGGCACCGGCTTCGAGGTGTGGGTACAGGAATTCCGGATCGGCGCGCGCGAAAACGGCAATCTCTTCGGGGGCGGCAGCGCCATCCTCCTGGAACCGGCGGACCTCGACGGCGACGGTACCCCCGAACTATCGCTCCACGCCTGGAATAACTTCAACTTCTTCAATGCCGATGTCACCGGACCGGACACCTACGTAGTAGCGGATTCGACCAACCCTGATCGTTTCCTCAAGGCCTCGCCCTGGGATAACCCTGCCCTGGTGCAAGCCGCCGTGGTAGACATCAACCAGGATGGGGATGACGAGGTCTTCTATCCCATTTTTGATTTTGCTACCCCGGCCGAGAATGCCAACATCAACGTTGCTCTACTCAACTACGAAGACGGCGAAGACATCCTCTCGGTAACAACGGACAACCTTATTTACGACTTTATGGGGCCTCTTACCGAACTGGGCCTTACCTCGGGCGACCTCGACGTTGACGGGAACATGGAACTGCTAGGTACGGGTGAATTCGGCTATTCAGCCGTCAGCTTCAATGCCGGGGAGCCTTCCCGTTTCATACAAATCGCCGAATTTACCGGCGGTCCGGGCGGCGATCCCGAAAACGGCGCGAACTACGCCATTCACGAGGTAGATACGAGCATTCCGGAAGACACGCTCGGCTTCAACACCATCGTGCAGGTCGATTCGCTGGGGGCCATGAGCGAATTCTTCGAAACCGCCGGCGGTGGCATCTTTGCTGTGAAGATTGCCAACCTGGGCGACGCCGACAACGACGGCAACACGGAAATCGCCCTCGCCCTGCAAGGCATCGACGATTCGCTCTCGGTCATCGACAGGGTATGGAATGCGGATTCGTCCCGGTTCGAAGACACGACGCGCGAGACCGCAGCGGTCGCCAACCGCATCTTTATGCGTATCGTCGAGTTCCCCGGCGCTTTCGTCGTCAGTGCGGAAGGCCCGGATGTAAGCGGCATCCCGTCGGGATTCGTCCTCTCCCCCAACTATCCCAACCCGTTCAACCCCTCGACGTCGTTCACCTTTACGCTGCCCATCGACAAACGCATCAGCGTACGCATCTATGACGTCACGGGCCGCCTGGTGCGCACGCTCGTCAACGACGAGTCTTACACCGCCGGCACGCACCAGGCCACGTGGGACGGCACTAACGACGCGCGGATGCGAGTAGCCAGCGGCACCTACCTCTACACGCTCGAATACGGCAACTTCCGGCAGGCCAAAACGATGCTGCTGATCAAGTAACCTTGCAAAAACCTGGCGGTTTTTGCAAAAGGTGGACATGAAGCGTTTCTGTGGAGGGGGAGCGGTTCTCGGTGAGCCGCTCCCCTTTTTTTGGCGGGGATGTGGGATTCGGGATGTGAGATATTGGGTAGGTGTGCGCAAAGTGATGAAACAACGCTAACGAGACCTGGAAGGTCTTTAGCGCTCTTGCAAACCAGCTAAACTCGTTCATTTTGGCCGCTCAGTCGAGACCAGCGGGGCCTCAGAGACCTTCCAGGTCTGCTCATCTACCGCAAGATGGTAAAGCCTCAAAATACCCCCATGCTGCTCGTTGCGATGCTCTGCTGTCGAGACCGCGTGGGGACGGCAGAGCCGTCCGAAGGAGCGTCACGAGGCAGAGCATCGTGACGCGCTTTCTTTTGGGGATTGAAAGCTTTTACCGCAGAGCGCGCACCGACCTGGATCTTGTCCTTTGATCCCGCATCCCATATCGCGCATCCCCCAGAACCGCCCTCACCCCCAATACCCCGCATTTTCACCTTTACACGGGCTAAAAATTCAATATCTTTACCGCAATGCCACCCCCTCTTCTCGTCCATCTCTTCCACAGGCATTCCTTCAGACGACGCATGGCGAATTGCAACGACCGGCGCGCGGCGCTCCGCGTGACGCTGTGGCTGTTGATGCTGGCGTGCGGGCCGGTGCTCTCGGCGTTCGGGCAGGGTAAGATTGCCGGACGCGTGACCGATCAGGGCAACGGCGAGGCGCTCATCGGCGTCAACATCCTCATCGACGGCACGCAGCAAGGCACCGTTACCGACATCAACGGCAACTACGTGATCTTGAACGTGCGGCCCGGCACGTATACGCTCGTGTTCTCGTACATCGGCTTTCAGACGCAGCGCGTCACCGACGTGCGCGTCTCGACGGGCCAGACCACCCGCACGGATCTGCGGATGCGCGAACAGGTGATCGAAGGGCAGGAGATTGTCGTGCAGGCAGAGCGACCGCTGGTTCAAAAAGACCTGACCGCCTCGAAAAAGACCGTCGTGGCCGAGGAGATCGATGCGTTGCCGGTAGAGAGTCTTTTTGGCGTGCTGGCTACGCAGGCCGGCGTGACGCAGGGCGCCGACGGGGCGCTGCACATCCGGGGCGGGCGCAGCAATGAGATCTCGTATCTGGTCGATGGGCTCTCGGTAGCCAATCCGTTCAGCACCAACGGCATTGCCACGCGGGTGGCTACCGATGCTATCGAAGAGATGACTGTCATTTCGGGCGCCTTCAACGCCGAGTACGGCAAGGCGATGTCCGGCATCGTCAATCTGGTGACCAAAGAGGGTTCCGATAACTACGACGGCTCGGTGAGCTTTTACGGCGGCGATTACGTCACAGACAACGACGACATCTTCTTCACGCCCTCCGGCCTCGATCTGAACACGTACACCCTCGAAGGCTCGCTCAGCGGGCCGGTGCCGGTGTTTCGGAAGCTGCGGTTCTTCGTCTCGGGGCGGCATGATGAGAGCGACGGGCATATCTTCGGCGTGCGCGAGCATTTGCCCTCGGATTCGGCCAACTTCAACGCCTCGCCCTGGTATTACGAGATCCACGGCAAGCCCTGGTGGGAATACGCCGACCGCACCGTGGTGCGCGCCGACGGCACGGTGGACGAGTTCGAGGGGCTGCCGCTGCCGGGCGAACTGGTGCCGATGAATCCGAGCCAGCGCACCAACATCCTGACGAAGCTCTCGCTGCGCCCCGCGCGAGGCACCAAGCTCGAATATTCGCTCCTGGTCGATAACAGCGAGCGCAAGCCGTTCGTCTTTTCGTATCGATTCAACCCCGACGGCGCCGCTACCGAACGCCGCCGCAATCGCAACCACAGCCTCCACTGGACGCACACGTTCAGCGACCGCGCTTTCTACACGCTCCGCCTGTCGTATGCGGTGAGTTCGTTCGAGGATTTCGTCTACGAAGATCCGCAAGATCCGCGCTACGTCAAGGATTTCGGCGGCCTCGGCACGGGCAACGTGGTCGGGTTTCCGGGCAATAACTTCCTCTTCAGCGGCAATCAGAAAAGCCACGTCTACGAGGATTCGCGGTCGCTGCGCGCCAAGTTCGATTTCACGCGGCAGTTCGGCATCATCCACGAAGCCAAGGCCGGCTTCGAGATCCAACACCACAGCCTCGACCGCGAGAATTTCACGGTGCTCTTCGACGGCAACCGCTACCGCGAGCCGACCGTCGAGCCCGTCGAAAACCCGTCGCACGATCTGTACGAAAACCAGCGCGTCGTCGAGATGAGCGTGTATGCGCAGGATAAGCTGGAATTCGACAATTTCATCATCAACGCGGGGCTGCGCTTCGAGCGCTTCGACCCGAACGGGGAGTACATCCCCGATTTGTTCGATCCGAAAGCGGAACGGGCCGAGGCGACGCCTAAGAACCTGCTGCTGCCCCGGCTGGGCGTCTCGTTCCCGATTACGGATCGCGGCATCATCCATTTTTCGTACGGCCACTTCGCCCAGATGCCGACGCTACGCACCCTCTACCTCAACCCCGAATTCGAGTTTCCTGTGGGCCAGGCGCCTACGTTCGGCAACGCCAATATGCGGCCTGAGCGTACGGTGCAGTACGAGATCGGCCTCCAGCAACAACTCGGCGATCTGTTTGCCTTCGACATCACCGGCTATTTCAAAGACATCCGCGATTACCGGGCGGAGCAGTTGATCCGGTTCAGCACCATCGCGGGGGAAGACCTCTACACGATCTGGCTCAATAAAGCCTACGCCAACGTCAAGGGCATCACGGTGGCCGTCACCAAGCGGCGCGCGCCGGATGGGCTGCTCTCGGCGACAGTCGATTACACGTTCCAGGTGGCCGAAGGCAGCGACGACGACGCCAACCAGTTCTTTTTCAACCGCCTTTCGGGGCGTGAAACCGAGCTAGAGGTGGTGCCGCTGCCGTTCGACCAGCGGCACGTTTTGTCGTCTACGGTCACGCTGTCGAAGCCCGGCAACTTCGGCGTCTCGTTCATCGGGCAGTTTGCCACGGGCTATCCGTATTCGCCGCTGATCTTCGACCAGAACATCGACCTGCCCACCCGCAGCGGGCGCAAGCCGTCGCAGATCAAGCTCGACGTCCATCTCTTCAAAGAGTTCGACGTGAACCGGATTCGCTTCCGCGCTTTTGCCAAGGTCTTCAACGTGCTCGACCGGCTCAACGAGCGGTTCGTCTTTGACGATACGGGCCGGGCTACCTACTCGCTCTCGGCGGAGCGCAACGTACACGCCACCTGGGAGCCCAACTACGGCCTGCCGGGCATCCACACGCTCGACGAGTACGACACGCGGCCTCACTACTTCAGCGCCCCGCGCCAGATCCGCCTGGGCCTTACGATGGGATTTTGATTTTTGTCACTGGTCATTGGTCATTGGTCACTAGTGGATCAACCAATGACTAGTGACCAGTGACCAGTGACCCACAAAAACCATGAACCGACTTCTCCTTTGCCTCCTCGCAGTGCTGGTCGCCGGGCCGGTGCTGGCGCAAGACGCGCAGCGGGGGCGCGATTGGAACGCCAGCCAGGTAAAAGCCTGGGCCGATTATCACGCGGCGCAGCCCTACCGCGCGCAGGACGGCGTTGACTGCCCCGACTTTACCAGCCGCCGCGACGCCATCCTCAACGGCAACCGCATCACGTCGCAGATCTTCAACTTCGGCTCGATCTCGGCGCCGGGCAACACCATCACCGACATCGTCTGGAACGGCCTCGGCTACGGGTATGAATTCGGCCCGTTCGTGGCCGCCGAGGTCGTCGATACGTTCCGCGAAGATGGACGTCCGAAGGATCCGCAGAGCGTGCCGCTGTTCGATGACAACGGCAGCCCCGTCCTCGACGCCAGCGGCCAGCAGGTCTTTGTGATGCGCATCGTCTCGGACGGGCTGGTCTCCAACGGCGGCGAGATCTCGCCCGACGGCTCGACGTTCTGGGGCTGGCAGCCGATTCCGTGCGCGCAGCCCGTCGGCGGGTTCGAGGGGTTGCAGGTGGTCGAGCCGTCGTCCAACAAGATCCCCACCAACGACGCCCCGGACGACGACCTCGACGGCAAGCCCGATTCGTGGCCGGATGATTGGTACAACGAGATTTTGCAGGAATACGTCTGGCCCGGCGCGCTCCAGCAAGGCGCCTCCAACGCCGACAAAGAGACCATCTATTTCATGAATGATTACGTCAATTCGGAATTCAACTACTGGCCGTTTCCGTCAGACAGCACGAAGCGCGGCTTGGGGTTGGAGACCGAAGTGCGGCTCTATCAGTGGGCCAACCCGCTGGCCGAAGACGTGATTTTTTTGATCTATAAAATCACCAACAAGAGCGAAAAAGACCTCGACAAGGTCATTTTCGGCATGTGGGGCGACCCCCACGTGGGCGGCCCCGGCGACTGGCCCGACGACTGGGCCTTCTTCGACAAAAGCCTCAACATGGTCTTTGCCTGGGACGACGACGGGCGCTCCGACGTGGCCGGGCGCGTCCCCGGATACTTCGGCTACAAATTCCTCGAAAGCCCCGGCGTCTCGGACGACAACATCGACAATGACGGCGACGGCCTGATCGATGAATCCTGGTTCGACGGCCTCGACAATGACGGCGACTGGAACATAGAACGCGACGATGTGGGCGTTGACGGCATCCCCGGCACCGGCGATTTCGGCGAGGGCGACGGCCTGCCTACCGCCGGCGACCAGTTCGACATCACCAAACCCGGCGAGCCGAATTTCGAGTTTACGGACATCGACGAGAGTGATCAGATCGGGTTGACGTCGTTTGCCTCGCCGCCGTTTGCCGGCAACCGCGTCTCGAACGATGAGCGCTTGTGGGATTTCGTGCAACCTGACCGCTTCGACGTGGTGCCGACCGAGCCGGGCGATTATGTCTTTCTCTATGGATCAGGCTCGTTTGCCCTCAAAGCCGGCGACACGAAACGGTTTTCCATTGCGCTGATCGTCGGCGAGAATTTGAACGACCTCAAGCTCAACGCAGAGACGGCCCAGCAGATCTACGACGTCGGGTACGTCTTTGCCAGGCCGCCGGCCAAACCCACCGTCCGCGCCGTTCCCGGCGACGGCAAGGTGACGCTCTACTGGGACGACGACGCCGAGCGCTCGGTCGATCCGCTGACACGCGAAGAAGATTTCGAAGGCTACGTGATCTATCGTTCGACGGATCATGAATTCGGCGATCAGCAGACCATCACCGACATCAACGGCAGCAAATTCCTCTTTACGCCGTTGCAGAGCGCGCTCGGCGTCGAGGCCAAGTTCGATCTCAAAAACGGCATCAAGGGGCCATCCGACATCCCCTTCGTCAACCGGGGCGTCGCGTATGATCTGGGCGATGACACGGGGCTGTTTCATACCTACGTCGATTCGAACAAGGTCATCAATGGGCAGACGTATTACTACACCGTGGTGGCTTACGACCGGGGTTTTGCCGGCGATGCCGGCGAGGCCTTCCGCAACGGCATCCCCCCCAGCGAAACCAGCAAGACGATCACCTACGACCCGACGACCGACTCGTTTATTTTCGACACCAACACGGCGTCGGTCATCCCCCGGCCTCGCGTGGCGGGCTACGTGCCGCCGTCGGTGCTCGATGAATCCGGGCTCGTTCACGAGACGGGCACCGGCACGGGAAGCATCCGCCTGGAGATCGTCGATGAACTGGCCGTGCTCGACGGGCAACCGTATCGAATCGATTTCGACGAGCATGATGGCAACGTGGTCTACAGCGTCATCAACGATGCGCCGGTGAGCGTGACGTTGAGCGCCGCACCCGGCAAGTTTTCGACGACGGGCTTCCGCAACATTGTGCCCGGCTCGGTGGAGGTGCGCGCGCCGGATGGCCGAGTTTTGCAGGAAGAGACCGAATACCTGGTCAATCCCGTCCCCGGATCCATCCAGATCCTGGCCGCTGCCGGCGTGCCCGACGGCGCCGAGGTGACGGCCACCTTCCGCTACGCGCCGCTGAGCCAGAGCGCGTTGCTCAGCGGCGAAGAGGGCAACATCGTCTTCAACGGCCTGCACCTCTTCATCGAAGACGACGAGCTGGCCCTGGACCTGGAAGAGACCGGCTGGGCGCAGGGCGGCAGCGACATCCCCTTCGAAGCGCGTGTGGCTACGGCGGGTCCGGGCCGCGTAGCGCAGCCGTCGGATTATGAGATCCGCTTTGCCAACAGCCCCATCGGCACCGGCTTCAGCAACAACGTGCCCATTCCTTTTGAGGTGATCAACCTCACCAAAGCCAACCAGCGCATCGACGTCTTCACACCCGACATCAATCGCAACGACGCCTGGGATGTCGATGAGGTGATCATTTTCGTCGAAACGATCGACGGCGCCGTCACAGCAACCTGGGAAGTGCGTTTTGTCGATGCCACGAATACGCCGGGCGAGGGCGACGTTTTCTATTTGCGCACGCGCAAGCCATTCACGGCGGACGACGCCTTTGCCTTCCGCACCGTGGCCGCCACCACCGAGGCCGCGCTGACCGCGCAGGAGTTGGACGACATCTACGTGGTGCCCAACCCGTACGTCGCCACGACGGTCTTCGAGCCGCGCAACCCCATCGCCCGCACCGAACGCGGCGAACGACGGCTCTACTTCGCCAACGTGCCGCAGCAATGCACCATCCGCATCTACTCGCTCGCCGGCGAACTCGTCGACACCATCCATCACAACAGCACGCTCGACGACGGCAAGGCGTTCTGGAACCTGCGCACCAAAGACAACATGACCCTCGCCTACGGCCTCTACATCTATCACGTAGACAGCCCGGAGGGTTCTTTCATCGGCAAGTTCGCGGTCATCAAATAGTGTTTCAAAAACCTGGCGGTTTTTGAAAATGGACATAAACAAGAGAGAAATGAGACGATACGGCGTTATCCTGATCGTCCTCGCCCTGGCGGCGATGCCGGCGCGCGCCCAAGACGACGGCGGCGATGCGCCCGGCGGATCGCCCGACGAGGGCACCATCACCAAGGTGGGCACGACGGCGGCGCAGTTTTTAAAGCTCGGCGTGGGGGCGCGGGCCATCGCCCTGGGCGGCTCGTTTGTGGCCGAAGCCAGCGACCTCTCGGCGCTCTACTGGAATCCGGCGGGGCTCTCCCGGCTGCCCGGCAGTTCGGTGCAACTGGCGCATACCGAATACCTGGCCGAGATCAACTACAACTTCGCCGCCTTCGGCACCAGCATGGGCAACCTCGGCACGCTGGCTTTCTCGATCATCTTCCTCGATTCGGGCAACATGGACGTCCGCACCGAGGACCGGCCCGAAGGCACCGGCGAACAGTTCAAAGTGCAGGATTACGCCCTGCAAATCTCCTACGGACGCGCCCTGACCGACCGCTTTTCTATCGGCGGGACGTTCAAATACATCCAGGAACGCATCTGGCACAGCAAAGCCTCGACCGTTGCCTTCGACGTGGGCACGTTGTTTACGACGCCCTACGAACGCCTCCGCCTCGGCGCCAGCATGTCGAATTTCGGCCCGAAGATGCGGCTCGATGGGCGCGACATCCTTTTCAGTGAGGATCCCAGCCCGAATAACGACGGCAACGTCGAGATCGTCAACGCACAGTTTCGGACGGATCGGCATCCGCTGCCGCTGCTCTTTCGGGTGGGGCTGGCCTGGGATGCGTTCCGCTCCGGCGACCATCGCCTCCTCCTCTCGACCGACGCCGCGCACCCCAACGACAACAGCGAATACCTCAACGTCGGCGCTGAATACAGCTTCCGCGACTTGCTCGCCCTGCGCGGCGGCTACCGCAACCTTTTCGAAGAAGACGGCGAGCAGGGCCTGACCTTCGGCGCCGGCCTCAACCTCCGCGTAGACCGCTCTCTGCGCGCCCGCTTCGACTATGCCTACGCCGACTTCGGTCGCCTGACACAGACGCACTGGTTTACGATGGAGTTGGGTTTCTGAAACGTGAGGGCGGTTTGGGAAACGTAAGAGCGAAGCATCCTCACGTTTTACTGCGTGATGTAACGAAAATGCTGGCAAAATGCGAAGATGAACGCGCGATTCCCCCTTTGAAGGGGGACAGCAACCGGCAAACGAAGGTGCAGCCGGGCGCAGGGGGATGTTCCGGCAGCCTTGCATTTCTTAGCCTCGAAGCACCTGGTATCGCGGCGAACATCCCCCGCCCTCGCTGGCGCTCGGGCACCCCCTTCGAAGGGGGACTCTGGGCTGTGAAGCCAGTCAACAGCAATGTTGCCAGGCTCCTCTTACATCACAGATTTACGACCAACTTTTCCGAAGATCCTTCATGAAGCGACGGCTACTCATCCTCCTCCCTCTTTTGATCACCCTGGGAAGCCTCCCGGCGCGGGCGCAGCTTGTCGGCGATATGGCTGACGTGATGACGCCGCTGTCGGAGCCGCGTGTGGAGCAGGCGGGCAAGAAAGCGGTGTTTACGTTCGCGGCGGATCGTGTTGACGGCGCGTTCAACGGCGTGGTGGTGCAGGGCTTTGCGGAGGCGGAGACGATGGACGGGTGGATCCGTTTTGAGGAAGACGCCGGATGGAGCGACTGGCTGCCCCTCTACCTCGTCCGCTCAGCGACCGACGGCGGCTTCATGGCGGCCTACCGGGGCGATGTCTTCCGCCGCGACCAACGCTTCGAACTGCGCTTCGACCTCGACGACGGCGACGCTCTCGACCTCGTCGGCGCAGGCGTCTTCGACAACCGCAAAGACGCTGATGGTCGCTCCGGCGCCTTCGACGCGCCGGTGCCGGAAAAAGGCGCGCAGGACGATTTCGTCATCGTGCCGTCGCAGCTTCATCCTCGCGCTGAATGGGGCGCTGAACCTTTCCGGGGCACGCCGATTCCGCTCAATCGGCCCGACTACACCAACATCACCTTCCACCACGCCGCCGGTTTCGGCGCGCAGACGTTGGAGGAGGGCTTGCGGCAGGTCAAAAATATTCAGGATTTCCATCAGAACGGACGCGGGTGGAGCGACATCGGCTACCAGTTTGTGATGGATCAGAACGGACGGCTTTATCAGGGTCGACCGTTTATGAACAATAACGTGCCCTATGCGGAGGGGCCGCCGCTGGCGCAGGGCGCGCACGTCGGCGGCGCCAACACCGGCAACATCGGCGTGTCGGTGCTCGGCTGTTATCATCCGCCCGAAGGAAGCAACTGCCGCGACGAGATGACACCCGCCGCGCTCGACTCGCTTTTGACCAAGTTTGCCTATCTCGTCGAGCGCTACGGCGTCACGTTCCCGAACATCAAAGGGCACCGGGATTTCAGCGCGACGGCCTGCCCCGGCGATCACAATTATGTGATGCTCCCGGCCATTCGGTCGAGCGTCGAGGAGTTGCTGCTTACAGGCAACCGCCCGCTCGGCACGGCGTCGATGGAGGCGATCTCTGACGAAGCGGGCGTGGTGCGGCTCTCGTGGCTTTTTCTGGAAGATCGCGGCATCGCCCGCTACCGCATCGATCGCGTCGAAGGAGATCAGGAAATATTTATTTATGAAGGCATAGGCGCTGCGCCGGCGACGTTCGTCGATGCATCGGTGAACCGCCCCGGAGAAGTGACCTACCGGCTCACGGCGCGCAATGCGTTGGGCCGGGAGCAGATCCTCGCCTCGGCGCAGGCTACGGTCGAAGCGCCCGACGATTTCGTGCTGGCGCACAACTTCCCCAACCCCTTCACCGGCACGACCACCATCCGCTATTTCCTCGAACGCGACGGCATCGTCTCGCTGAAAGTCTACGCCGTCACCGGACGCGAAGTAGCCACGCTCGTCGACGACTTCCGCCAACGCGGCCAGTGGTACACGGCTTTCTTCAGCGGAGACAACCTCGCCGCCGGAACGTACTACTACCGCATCCAGGTCGAAGGCTTCGCCGAAATCGACTTTGACGAGACGCGGTCTATTGTTTTGGTGAAATGATGACTGGTTGAATAGAACGCGGATGATGCGGATCGGGCGGATAATCGCGGATTTGGCTTAAAAAAATCCGCGCCCATCCGCTTAATCCGCGTCATCCGCGTTCTATTTTTATAATGAGGCCACCTCACCCTCAACTTCAGCCGATCCTGTAACGGGTCGATACGAGCATAGCGACTGACGAAGTATTTTCAGATCTTATACTCTAGAGAGACTGCCTGGCAAGTACGCCGGGGCTGCGCACGGATCTTTTCGATACATCGACATCCGCTTTTTCGGTCCGTAGCGCTGCTACGAACCTCAAAAGTCGTCTGCCGCTGTATCGAAAATCTCTCGTGCTCGCCTGCCGGCGTACTTGCCAGACAGTCTCTGATGTTGCCCCCAACAGGAACGACGGTATGCCTTCGAGACGACAGCTATTGCTTGCAGGGCTCCTGGTGATTGCATCGGCGGTGCCGGCTATGGCGGCGCGCGGCCCGGCGAACGAGGTGCGGGTGCGTTTGTTCGAACGCGTGGCGCCGCAAGCCCTCGCCGTCAGCACCAACCGGGGCTTTTTGTTTTTGGACGGCGAAGGCGCCGGCGTCCTGGCCGAATTGCCACCCTACGAGAAAGCGACGATTCGCAGAGAAGGCGCCGGCATGCGCGTCACAACGCGCGGCACGACGTTCCATGCGCGCGCGCTGCGCCTGGTGCCCCGCGACGATGCTTTGTTCGACATCGAGGTGCTCGAAGGCAAACGAACACAAAAGCCCCGCCGTTATCCGGGTCGTCTGAAACTGGCTGCCGGCGGCGACACACCCGCGCTGACCGTCGTCAACCACGTGCTCCTGGATGAATACGTGGCCTGCGTCGTCTCCAGCGAATACGGCTTCGACGACCTCGAAGGCGCCAAGGCGATGGCCGTGCTGGCCCGCACCTACGTGCTGCGCAACGCCAGCGCCAGCGGCGGCGCCTACGATCTGGTCGATCACCAGCTAGCGCAACAATACGACGGCGCCGACCGCCTCACCGACGCCGCCATCGAAGCCACCATCGCCACACTCGGCGAAGTGCTCACCTACCAGGGCGACCTCGTCGAAGCCGTCTATTTCTCGTCGAGCGGCGGCCACACGGCCGATAACGACGCCGTCTGGAACGGCAAGCCCCTGCCCTACCTGCGCGGCGTGCCGGATCCCTACGACGAAGCCTCGCCGCACTCGCGATGGCGCACGACGATCCCACGCGGTCGCCTGCTGCGCGCGCTGAGCCAGCGTTACGGTCTGGCCGTCGACGACTTTCAGGTGGCACGCCGCAGCCGCGACGGGCGCGCGCGAACCATCGCCCTGATGCAGCAAAACCAGATGGCGCGCGAGATCCAGAGCAATGAATTTCGCCTGCTCGTTAATCAAAACTTCGGCATCACCAGCCTCAAGAGCACCCTGTTCGACGTGCAAGCCAGCGCTGAACAGTATATTTTCGAGGGACGCGGTTTCGGGCATGGCGTGGGCATGAGCCAGTACGGCGCCCTGGGCATGTCGAAGCAAGGCTACAGCTACCGCGACATCCTCTCGTTCTACTTCACCGGCACGCAGGTGCAACGATGGCGCTAGATCTGGCTGAGAAAGGGAGAGAGGGAGAAAGGGAGAAAGGGAGATTTCAAGAGCGAATAGGGAATAGCCAATGGCCAATGGGGCATAGGGCAATTCATTCCCCACTCGCCATTCTCCATTGGCTATTCGCCATCAAGATCCCCCTTTCTCCCTCCCTCCCTTTCTCCCTTTCTCTCCTCCTCCTACTCCTCGCTGCTGCCCTCCCCGCCCAGGCGCAGGATCGGGATACGTTGGAGATGGCGTTGCCGGAGATCGAGATTCAGGCGACGCGGGCCGCTGAGACCGAAGCCACGGCGCCGTTCGCCGTCTCGATGCGCAGTCGATCTCCCGAAGAAATTGCCCTGGAGCCGGGGTTGTCGCTCGATCAGGCGTTGCGTGGTCTGCCCGGTGTCTGGATCAATGACCGGGGGCATTATGCGCTGGGCGAGCGCCTGGTGATTCGGGGAATGGGCTGGCGCGCGGCCTTCGGTGTGCGCGGCGTGCAAGTGCTCCTCGACGGCATCCCGCTGACGCTCCCCGACGGGCAGACGACGCTCGACGTGGCCGACCCTGCCTTCGTTCGCCAGGCCGAGGTGATTCGCGGGCCGTCGTCGTTGTTCTGGGGTAATGGCAGCGGCGGCGTGCTGTTTTTGTCTA
This sequence comes from Rhodothermales bacterium, assembly GCA_028278205.1. GTDB lineage: Bacteria > Bacteroidota > Rhodothermia > Rhodothermales > Bin80 > JANQES01. The sequence continues at coordinate 34,877 of JANQES010000009.1, forward strand.
CCGCCGCCGCGCGAGACACCGCTTCGGCGCGGCTGCGCGTGCTCGGCGGCAGCTACGGCCTGCGCCATCTCTCCGGCGAAGCCGCCGTGCCGGTGGGCCGGCATCGTCTCTATGCCTTCGCCTCCGACGTCCGCCGCGACGGCTACCGGCAGCATAGCCAGGGCGGCTTCACCCGCGCCGGCCTCCACGGCAACTTCGACCTCGGCACGAAGACCCGGCTCCGCGTCATGGCAGCGGCGGCTTTTCAGGATGTCGAAGCGCCGGGCGGGCTGACGGTGGAGCAGGTCGAGGCCGATCCCCGGCAGGCCGACAGCCGCTTTGTGGCGGCCAGCGCCGGCAAGGAGAGCACCCAGATACAGGGCGGCGGCACGCTTTACCATCAGACGAATATCGGGATGCTCTCGGCCACCGTCTACGGCCTCATCCGCCGCCTCGACAACCCGCTCACCTTCGCCTACATCGACCTCGACCGAGCTGCCGGCGGGGCGCGCCTTCAGCTTCAAAACCGGGCGGATCGAATCGGATGGGGCCTGGGTGTCGATGCCGGATGGCAACGCGACGACCGGCTCAACTTCAACAACGACGGCGGCAATCCCGGCGACGAGCGGCGACTCGATCAGCAAGAGCGCGTCCGCAACGTCTCGGCCTTCGGCTACCTTACCTACAGCCTTGCCGCCAACCTCGACGCCACCGCCGGCCTCCGCCTCGACGCCATCCGCTTCGCCATGGACGACCGCCTCTTCGACAACGGCGACCAATCCGGAGATCGCGACTTCTCGGCGTTGAGCCCGGCTATCGGGCTGGCGTATCGCGCCGGATCGATGTTGCTTTTTGCCAACGTCAGCACCGCCTTCGAGACGCCGACGACCACCGAACTCGTCAACCGCCCCGACGGCGACGGCGGCTTCAACCCGGACCTCGACCCGCAATGCACGCTCGGCTTCGAAATCGGCGCGCGCGGCGGCTTTCCGGCGGCCCGGCTGCACTTCGACGTGGCGCTCTACCGCCTCAACATCACCGACCGCCTCCTCCCCACCCAGGACGAAGAAGGCCGCACCTTCTTCCGCAACGCGGGCGAAAACACGCATCAGGGCGTCGAACTGGCGCTGCGCTGGCAGGCGCATTCATCCACCGAAATCCAACTCACCTACACCGGCAACCAGTTTGTCTTCGCCAACGATCCCAACAAAGACAACCGTATCCCCGGCGTGCCGGACCATCACCTCTACCTCGGCCTCAGCACCACCCAACACGGCTTCCGGGGCCAACTCACCGCCGAAATTGCCGGTGATGCCTACGCCAACGACGGCAACTCAGCCCAAAACGACGGCTACGTCGTCCTCGACCTCTACGCCGGGCACACGGGCCTGCGCCTGGGCCGGGCACGCCTCCAACCCTTCCTCCGCCTCCAAAACCTCTTCGACACCGAATACAACGCCTCGGTGGTCGTCAACGCTTTCGGCGGGCGCTTCTTCGAGCCGGCGGCGGGGCGGTCGGTGCAGGCGGGGGTTAATCTTTCTTTGTAGATTCTGGAAAAAATGGAGGTAATTCTTATGGAACGCGTTGAACGAGATGAAGCCCGCGAGCGTCGGATAGACGATGAAGCGATTGTGGATGCCTACGGCCCGGAAGAACGGTCGATAAGCTGGTACTACTATCTCGACGACCGCCTCGCATTTCCTTTCAAAGCCAAATGCATCGCTGGCAAGACCACTTCGCCGTTGCGCGTCGGAGAAGTCGTCGAGGCCACGGGGTTGGCGGCGGCGGACGACTGCGAACACGACATGTTTGTGGAGATTCAATGGCAGGATCGCAGCCTGGCCGTGCCGCTCTCCCAACTCGAAGGCATCGATGTGGACGACGACACCGAGGAGGCTATCGGCGACTGGCATTACTGGGTCGCCAGGGGCTATGGATTTTAGGGCTTATGAATTTTGACGCTCGAATTCGGTAATAGGGCGTCGGTATCCTGAAGGCCGAAAACCGCCCATGGATTTCCCTGTCAAAATTCAT
>JANQES010000101.1 GCA_028278205.1 Rhodothermales bacterium
CGGTATTTGCCTTTGCGTTTGGCCATGCCTGAAAGGTACGGCATAGCCGACGGTACATCACCACCGTCAAAGACGGTGGGTTTCTACGGTAAACTAAAACACCATAACACTAAAACACTAAAGAATGGACATTCTTTTAACCCACGGCTATTACCTCTACGAAGACCCGAAGGAGCGCGCCGTCATGCGGCCGTATCCGCCGTTGGGGCTTCTGTATATCGCCTCGCATCTGAAGGCGAAGGGGTTTGACGTGGGCGTGTTCGACACGACGTTCAGCAGCCCGGCGGCGTTTGAGCAGTTCGTGGCGCGGGAGCGCCCGCCCGTCGTGGGGATCTATGCAAATTTGATGACGCGCCCGGCGGTGCTGGCGCAGATCCGCCTGTGCAAACACTACGGCGCCACGGTGATCGTAGGCGGTCCGGAGCCGGCTAATTACATCGATGAATACCTGGCGCGCGGCGCCGACGTGGTGGTCATCGGCGAGGGCGAGCGGACGATGGAGGAACTGCTTCCGCACCTGGCCCGCCACGGTCTTTCCGGCCTGGAAGCCATCGAAGGCATCGCCTACCGGATCGACGAGGATCGGGTGATGCAGACGCCGTCGAGGCCGTACATCGAAGACCTCGACGCCCAGCCGTTCCCAGACCGCGCCGCCATCGACATGGACAAATACGTGCGCATCTGGCGAACGCATCACAGGCGCGGGTCGGTCTCGCTGATCACGGCGCGGGGGTGCCCGTACCGATGCACGTGGTGCAGCCACGCCGTCTACGGCTACAGCCACCGCCGCCGCTCGCCTCAAAACGTAGCCGATGAGGTCGAGCATCTCCTCGAAGCCTACGGCCCCGACATGCTCTGGTACGCCGACGACGTGTTCACCATCAAACCGAGCTGGCTCTTCGCCTACGCCGATGAACTCAAACGACGCGGCCTGAAGATCCCGTTCGAGACGATCTCGCGCGAAGACCGGCTCAACGAGGAAATCGCGCAGACGCTGGCCGAAATGGGGTGTTTCCGCCTCTGGATCGGCAGCGAGAGCGGCTCGCAACGCCTCCTCGACGCCATGCAACGCCGCACCGACGCCGCGCGTGTCCGCGCGATGATCCGGCTGCTGCAACACCACGGCATCGAAGCCGGCCTGTTCATCATGCTCGGCTACGAAGGCGAAGACCTGGCCGACCTCGAAGCGACGGTCGCGCATCTGAAAGCCGCCCCGCCCGATCAGTTTCTGACGACGCTTTCGTATCCCATCAAAGGCACGCCCTACTACGAGCAGGTGACCGACCGCGTGATGGCGCTCAAACCGTGGGACGAAGGCTCGGACCGCGACTTCACGGTGGCGGGCCGCCGCTCCCGCCGCTTCTACCACCACGCCACGCGCTGGATGACCAACGAGGTAGCCTGGCAAAAGCATCGCCAAAGCCCGCACACAAACGTGACGCAGATGACCAAAGCCTTCATCGGCGCCAAAATAGGCCGCCTGGGGATGTTGATGACGAAAAATGAGGTGGAAGGATGAGGGGTATTTTGGATTTTAGATTTTGGATTTTGGATTGGTCTCTTCGGGCATCCAATCCAAAATCCCCAATCCAAAATCCAAAATCAAAATCCCTCCCTCGCCACACGCTCACACGCCTAAACCATTCTCAAACCTTCGACTCTGCCACCACCTAAATGCCCCCTGCCCCCTTCGATACCGTCGCTGCCGAATACGACGCGCGCTTCACCGAGCACGCGTTGGGGCGGTGGTTGCGCGCGGCGGTGTGGGCGCATCTGGACGAGGCGTTCCAGCCCGGCGACTCCGTGCTCGAACTCGGCTGCGGCACGGGCGAAGACGCCGTCCATCTGGCCCGGCGCGGCGTGCGCGTCCACGCCACCGACGGCGCAGCAGCGATGGTCGAGATTGCCCGGCATAAAGCCCTCCTTCAGGGCATCGGCGACGGTGTCACCTTTTCTCAGTTAGACCTGAACAGGCTCGACATCTCCACTCCCCTTCACGTCCCAATCTCTAAACACAACAAAAAAGGCTTGTCATCTCGACCGAACCCCCGCGCAGGCGGAGGGAGCGGAGAGATCTCCTCCCCTGAGGCATTCTTCCACCGGGGAGATCCCTCGACTCCGCTTCGCTCCGCTCGGGATGACACGGTGGATCGTTATGACGGCGCCTTCTCGAACTTCGGCGCGCTCAACAGCCTGCCTGACCGCCACGCGCTGGCCGAGGCATTGGCCCGGTGGATTCGGCCCGGCGGGCGGCTCGTGCTGGTGATCATGGGGCCGTGGTGCCCGTGGGAATGGGGTTGGTACCTGGCACGCGGGCGCGCGCGCACGGCCTTTCGGCGCTTTCGCAGCGGCGGCCTCGCCCACGTCGGCGACGGGGCAACGATGCGCGTCTGGTATCCGTCGCCGCGCCGGGTGCGGCGGGAGCTTGCGCCCTACTTCCGGCATCGCCAAACGACAGGCCTCGGCGTGCTGCTGCCGCCGACGTTCGCGCAGCATCTCGTGGATCGATGGCCCGCCTTTTTCGAACACCTCGCCGCCCTCGACCAACGTGCCGGGCGTGTCTTCCCCGGCACCTGGCTCAACGATCACTACCTGACGATCTTCGAACGGACGGAGTTAGAGATCAAAGAAAAACTTCCATCTTCCTCTTCCTTTTCGAAAAGTACGCTTCAGCGGAGTGAATCAAGTTCCCCTCCTGGAGATGATCGAATCAAATATGCCTGCCCGCAGTGCCGCAGCGCCCTCGAACGCGTCGCGCCGGATGGGCTGCGCTGCACGAATGACGGCCTGACGTTTTCGCGCGAAGACGGCATCTGGCACTTTCTGACGCCGGAGCGCACGGCGCACTTCGAGCAGTTTATCCACGAATACACCACGATACGCCGGGCTGAAGGACGGGGCGACGACGACCCGGCCTACTTCCGCGCTTTGCCCTTCGACGCCCGGACGGGCCGCCACCGGCGCGACTGGCAGATCCGCGCGCGCAGCTATCGAGCTTTCGTCGAAGGCGTGCTTGAACCCCTCGAAACCCGTCGAGACCGCCCGCTGGCGATTCTCGATCTCGGCGCGGGCAATGGCTGGTTGTCGTACCGCCTGGCCCAACGCGGTCATCAACTGGCCGCCCTCGACCTGCAAACCAACGATTTCGACGGCCTGGGCGCGCACCGGCATTACGATGCCGATTTCGCGTCTGTGCAGGCTGAATTCGACCATCTGCCCTTCGCCGGCCATCAGTTCGACGTGGCGATCTTCAACGCGTCGCTCCATTACGCCACCGATTATTCCGTCGTGTTGCGCGAGGCGTTGCGCGTGCTAAAACCGGAGGGCCGGCTGACGATCCTCGACTCGCCCGTCTACCGGGATGGATTGAGCGGAGCGCAGATGGTGCGCGAGCGCGAGGCAGCCTTTGAAAAAACCTACGGCTTCGCCTCGAACGCCCTCGCCAGTGAAAACTATCTGACCGACGACCGGCTCGGCGAACTGGCGGCGTCGCTGGATCTTCGCTGGCAGATCATCGCCCCGTTTTATGGCTGGCGCTGGGCAGCGCGGCCCTGGATCGCCCGGCTGCTGCGTCGTCGCGAGCCGGCCCGTTTCCTGATCATCACCGGCAACCGTGTCCGTGAGAACCCATGAGTACGCTACGAAAAAACTGGGATCGTCTACGCGGCGCCTGGCACCGGGATCAGCTCCCCGTGCTGACGCCGGAGGAAGGCTACAACCGCTGGGCCGCCAGCTACGGGGAAAACATGAACCCGGTGCAGGTGCTGGAGGCCGAGGCGCTGGATCGGCTCCTGCCCGACCTGAGCGGTCAAAAGGTTCTCGATCTGGGCTGCGGCAAAGGCCGCGTCTCGCGCCTGGCGCTGGACCGGGGCGCCGCTGCCACCACCGGCGTGGACGTTTCTGAGGCGATGCTGAAGGCAGCAGCGGCGGCGGTGCCCTCGGCCTCAGCGCGATGGCTCAAAGCCGGCGCGCGACGCCTCCCTTTCAGAGACGCCTCGTTCGGTGTGGTGGTGTGTGCGTTGATGATGGGGCACGTCAAAGATCTGGACGTCGCTCTCAGCGAGGTCGCTCGGGTCTTGCGGCCCGGCGGCGTGCTGATGCTGTCCGACTTTCATCCCTACGCCGCGCTACGCGGCTGGCAACGCGCCTTCACCGACGCCGCAAGTGGGCGGGCCTTCGCCATCGAAAACCATCCTCACCTGTTCGAAGATTATATCCGCTGCTTCAACGCGCTCGACATCGTGCTCGAAGCGCTCGAAGAACCCAGCCACGAGGGTTTCCCCGTCGTCTTCGTCTTGCGAGCGAGAAAAGAGCGGTGATTTTTACTGCGTATTTACTTCGTCAGTCGCTTCGCTCGTGTCGTATTGCGTATGGCTGCCGATCACGCAATACGCAATACGAAGTACGCACTATCCCATCATGAACCTGCTTTTTAAACATATTCGGTGGTACTCGGAAGGGTGGATTCGCGCGGGCGATGTGCGGATCGGGCAGGGGCGTGTGCTGGAGACCGGGCGCGGGCTGACGCCGAAGCGACGCGAACGGGTCGTGGAGGGCGACGGCTACCTGGCGCTGCCCGGCCTCATCAACGCGCACGATCATCTGGATCTCAACCTGTTTCCGCGATTGGGACATCCACCTTATGATAATTTTTACGACTGGGGTCGCGCCATCTATCATCCGGACCAATCGCCCGTGCGCGACGTCCTGCGCGTGCCGCTGGCCGATCGGCTGTGGTGGAGCGCCTACAAGCAGTTGATTTCGGGCGTGACGACCGTGGCGCATCACAATCCGTATGTTCGGCGAGTTTTTGGACGGCGCTTTCCGGTGAAGGTGCTCCGGCGCTATCGCTGGGCGCATTCGCTGGGGCACAGCCACGATGTGGCCAAGACATTCGCCCGCAGCCGGGGCTGCCCGTTCATCATCCACGCCGCCGAAGGGATCGATGCGGCTTCGTCGGATGAGATCGAGCGGTTGGACCGGATGGGAGTGCTGGCCTCGAATACAGTGCTGGTACACGGCATCGCGCTGACGCCTGCTCAGATTCGGCGGCTGGCGGCGCGGAAGGTAAGCGTGGTCTGGTGTCCGTCGTCGAACCTGCATTTGTACGGGCATACCGCGCCTGTCGAGGCGCTCAAACGCGACGGCGTACGTGTGGCGCTGGGCACCGACAGCACGCTCAGCGGCGCCCCGACGCTCTGGGATGAACTGCGCGCCGCGCAGACCACCGGCCTGGCCGAGCCCGCCGATCTGCTCGACATGGTGACCGTCACCGCCGCCTCGATCTTCGGACTCAAAGACGGCCGGGGCACGCTGCGCCGGTACGCCCCTGCCGACCTCATCCTGCTGCCCGATACCGGCGCCGATGCTCCCGAAACACTGGTCGCCGCGACGCCGGCTTCGGTAGCCCTCGTGCTGATCGACGGCACGCCGCGCCTGGCCGATCCGGCCTGGGCCGAGACGCTCGGCCTCGGCCCGCCCAACGCCTTCGTCGGCGGCCTGCCACGCTGGATGACCGGCTCGATTGAGGCACTCCGCGCCCGAATCGTCGCCACGGTAGACGAGGCCATCCTCACCCAAAACCCGCTGTGGGATGTTATGGGTCATGAGTCATGGGTCATGAGTCATGGGGGAGTGATGAAACCCTCATGACCCATGACCCGTGCCCCATGACCGACGCCAACGTTCATTCAAGGTAAAAACGACCGCGACCTACCACGACCGCCTTTAAAGCAACCCGCATGACCATCCTTTATAATCCCATCAGTTCGGCCCGGCGCAAGCCGGTGTTGCCGATGGCGCTGCTGGCGCTGGGCGCCCTCCTCGAAGGCGAGCACGACTACGTGATCGTCGATGGCAACCTGGAGGCCGACCCGGCGGCGACGCTCGACCGGCTCGTCCGCGAGCGCGGGGCCGAGGTGCTGGGGGTGACGGTGATGGGCGGCCCGCAGTTGCGCGATGCCGTGCCGGTCTGCCGGCGTTTGAAGACGCTCCACCCTGCGCTGACCATCGTCTGGGGCGGTTATTTTCCCACCCAACATTACGACGTCTGTCTGCGCGCGCCGTACGTCGATTACGTCGTGCGCGGCCATGGCGAACGGGTCTTCAAAGCCGTCCTCAGTGCGCTTGGGCGGGGCGATGACCCGGCCCAGGTGCCGGGCGTGGCCGCTCCCGGCGGCGCCGCGACGAACACCCTCGCGCTAATCCCACATCCCGACGAACTGCCCGATTTTCCGTATCACCGCCTCGACGTGGCGCGCTACGTCCGGCCTACGTTCATGGGCCGCCGCACACTGCCGCATCATTCGAGCTACGGCTGCCCGTTTTTGTGCAACTTCTGCGCGGTGGTCAACATGGTGGAGGGGCGATGGCTGGCGCAGTCGGCGGAGCGGACGGCGCGCGTGGCGCGGCGGCTCGTCGAGACGTGGCAGGTCGATGCCATCGAGTTTTACGACAACAACTTCTTCGTCTACGAAACCCGCACGGCGGAGTTTGCCGAACGGATCATGGATCTCGACCTCGCCTGGTGGGGCGAAGCGCGCATCGACACGCTGCTCAAATACACCGATCGCACCTGGGATTTGATGCGCCGGAGCGGCCTCAAGATGGTCTTCCTCGGCGCCGAATCCGGCTCCAACGAGACGCTCCGCCGCATGAACAAAGGCGGCAAGGCCTCGACCGAGAAGACACTGGAGATCGCGGCGAAGATGAAAGCCTACGGCATCGTGCCGGAGTTCTCGTTCGTGATGGGCAACCCGCCCGACCCGGAGGCCGATCTGGCGCAGACCATCGCCTTTATCCGCAAGGTCAAGCGTGTCAACCCGCATGCGGAGATCATCCTCTACACCTACACGCCCGTGCCGCTGGCCGGGACGTTGTACGACGAAGCCAGAGCCCGGGGCTTCCGCTTTCCCGAAACGCTTGACGAATGGATCAGCTCGGCGTGGCAGGATTTCGCGCAGCGCCGCAGCGCCCACGTGCCCTGGATCCACGATCCGCTGCGTCGCAAGGTGCGCAACTTCGAACGCGTCCTCAACGCCTACTACCCCACCATCACCGACCGCACGCTCACCGGCCTCAAACGATCTCTGCTCCGCACCCTGGGCGCCTGGCGCTATAAAACGGGCTTCTACACGTTCCCCATCGAACTGCGCGCCTTCCACCGCCTTTTTCACTACCAACGACCCGAAACGTCGGGGTTTTGAAATAATGGAACGCGGATGATTTCTCCCGTCGAAATAACGAAACGACAGCTCACGCTGACCACGCATCGCATCCACACCCTCCCGGTGGTGGTGTTGATGCCGCACAGCCGCTGCAACTGCCGCTGTGTGATGTGCGATATCTGGAAAGCCAACCGCAACGGCTACGAACTCTCGCCTGACGATCTGGCGGCGCATCTGGATGATTTCCGGAAGCTCAACGTCCGCTGGGTGGTGCTCTCCGGCGGCGAGGCGCTGATGCATCCCAACCTCTTCGCGCTGTGCGATTTGTTGAAGGATCTCGATATCAAAATCACGCTGCTCTCGACGGGTCTGCTCTTGAAGCGGTATGCGGCAGAAACTGTGGAATTTTGCGACGAAGTGACCGTCTCGCTCGACGGCAGCCGGGCCGTCCACGATGCCATCCGCCGGGTGCCGCGTGCTTTCGACCGGCTGGCCGAAGGCGTCGCGGCGCTGAAAACGCGTGATTCAGGCTTCCGCGTCACAGCCCGCTGTGTGGTCCAACGCGCCAACTACATCGATTTGCCCAACGTCATCGACGCGGCGCATGAGATCGGGCTGGATCAACTCTCGTTCCTGGCCGCCGACGTGACGACCGAAGCCTTTAACCGCCCGGCACCCTGGGACGCCAAACGCGCCGGTGAAGTCGCCCTCAGCCTGGACGAAGTGAACGATTTCGAGCGCCTCGTCGAGGACGTGATCGACCGATATGCCGGTGATTTTGCCTCCGGCTTCATCGCAGAATCGCCCGCGAAGTTGCGGCGGCTGCCGCGCTACTTCGCCGCCCTTCACGGCCAGGGCGACTTCCCGGAGACGCGCTGCAACGCGCCCTGGGTCTCGACCGTCATCGAGGCCGACGGCACGGTGCGGCCTTGCTTTTTCCACGGCCCGCTGGGCAACATCCACGAACAATCCCTGGAGGCGATCCTGAACGCGGAGGCCGCGCAGGCCTTCCGCCGCGCGCTCGACGTCAGGCGCGACGCCGTCTGCCGCCGGTGCGTCTGCACGCTCTACCTCTGCCCGACCGCTTCGCTGTGAATAGTTATTGGTTTCGAGTCAGGGACTCTTAGGAATAACCGAACCAAAAACCCGAAACAACCATGAACACCCCCTTACGACAGACTTTCGGCTGTGCGCTGGCCGTTTTGCTGATGTTTTTTGCCGCGACCAGCGCCCCCGCCCAGGACGTGGATCAACTCAGCGTAGAACAACTCGAAGAACGCGTGGCCGATTTGTTCGGGCGCAGTTGCGCGCGCGCCGGGTGCCACGCCGGGCCGGTGGCGCAGCAAGGCATGGACCTGAGCCGCGACCTGTTCTATGCTTCGACCGTCAACGAGCCGAGCCAGGAACGACCCGACCTCATGCGCGTGCATCCGGGCCGTCCGGATCTGAGCTACCTCCTGATGAAAGTCAAAGGCGATCCGGAGATTGAAGGGGTGCAGATGCCGCTCATCGGCGATAAGCTCACCGAGGAGGAAGTCCGCACCATCGAAGCCTGGGTGAGCAAGATCGAGACCGTCGATCAGGCGCGCAAAGAGGCGAAAGCCAACGTGGCGTATCCGTTCGCCGGCTGGAAGGTCGTCAACCTGCCGACGACGCGGACGCTCGATGCCGGGAGCCATTTTTTCCTGATCAGCCACCGCTTCGTCCCGGCGGTCAACGTGGGCTATGAAGGGCTGTACGGCCTCGACGGCAGCGGCGTCATCTTCCTCAACTTCGGCTTTGCCCCGACCGACAAGCTGCTGGTGGTTCTGGGCCGCAGCAATGCCAGCGACGACGTCGAACTATGGAGCCGGTATCAGATCGCCCAACAAAAACGCGAGGGTGGATCGCCCCTCAGCATCGGCGCACAAGCCGCTGTCAACTGGATCACCGAGGGCGAGAACGCGGCCAAGTTTTCCGCCCAGGCCATCCTTTCTCGTGAGCTTACCGACGGCCTGGGCGTGGCGGTCGTGCCCGGCATTCTCTTCAATGCCGCCGAAGAAACAGACGACGAAGACCCGCTGATTACCGTCGGGCTGGGAGGGCGATGGACGTTCTGGCGAAACGTCTCGCTCCTTGCCGAGTGGGTGCCCATCGTCAGCGGCTACACCGAGACGTTCACCGTGGGCACGTTCAACCGCTTCGATAGCTGGGGCGGCGGCATCGAGATTGCTACCGGCGGCCACGTCTTCCAGATCGTCGCCAGCAACTCGGTGGGCCTGGCTACCGACCACTACCTCCGAGGCGGCGACCTCGACATCGCCGATTTCTTCGACGGCGAGTTCCGCATCGGCTTCAACATTTTCCGTGTTTTGAATTTCTGATTTTGAATTTCTGATTCTGGCGAATCTGAAATTCAAAAAAATTAAAGGGCTATGAGAGCTTTTCGACGTGGTTTCTTCGTGCTTTTTTTGGTGATGCTTCTGGCGACGGGGTGTGAGCATGCCGATCCGCTGGATCCGAATCGGCTAGAGCCGACGCTTTCGAGCATCCAGGCCAACATCTTCGACCTCAACTGTGCGCTCTCCAGCTGCCACGCCGGTCCCGCCCCGCAACTGGGCCTGGACCTGAGTGCCGGGCAGGCCCGCGCCACGACGGTGAACGTGCAGAGCGTCGAGAACGCCCCCCAGCGCCGCATCGCGCCGGGCGATCCGGACAACAGCTACCTCGTCTGGAAAATCGAGGGGCGTCCTGAGATCTCCGGCGAACGCATGCCGCGCGGGCGCGCGCCGCTATCGCAAGAGCAGATCAACACCATCCGCCAGTGGATTACCGACGGGGCGTTGGATAATTAGGCAGGAACACGATTTGAGGCGTCTCTGTGTGTCTCACGGTGCGCGAGCGTCGGCGTCGGTCATGGGTCACTGGTCATTGGTCACTGATGCGAATTAAGGGTTGGAAAATTTTGGATACCTTCCAGGTTTTGGAAACCTGGAAGGTATGGTTTTCGCCATTTTCAGCTTGTTTTCAACGGCATTCTATTTCAACCCTTAATTCGCATCACTGGTGGAGGGTAGAAACGCCAGTGACCAGTGACAGCGAGCGTAATGACTAATGACAGCGAACGAAGTGAGCGTAATGACCACCCGGAGCCTCGCCGTACTCATCGCGGCGGTGTACCTGCTCGTCTCGGTCGATCACCTGGCCGTCTTCCTGCCTGTGGGCGAGGACGAGCCGTGGATTGCGGCGGCGCCCTACAAGCTGGCTGCCGAGAGCGTCTACGGCTCCGATTTATTTGCGGGCTATTACGGATCGGAGGAGCATCTCTACCAGACGAAATCGCCGATCCGGATCATCCTCGCCACGCCTGGTATGTAGGATTCCAGACGTTCATGGATCGGCGTCGCGCCGAACGCATCGGTGTCGTCTCGGATTCGACCTATGGGACGATGGATATTTATCTCGTGACTGAAGAACGTCTCACCCCCTGAGAGCCCCGGCAACAACACATCGCAGCGATACGCCACCTGCTTTCTTATTTCCCTTGATCTTCCGCAAAATAATTCGTAGCGACTATGAAACCCTTTCTGCCCCGTCCAGCCCTCATAAAAACCAGGGTGTACTGACACTATTCGCTCGGAAACACAATGTTATGAATGCCTGGCTCAAGCGGCTTGGCCTGCTGGTGGTCCTCTTCAGTTTTTGCGCCCATCTACATGCACAGGGGGTGGTCCGGTTTACACTCAGCGAAACCGACGTTATTCGGGAGCATCTCTTTGGCATCAGCGTGGCGCTGAGCGACGACGAACTTCTCGTCGGCTCTCCTGGAGATTTCGACGCGTATGGCCCCTATGCAGGCGCCGTCCACATCTTCAGACGACGAGGCGACCAATGGCTACCCTACGACACGCTGAAAGCCTCGGACGATAGTTCGCTGCGGGGCTTCGGCAGGTCGATAGCGCTCGACAGCGTCTATGCCCTCATCAGAGGAGGCGCGCGTCGAATCAACCGACCTGACGGGACAAGCTTCCTCTTTGGCTCCGTCTACGTATTCAAGCGTGAGGGCGACAGGTGGGCCGAACAGACAAAGCTAACACCGCCGCCCGACAGCGCGTACTCGTTTGGCCCACCCCTGGCCCTGCACGACGACTTTGCCTTCGTCGGAGCACGGGACGGTACCCGGACTGCGGTGTACATCTTCAAACGCCACGGCGACACATGGGAAAAGCACACAAAGCTCACCCCTTCAAGGTCTATAGAAGAAGGAAACGACGAATTCGGCTCCCCCCTCTGCCTCGCCGGCGACTGGCTCGCCGTGGGCGCCCACCGCGATGATGAACGAGGCAGAGATGCCGGCGCCGTGTATGTTTACCAACGGCAGGACGACACGTGGGCCGAACGCGCCAAGCTCATGGCATCCGATGCAAAATCAGCGGATCAGTTCGGACGGGCGATTGCATGCACCGACGAGGAAATCATCATCAGCGCCTATTCGGGCGGCTCGACGTATGTGTTCAAACGCGCGCAAGACCAGTGGATCGAACAACGAGAGCGGATCGTCGTGCCGGGCGATCCAGAGAATAATCGTTTTCTCTGGCCTATTTTTATGAACGATACCTATCTCGTCCTGTCAGGATCGAAAAAATTTGACGCGTTCCTTGAGGCAGGCGTTGCATACTTCTTCAAGCGGAACGAGCAAGGCTGGGCGTTCTTGAGAGAACTCTCTGCCCCCGATGCCAGCCAATGGGATGGCTTCGGGCAGGCCCTTGCCGCAGCAGGGGATTGGATGGCCTTTGGAGCGCCGTATAAAGATACGTACAGAGAAGAAGAAGGCGCCGTCTATGTGATCCACGCGCGCGCTATCGACCGGCACCTGGAGATACCGGCGTCGCCGGTCCCCTATGTGCTTGGATTCGCGCAGAACTACCCCAATCCTTTTTCCGAAAGCACCACGATCCGCTACAGCGTGCCCCGGCGTATGCCCGTGCGCCTCGTGGTTTACGACCTGCTCGGGCGCGAACTGGCCACGCTGGTCGAGGCTCAGCAAGACGCAGGCCTCTATACGATAGACTTCGAGGCGCAGAACCTGCCTGCGGGCCTCTACTTTTACCGCATTGAAATGGGCCACCTCGCCTTTACGCACCGCATGATGCTGATACGGTGATGCCGGGTGTTAAGTGCTTTCAAGGAGGAGGAAATTTGGATAGGCGGTTGCGCCTTGGCCCTGCGTATCGTACTGCGTGTTGCGTATTGCGTATTATAAAGGCACCCTTACGCAATACGAAGGACGCAGTAAGCGATCCGTTCGAGTCTCAACTATTCATTTGATTGCATTGAGTACCTCTTCGATGTGTCGTTCGATCTGTTCAAGCATCCGCGAGAGCGAGAAACGCTCCAGCGCAACAGCCTGCCCCGCGGCGGCTATCCGGCGGGCTTTTTCGGGCGATGCAAGGAGGTCGTGGAGGGCGCGCGCCAGCGCTCCGGCATCGCCCGGCGCCAGGAGCAGGCCGGTCATGCCGTCGTCGATGATTTCGAGCACGCCGCCGGCGCGTGTTGCCACGACGGGCCGCCCGGCCAGCATCCCCTCGACCACCACCCGCCCGAACGGCTCCGGCGCCGTCGACGTGTGGGCAACGACGTCCACCAGGTGCAGCAACGCCGGGATGTCATCCCGAAAGCCCAGAAAATGAACCCGCCCGGCCAGCCCCGGCGCCTCGGCCCGGCGGCGGAGCGCGGCGGCGTAGGCCTCCTCCTCGAACAACGCCGTGCCCACCAGCAACGCGTGGACCTCCGGCAGGGAAGCGAGCGCATCGAGCAGCACGTGCTGGCCTTTCCACGCCGCCAGCCGGCTGAAGACACCGACGACCGGCGCCCCGCGCAGGCCGAGGCTGTCGCGTAACGCCTCGACCCCGGCGCGGTCCACCTCGACGAAGTCCTCCGGGGCGATGCCGTTATGCACCACGCGCGCGATCTCGGCCCGCCCACCGGCCTCTACGAACGCCGTCGCCGTGGCCTCGGAGTTGGCAAGGACGCACGCCGCCCATCGATTAGCCAGCCCGACGACCACACGCCGCTGTGTGTTGCCGAAGTGCGCGGCATCGAGCAGATCGCGCAAGTGCCAGACCACGGGTCGCCGCGTCCACCGGCCTGCGAGGGCTGCCACGATGAAAGCTTTTTGCGAGTTGGCGTAGAGCAGGTCGTAGCTGCGCGCGCGCCGGGCCACCGCGCGGGCCAGCTTCAGCACGCCGGGCAGGCCCCGCAGGGCCTGCATCGTCCCGCCCGCGCGCCGCACCCGGCTGACCGATGCCGGCGCCGTCACCACCTCGACGACCACGCCGGCCGCTTCGAGCCGGTCCCGAAACGGACCATCCTCGAACAACAGCACCCGGCTGCCGGCAGCAAAATGCCGGGCGATGTCGAGCAACGACAACTCGCCGCCGCCCAGCACACCGACGTGGTCGAGGAATAGGATGCGGGGCGTCATGCGGGGTCTGTGTTAGAGTTGCCGGGAATCCGAATTTACAGGGTCCCCCCTCGGGGAGCAACTCTACCGCTCTTGACGACGGCGTTTCGGAGCGTTACACTCTGCATACCGCTACTAACCGGATGCACGGCCATGCTGAAGAGCCTCAAAAAACGCCTCCCAAAGCCTCTCCGAAAACCTTTCAAGAAGCTCTACAAAAGGTATCGTATTGCTACGTCGGCGTGGCGGACGTTGCCACATTTCATCATCATCGGCGCGATGAAGTCGGGGACGAGTTCGCTCTTTTCGTATCTGATCCAACATCCTCAGATCATGGGAAGCTATAAGAAAGAGGTGCATTTTTTTGATTGGAACTATAGCAAAGGGACGTCCCGCTATCGTTCTCATTTTCCGCTGGCGCGTGCGGTGAAGCCGGGCATGCTCGCGGGCGAAGCAAGTCCTTCTTACCTGTATAGCCCGCGCGCGCCGGCCAGGATCCATGCGTTGCTTCCCCAGGCTCGATTAATTGCGCTACTCAGGAATCCGACCGAACGGGCCATCTCTCACTACTTCCATGCCGTGCGAACCCACCGTGAGAGTCTTCCCCTTATGGAGGCGCTCTGGGCCGAAGAAGAACGCATCGCGCCGGCCCTGGAAAAAATGCGCCGGGATGAATTCTTCAAGAGCCCGGAGCTTGTATGGCATTCGTATAAAAAACGCGGGATATACGTAGAACAACTAAAACGCTACTGGCGATATTTCGATAAAGACCAGCTTCTGATCGTCAATAGCGACGCCATTTTTAACGATCCCCGCGCGGCGCTCAAACGCATCTTTACATTCCTCGGCGTCGATCCCGACGTCGAAATCCGCAACCTTGCCGCCGAAAATGTGGGCGGAAACAGGACGGACGTGCCGCTGTCGGTCTATGCCTATCTCGATGCCTTCTTCGCCCCCTACAACGAGGAACTCTACGAGCACATTCAGCAAGATTTTGGATGGTAAAAAGCCGCCGTTTGCACTTAGAGAAACAGGAGTCATCCCACAGCCCGGCGATTACTACGTCAGTCGCTTCGCTCGTGTCTTCGCCGGGCGATGTCCGGTAATACCATTTCCCTAATCGAGCGCATTGAGTTTATCCGCGATAAAGCGCCCCATGGCCGTTTCGGAGCATCGGGATTGCCACCATGCCAGCGTGGCCTCATGCGTGGCGCGCATCCGGTCGCGGTCGTCGAGCAGGCGCGCCAGGATAGCAGGGAGGTCGCGCCAGCCTGCGGTTCGAATAGCCGGGGCGTCTTCGTAGAACCAGTGCGGCGGCAGGTCTTCGATGATGGTGATGCAGCCGTAGCGCATCGCCTCGAAAAAACGGAAGGTTTCGTGGGAAGATCCGCGCGGCGCCAGGCAGATCCGCGCATTCATCAGGCCTTCCGAGTAGTCAGCGGCAGAAGCCTGGATGGACCGGCGAAACGTCGATTGCAGGCGGAGGTCAACCGTGAGGTTGGGCAGGTCGTTTTGTGCCTGTTGCAGGCCTTCCAGCATCGTCGTGCGCGCGAGATCCTTCGGCGTTTTCACCCACCGTTTCGCCGACCAGACGGGGTGGGTTTTGTGCCTCACACTGCCGGCGAAGAACACATCCACGCCGCGCTCCTCGAACGGTTTGAGGGGCAACGCTAGCTGGTTGGCATAGCCGAGCGGGATCGGGTAGATGGGCGATGGACGGCCCTGGCGTTGGCGGGCGTACTGGAGGCGTCCGGGCAGGCGTCGGGCGGCGTCGCGGAAGTACTGAACGTGACCCATCAGGTTTGTGACCGAGGGCCGGGCGAGCAGGCTCGGCGGGCGCGCCTGTTCGACGCCGTAGCATTTGAACGTAGCGCGTATCCTGTTGAAATACAACGGAATGCGCGACGATTCATCACCATGAACGATAGCCACCACGTCGGAGCCGTACGTGGGAAGATGGCGGAGGCCCGGCGTCAGATAAAAGGTCAGGCCGGCCCGGTCGAGGTGCTGTTCCATCGCCCGGAGGACGCCGCTGAAATAGACCGACCCCGCGTAAAACTTCGGGCCGGGCTCGAACGGGTTCCAGGGCTGCGGCTCTCCCTTTCCGGGAAAGCAGAGATAGTACGTGTTGGCCGGCGACGAGGTCATGCTATTTATTCTCGAAGAACAGATGCCGCATGGCGTTGCGTACTCGCTTCATCACGTAAGCGGGCACCTTCCAGGGGCGTTCCAGGCCCGATTTGATCAGGCTCCTGGCGCGTAGCTTTTGGATCGTCCGCCGGGGCAGCACGTGGTTGACGGCGCGCGCGCGCTGCTCTTTGGTGGGATCGAGACCGAGGAAATCGATGAGGGCCTCGACGCACTGCTCCGGCTGCTTCGTCAACGCTTCAAAGCGTATTTCGAGCACGGGGATGTCGGGGTGATTCGCCAGAAACGTGTCGATGCGTTCGTTAAAAACCGACCAGAGCTTGATGCCGTCGGCGAGGCTCATCGAGACCATCTTGCCGTACGACTCGGCCACAGGCCGCGCCGCCCGGCGGCACACGATGACGAACGGATTGACCAGATGCCGCGCATACAACTCTATCGTGAGCGAGGCCGCAGGGTCTTTCCATCCCCAGAGCGATGCCTCCCGCGGTTTCACCTGCTCCGCGATGGCCTGCCGAAAAGCGGCTTCCTGAGCCAGGATACGCGCCCTCGGCGGCGGATCCTGAAGGCTGCCCCCGGCCTCGCGGACGATGCGGCGGTTCAAATCCATGAAACTCCGATCCTCAAAATACCCCAACGGATTGGCCCGCGAGCCGGGCAAAAGATCCTCGCCGAAACCCACACCCAGGATGTCCAGGATGGCCGCCGTCATCGAGGTGCCGCTGCGAAACATGCCCAGTATGACGACGGTTTTCGGATCCATTTTAGATTTTGGATTTGGTTTGATTCGATCCGTTTTTATCAATCGAAAAAGTTGAAATGATCTGCAAGCTCGTCACGATGCTCTGCCGCGTGACGCCAGCCCGGACGGCTCTGCCGTCCCAACGGTGTTCGGGCGGCAGAGCCGCCGGTCTTTCATTGCGAGGCAGAGCATCGCAACGAGAAGCCAGGGGGAATTTTGAACGTTCACCATCTTGCTCACAATGCGAATTCAGCGTTGAAATAGAAAGCCGTTGAAAACAAGCTGAAAACGGCGAAAACCATACCTGCCAGGTTTTCAAAACCTGGCAGGTATGCCCC
>JANQES010000149.1 GCA_028278205.1 Rhodothermales bacterium
CATTATCACCGGCACGGCCACGTGGTCGTGGATCTGCCCGGCGGGCACATCACGGTGGCCGTCGGCGGGACGCGCTATTACTACTACGGCGGCGTGTACTACCGGTCGGGACCGTCGGGCTTCGTCGTCGTCACTGCGCCGGTCGGAGCCGTCATCGTCACGCTGCCCGTCGGCTACATGACAGTCTACGTCAGCGGAACGCCCTATTACTATTACTACGGCTCCTACTACATCTGGCGGCCCGGCGTCGGCTATGTAGTAGTCGACACGCCTGTCGGCGCGACGGTGGCCTATCTGCCCGATGGTCACACGACGGTCTACGTCGGCGGCGTGCGGTATTACCACTTCGGCGGCGTCCACTATCGTCCCTACTACCGCAATGGCGCGACGGTGTACGTCTCCGTGCGACTGTAGTCTTGTAAAACCAGGAAGTAAGCAAAGTATGTATGGGCTCTACGATCTGTCTTAGCAGGCACTTCGACCCAAACTTCTTCGACGACCTTGTCTTCAATGCACCACGTCCAACGACTGGAGGGCACAATGCTTTAAGGAAAGCAAGCCGTGATCGTTCAGGGCAAGGCGTTGCGCAGTTGCCGGGCCGCTTGTGCAGGCGCAAAACCAGCGTCGGCATTGCTCCAGGCGATCAGGGCTTGATCGAGATGATCGCGGGTTTCGTCGAGGCGCTGTTGGTCTTGCAAGAGCGTTGCCAGGGCCAGGTGCGCTTCCGGGAAGGCTGGATAGAGCGTAAGCGCCTGATCGAAGGCGTGCTCGGCCTCGTCGTATTGTCCCCTCTGGTGATAAATCTGACCGAGTTGCGTCCAGATGAAGGCATAGTGATAGATAGAGGGGTAGGATTGCTCCAGATACGCCTTGAGGGTAGACACAGCATCATCCAGGCGACCGATACCCCGGTAGGCGAGCCCGAGGTAGTAGTTGTCGATGGCGGACGTGAAGCCAAAGCCAGACCGTTCTCGTAGGGCACGTTCAGCGAGGGCAAGAGCCTCCTCAACCTGGCCCGTTTCACCGAGGACGACACTTTCATGAATCGCCAGATCGACGGCATAGATGCTTTCGGAGGAGGCCGCTGGATGGGCACGGGCTTCCTCGATCAGCCTGCGCGCTACGTCGAAGCGTCCAGCCTGGGCCAGTTCGCCGGCGTTGTCTGACTTATCGCGCAACACGTCGTTATCTGCCGCATAGACAGCCATGTGCGTCCAGCGCGTTTCGAGCGCGTCGATGAAGGCCTCGATCTGGCCGCGGACCAGATAGTGGTGATAGGCCATCCGGTGGTAGGCAGCCGCCTTTTCCGAGGGCGTGCGGCTCTGCGCCAGGGCGCGCTCGTAGTGTTGCGCGGCCTCTTCCGTGTGGCCGAGGCGGTCGTGTACCTCGGCGATGTCGAGGAGGATATACGCGTTGTTCGGCGCAACCACGTTCGCCTGCCGATAGGCTTCCAGGGCCTGCTCCAATTTCCCCTGAGCGCTGTAGATCCATCCCTGCCGTTGGTGCCCGTCCGCCTGGTCGGGAAAGCGCTCGGCATAGGTCTGAAAGGTTTTGAGGGCGTCGTCGTAGCGATGCACCCAGCGCTGCCGGTTGCCGAGCAAGAGGATGTACGATGGGTCTGAAGGCTCAAGCGCGACGAGTTGTTGCAACAACGCGACGGCCTCGTCGTGCGCGCCGCGCAACGTCTTCAGCCGGGCGAGCAGGCGCACGGCGTCGGGGTCGTCGGGGAAGAGGGTGTACCACTGAACCATGGTCTGGAGCGCTTCTTCCGATTTGCGCTCGAAGAGAAATACCCGCGTGTTAAGTTCAAAGCGGAGGCGTTCCGGGATGCGGTAGCTGTGCAACTGCGCCTGCCGGTACGACGCCTCAGCCGGTTCGAAAACCCGGCGCAGTTCGAGCAGGCGGCCCTTCAACTTGTGGGCAAAAGCAAACGTCGGATCCTCGGCGACGGCCTGCTCCAGGAGCGCATCGGCCTCGTCGTAATCGTTCTTGAAGGTCCACGCATACTGGGCTTCGGCGTAGGCACGCAGGGCCGTCGGCGAAGCTGTCAGCAGTTCGGCCACGGGCAGATCCTCTGTGTCTTCGAGGTGCTGTTTTGGCACCTCCATGTCTTGCTTGAGTTGCTTCGTCGCCGCATCGATGAGCGGCAGCAGGTTCGCGCCTTCGAACGTGCGCTCGGCAATCAGATCGCCGCTCTTGGTACGGTAGAGCCGCGTCACGAGGGTGAGCCCGGCGTCCGATTGTTTCAGCGCACCGCCGAGCACGTAGTCCAGTCGATGCGCCCGGGCAATCTCTTGCCGCAAGGCCAGCGGCAGCCCAAAGCCGTCGGCAAAGCCCACCTTTTGCATGCGCTCTCGGAAGTCGGCGGCGGGCCGGAGCGTGATGAACAGATCCTGCGCCAGGTCCCCGTAAAACGCATCGACGATACCTGAACGAGTCCAATCCATCGCGGCGTCGCCGGTCTCGTTGTCGAAGAAAAAGAGCGCCAGGCGTTTGCGGAATTCGCTTTTGGGAATCACACGCTCGGATTCATGGCCCTCGGTATCGACGAGCGTGACGGTCTGCTGGGCCGAGCCGAGATCTTTTCCGCCGAACATCAGAAACAACAGCACGAGCGCGGCGAGGGCATTGGCGGGGATGAAGATCTTCTCGGTTAGCGTCCAGCGGTTCTTGCCCCGGGCACCGTGGCCGTAGCCCACCATGAAAACCGATGGAGCGGCCAGCAAGGCGATCATGAGAAAAAGGTCTTCGAGGTAGGGCGAGAGCACGAAGCGGTTGATCAACCACCCGACGACCTCGAACGCCGTCCAGACGATACCGAAATAGAGCCCGGCGATTTGCGGGACGCGCCGGTCAAGGAGACTTTGGAAGAAGCCGGG
Organism: Rhodothermales bacterium; assembly: GCA_028278205.1. GTDB lineage: Bacteria > Bacteroidota > Rhodothermia > Rhodothermales > Bin80 > JANQES01. The sequence goes on from JANQES010000149.1 coordinate 2,880, forward strand.
CGGGGTGCCGGCGTCGGGTTCGAGGGCCATCGCTGCACTGCTCGCTCCAGGCGGAAAAGGGGCTGTTGCTTTCATGAAAGTAGTCTCTTACTCCATTAAACGATTCGTAATCGGCGTGCATTCGACGGAGAGTAAGGGGAAACCGAAGCCGTACAACTGATTCAGCAGCCCCATCAACGCGGCTTGATCGGCCACCTGCCCCGTCAACACCGTTACCGGCGAGACGGGACGGGTTTCGATCTTCACGGTCACCCCTTCAAACATCGCGGCCCACGTCTTTCCCAACCGGCCCTGTACCATGATGCGATAGCAGGCCGGCTGGTCTATCCGCAACCGTTGATGAACGTTCGACATGGTGCTGCTTCCTCAGCCGGTTCGAGCAGGCCCTAGTTCTGCGTAAACGGAACGCCGCCGGGAAAGAGGAGGGCGAGGCGTTTTGCGCGTACGCGGGTCTCCTCCTCAATCTGGTCTTCGATCTGCGCCACGACTTCTTCGGGAACCCCCAGCGCCGCTGCCATCTTATGAACGACGGCCTGCTCCGCATCGTGGTAATGATTATCAGCCGCACTCGCTTTGATCGCGTCGTAGAGCAAGTGCCGGCGGCCTGCCTGGTCTACGACCGCACTGCTCGTGACGACCTCGGCAATATCCTCCGCGCCGTCATACGTCATCAGGTAGTCGAGGGCCGCATCCGACCCGCCCAACGCGGCGCAATACCCGACGATCCAATCGCGTTCGCGCGCCGATAGCTCGCCGTCGCCCCTGGCGCAGGTGATCAGGGCTTTGAAATAGGTAAGATGCGCCTCCTCGGGCGGCAGGGCTTCGAAGCCTGTCAGTTGCTTGTGGACCCACCGGGCTGCGATCTCGGGATGCATGATGGCGGTAGCCATAATGACCTCCAAGGGTTTGGATAAAAGGATGGCTTACGCTATCCAACCTAAGGAGCCACCGACCACAGGCGCATCGATCAAAAGTGGTATTCGAGTAGTATTTTGCTTCCGGCACGCCTTTGTCTGGAATGACTCATGTTTGCCTATGGTCGCCGCTGAGCCGGCCTATTTGAGCAAGACCATCCGCCGCACCGCGACGAACGAACCCGCCTCGATCCGATACAAGTACAACCCGCTGGGCAAGCCTGCGGCCTCGAAGCGCACCTGATGCTGCCCGGCGGCCAGCGGCCCATCGAGCAGGCGCGCGACCTCCCGCCCGGTCACGTCGTAGACGATCAGGCGCGCGTGGGCGGCTTGCGGCAGCGCGAAGCCGATCTCGGTGGTGGGGTTGAACGGATTGGGGTAGTTCTGGTCGAGTTGGAAGCCCTCTGGCACCTCCTGCGACGCGGTCTCAACGAGAGACGCTGAGGAAGCTTTCCGGGCCATCAAGGCAGGCGGGGGCGCTGCCGCGTCGTGGTGCAGCAGCGTGGCGTCCTTGTCTACGTCGATCTCGGCGGCGCAGACGATGCCCCGGAAGAAGGTCTCTTTCTCCAACTTCACGTCGCCCTCCGGCGCGATGACCGAACCGAGCAGGCGCGCGCCCTTCTCGGCCTCTACGTCGTCGAGGCTGTTGATCGTCAGCAGGCGGCTGCCGGCCTCGCCCAGCGGTGTAATCGCCATCTCGGTGTTTTTTTCAAACTCGACTTCACCGACGACGTTGACGTTCACCGGCCCGTTGGTCACGTCCACCGACAGCGTGGCGTCTTTCTTCAGTTCGAGTTCCTCGAAGAAGTAATCGCCTGAGGCGAGCAGAAGCGTGCCGTTTTTTCCGACCTCGACCTCACCGTAGGAGCCCGGCGCCAGCGCCAGGGTTTGATGCTGCCCCACATCGATGTCGTCGCCGCCTGCCGAGAACGAGAGCACGGGCAGCGGGATGGGATCGACAGCGGCGTTTTCGGTGGCAGTTCCGGTGATGATCACGCTGCCGGCGTCGCAGTCGTCCCCGTCGTCATCGTCATCGCCGTCGTCGTCATCATCGTCGGCCCCTTTGGCAGCGAAGCCGTCGTCATCATCATCGCCGTCGTCGTCATCGTCACATCCCAGCAGTAAATCGCCCCCGGCGGTCACGTCGCCGTCGATGGTGTTGTCGCGGTCGATGCGGATGTCATCGACGGCAGTCAGGGTGCCGGTGTAGGTGCTCGGATTGCCTTTGTTGAGGCTGATTTCGTCGTTGGCGTGAAGGTTGCCGGAGGCGGCAAGGGGCCGGTCGATCTGGATCTGCTCGTCGGCGAGGAAGAGAAAATCGTGGGGAGCCGGCGGGGGTAGGGCGAAGACGTAGGCCGCGCCCGGTGTTCCAGCAGGGTCTGTCGGTATGAGACCGGGTGCCCCGACGAGCGCCCGGTCGCCGTCAAGCGTCACCACCCCGAAGGCATCCCTGGTCTGGCCGTCGCTGGCTGTCAGTTTGAGCGTCTCCATCCACGTCGTCCCGTCGAAGTCGAAGAGGTAGGCGACACCCGAATCGACCACCGGCCCGTCTCCCTCATTCGCGCCGATGAGTATCCGGTTGCCGTCGAGCGCCGCCGAGACGCCGAAGGCATCCCCGGCCTGGCCGTCGCTGGCCGTCAGTTTGGCCGTTTCGTTCCAGGTCGTCCCATCGAAGTCGAAGACATAGGCCGAGCCTCGCGCGGCATCGTCTTCTCTAGCCCCGATGAGCGCGCGGTTTCCGTCGAGCGCTACCCACGATCCGAATTCGTCCCCGGCTGCCCCATCGCCGGCGGTGAACTTGTTGGTCTCGTTCCACGCCGTCCCGTCGAATTCAAAGAAATAGGCCGCGCCCTGCCTGTCATCATCCCGCAACGCGCTGACGAGCACCCGATCCCCTTCGAGCGTGAGCGGGACGCCAAATTCGTCGTCGATCTGGCCGTCACTGGCGGTCAGTTTGGCGGTTTCGACCCAGTTAGTGCCGTCGAATTCAAAGACGTAGGCCGCGCCCACCCGTCCGTCGTCCCGAGCGGCTCCGATGACCGTCCGGTTTCCTTCGAGCGCGACGAAGACGCCGAACTGTTCTTGGAATTGGCCGTCGCTGGCGGTTAGTTTAGCCGTTTCGTTCCAGGTCGTTCCATCGAAGCCGAAAACGTAGGCCGCGCCCTGCATAAAATCATCTCCGGGCGCACCGACCACGATGCGGTCGCCGTCGAGGGCCGTCGCTACGCCGAAGAAGTCAAAAAAGAAACCGTCGCTGGCGGTCAGTTTGGTCGTTTCGTTCCAGGTCGTTCCATCGAAGTCGAAAACGTAAGCCGCCCCCTGTATGAAACTGTTTGCGAAAGCACCGATCACGGCCCGGTTTCCGTCGAACGAGGGCGGAAAGCCGAAGAAGTCGCCGGGCCCCCCGTCGCTGGCGGTGAGCCTGGCCGTCTCATTGAGCGTGGGCGTGGTCGCCTGCATCAGCGCCCTCGGTCCGGGCGCAGCCTTCCCGGCAACCTGGCCGGGTGTTCTATCCGCACGGGTCCAAAAGTGCTGCACCGTCTCCAGGGCTGCTTGCCTGGCGGCTACGTCAGGGGTTTGGGCAAGCGCCGTCACTGGCATCAACACGAACAACAGCAACACGCCCAATCGGGGAAGGATTCTAGCGAAATGCATAACACACCTCACGGTTGGTTGGAAAATGATCCTGCCGAAGCCCGGCGAGCGTCCGGGGCTCCATGCGATCATCAACCTAGCCGGTCGGAGGGCGGAGGCGCGTCCCTCGAAAGTAGTATTCGAGTGGTATTTTCGTTAGAGAAAAGCGGCGCGTCTAGAAATGACCTCCTCCTCTTTCTCGCTCCCACGCTCCTGCGTCGCAAACGGGACGCAGGAGCGTGGGAACGAGAAAATGGGAACTTATTTTTAGACGCGCCCTAAGCGGCGGCTGCCAGACGTATTACGCGGTGAGGATGCCCAGCCCTTTTGCTTTGGAGACAGCCTGGGTGCGGCGGCGCACGTCGAGCTTGCCGAAGATATTGCGGGTGTGCGCTTTGACGGTGTGCAGCGAAAGGAACAGCGTGTCGGCGATCTGTTGGTTCGAGAGTCCTTCGGCAATCAGGCGTAAGATCTCTATTTCTCGTTTTGTCAAGGGGTCGAGGTGCGTTTCGCGGGCGTGTATGATCCGGACGAGCGTTGGGGAGGCTGTCCCATCGTGAGGGAAAGCGGCCAGCAGCCGCCGGGCGTAGTCGGGCGAAAGACCGTGCTCGGCGGCCCGGTAGAGCAAAGGCATCAAAGAAGGGCCTTCATCGACGAAGGGGCGGATGTAGCCGGACGGCTCGGCCAGCGCCAGCGCCTCGGCAATCTTCTGCAGCGCCGCCTCGGGTTCGTCTTGCTGCTCCAATGCCAGCGCGTGCAGCACCAGCGCTTCGATGACGTTTCGCACGCGGCTGCCAGTTTCGGCTTGCTCACGGATCTGCTCCAACAAGACGGTTGCTTCTTCGGTGCGGTCCTGGGCGATGAGCACGCGAACCAAGGCGAGGTACTCCAACTCGCGGAAGTGACTCGGTGGGTTCGTTGGCTTGAGGCCGGCTTCTTCGGCCCACCGCGCGGCCCGGGCCACCTCGCCCTGGAGCAAGTGCAGCCGGGCCTGGTACGCCTGGGGCGCGATGACGCTCCAGTCCTGGTGGATGCGATGTTGCGTCCGGATTCGGATAGCGTGTTGGGTGGCTTCGAGCGCGCCTTCGAGGTCCTCTTGCGCGCGCAGAGCCTGCGCAAGGTAAACAGCGCAGTCATGCTCGATCCAGCGCTGCGCGAATCGCTGCCCGGTGTCGATGGCCTCGCGTAGCAAGGCTACGGCTTCGTCGGGGGCATTGCGCTCGCGCAAGAATTCTGCCTTCTCCCCCAGCGCAAACGGTGCGACAAAGGAGTCTTGATATTGTGCGATGAGTTGTTCCAAGTCTTCCAGCGCCCGGCCCATTTGATCGAGGGCTCCTCCGAACTTGTAGATATCACACAGGCGCAGCAAGCTGCATCCGTATAAAAAGCGATTCCCAATCGATCGGCCTAATGTAGTTGCTTGCTGGTAGGTCGGACGGGCGGCGGTCAGGTTGCCTGCTGAGAAATAGGCTTCGGCCAGCGCAAACGTCAGCAGGACTCGCAGATGGGGTGCCTCGTCGGGGAGTTGCTCCAATGCCCGTCGGGCGGATTCAATCGCTTCCAGGGTCGCTTGCACGTCGCCTATCCGGGTTGCCACGAAGGCCCGCAACGCAGCGGCCTCGCCCAGCATGGCCTTCACATCCGGCGCGGCCTGGTCTGCCTGCTGCAACGACGCCTCAGCCGCGCTCAACAAAGGTACTATCGGCTCAATCTGGGCGTCGGCATAGAGCAGCCAGGCCCGCAACAGGCACAGCTTCGGGCTCGACCGCACCTGCTCTTCCGAAAGCCGGCCTAACCAGCGGGCGAGCGTAGCCATTTCGCCCTTTGCCCAGATTATCGCATTGCCGGTCTGCTCGATCAAGCGCGCGGCCCAGTCCATCTCTCCGGCCTCCAGCACGTGATGGAGGGCTTGCTCCAGCTTGCCCTGCTGTTCGTACCACCGCCCGGCCCGCCGGTGCAACGCCGGAATGCGATGTGCCTCCTCCTGCCGCAACCGATGAGCCAGCAAATCGGCGAAGAGATGATGATAGCGATACCACGCCCGATGGTTGTCCAGCGGCACCATGAACAGGTTGGCCCGCTCCAGGTACCGCAGCGTAGCCTGACCGCTGCCGCCTCCTTCCGGCAATCCATCCTCGCCATAGACCACGGCCTCGCAAAGCCCTGCACACAGGCTATCGAGGATCGATGTATCGAGCAGAAAACGCTGCACGTCCTCCGGCTGCCGAGTAAACACCTCGTCGACGAGGTAATCCATCACGTAACGGTCGTTTCCGGCAAAGGCCGCAATGAACGTCGACGGGTCGGACTGTGCCTGGAGCGAGATGCCGGCCAACTGCAAGCTCGCCACCCACCCCTCGGTTCGTTCGGCCAGCGTAGCTACCTCTATCGCCGACAACGAGCGGTCGGCTGTTTTCTCGAAGAACCGGGCCGTCTCCTCTTCGGTGAACCGCAGCATCGAGGCTCGTACCTCACTGACCTCGCGCCGCGCCCGCCGACGCGGCAAAGACAGGGGCGGGTCCATCCGCGTAACGAGGACCGGATGACAGGACCGGGGCAGCCGATCCAGTAAAAAGTTGACACTCTCGTGAATGGCGGCTGTTTCAATCAGGTGATAATCGTCGAGCACAAGGCAATAAGGCTCCCCCGATTCGCCCGGCGGTTGATGCGTCACCAGGTCGTTGATGAGCATCGTGACGACGGCCTCCAGCGGCGGCGGCTGTGGCGATTGCAGCATAGCCTGTGCGTCGCGGCCCAGATCGGGCTTCAGCGTTTGCAACGCACCGATGACGTAGGTCCAGAAGCGCGCCGGATCGTTATCGCCCCCGCCCAGCGAGAGCCACGCGAAGGGTTCCGCCCGGTTGTGAAGCCAGGCACTGATGAGCGTAGTCTTGCCGAAACCGGCCGGGGCCGAGATGAGGGTGAACCGCTGCCGGGTTCCGGCTTCGAGTTGTTGCACAAGCCGAGGACGCGGCACGAGGTGGGCCGGAGGAGGCGAGGCGTGGAATTTGGTCGTCAACAACATAGCCTGCTGCGAATGACTTTTTGCCTGGGCGTTACTGCCCGATTCCGCGCCTCGTCTGCTTCACGCCAAGAAATGTAGATGATCAAGGGTCCGCTGCTAAAAAACGCCAAAATAATAATAGAATCTACGCAAAGAAGCATCAACCCTGCGCGGCGCAGGCGGCGAATAAAAAATCGTCACGTATTCGTCAACATTACAAAAGGTTTATCTTGCCTCCAGCCGTTTGGGGCCTGGCACTATGTACTCGTAGCCAGCAAAGCGACACAAAAACAGGCGGAGATACACCGATGCAACGCCAGCACCTCCCGATGACCTTCGACGCCTTCGAACGCCTGCCCCGAAAACCCGGCTGGAAGTACGAATACTTCAACGGGGAAGCGGTCCTGTCTCCGAGGAGCCTCTGCGTCGTGACCACGGTGGCCGTGGAACCACGCACCGTTCGTGCTCGCTTTCTGCTACGGCGTGCCGTCCCGGATGACGAAGGCCTACTCATCGACGCCTATCTGGAGGCTTTCAAGGA
>JANQES010000003.1 GCA_028278205.1 Rhodothermales bacterium
AAGCCGTTGAAAACAAGCTGAAAACGGCGAAAACCATACCTGCCAGGTTTTCAAAACCTGGCAGGTATGCCCCAAATTCCCCAACCCTTAATTCGCATTCACACCTACCTGGGGTGGAAGTAAACAATCCAAAATCCAAAATCCAAAACCTAAAATCGGTCAAGGGTTTCTTCGTAGACGGCGCGGGTGCGTTGGGCGATGACGGGCCAGGCGTAGTGTTTCCGGGTGAAGGCCCGGCAGGCTTCGGCATCGGGCAGCGGAAGGTCGCCACGCAGGGCGCGGGTGATGCCCTCGGCGAGGGCGGCGGCGTCGGAACCGGGGAGCACGAGGTCGGGCGAGAGGCCGCGTACGGCTTCCGGCAGCCCGCCCACAGGCGTCACCAGCACCGGCGTGCCGGCAGCTAACGACTCGATGGTGACGAGCCCGAAGCCTTCGAGCGCCACCGTCGGCACGACGGTCAGGTCGGCGGCGCGGTAGGCCGGGGGCAGGTCGGCGTCGGGGACGAAGCCCAGCAGGCGCGCGTGGTCGCGCAGGCCGAGGGCGTCGATGCGGGCGTCGAGGTCGGCAGCCAGCGGGCCTTTGCCGGCGATCAGCAGCAGCGCCTCCGGCATGGCCTCGCGGACGGTCGCCATGGCCTCGACGAGGTTTTCGAGCCCCATCCGGCGTTGCAGGCGGCGCACGGCCAGCACGATGGGCCGGTCTTGGGGCCAGCCCAGGCGTTGCCGCGCCTCCGCGCGCGTCAGCGGCAGGGCAAAGTCATCGACCTCCACCCCGCCGGGCACGATGCGGACGCGCTCGGGCGCGATGCCGTAGCTGCGATGCAAGACGTCCCGAAAGGCTTCCGAAAGGACGATGAAAAGCCGGGCATGCCGGTAGACGGCCTGCTCGATGAACCACTTGGCCCGTCGCTTGAAAACGTTGTTGCCCTCGACGCCGCCTTCGCGCGCCCACGGGCCGTGGAAGTGTACCACGAGCGGCCGGTCGCGCAGGCGGCGCCCCAGCGGCGCGGCATAGAGCGCGAAGTGGGCCGCCAGCAGATCGGGCTTTTGCTCGGCCATCAACGCCATCGCCCGGCGGCGGACCTGCTGCCACCGTGCTGGCAGCGACGCCGCGCCGGGCGCAAACGCCTCGACCTGCCCGCCGGTCTGTGCAGTCAGATCCGCCGAGCCCGCCACCAGCCCCTGCGCGCTGACGCCGGCCTCCGGCAACGACCGTATCAGGTGATAATACACCCGGTTGAGGCCGCCTGCCTGTTCCGGAAACCAGCCCATGCCGAGTTGTAAAGTGCGCATTGCGGACGGTGACTCTTGGAGCGATTATACCTTGTCAGGCGCGTGTCTGCCTTTCGCTGAGAGAGGGTGAGAGGGAGAAAGGGAGAGTGGGAGAGAGGGAGCTTCTAATTGGGAATAGTGAATGGCCAATAGCGAATTGTGAATGATGGGCCTCATTAGCCATTCTCAATTCACTATTTGCTATTCACTATTAAAAATCCCCCTTTCCCCCTCTCCCCCTTTCTCCCTTTCTATTCTTCCTCCCACACCTCCTCCTCGTACTCATCCTCCTCTTCCTCGGCGCGGTGGTAGCGATAGCTCGCCACGGCCAGCCCGGCGAAGCACCAGAACGTGGCGCCTCGCACCCCTACCATCTGGTTGTTGAAGGCGAGCAACGCCAGAATCGCAAACGCGATAGCCACGCAGATGCTGGCGAAGGGATCGTCGATTTGGATCCGGCTGCGCCAGAGCAGGCGTAAGAGCATCAGCAGGCCCACCGCAAACACCAGCAGGCCGGGCCATCCTAACCGATACGCGATCATCAAAAGGCCGCTGTCCCAGTTCACGTCGGCGATGCCGATGCCTTCGCCGAGGGGGCTCGTTAAGGCGCGCAAGGAGTTGTTCCGGTAGATCTGGATCCGGACCTCCATGCTGCGGTCGTCTTCGAGGTTTTGGAAAGAGCCGAAGCGGTTGCTAAGCCGGTTCGCGATTTCGGGCGTGGACGCCAGTGGGGCCAGGATCAGCGCGCCGAGCAGGAGGGCGCCGAAGAGCCGCCTGCGCATCCGCCCCTTGATCCACAGGGCCATCATCATGATAGCCATGACCCAGCCGCCCCAGGCCGAACGGACGACCGTCAGCAAGAAACCGGCGTAGCCGGGCACTGCCGCCAACAGGTGCTTCCGGACCGAGAGGCTGAAGAGCACCAGCACGCCGGCCATCATCACCGTGGCGAACGTCCCGAAGTCGCTCATCGTGCTGTAGATGCGCACCATCAACGGACGAGGCCTGCCGGTCGAGGACAAATCCCATTCAGCATTGATCATCCAGAACCGATCCCATTCGGGCAGGGCGTAGAATTGAAGGACGGCGTAGAGGCCCATCACGACGACGCCCCAGAGAAACGTCCGCTGGAGGCCCTGCCGCATGGCCGGGTAATCGCGCCAGTGCAGGGCGATGTGGAGGCCGAAGAACACCGGCACCATCCACTTCAACAAGCCCGACGTAGCCGTGACCAGCCCGTTGTTGACGATGCCGATGGCGTAGCTGTAGGCGATGCCGGCCAGCACGAGGACGAAAGGAAAATAGTCTCGGTCTAACAAACGCGCCCGATAACGCAGCACCGTCAACACCGTCAACCCACCGACCAGATACGGCGTCAGCGGGATAAAATCGGTCTTCATCGCGCCGAGTTGGTAGTCGATGAAGCGGCTGACGAACTGCGACAGAAACCACAGCCACCACGTAAAGCCGAGGTACAGAATCGGCGTGGTGCGGTAGAGCACGACGCCGACGAAGAGCGCCAGAACAAGGTAGAGATACTGGAATAGATGCATCATGCCCGTCCACCACGGCAGCACCAGCACCCCGGCGCTCAGCAGGATGCTCCCGAGCACGATCAGCCCGGCGCTCGGCGCAGACGCCGGCGCAAGGCTGTCGTGGGATTCGTCGATGACGCGGGCGGGGGAGAGCATGTCTGAGGATAAGTGTGATAGTGTTTTGGTGTTATAGTGTTACGGTGTTTTAGGGGGGATGAACTCGAACACTAAAACACCAAAACACTAAAACACCAAATTACGACGCAGCGGCTTCCGCTTTACCGTGATGCACGTGTTCGAAAAGATCCACGTATCGTTTTGCCATATCGACGAAACTGTGGGCTTCGCCGACGGCACGGGCGACCTGGCTCATCTGGCGTCTACGCTCCGGGTCTTGCGCCAGATCCTGAAGCGTGCGCGCCAGCGCCGCCACGTCGTTCGGATCGTCGAAGACGACGCCGCAGGTCGGCGTGATCAAATCGGACGATCCCACCCGGCGCGAGGTGATCACCGGCAGGCCGGAGGCCAGGGCTTCGAGGATCACCAGGGGGCACGGATCGTAGCGCGAGGGAAAGACAAACAGGTCGGCGGCCCGCATCAGGTCGGCGATGTCGCGGCGGTAGCCGAGGAAGGTGACGCGGTCGGTCAGGCCCAGTTGCTTCGCGAGGGCGGGAAAGGGGCTGCCTTCGGTATCGCCGGCCACGGCCAGATGCAGAGCGGGCGCATCGACGAGGGCGTGGAGGAGCGTATCGAGGTTCTTGCGGGGCGAGCGGATGTCGCCGGCAAACAGCGCCAGCGGCACGTCGGGCGGTAGGCCGTAGTTGTTTCGATCCACCGGCCCCGGCGCAAACTCGTCGATGTCTACGCCGTTGACGATCACCTGGATCGACGAGGCGTCGATGCCGGCTTCGCACAGATCATTGCGCACCTGATTAGAAACGGCCACGACCACCTGCGCCTGCCCGAACGTGTCGCGTTCGAGCCGGGCGTTGACGGCGCTGTAGAGCCACTGATACCACGCGTACGGCCCGCGCCGCATCCGCGCAATGTGAAACGGCGAGCGCAGCCACGCATGATGCACAAAATGCGCCGCATTGACCTCCGACGGCCCGTACGAAACATAGCCGTTAAGCTGAAGCACATCAACCTGCGACCGGTGCCTTCGCAGCCAGCGCGCCGTGCGCCGGGCGAAGACCCAGTTGCGCACCAACTGCGTGGGCCATTGCCCCAGCGGGATCTGCACCCACTGCGCCTGCGGATGCGCCTCCAACTCAGGCGCCACGCGCGTGGCCAGCAGCGTCAGGGTATGCCCGCGCCGCAGCACCTCCTGGCCGACTTCATAATTCACCCGGCCCTGCCCGTTGCCTTGAATAACCTCCTGTGTGACGAGGGCGATGTTCATCTTATTGATCCCTGAGAGCCATTAGCTCTCCTTATACGCTTTCTAATCGAGTTGTGGAACGCAGGCTATTTCTCTTTGACTATTAAATCGGGTACTCGTGTTGACATCGGAATTCCCCCTTCGAAGGGGGACTTTTTGGGGTTTACCATTACCCGATTTAAATGTCAATGAGCATTAGTCTACGCATCCGCGATGTTTCACGCGAAGTTGGCGTCAACGATAGCCGTAGCGCGCCATCGAAAATCCGGTGATGGCTTCGGCCAGTTTTCGGCTGGAATACGGAAGCTGCGTCTTCCATCGTTCGTCCAGCCGGATGCCGGTGTTCTGATAGCGCATCGGATTGCCAGCAATGGTGTGTTGCGCGCCTGCGCGGAAGTTTTCGACGGCCTCCGGTTCGTAGGGGCAGCCGATGGTGTCGCAGACGGCGGCGAACGTGGCGTGGGGGTCTGAGGCCAGCGTCTCGTAGTTGAGCAGCAGATAATCTGCCGGATCCAGATGGTGCTGCGCGATCTTCGAGACGAGGTGGTTTTGAATGACCCACGCCGTCGATTGCCGGGCCGTATAGTACAACCGCCGCGCGCCCGCCGCAAGCCCGTGTTCGCGGAGATACGGCTTCGTCACCGAATAAACAAACCCGCGCGGGTTCTTCACCAGATGGATGACTTTGATGGAGAACAGGCCCGACCGAATCAGCCAGAGCAGCCGGTACGGATCTTTCGACGCATCGACGATCCAGCGCGGCTGCCGGTTGAGCATGGCTTCGGTCACGTCCAGAAAAGCCTGGAAGACGGCCTGATTATTCCGGCCATAGGTTGCGATGTCGGCGCGTTCGTTGAGCGTTTCGGTGGCGCGCGGGTTGAAGGCTTTCAGGCGGTTCCGGCGCAGCGTGCGCCCGGCGTTGTGTTTTTCGCGGAAGAAATGCAACGCCGGACCTTCTTGCTTGAGCGGATCGACGCGGCGGCGCATCTCGATCCAGAAAGGGCAGTCGTGAACATGATTGCCGCACGCGCACGGCTGCACGCCGCCCTGCCCGATCTCGTGCGGCCAGATATGCACCTCGCCCATCGTGGCGATCTCAGAATGCGCCCCCAGCATCGATTCCAGCAACGTCGAGCCGCTGCGCCCGATGCTGGCGATGTAGATCAACTTGATCTTCGGACGGTCGTTCATCGCGAGGCGGATTTGCTGGTCTGAGCGTTGCAGAACACACCCCGCCCCTCCTTCGTCGGGGCACCCCTCTCAAGAGGGGATTTTTCTACGTTTTCGGCGTGCAAATCCCCAAAGTCTCCTCTAGAGAGGGGTGCCGAGCGCAGCGAGGTGGGGTGTGTCAGCCGGCCTCCGAGCAAGCAACAGGTTGAGAATTTGACAGCGAAGCAATCCATCATACAGAATCTGAATGATATGCCTGAGGCGTGGGAACGCCCTCGGAGGCTAACGTTTCGAGGAGCCCGGACGCAATATGATTCCAGGCGAAATGCGTTTCGTAGAACGCCTGCCCGGTTTCGGCGAGGCGGCGGCGGTGTTCGGGATTGCGGGCCAGCGCCAACACGAGGTCTACGAACGCCTGCGCGTCGTCGTCGGGCGCCAGGAGGAAGGCGTCGTCGTGGGCGTCCCGCAGCAGCGCGTCGGTGTGGATGCCGCCGGTGCTGATCGTGGCGATGCCGTGCTGCAAGGCCGTCATGAACGACCCGCGCCGCGTAGAGACGCCGCGTTTGAACGGCGCCAGGTACAGATCCATCGCCGCAAAATGACGCGAGACAGCGTCGGGCGGCAGCAACCCGGCATCGAGCACCGAGACCGCGTCTAGCTCGCCTCGGACGCGCGCGCCGGACGGGCCGATGTAGACCAGCCGCGCGTCGATTCCCTCATCCAAAAGCCGCTGCATCGCCGCCCTCACAAACGACAACAACCGCGCCGGACGCGCCCTGCCGAAGAGACCCACGACGTGCGTCTCGTCAGCCGCCACGCCGACCTCTTGCCGCGCCGCCGCGCGTGTCACCGGCACTTTCGGGATATTGGATCCGACGGGCAGGTGCGCCATCGGGATCTTCGGAAACCAGGGACGCAGCAGGCGGATCCAGGCTTCGGCGGGGCACAGGATGAGATCGCAACAGCGGCCCAGGCGCCACAGTTGCCAGCGTTGCCACGTCGTCATCACGGCAGCGCGCAAGCTGGACGCCCGCATAAACGGCTCGTGGACCATCAACGCGATCTTCAGCCGCTCGTGCCGTCGCCCGAGCGCGCCGATGACGCGATGAAGGTGCGGGTTGAAGCCCCGGCGTCCGTAGCTGAAGGGGTTGTACTGCACCACGAGCCAGTCCGGCGTCTCGGCAGCGACGGCGTCGAGCAGGCCGCGCAGGCCGCGCGTCGGCGCGGTGGAAAAAGCCTGCTGCACGGTCACGCCTTGCAGGGATGTGTGCGAATCCTGAGCCGTCAGAATCGTCACCCGGCAGCGCCCGGCCAGCGCTTCGGCGAGCCGGGCCGTATAATCGCCGATGCCATCGGGTGATGGCGGCAGTTTGGGAAAGACAAGGTGTAGGTTCATCGCGTCCCGGCCCGGCGTCAGATCAGCTAGACGGCGTAGCCCATCCGTGTCAGGTATGGATCGAAATGTCGGGTGCATGCCTCGATCTCCTCAGGACTCATCCTGCTTCTGAACCGTCCCACGATTCCTTTATTGAAGTGCAGCCGATTTTGCGTCACCGCGTCGTGCTTCTCTTGTCGATAGCGGGCCGCGACGCTTTCGAGATCCTCGTCCGAGACATCGAGCGCCAGGAACGCAGCCAGCCGTTTCAACGCGCCGAGCGTGTCGGCGACGAGGTCTTCGTAGCGGACCATCAGCGCGCGGTCCATCTTCGTCCAGGCGTCCCAGTCGCCGAGTAACTGGTCTACATAGTGGATGGCGTCGTCTACGTTGTGCAGCTTTGCCAGGACGTTAGGCTTGCCGGCCTCGCGCAGCGCCGCACCGTGGTCGAGCGCCGAGAGCACCACGTCGCGCGGGTCGCGATAGATATACGTGGCTTTGACGACGCCGAGGGCCATCAGCAGACGCAGGCTCGGCGTCGGCCCGGCGTGCGTCTTGACCACGAAGGTCTCGTTCCGTCGATGCACCCTCACCAGCCGCGCCAGGTTGAGCACGTTCGGATTAACCCGGCAATTATCCTGCAGCAAGACCGACTCCAGCCCGTAGGCCCGGCGCACAGCCCGCGCGTCCTGATGCCCGGCCCGCACCAGCAGGTCGTTGGTCATGTTGAAATACCAACCGCTGCCGGATTTCTTCAGGCTGGCGGAGACGACGATCATTCTTGTTGCTTGATTGGTGGCTTAAACGACCGAGTCGGTAATCCTCAAGGTCTCACTTCGCACACGCGTTGGCGTCGGTCATGAGTCATTGGTCACGGGTCATGGGTGAAGAATTAAGAACTCATGACCCCATGACTCATGACCCATGACCTAGAGATATCCAAACAACCGAAGTTCATCCCCGGCGATGCGTTCTGCGGCGCGGAGGTCTTCGGCGCTGCGGTTTTTGTGGAGGCCGATGGAGCGCGTGTGCGCGTCCTTCAACCGGCTTCGAAACCACTTGTTCATCGGCACACCGAGGTGGTCGGCAACGGCCTGGCCGTGCGTGAGCGGGTCGCGCATCAGGTCTTCGTAGCGCAGCGCGAGCACCGTGCCCGCCGCCGCCACGTCGGGCTGCGCGAAGAAGTCGTGGCAGCGGCGCACCATCGTCTTCCACATCCAGATGGCGCGCGCGTAGGGCGTGGCTGCCAGAAAATCAGCTTCGTCGCCGTCATCGACCCACCAGGGCACGTAGCGATGATCGACCTTGCGGCCCAGGCGCATCTCGGCGTGGTGCAGCGTCGTCAGCTTTTCGTCGGAGAGCACGTCGTAGGAGCGCGCGAGCGAGTCGGCGCAGTCGCGTCCGTCTCGGTAGAGGTGGATGAACCGCGCGCCGGGCAAGGCCGCATAGGCAAAAGCGGGCGCGAAGCTCAGAAACGGCTCTTTGTAAATCAATCGATCGACCGAGCGCCGGCCTTGCAGCGCCTTCCACAGCCCGCCCGGCCCCGACGGCGCGGCGAACCATTTCTGCATCGCCGCCGCCCGCGCGTTGAAAAAACCCGAATGCAAATACCGCAGCAACGACTGCCTGAACTCGACCGTGAGCGCCTCGCGAATATCCGGCGGCAGCGGCTGGTTGACCACCTGTGGGATGGCCGACGGAAAGATGATGCCGTTGACGCATTCGGTATCGGGCAGCGCGTTGAGCGCGCGCATCAAAAACGTCGTGCCGGAGCGCGGGCACCCCAGCACGACGCCGAATTCGACGCGCGCCGGTACGTTGTCAAAACTCATCACCAGCCGAAATCTCGTTGAAGCAAGGCATAGAGGCGTTCATTATGCGGCGCAAAATACGCCGCGAGGCTATCATAAACCGGCGCCGAAACGCGCCCTTCGTAGCTGCCCACATTCCGAGGACGCGCGTTCCGAGGCGCGCGGTCAGGATCGATTTCAAGATACGCATAAACGGCCCGCGTCACGGTTTCGGGATCGGCGAAGAGGTCTTCGGCTTTGAGAATGAGCATCTGCTCAGGCGGAAACAGCGCCCGATATCGCTCGATCTGATCGGCGTAAATCCCGCGCTTTTTATAAGAAAAATGTTGATGCGCGAAGCCGGCATACGTGGGATCTTCCTCCATTTTTTCGATGTCAGGCCCGATCCGCTCTTCTTCCGCCGCGAACGCCTCCTCCATCGAGAGCGATTCGAATTTCAGCCGGACTTCGTGGAAATAGTGCGAGATGGCCCGGTCGATGGGATTGCGCAGCAGCACGATGAGCTTCACCGCCGGCACCGTCTCGCGGATGCGCTCCGGGCAGTGCGGATGAAAAAGATAGTAAGGCGACGCCTCGCCGGTGATCAAAGCGCCGTCTTTGAGACTTTCGACGAGGGGAAAATAGCTGCGATACCACGCCTCGCCTCGGTCATACTTCAGATCGAAATAATGCGCCTCTTTGGTCACCGGCGGGACGACTTCGGGATGCTGCGACAGGTAGGCGAAGAGCGACGAGGTGCCGGCCTTTTGCGCGCCAGGGATGATAAAATCTGGCATCGCGCGCCGGTGCGCCGACCGCAGGCGCGCTCGCTGCTTCCACGCTTTCACGCGAGAGATGAGCGGCCACGCCACACGCGTCGAGATCGTTTTTTTGATGCTGCGCATCAGCGATAGCTCTTCACAAGCCGGATGAGAGACGTGACGGGGTGTTTGACGTAGCGCCGCATCCGTTTCAGCCGCCGATCCCGCGCCTTGTTGGCTACCGGAAACGCGACGGCGGGGATGTCTTTGTTCAGAAAAGGGCACAGCTTCTCCCAGCCGTCGCCTTCCATCAGGTTCAGCACGAGCAGGTCGTCGGGCCTGTCGCGGAAATAATCGAGCACTTCTCGATTGTGCCGCTCGTACCGCTCGACGTACCGCGCCTCGTTGCCCCTGGGGCAGCCTGCGCCGTAGACCGAAACCCGCAGCGGCGCCGTCCGCCTCCCAAAATGCCGCACCATACTCCGGATCCAGTCGTCCGAGGAGCGGAGGGTCAGGATGAACTTGCTCTGCGGATAGCGCTGATCCAATTCCTGATAAAAAATCGGCCACGGCATATCCTGGAAGGCGTCAAACTGTTCGGCCAACGCGAACGCCCGCTGCCGCGCCTTCTCCGCAATCGCCGAATCCGGCTGGCGAAACAGGATGACGCCGTGAACCCGATAGCCCAGCACCTCCAACGCCTTCCCCAACGACGTCGTCCCCGTCTTCTGGAATCCTATGCCGAAGATTTTAGTGGCTTCCATGCGGCTTCTGATGGTTGATCAAATCCGGCTTATTTCGTGTGGAATTGCGCATAATCATCATGTTTGACTATGAAATCGGGTAACGGCAATTCCCCAACAAGTCCCCCTTTGAAGGGGGTGCCCCGACGAAGGAGGGGCGGGGGATGTTCGCGCGGCTGGCTGAAACGCTCATCTTAAGCCGCACGAACATCCCCCTGCGCCGCTTCGCCTACGCTGCGCGCCGCTGTCCCCCTTCAAAGGGGGAATTTCTGACGCCTACCCGATTAATAATCAAAGATCATGACGTGCGCATTCCGCGAAGGAATTCCGCCTCAAGATACTACTCCCTGAACACCCACGTGCCCCAGAACTGCGGTTCGAGGCGGGCTTCGCGCGAGAGGTCGGAGACGCTCGTGGAGGTTTTGTTGCTCCAGTAGAGCCGCGCCTGCGTCTCGACGCCGTTGCCCAGGAGCACGCCTACGTCGGCGGCGGCTTTCATGCCGTTTTTTGGATTCAGCCCCAGCACCGCGAGCGGCACGGCGAGTTCGTAGCTGCCGCCGGATTGCGCCAGCGTGACCCGCTCGCTGACATCGACGACGTTTTTCAGAACGGTCTCGCCGAGGGGCGAGTTGTAGGTGACCGGCTCGGCGCGGCCAGTCTGGCCGCCTTGCTGAAAGAAAACAGCACGCACCGGGCCGGTTTGCGGATGCCCCAGCCGCGTGACGAAAAGCCGGACGGCGCGCGTTTGCTTCGTCTTGCGCGTCTTTTTCGGAAGCTGAAGCATCACGTCGAGGCCGCCGCCGGAGGCGAACAGGTTTTGCCAGCCTTCGGCGCCTTCGTTATCGAGCAGCGCCGGGTCATCGGTTCGGTAGGCCACGTAGAGGGTGCCGCCGCTCACCCGCGCCGCCGCCGCGAGGCCGAGCGCGGCATCGATAGGCTCCCATTCGGCTTCGTCCCACTCCGCGAGATCGCCGTCGAGGCGGGGTTCGGGGCCGTTGAGGGCGATGGTGGTCTTGCGGTTTTGCTGGCGCGTGGCGGGCTCCACCCGCGCAGCCTTCAACCCCGCCACCATCGCCTCGCTGACGGTGACGGCGCCGAAGTCGCGCCGCTCGATGGTCTCGAAGCCTTCCAGCCGGAACACGCTCGTGTGTTCGCGTCCGGTGGTCAGAAAAATAGATCCGCTGTCGAGTTGGACGAGGTGCGGCCAGAAGTTTTCCTCGTCGAAGCTGACGTTTTCGACGATCTGGCCGCGCTCGATGTTCGGGATGCGCAGCAGCGGCGTCACGCGGCGGTCGCCGCCGAGTTCCTGGAGCAGCAGGCCGTCGGCGGTGAAGAGATAGAGGGCGCCTTTGTCGCTGTTGATAGCCCAGACGTAGCCGGCGTCGCCCGCGCGGGGCTGCACGGGCAGGCCGAGCACGCGCGATGTTTCGATCAGATGCCCGGCGTATTGGGCAGGCACCGGCGCGCTGCCCCGGTCGAAATACTGGCTGTGATAGCTCCATCGGTGCGCGCCGCGATAGAATCCCTGGATGGGTCCACCTGCTCTGATCACCCAGTCAGATCCGGCGTAGAAGGCATCGCCCGATCCTTTTTTCTGCGCGTCTGCCACGGTTTTCCACGTGCTCAGATCAAAACGCGGCACGCCGTCGTCATCGATCTGAGGCGCATCGAGTTGTTGGAGCCAGGAGGTGAGCACCTTGAGGTTTTCGCCGGCATAGATCCGCCCGCCGCCGTTTTCGGAGACGGCGTACTGCACCTCGTCCGGCTGCACGCGCGCGTCCTTGTTTCCATCAGACCAGACGTAGAAAAGCTGCTCCCGAGCCACGCCATCGGGCCGATGCGCGGCCAGATCAGGCCGGTCCAGTTCGGCCCATCGATGGTTCTTGTTGCCGTCGTGAAAACCGACGACCGCCACGAGGCGGACCATCGCCGTCGCCTCGTCCCAGAGCCAGATGCCGACGACGTTGCGCATGCCGTGGAAGGCCTGGTTGAAGGTGTTGACGAGGTACAGGCGCCCGGCCACGCGGATCGGCTGGACGGGCGCCTGATAGGGCAACGTCGCCTCGGCCCCGTTGCGCGGATCGCGGGGTTTGTAGATCGTCTCCGGCGTCGCCTCGCCGGTCTGCCAGTCGAGCGAAAAGGCGATGCCGGCGTTGACGCCTTGAAGCCTTCGGTTGCGGCTGGTGGGATAGTAAAAGCGGGTGGAATCGGCGGGGTCGAGCATACCGCCGCCGCCGTACATCGGCGGGCCGTAAAAGGCGCGGACGAAGGCGCCGTCGGTCGTCCACTGGCTGATGCGTTTGGGGGCCTGATCGAGTTCAGCCACCCAGAGCCGGCCCCGGTCATCGACGGCGAGGCCGTTGGGATGGTGCATCCGCTGCTCGTCGTACCGGCCCGTTTGCGGCCCGCCGGGCGCGCCGATGGTGCGCAGCCACTGCCCGCCGCCGGCGAAGACCTTCACCTGATGGCTCTCGCCCCAGTCAGAGACGTAGAGCCGCCCCTCAGCATCGCGCGTGATACGATGCGGATCTTCCAATCCGGTATTGACGAGGGTCTCCTCGCGCATCAGCCGGTCGTGCTCCCAATCCACCTCATACCGTTTCACCTGTCGATCCTCGATCACATAAAGCCGGCCCGCCTCGTCGATGGTAAGCCCTTTGGGATGCGACGCGGCAGCCGTCCTGCCGGGCCGGGCGGCGTTTCCGTCGATATCGATAAAAAGCAGTTGGCCGTCGCGTGGGAGGCTGACGACGGCTTTCCGGTTATACACGGCCAGCGCCATGCCCGATTTGGGATCGTACGCGCCGTCGATCTTGTGCCCCAGGAGGCGTTTTCGCGCGTACTCGGCGGTGTGGGCGAAGAGTTTGAGCTTGCCTTTTCGGAAAGAGATGGAATAGGCGTGGGTGTTGGGATCGCGATTCGGACCGGCGTCGCGGGCCAGGGCGAAGGCGCCTTCCCAGCCCTGGCGCATCCCGTAAAGCTTGCGCCCGTCCAGATCGATCCACATCAACCCGTGGCCTGTCTCGACGAAGTTGGCGCAGGCCATCATCTGCGGCTCAGATCCGTAGGCCGAGCCGCCGGGCAGGAAGACGATGTCGTTGGGCGGGGTGTGGTCGGCGAGCCAGGCGCCGGAGCCGTCGCGGGTGTGCCACGGCGGCGTGCCGGGGCTCTGCACCGCCATCTCGTAGCGCATCGTCAGGCCCTCATGCACCAGCCCGCGCACGCGATAGACGCCGGGCGCGACGCGGCGGCGCCTGATGTCGTAGCGCGTGCCGACGTTGCCTGTTTTGTACTTGACGGCCTTGCCCACGTCGTAGCCGTCCCAGTAGATCGTGTGCGAGCCTGCCGGATAGCGCGCGCCCGCCGTGAGGTTGCGCACGCGGCGGCCTTCGTCGTCTTCGATGACGAGCGTCACATACCCCGGCGCATCGAGCGTGAATGGGATCAGGATGCCGTTTTCTTCGCTGACTTGCTTCGCTGTTTGAACCAGGGGCGGCGGCTCCTCCGTCCAGGCGCACGCGGCGATGATCAGCCCGACGAGCATCACGAATCCGAGGTCGAGGACCGCGTCTTTTGGGATGTGTATCCGCGCGCGCATTGATGGGTTTAGAGGTTGTTTTTTTCGATTGTGGCAAGAATGATCACGGGCCAGTAAACCGGAAGGGTTTACGGATTGATCCTTTTGGCAAAGCGTTGAGCAACTCGGCGATGAAAGCGGAACTGTCTTCTCGGTTTTTGGGTCTGAAAGCGAGTACGATAAAACCCGTTTTTCCATGCACATCGTTTACGTTTGTTCACCGGACTGGGAGAACTACCTTTTCGCCTCGCTCCGCAGCATCTTCGCCTCCGCCACAGTCTTTGAACAGGTGACGATTTACTGCGTGGGCAGCCGCCCCCGCTCCTGGCAGTTCGGCGACGACCGGATCATCGTGGAAGAGACGCCCGACATCGGCGATGGCTTTTGGCTACTCAACAAGATCCACCTGTGCCGCGCCGAAAGTAACGACGTGGTGTATCTCGACGCCGACACCATCGTGCTGAAACCGTTGAACGTGCTCTTGAAAGACACGACCGGGGAGGTCGCCGGCAGGCTGGCATCGGCAGCATTGAAGGCATGCTGGGACGAGGAGCGTTGGAAAACCTACTTGCGCCAATTTGGCGCCGAGGCGTTCTTTCCCTATCTCAACACCGGCGTGCTTGTCTTCCGCAACGGCGCCCATCGACGCCTGGCTGAACCCTGGCTCGACATCACCAAAGCTGTGCGCGCCACCGATCCGTATTCGTATTCAAAAAAGCACGCCGGGCAGCACGCTTTTGCCTTTGCCTGCGGCGCCCTTCGGCTTTCCTATAGTTTGCTTTCGCCGATGCACCATGCCTATGGATGGCAGCGAGAGCCGTACGGGGATGCGGTGGTTTTTCATACCGGCGGTAGAAGTTTTTTCAAATATGCGCGTCGAATCAACAGAGAAACGGGCGTTTTGAATGCCGATTCGCCGATTCCAAATCCCTCGCTGCGCTAATTACGTCGAAAAACGACGCTACTTTCGGCCCGCGCGTTTTTGCGCCAGCGCCTCCTCGTACGTCGCGGCCAACGTTTGTGCGATGTGTTGCCAGCGGAATTGCTGGACGTGCTGCCGCGCCCAGCGCCGGGCCTCGGCCAGGGCCTCGCGGTCTTGCAGCAGGTGGATCACCTTTCGGCTCATCGTTTCGACGTCGCCCGGCGGTGTCAGGTAGCCGGGCGGCAGCATCTCCGGGGCGCCCGGCGCGTCGTAGGCCACCACCGGCAGCGCGGCGGCGAGCATCTCCAACACGCCCAGCGGAAAGCCTTCGAGGTACGACGGAAAGACGCCCACCGCGCACGGCGCCAGCAAATCGGCCACCGTCTCCGGGTCGTACCGGGGGATCACCTCGACGTGCTTGCGTAGCGCGGGCGGAAACAGCGCCAGCACCGCCTCTTCGGTCTTGAACCGCCCCCACGTGCCCATCAGCCGAAAGCGGACCTCCGGCACAGCCTCGGCCACACGGCGCGCGAGCGCGGGGAAATCAGCGGCACCTTTCCGGGGGCCGTACATGCCGATGAAGCCCACCACGGCCTCCTCCGGCGGAGCGACGGGCACGGCGTCGAACACCTCGAATTGCGCCTCGGTCATGCCGTTGGGCATGATGCGGATCCTGGCTTCGGGCAGGCCGTGCTTCATCAAAACGGCGCGCGCCTCTTTGTTGAGCACGATGACCAGATCGGCAGCCTGCACCGTGGCGGTGGCGCGGCGGATGCGAGCCTTCATCCGCCGCCGGTCACGCTGCGCCAGGAGCAAGGCACGCAGTCGACCGCGCATCGTCGGTTCGGGGGGGATGCGGACGGTCTCGTAGAGATGCAGCAACAACTGGCATCGGGCCACGAAGAGCGTCTCCCGGCTGAAATCCGCGCGCTCAAAAGCGAGGCGTTTGTAATCGAACTCGACGACGTCGTATTCGTGGGCATGCTCGCTCAGATAGGCGTGGAGCTTGTCGGGATAGTCGTCCTGGGTGGCGCCGACCTGGGCCGGACCGACGAGCGTGCAGCGGGCGCCCAGCTTTTCCAATTCATCCGCCAACACCATCACCGTCTGCGCGGCGCCGCGCTTGCGGTCGAGTTCGAACGGGCTACAGAAGAGTATTTTCATCGCGCGTCGGCGCCTGCCAGTAATTGTTGGATTCGTAGCCTAATCGAAGCAGCAAATCGCCGAATTCCTGATCGAAATAGGCGATGTGCGCGGCGGTGAAGTGGTTGCGCCAATCGCCTGGCTGACCTTTGCGATAGTGGCTCTTTACGTCTTCCTGGCCGTGCCGCCGCCCGCCCGAAAGCCGCTTAAAACTCTTGCGCCGGATGATAGCCTCGACCCGCGCCGGCGTGAGCGTCTGTTGGGGAAAACGAAACGGGAAGATCGGCCAGTGAAACGGTGTATGCCGCCGCCCGCGCTGGTTGAGCACGTTGAGTTTCTCGATCAACCCCCGAAGCATCCGCTTTGCCGGCCCGCGCTCTGCCGGATCGAGCAGGCCGAGGAAATCGAAGGCCGCGTGGAAGGTCTCGGTAGGGTTGGCCGTCAGAGTCTCCATCTTGAGTTCGAGCACGTCGGGGTGGTCGTAGGCCCAGGCGCCCATCTGCAAAAGCCGCTCTTTGCTGAAATCCATCTCCGCGATCAGCCCGTCTTCTTTCGAAAGCTGTTGAAGACGGGCGCGGTGCGCGGCCAACTCCGGCCAGCCCTTCGTGGAATGACTGTGCAGGTGCGAAAAATAACCCGAAACGATCACGTCGCGCGGGTCGCGGATGACGTGGAAGGCCCGGAACGCAGGCAGCCCGGCGAGGTGCGTCCGGTCGGCGTTGGTGTAGGCCAGGAAGTCCGGCTTTTCGACCTCAACAAGCCGCGCCAGCGAGCCGTACCGGGCAAAATCGACAGGCCGGTGGACGATGCGAAACCGCCATCCCAGATGAAAACAAGCCTCGCGCGCGATGCCGTCGATCCAGCCCGTGGCGCACTTGTGATGGCCGAAAAAGATGTAAAGCGGCTTGGCGGAGGGCATTGGGGTGTTTAATTCGTCAGTCGTCGTGCTCGTCTCAGGCGAATGTAAGCACGGGGGAGGGAAAGGGGGAGAGGGAGAGAGGGGGAAAGGGGGATTTAATAGCGAATGGTTAATGATTTGATCATGCTCTTCGATGTGTTGATAAGGTTTTTAGGAAGTCATTCCCGCGGAGGCGGGAACCCATCCAGGTCTCCGGGGATGGCGACATTCCTTGAAAACCGGATGGGTCCCTGCCTGCGCAGGGATGACTTCTATAAGGAGCAAATGCGCCATCAACATCGAAGAGCACGACCAACGCTTTTTCCCCCTCTCTCCCTTTCCCCCTCTCGTCAACCAAACCACCCCGAAAGATCGCGCCCGATCAGATCCTGAACCTTCAACACATCCTCCCGATAGACATCCATAAATTCCCGGCGCACCGCCTCGTCGAGCGAGGATTTGCGGGTGCGGATGCGTCTGAAAAGGAATCCCGTCGCTTTCTTCCGCACCGCGCCCGGCACCAGCTTTCGGGCGATAGTCTTGAGCGCGTTGGGGCGCATCACCGTCTTGTGCAAGAGCGGGCTTTTGGGCATGCCATGCGACGGATTGTACCGCGCCTCCAGATCGGGCACAAAGCCGGCATCGACGTCGAGAAACCGGAAGACGTCGGCGAGCACGGCGCGGGGATCGGCGTTGTATTCTTCGAAAAGAAGAATCTTGATCCGGTCGCGCGGGAAGAGGTCGAAATAGCGGCGCAGGTTTTCGTAATAGAAACTGTGCCGGAAGCCGAAACACGCCAGCGGCTCTTGATCCCACGTCGCGACGGTTCGGGCTTTTTCTCTGAACAACGGCTCGAACGGGCGATAGGCCAGCACGCCGGCATTCATCATCATCATGTAATGCGAATGCGCTCGCTCTACGGGATGCCGCAGCAGGGCCATCAGCCGCGCCGCCGGGAGGGTCTCTTTGATGCGCGCAGGCGCCACGGCGCTGTGAAAATAACGCGGCGACGCCTCGCCGACAGCTTTTTCATCACGAACGCCCTCGAACAAAGCCCGGTAGTCTTCCCAGTTGGTGATCCATTGCGGATTCCGGAAATCGACCTCCGGCTCGGCGCCGTCATACGAGAAAAAATTGGGCTCTTTTTTGGGAGACATAAACACCTCAGGATGCGCCTTGAGGTGCTGATAGAGCGAGGTCGTCCCTGCTTTGGCGACGCCGATGACGAGGAAGGTGGGCAGGGTGCTCATGCTTCAGGCGTCGTGGAAAAATGCTCAGGGCGTGCCGGTTCCCGCGCGCCGGGTTGGGGCGCAGGGTCGTCGGGCGGGGCGTAGCCCCAGAGCGCCAGCAGATCGCGTCCGAGCAGCGCGCTGAGCTTTTCAACTTCGCCGCGATAGCGCGCTTTGAGTTCGGCGGCCAGCGCCGGGTCGAGGGTGTCTTTCGGGCGGGAGAGCCATTTTTTCTTGATGCGTCGCACCAGGGAGCGCCGCCGCCGTTCCGGGATCAGGCGCTTGAGCAGGGGCTTGAGCGGCGCAGCCCATCGTTCCCCCAAAATAACCCGTTGGAAGACACGCTGAAGGCGTTTCGAGCGGATGACCCGGCCCGGATTGTGGGTCTCAAACGCGGGTGTAAAAGAGGGATCGAGCCCCAGGAAGGCCAGCACGTCGCGGTAGATGCCTTCGTTGTCGCGCTTGAAATCGTCATAGATAATGATTTTGATCTGCGCGCGGTCGAAGCAGGCAAAGAAGCGTTCGAGTTGCTCGGCGTATTTGACGCGTTCGCTGTAATAGAGAAACTCGGGCAGCAGGCACCCGCGCGGGATCTTGCGACCCTGTTTGCGTTCCGACTCCAGCGCCAGCGCCTTGCGAAAATCGTTGACCCGCTCGCCCTCGACGACGGGATTTTTGCGCAGTTGCAGGTAATACGAATAAAGAAAATCCGCCGGTTCGCGCAGCACAAAAATCAGTTTAGCGGAAGGATCGAAGGCGTGGATGGCCTGCGCGGCCACCTTCGAGTAGAGATACCACGTGCTGGCCTCGCCGCAAAGCTGATCCGGCTGCGCTTCACGAAAAAGATCGAGGTAATCCGCTTCGGTCATGCGGGCGAAGGTGCGCTCCTCGCCGGCTTCGCGGAAGAAATCCTGGGCAAAATATTTCGGTTCTTTGGGCCGGCACATAAACACGGCGGGGTGCGCCTTCAGAAAACGCTGAAGCGCACTGGTGCCCCCTTTGGGGTTGCCGGCTATGAAGAAAGAGGGCCTGGGCATGTTTGTTTGATGAATCGGAGAGTCGGGGGGTCGGAGAGTCGGAGAATCAAGGATTGGGGGAAAAAGGAATCGGGAAATCGAAAAGTCAAGAAATCAACTCCTCGTTCCCATGCTCTGCGTGGGAACGCAGCCTGAGACGTTCCTGCGTCTCCCTTTTGGACGCAGAGCGTCCAGATCTGCATTCCCACGGAGGACCGTGGGAACGAGTAAAATCCCGTCTTCTCCGGCTCTCCGACTCATCCCTTCAGCGCTTTAACCGTGCGTCTGAGCGCACGCCGGACCGGGCGGGTGCGGGGGTGGATCAGAGAAAACACTGCGTTGAGCCGTTGGAACGTCTTGACGTCGGGGCCGCCGTCGGGGAGCAGGCGGGTTCGTTGCTCTTCAAAGAGGGCTTGCGCGTAATGGTAGAGTTCCAGGTCGAGTTCGTTGTATTGCCGGATCAGCTTCAGCACGTGGTCCGGGTGGCGGGGCCGGGTCGCGCGCAGGCGCCCGACGCGCCGGGCGACGTAGTAAAGCCGCCTGCGTTTCCAGCCGAAGGCCTCGCCCAGGAGCAGCAAACTCTCGTCGAAGCGCTCGGTCAGGCCGAAGGCGTCCATCCGGCGGAGGTTGGCTTTGGCGCTTTCGAGCAGTGCCTCGGTATACAGATCCGGAGACAGCGTGATCCCGTCGAGGTTGTGCTGCGCTTCTAAGCCGCCCAGGAACGCCGTCTGCACGTTGCAGGCGCGGCTGAGGTCTTGCCGCACGAACGTCTCCAGCGTCGTCGAAGGGTCGAGTTGGCCGCGTTGAATCTGGAAATAGTAGTGGGAGAGGACGCGGTCTACCGGGTTTCGCAGGAACGTGTAATGCACAGGCGGCGGGGCCTCGGCAAGGCGCTCGTAAAAGCCGAAGCCGATGTGCGAGACCACGGCTTTGAGCGGCGGCGGCTCGTGCAGGCGACGGCCCAGCGCTTCGAGGTGTTCGCGATGACGCCCCCGGATCGTCGCCATAAACACCCGTTTGCCGCCGTAGAGCCGCCACAAGATAGCGTGCATCGTGCTGCCGGCAGTCTTGGGGATATGTTCGAAAACGAGCAGGTCGCGGGCGCTATCCATACAGTTGAGAAAGGGGGAAAGGGAGAGAGGGGGAAAGGGAGAGGATCAGGAATGTCTAACTTCGAAGGTCGCGTGTCCCACGAGCGAAGCGACTGGCCGAAGGAAAATGATTTGTTTTGCAACTCGAAATTCGTCAATCAAGATCCCCCTTTCCCCCTCTCTCCCTTTCCCCCTTTCGTCTTGAGTGCTTAAATCTGAGCAGAACGACCGGAACAGGGAAAACGCTCTAAGATGTCACAAAACCGGCTCCTTGAAGCGGCTCATCACTTTCTCTCCGACGCGCATCAGGTACTGCTGCGCGCGCTCTTTCAACCAGACCGGCGCGGCCAGCCAGGCCACGCCCAGGTAGACCACCGAGGTCACGGCAGCCGAGCCCAGCGCCTGCACGGCCAGCGGCATCTCCACCATCTGCACCCCCAGCCCGACGCCGATCGAGACGAGCACCGGAAGGATGACCCAGGCGGTGGGGCCGAGGATTCGTTTGATGGCGCCCTTGCTCAAGCCCCGGAGCAACCAGGGGATGGTCAGCAGCAACGCGACGATGAAGGCCACCGGCACGCCGTAGAAGCCGATGACAAACACAAGCCCCACGCCGAGGCCGAGGCTGATCACCGTGTTGACGAGCGTCATCTGCGTGGTGAAGCGGATGCGCCCGAGGCCGTTGAGGGCCGTCTTGGTGCTGCCGCTGACGGCGTTGAGGCCCATCAAGAACCCGGCGAGCATCAACACCGGCACCGCCGGCAGCCACTTGTCGGTGTAGATCCAGCGCGTCAGGTCGTAGCCGGCCACGATCAGCACCGAAAACCACAGCCCGCTGATGGCCAGAAAGTAGACCTGATACCGCGACAGCACACGCTCGACCTCTTTCTGGTTGTCTTGCAGGCGAGAAAAGTGCGGAAACGAAACCCGGATGACGTTCTGAAAAAGCCGCAGCGGCTTGCGCCCGTTGCTGGTGCCCCACATCAAAAACCCGACGGCGTCCGGCCCGATGAACGAGGCCACGAGCGTCGGCGTCAGCCACGTCTTGGCTTTGTTGACGATGCGCTGGAACTGATACGGCAGGCCGAAGCGCAAGATCTCACGCGCGATCTCTCTATCGTACGCCAGGCGCACTTTCCAGGGCGCGGCGCTGTAGACGAGCGTGGTGCCCAGCACGCCGGTAGCCAGCACCGCCCAGACGAGGCTCCAGATGCCGAAGCCCATCACGGCCAGCACGACGGCCACGAGCTGATAACTCAACCGCTCGACCACCTCGATCATCGCCAGGCGTTTGAAGTCGAGCCGGCGTTCGAGTTGCAGCGCGCTCATCGACCGCCAGGTTTTCAGGTAGAGGTTGAAGGCCATCGCCCGCACCAGCCAGATCAACACGTCGGGCGCCTTGGGATAGAAGCCGGCCAGCAGCGGCGCGGCCACCCACAAGATCACCACCACGGCTGTCACGAGCACCTGCTGCACCGTGAAGCCTACGTTCAGGTCGAGATCGGAGAGTTCTTTTTTACGCTGGATGAGCGACGGCGCCAGCCCGCAGTCGCCGAGCAAGGCGAGGGTGTTGACGAGGAACGTGGTGATGCCGAAGAGGCCAAAGTCGGTGGGGTCGAGTACCCGCGCGAGCACCACGCCGCCGGCGAAGGTAAGCACCAGCAAGACCCCCTCGCGCAAGAGCAACTGCCGGATGCCCTTCTTCGCGCGCCGGTTTACGTCATGTGTCGATTCGGCTCCTTCCATTTGATTTGCTGTGGAATGGCGCAGGGTAATGCTCTCTTTTCATTATTAAAATGACAAAGAGCTTTAGCCTGCATATTCCACAAGAACTACCCGATTTGGTCTAAAAATGACGAAAGCCGCTTATTCGGCGATCTTGGTGACGCGGAGCACCAACAGCGTGAGCGTAGCCAGCCCGCCCAGCACAGTGATCCCGTCGCGCCAATCAAACGTTCGGTTGATGACAGTGTCGACTTTTAGCAGGTCTTCGTCCTGCAGGCTGGGATAGGCCGTCACGCCCGTCGTCAGATCTACGAGCGGCGCTTCGAAGATGACCGACAGCGACGTTTCGGTTTTGCGTGTGAGCACGACGGTGGTGTAGAGCCGCTCGTTGCTGCGGCGGAGGCGGTCGCTCGGGCCGCCGGCCAGCGAGAGCAGTTCGAGCATGTCGGTGCCGGCCTGCACTTCGTAGCGTCCCGGCGCATCGACGTTGCCCCAGACGCTTATGCGCATCGTGGCCTGCCCCGGCTCGACGTAGCGGAAGAACGCCACGCGGCGCGAGTCCGGCTCGTCCACCTGGGCGTAGCTCAGGCCGGGTGCCGCGAGCAGGCACGCCGCCAGGATTGCAAAGAGCTTTCCGTATCGGATCATCGGTGTTTTTTCAGAGGCTACTGGCAGAACGTTTCTTGAACAAGCCTTTCTTGGGCGCCGCGTCGTCGTAGCCGTAGCGATAGCGGTAGCCGTCGCCGTAGCCGTAGTCATAGCCGAAGCCGGACGAGCCGCGCGAGTCGAAGCGGTTGAGCACAGCGCCGATGAGCGGCGCGCCGACGTTTTCGATCAACTCGCGCGTCCGGTTCACGGCCACCTGATTGGTTTGCCCGGCGGCCACGACGATCACCGTGGCATCGCACTGGGTCGAGAGCAAGATGCTGTCGGTAGCCAGCAGCACCGGGGCCGTATCGAAGATGACCACGTCGAAGCGTTGCTTGAGTTGTTCGAGCAGCGAGCGCATGCGTTTCGAGCCCAGAAGTTCGGCGGGGTTGGGCACGGCGCGGCCTGCCGGCAGCGCGTAGAGCCCATCGACGCCCGTGCCCAGCGAGTCGAGGTCGATCTTGGCATCGCCCAGCAGGATGTCGGCCAGGCCGGGCGTGCGGGGCATCCCCAGGATCATGTGCCCGCGTGGCCGGCGCAAATCGGCATCGACGTAGAGCGTCCGCCGGCCAGACTTCGCAATGGTCACGGCGAGGTTGGTCGAGGTGACGGTCTTGCCTTCTTTAGGCAGCGCGCTGGTGATGACAATGGTCTCGATGACGGTGTCGAGCCGGCTAAACTGCAAGCTGGTATGAATGCCGCGATAGCATTCGGTGATGGGCGAGAGCGGGTTGAGCAGCGTCAGCAGCGAGGTGCTCCAGGTGCGCCCGTCGACGTCCACGTGTTCTTTTTTGTTGAACAACGTCTTGATGACCCGGTCGAAGCGCGGCACCAGCCCCACCACGTCGAGGCCGGCTTTGGTCAGATCGTCGGGCCGGTAGATGCGATGATCGACGGCCTGCCGCAGAAACGCCAGCCCGATGCCGAAGGCCAGGCCCACCAGCATCCCCAGCAAAATATTGAGCTTTTTCTGAGGCCGGACGGGCCTTTTGGGCACCAGCGCCTCCCGGACGATCTCGACGTAGCCCAGTTCGGATTCTTCGGCGACGCGGGCTTCCTGCGCCTTCTCGCCCAGCACCAGATAGATCTGCTCGATGGCCTGCTTCTCGCGTTCTAGCTGTGCGTATTGCATCGATTTGCGCGGCAGGTCGCGTTGGCGCGTCTCGTATTTCGCCACGCGTTGTTGCAACGCGTCGAGCTTGGCCTCCAACCCCCGGATCGTGATGTTTTTTTCGACGATCTGCCGCTTGAGGTTGGCTACGTAAGAGAGGCCCTGCCCGCCCACGGTCACGTCGGCCACGCCGAGAGCCAGCATCTCGTTGACGTACTCGCGCGAGAGTTGATCGAGCACTGGCTGGAACTGCTGGATCTTGGAGATAATCTCGGCCAGGTCGGGGTTGGACGCTTCGTTGCCCCGGAGTGAGGGGTCGTTGGCGTAGAATTCGTTGGCCTGCGCTTCGAGATCGGCCAGGCGTTTTTGCAACGAGCCGATTTCGTTTTCGACGCCCGAGGCGATGCGCGAGGCCAGCCCCGGCTCGATGCGGTCGAGTTCGGTCACGAGGGCGTCGAGCGAGGCGCGGGCCAGGCCTAGTTCCACACTCGCCTCGCCGATCTGGGTGTCGATTTCGGCCACGCGGCGCACCAGCAGGCTGCCTTCGGTGTCGAGCGAGACGACGCCCTCCTGCTTCATGAACGCTTCCAGGCGTGCCTCTGTCGAATCGAGGGCCGATCGATACCGGGCTTCCTGTTCGCGCAGGAATTCCCGCGAGGCGGTGATGCTGGCCCGGCTCGACTCCTGATTTCGTTTCTGATATTCCTCGGCGTAGAAGTTGGCGATCAGGGAGGCTTCTTTGGCCACGGGGCTCTTGGCCCGGATGCGGATCATGCTCACCCGGTTGGCGACGGGGATGAACTGCACCCGTTTGTCGAGCACCACACGGGCTACATCTTCCACCGGCAGCGCCCGGCCTTCGCGGTCGAGGAGCACCGGCAACGGCTCGCCGGTTTTGGGCACGATGGCCGCCTCCATCAGGCGCTCGGCCACGCGTTCGGCCAGCGAGAGCGACTGTTTGAGGATCTCGATCTCGGTCAGCACACCGAGGCCTTCGACGTCGATCGCGATGTCTTCGAGGCCGGAGGTTTGCTGGTTGTGGACGAGCAGCACACTGCGGGCTTCAAATTCGGGTTCGGTCGTAAAGGCATAGACGACCGCGCCCATCGTGCAGAGCCAGAACACCGTCAGGATGATCCACTTGCCCCGGCGCACTGCGTTGAAGATCTCCAACAGGTTGAGCTGGTTGTCCTGCGGCTCTTTGCGATAGGCCGCCCGGCGGGGCGTGCTTCGCCTCGGCTGCGGGCCGGGTTGTGACGACGCGTGATTCATAGCAGAGAGGAGGGATTGAGCGGCATCGTATTGCGTTCTGGCGTGGTCGCGGGCCTGAGACATTAAAAATACGACAAAAAGCGTCGGATAGCGCTCTTTGCCGTGTTGACCTGGACCAAAGAACCCCTCCCTTGAGGGAGGTGGGCTCGCCGCAGGCGAGGTCGGAGGGTGTAAATGCAGGCCTGAAGACACCCCCAGTCGCTGTGCGACAGCCCCCTCAAGGGGGCGGTTTGCTCTCGTCATCAACACGGCAAAAAGCGTCCTCAGCAGGCGTCTTTGCCGTGCAGCACCACCGAGACCGTCCGGGCCATCAACGTCAGATCCATCCACATCGACCGGACCTGGATGTAGTGGATGTCCATTTCGAGGCGTTCCTGGAAGCAAACGCCGTTGCGGGCATGGACCTGCCAGTAGCCCGTCAGGCCGGGCGTCACGTTGAGGATGACGCGCTCGGCGCCGTTCATTTTGTGGCGTTCGCGTGGCAGATAGGGCCGGGGGCCTACCAGGCTCATCTCGCCCCGGATCACGTTCCAGAGTTGGGGCAACTCGTCCAGGCTGAATTTACGCAGCAGCCGGCCTATCCACGTCACACGCGGGTCGTTTTGCAGTTTGTGATAGGTCTCATACTCGGCGCGCAGGGCCGGGTTCGCGTGCAGCAGATCGTCGAGGCGTTCTTCGGCGTCGAGGTACATCGTCCGAAACTTCAACATTTTGAACGGACGTCCATGCCGGCCCATGCGGGTCTGGCAGAAGAGCGCCGGCCCGCGCGAGTCGAGCTTGATCATCAGCGCCACGAGCAGGCCCAGCGGCAGCACCACGATCATCCCCAGCAAGGCGCCTACCAGGTCAATGATGCGTTTGGATACCGGGTGCCTGGATCGCGCATAGAGCAAAGGCCCCGTGATCTCGACAAGGTCGCTCTGGACCTCGACGCCGTTACGCCCCTTGACGCCGTTAACGTGCTTGACGCCGTTAACGTCCTTGACTCCGCTAACGTCCTTGACGGGAACCTCCATATCCGGATCTGCGAATGGTTTGGGCAAATGGGTGACACCGCACGAACAGGCCCAGTGTAGTAGCGACGAGGGGAGGCCGCACAACGCGTCCCTGCATCTATCTCCAGGCTTCACAAAACGGGCACGGCTGGCGAGCCGTCCCTAATCTAGAGGTTATCGACCAATATATCTATATCTATTAATTTCGAATTTACTGTTACAGGGTTTTTGCATTTCGCAAGGCATTATCAAACAAAAAGTTAGAGCAAAAACGGCGCTCCATCAAAGGGCGACTCCAGGTCTGAAGCGTCGATTACGCCCGGTGCGGCTTCGGCCTGAAAACGCGTCCAGGCCTGCTCGACCAACGTGGCAAAGGCCTGTTGAAATCGTTCTTTCGAGAAGCGTTCTGCATGCCGGCGCAGGTGATGTGGATCGAAAACGTGGGGGCCGGTCTCGAAGGCGGCCACGGCGGCCTTCAGGCTGTCGGCTGTTTGTTCGGTGAAGAACAAGCCCGTTTCGCCTTCGACGACCGTCTCGCGGGCGCCGCCGACGCCGTAGGCCAGCACGGGCGTGCCGCAGGCCTGCGCCTCGACCGGGGCGATGCCGAAGTCTTCTTCGGCGGCAAAGACGAACGCCCGCGCGTGCTCCAGATGCTGCTTGAGCACCGCGAAAGGCTGATGCCCCATCATCGTGACGTTCGGCCCGGCTTTATCGCGAATCTTCTTAAAATCCGGCCCGTCGCCGATGACGATGAGCTTCTTGCCGGGCATCTGCGTAAAAGACTCCACAATCAGATCGACCTTTTTGTAAGGCACCAGCCGCGAGACAGTCAGGTAGAAATCGTCCTTTTGCGCCTGCACCGAAAACGCGTCGGTATCGACGGGCGGATAGATGACGGCGGCCTTGCGCCGGTAGGTCTTCCAGATACGCCGCGCCACGTGCTGCGAATTGGCCACCAAGACATCGGCCCGGTTGGCGCTGGCAACGTCGAAAAGGCGCAGGTAGTGCAGCACCAGTTTGGCAAAACTGGCCCGCGCGCCTCGCCGAAGGCCGGCCTCACGAAGGTATTGCTGATACAGATCCCAGGCATAGCGGATGGGACTGTGGACGTAGCTGATGTGCAGTTGCTTCCACGAAGTCAGCACGCCCTTAGCCACCACGTAGCTCGACGAGACGACCACGTCGTAGCCTGTCAGGTCGAACTGTTCGACGGCGAGGGGGGCAAAGGGCAGGTAGTAGCGATACTTGCGCCGGGCAAACGGCAGGCGCTGGATGAACGACGTCGTCACGGGTTTGCCTTGCAGAAAGGCCCGCTGATCGTCCGGCAAAAACTCGATCAGGCTGAAGAGGTCGGCCTCGGGCAAGACGTAGATCATCTGCTCCAACACCCGCTCGGCGCCAGCGTAGACGGGCAACCAGTCATGAACAATCGCCGTGCGCACGGTCTGAAAAGTGTTTTGGTGTTTGCGTGTTATGGTGTTATAGGGCCAGAGTGTTTGCGTTTCGTTTGAATCATCCAACCAAAATACTAAAACACTCAAACACTACAACACCGCGCCCCTCAAACACAAGCCGGAAGCTTTCGTGTAGAAATTAGAAATTAAGAGGAAGGATGCCTCGTCTGCTCGGGAACAGTACCTTTTCCTTCGTACGAATGCCTAAATTCAGGCACCCGGTAGCGCTTCCGGCCACTTAAATGCAATCAAGACAGTCCCCGCCCATTCGTATGGCTATTACCCGTCTCGGCCGCGCCGTCTATCCGAAGCAAGCGCGCCCGTTGAAAAAGCACATTGTGCAGAGTCTCGATGCCGTGCAGCCGGCGTCCGTCGAAGGCGACATTTTCGCCCTGGTGGCGCCCAACACCAACCTGATCAGCGGCGGGCGCGTGGCCGCAGAGGTCTTTAAACTGGTCGAAGGCCGCGTCTACGACACCGTCGTCTTCATCGCGCCCAGCCGCCACCAGGCCTTTTCGCGCATCAACATTTGCAAGGTCGATACCTACCACACCCCGCTGGGCAGCCTCGCCGTAGACGACAAGATGCGCCACGAACTCTGCGACGAAGACGACGACATCTACCTCGACGACAGCGGCCACTTCAACGGCCAGGGCGCCGACGTGCAACTCCCCTTCGTGCAAACCGTCCTCGACACGTTCAAAGTCGTGCCGGTGGTGATGGGCGACGAGTCGCCGGAGTTTTGCCGCGAGCTAGGCCATGCCATCGGCGAGATCACGTACAACAAGAGTGTCCTGGTGGTGGCGGCGGCAGACGTCGAGGCGGCCTCTGCCGAACACCTGGCTGAATTCAAGACGTGCTTCGAAGCCGCCGACGTTTCGAAGCTGATGATGCTCGTCAACAGCGAGCGCGTGCATCTCACAGGCAAAGGCCCCCTGCTGGCGACGATAATCGCGGCGCAACACCGGCGCGCGTGCCAGGCCCGCATCCTCTGCCTGGCCCCCCCCCGCGACGACGCCCCCGGCTACCTCGGCGCGGTGATAACCCATTAGATTTTGGATTTTAGATTTTGGATTTTGGATTGGTCTGAGATGGCACCGTCATCTCAATCGAAAAGACCGCAGCGATTCTGACCGTCGCGGCTTTTTCGATTATTGAAGACGACGCAGGCCGCACCCAATCCAAAATCCAAAATCCAAAATCCAAAATGGACAACCCTTCCGTGGCGATCATCGGGGCGGGGGCGGTGGGTCGTGTGTTGGCCCGGCGGCTGACGGCGCGCGGCTACCGCGTCGAGGCGGTGCTGAGCCGCAGCGAGGCGGGCGCGCGCGCGCTGGCCGCTGAGGTCGAAGCCCCCGTCGCGTCGGCGTCTCTGGCCGATCTGCCGGAACCTGCGCGCCTCGTGTTCTGCTGCGTCCCGGACGATGCTGTCGGCACGGTGGCGCGCGGGCTCGGGCCGGTGCGGTCCGACTGGTCGGGCACGGTGGTGGCGCATACCGCCGGCGCGTTGCCGGCGGCGGCGCTTTATAATCTGGGTGAACAAGGCGCGTCGCTCTTGAGCTTCCATCCGCTCCAGACCTTCACCGCTGCCAGCCGGCCCGAAGCCTTCGACGGGATCTACGTGGCGTTGGAAGGCGATGCCCGGGCCGTTGCCCTCGGCGAAGAGGTGGCCGCCGGCCTCGGCGCCCGGTCGATCACGCTGGCGACGGAGGCCAAGGCGCGCTATCACTTGGCTGCCTCGATGGCTTCTAATTATTTTGTGACGTTGATGGCGCTCGTCGGCGAGGTGCTTGCCAGCATCGACCTCGACCGCCGGGAGGGCGCGGCTCTGATGCGCCCGCTCGTCGAAACGACGTGGCGGAATCTGGCCGGGCAGCTTCCCGAAGACGCCCTCACCGGCCCCATCGCCCGTGGCGACCGCCGCACCGTCGAGACTCACCTCGATGCGCTCGACGAGCACCTGCCTCACCTGATTCCCGTCTATGCGGCCCTGGGCACCGAAGCCGTCCGCGTGGCCGTCCGCAGCGGGCGGCTGGCTCCCGACGCTGCCCAGCACGTCCTCGATGCCCTCCACGACGCCCTCGGACCGTACTACAAGGAACCTTAAACAGCCTTCCTTGTTGGCGGACAGGCGATTTTGGATTTTAGATTTTGGATTTTGGATTGGTTTATTTCGACCCAATCCAACAACCGGAAAAGCTGCGACGGTCAGAAACGCTGCGACTTTATTGATTGAGATGACGGTGCGACCCCAGACCAATCCAAAATCTAAAATCTAAAATGGACAACCCTTTGCTGGCCTACCTCGACGCCGACGCTGCCGATCTGGAGGCGCGGTGGCAGCAGTTGCAGGCCTGGATCGATGAGCGGTTCGGGGGCGAGGCCGGCATCGAGGGGATCCTCTTTCTCATCGGCGTGCAGGCGCGCGGGCGCGGCTTCGAGCCGGACCTCGAAAAGGAGGCCAAAGAGCGCCTCATCATGGAAGGCGCCTACTGCGTCTTCGAGACGCTCGGCGTCTACGAGCGCGTCGGCATGGAAGCCGATGGGCACTGGATCTGGCAACGCCGGATCGACCATCCGCCCAACCTTTCGGTCGAGCAGCAGGAGACGCTGCTCAAGACGGCGATCCTCCGGTATTTTGACAACCAACGGGACCTCTCAGACACTCATGAAGCTTAAACTCGCCTTTCTCGTCGGCGGTGTGCTGCCGCTTTTTGGCTTGATGCTTTACGGCTGCGGCGGGCAGACGTCGAACGCTACCGCGCAAGTGGCCGAGACCAACTACTTCGAGATCGAAACGCCGCGCGGGCGCATGGTCATCAAACTCTACGACGAGACGCCCGGCCACCGCGACAACTTCAAAAAGCTCGTCGCCGAGCAGTTCTTCGACAGCACGCTCTTCCACCGCGTCATGGGCGGCTTCATGGTCCAGGGCGGCGATCCCAACTCGCGCGACGACAACCCCAGGGATGACGGCGCCGGCGGCCCCGGCTACACGCTGCCGGCGGAGATCCGGCCCGGCCTCTATCACAAACGCGGCGCCCTGGCTGCCGCGCGCCAGGGCGACCGCGTCAACCCCAACCGTGAGTCAAGCGGCAGTCAGTTCTACATCATCCAGGGCACCATCTATCCGGAGGAGTATCTCGCGCAGATAGAAAAGCAGTTGAAGCAGATGATCCCCGATTCGTCGTTTGCCTTCACCGACGAGGTGCGCCGCATCTACTCGACCGAAGGCGGCTACCCGACCCTCGATGGCATGTACACCGTCTTCGGCGAACTCGTCGAAGGCTTCGACGTGCTCGACCGCATCGCCCGCCTGGCCACCACCAGCGGCGTGGGCCTGCGCACCATGCCCCCCAACCGCCCGCTCGACCCCGTCTGGATGGTCATCCGCCCGCTGCCCGATTATCAGGAATAGGAAGGATTTCTAGTTTTCCTCGTCCGTAAGCGCCATAAATAATGATAAGAAAAGTAATTCTACCGCGTACTTCGTACTGCGTATTTTAGGCATTCTTACGCAATACGAAGTACGCAGTACGCGTCGGGCGTTTTAGTCAAAAGCATTGCGTCAGAGAACCAGAAACGCGTAACCCGCACCCACCATGTCTCAGCCTGTGAACCACGACGTTGAGGTTACCGACCAGGCTGGATACTGGGAACTGGTGCGCGACAATGCCAACTTCCGGCGGCTCTGGATCGGCAACGTGATCTCGCTTTTGGGCGACTGGTTCAACACCATCGCGCTCTACACGCTGGTGTTTCGGCTGACGGGCTCGCCGTTTGCGCTGGGGGCGGTGTTTATTTTTAAGATGCTGCCGTGGGCGCTGGCTTCGCCCATCGCGGGTGTGCTCGTAGACCGCTACGACCGGCGGCGGCTGATGATCATCTCGGATCTGGTGCGGGCGGTGGTGGTGCTCGGCTTTTTGCTGATCGACGAAGCCGGCGACGTCTATCTCGTCTATTTCTTGATTGCCGCGCAGGTGATGCTGGGGTCGGTGTTTGTGCCGGCCAAGAGCGCTTCGATCCCCAACATCACCACGCCGCGCGAACTGTTGACGGCGAACGCCTTGATGGCCGCCTCGTGGTCGGTAATGCTGGCGTTGGGGGCAGCCATCGGCGGGTTTGCCACCGAGTGGTTCGGCGAGCAGGCCGTCTTTATCATCGACAGCGCGACGTATCTCGTCTCGGCCTATTTTATCTACCGTGCGGTGATCCCGCAGGACACCGAGGCACCGCGCGGCCCGGTCTTGCGCACGGCGATGCGCGAGATGGTGGACGGCTGGCGGTTTCTGCGCGCCGTGCCGCGTGTGCGCCGCATCGCGCTGACGAAGATGACGTGGGGCATCGCGGGCGCAGCGCTCGTCTACGCGCTGACGCTGCTGGGCGATGAGGTGGCCCCGCAGGCACTGGCCGCCGGCATCGGCATTTTGTTCGCGGCGCGGGGCCTGGGTACCGGCATCGGCCCCATCGTAGCCCGCGCCGTCTTCAAAGACCAGGAGCGATGGCCGTTTCTCATCGGCCTCTTCATCGCCTTCAGCGGCGTCTGCTACCTCCTCGTCAGCATCATTCCGTGGACGCTGGCGACGGTCATCATCCTGGTCATCCTGGCGCACTCGACGAGCGGGGCCAACTGGGTGATGTCGACGGTGTTGTTGCAGAAACGCACCGAAGACCGCTACCGGGGCCGCGTTTTCGCTACCGAATGGCTGCTGGTGATGCTGGCCGATACCGTCTCGATCCTGGCAGCGAGCGTCTTGCTCG
Source organism: Rhodothermales bacterium (assembly GCA_028278205.1). Taxonomy (GTDB): domain Bacteria; phylum Bacteroidota; class Rhodothermia; order Rhodothermales; family Bin80; genus JANQES01. The sequence continues at coordinate 31,869 of JANQES010000003.1, forward strand.
AAACCGGCGTGCTCGACCTGCGTGGCAGCTTCCAGGCCTTCGCGCTGCTGCAAATCTTCTGCGGCGTGCTATGGCTCGTCCTCGTCGTCCCCAAAGAACGCCGCGCGGCGGTGACGGGTTAAGTTGCACGCTGATTTCGCGATAATCACCTCAGGATCTTACTAATCGCGATTAGACCCTGATGTCGGAGCTTGCCTGGAGGATCATACCGCGTCCCGAACAGGCGGCGCCGTCTCTTACCGAGACGGCGCCGGTGCTCGTGGTGCATATGTGCGCCGACGGCACGGTGCTCCATGCCGACACCGACGCCGAGACGTTCGCAGGCTATCGGGCCGAAGATATCGCCGGGCGCGCGTTCTGGCAGGAGGTGGCCCATCCCGACGACCAGTGGACGCTCAATCAGGTCTTCCAGCGTGCCTGCGAAGAACACCGCCGCGCGACGGTCAGTGTGCGATTTGCCACGGCACACCGGCAGGAGCGGCTGGCCCGGCTCTACGTGCTTCCGGCAGCGCCCCAGGCCGAAGCCGACATCGAAGCCATCGCCTTCGATGTCAGCGAACAGGTCGAGGTCGAAACCGTTTTTCATCAGAGCGAAGCCCTCTATCGCGCCTTTCTCGAACAAAGCCCGATGGGCATCCTCCACCTCGACGACGCCGGCACCGTCACGTTCGAAAATCACGCCTTCCGGCAGATCGTCGGTGAGGGTGTTGACGATGCCTGGATCGGGCGATGCGCCATGGACATCGACGGCCTGGAAGCGCGCATCAAACCGTTGATCGGGCGGATGCTCGAAGAGGGCACGCCGCTGCGAGGCGAAGCCGCTACCTACCGGCGTTCCAGAAAGCGCGGGCCGATGCATCTGATCGTCCACGGCTCGCCTATCCGCCGGCCCAGCGGCGAGATCATCGGCGGGGTGATGATGATCGAAGATGTGACCGAGCAACACCGGCACGCCGGCGAACTCAAGCTGCGCGACCGCTACGTCAAAGCCGAGACGGCGCTGCGCGAAGCGGTGCTGGCCGATCTCAACGAAACCGTCTTCGTCCACGAGGCTGCCGCCATCCTCGGCGAGACCACCCGCGCCGACCGGGTCCACCTGCTGATCCATCTGGGCGATGAAGGCAACTGCGCCACGCGCGCCGTCTGGGTGCGCGACGACGCCTACGAATCGTTCTCGCTCTATGTCGATTCCGGTGAGTATCCGGCTTTGCGCGCGGCCGTCGTGCAGGGCCACAGGCTCCACCTGAGCAACCACGGCACCGCCGCCGATGCCGACGACCTCATCAAGCTCACCGAAGCCGGAGAGGTCGTCTGGATCCCGTTTTTCGACACCGGACGCCTCGGCGGCTTCGTGCTCTTCGAGCGCATGGCCTGCCCCGTCGATCCGGCCCTGGCGTGCTGGATGCCCTCGGAACAGCGGCTCATGGAACGCCTCGTCCGGCTCTTCGAAGCGCTCTGGTCGTGGATCCAGGTGGGCCAGCGCTACCGGCTGACGGTGGCGACCATCGAAGACTGCCTTTTCACGTTTGCTTTTGCCGATGAGGGCCGGCATTACCTCTTCATCACGCCGCAGATCAAAGCCCTGACCGGCTATGGCGTCGAAGAGATCCTCGCCGCCGGCGCGTCCTGGACCGAGGCGCTCGTCCATCCCGAAGACCGCGCGCTGCTGAACGCCCACGACGACGCCCTGCGCAGCGACGGCGAGAGCCGCCTCACCTACCGCATCCGTCACGCCGACGGCTCGCTCCGATGGCTCAGCGAACAGGCTACGCTGCTGCGCGACGCTGCCGGGCGCGTCACCATCAGCGGCATCCTCACCGATGTCACCGAGCAGAAAGACGCCGAGGCGATCCTCTTGAGCGCGCGCGCGCAGGCTGCCTCGGCCAGCCGCCTCAAGAGCACCTTCGTCTCGACGATGAGCCACGAACTGCGCACCCCGCTCGGCGCCATCAACGGCTTTGCCGACTTGCTGGCCGACGAACTGGCTGAGTGGGAAGGCCAAACCGGCACCACGCTGCCGCCGCAGATCCACGAGTTTACCGAGGCCGTGCGTCAGAACGCCAAACGCCTCGTGATGCTGGCCGACGATCTCTTCGTGCTGTCGAATATGGAAATCGGCGCGCTGCGGCTGGAGCGGGCCGCCGTGCCGCTGCATCCGCTCGTCGAAAAAGCGGCCTCCTCCATCAAAGCGCGGCTGGCCGAAAAAAACGTCGCCCTCCAACTCGACCTCGACTCCGCCGCCCTCGCCGTCTTCGGCGATGCCTATCGCATCGAGCAGATTCTGGACAACCTCTTATCGAACGCCGCCAAGTTCACCCACGACGGCCACGTAGCTGTGCGCACGCGCTGCACGGGCCGCGAGATCCTCCTCGAAGTAGCTGATACCGGCATCGGCATCGGGCAAAAGCACCTCGGCAAGCTCTTCACGCCCTTCCTCCAGGAAGACAACCGCCTCAACCGCCGCTACGGCGGCACCGGCCTCGGCCTCGCCCTCGTCAAACGCCTCCTCGATGTCATGAACGGGCGCATCGAGGTGGAAAGCGTGAAGGACGAGGGATCGGTTTTCCGGGTTTTTCTGCCGGTGGCCGAGGGTTGATTCTAGGAAAGGGGGAAAGGGGAAGAAGGAGAGGAAGAGAGGAAGATGGATTGGCGCCCATATGCCATAATTTGGCGCCCATATACCATAATTTGGCGCCCCGGAATGATAATTCAGTGCTCCGGAATGAAAAATCGATGCCTGGGAACAATAATTGGTAGCTGTGCGCTTTGTGGAACCTCCGGGCCGCCCGGCGATAAATCACCGGGCTCAGAAACTGTTTGGTAGCGTCAAAAAGCTCCCCTCTTGGCGGCAAAGGAGGTCAGATTCTCTGCCAAGGACCGCACAAAGACGCCGAGAAATTTCCCCGTTACATGTAACGTCTCTACCGACCGTATCGCTTCAGACGAAGAACGCTGACCTGGAAAAACAACCTATGCGCGTAGGCGATGCAATCCCCGACCTGATGGTGACCGTCGAAACCGGCGAGCGAAAGGCGCTGGCTGCGCTTCAGGGCGAGCAGGCGATGGTGCTTTATTTTTATCCCAAAAACGAGACGCCGGTCTGCACCAAAGAGGCGTGCAGCTTCCGCGATGCCTACGAAGACTTCGTCGAAGCCGGTGCGGTAGTCGTCGGCGTCAGTGGAGATACGGCGGGGTCGCACCGCGCTTTTGCGCAGCGTCACCATCTGCCCTTCACGCTCGTCGCCGATGCCGGCGGGGCGTTGCGCAAGGCGTTTCGGGTGCCCCGGTTGATGGGCTTCATGGATGGCCGCACCACGTACGTCATCGACAAAAACGGCGTCGTCCGGCACGTCTTCACGGCCCACTTCGTCGCCAACGAACACGTCGAAGAAGCCCTCTCGGTGGTGCGGAAGTTGATGGTTGAAGGTGTTTGAGTGTTTGAGTTCAAGAAGTACTAAAACACTCAAACACGATAACACCATAACACCCTGACATGAATCCCCTTCGCCTCATCGCCCGCGCTGCCGACGAGTTGCTCGACAAGACCATCGTGTTGAGCTTCACGAACGTCGGCTATGCCCTGCGGCGGTCTTTTTGGAAGAAGGTGGAGGAGGCGATGCAGGGCAAAGTGTGCGTGGTGACGGGCGCCAACTCCGGCCTGGGCAAGGCTATCACCCACCGCCTGGCCGCCCTCGGCGCGACGGTCTTCATGTTTTGCCGAAACCCGGAACGCGGTGAGGCCGCCCGCGCCGAGATCGTCGAAGCCACCGGCAGCGACCGCGTCTTTTTGGAGATCGTCGATATGAGCAGCCAGGCGTCGATTCGCGATGGTGTGGGGCGGCTGATGGCGCAGACAGACCGGCTCGACGTGCTGATCAACAACGCCGGGGTGTTGCTGAGCGAACGGCAGGTCTCGGTGGATGGGATCGAGATGACCTTTGCCACCAACACGCTCGGCTATTTCCTGCTCACCGAATTGCTGCTGCCCCGGCTCAAGGCCTCGGCGCCGTCGCGGGTGCTCAACGTCTCGTCGGGCGGGATGTATCTGGCGAAGCTCGACGTAGACGATCTCCAATTCGAACATCGCCCCTACGACGGCGTGAAGGCCTACGCCGAGTCGAAACGCGCCGAGGTGCTCATGGCGCGGCGCTGGGCCGAACGCCTCGACGGCACCGGCGTGATGATCCACGCCCTGCACCCCGGCTGGGCCGACACGCCGAGCGTTGAGAACTCGCTGCCGGGGTTTTATAAAGCGGTGCGGCCTTTTTTCCGCACGCCCGCGCAGGGCGCCGACACCATCGTCTGGCTGGCCACGCATCCCCATCTGGCCGGTGAAGAAAACGGGCAGTTCTGGTTCGACCGGAAGACGCGGCCTTTCCACAAATGGGGCAGCCCCCGCAATACCCCCGAAGAGATCGAACGCTTTTTTGAGACGTGCTACGCGCTGACGGGGATTCCGCAGGAAAGTGATGGGGCGTAAAAGATGATGGCGAAGCTGATTATTTACGTTCAGTATAGCAAAACCGAAAGTCCCCCTTCGAAGGGGGTGCCCCGACGAAGGAGGGGCGGGGGATGTTGGCGCGGCCTTTTGAAAACCTCTTATCAGGCCGCGCCAACATCCCCCTGCGCCCGGCTGCACATGCGTTTGCCGGTCGCTGTCCCCCTTCGAAGGGGGAATCGCGCAGTGGACGATAGTTGAGCTTTTAAACACATACCATCTTCCCCCGTAAAATCATACCTTTTGGACAGGATTGATTGCTCACCCCATCGCCCGCCGCGCGTATGCTTGCTCAGTTGATCAGTAAAGAGATCCTCGACAGCCTGCTCAACCGCCGGTTTATGGCGTTGGCCGTCTTCAGCGTGGTGCTGATGCCCCTGAGCGCGGTGATCAATTACGAATATTATCAGGCCCGCCGCGCCTCGTTCGACAACCAGTACAACGAGTTTCAGGAGACGCGCGAACCGTCGGACGTGCGCGGCTACCGGGCGCCCGCGTTGCTCTCGGTGCTGGCCCGGGGCACCGAACCCTACATGCCGCTCTACTACCGGTTCGGCACCTCCGGCAGCGACGTCGGCGAGTTGAGCCCCGGCAACATCGAGGCCGAAGACTTCCGCCTGCTGGCTGCCCTCGGCAGCATCGACTTTCTCTTCCTCGTCCAGATCGTCTTCAGCCTGCTGGCCATCCTGCTGTCGTTCGACATGGTGGCCGGCGAGAAGGAGCGGGGCACGCTCAAAGCCGTCCTCGCCAACCCCGTGCCGCGAGACAGCATCCTGCTGGGTAAGCTCCTCGGCGGGTTCTTCGTGCTTTTTCTGGTTTTTCTGATCGGCGTGTTGCTGCTGTTTCTGACGCTCGTGCTCTTCGACAGCCGGTTTCTAGAGGCCGAGGCGCTCACGTCGCTCTTGTTCGTCTTCGGCGTGTCGATTCTGTTTTTGGCTGGATTTTACACGCTGGGGTTGATGGTTTCGGCGTTTTGCCACAGCACGCGTACAGCCATCGTGGCGCTGCTGGTGGTCTGGGTGGTGCTCCAACTGGTGATCCCGAAGGCGGGCGAGATGCTTGCCAAGGTGATCCAGCCGGTGCGCTCGGAAGAAGCCGTGCGCGTCGAAAAGACGAAAATCATGCAGGATTTGCAGGATCGCCAGATGGATCGGGGCGGCGAGATGTACCAGCGTCTCTTCGGCACCGACCGGCTCAACAGCCGGCTGATTCAGGACGAAACGCCCGAAGCCGAACGCTTCCGCCAGGAATACAAAGCCATGGTGCAGGAACTCTGGCGAGAACAAAACAGCCGGCTGCGCGCCATCGACCAGGCCTACGAACGCGAACAACTCGACCAGCGACGCCTGGCAGCGTCGCTGGCCTTGCTCTCGCCCGCGGCGGCCTATGGTTTTCTGGTCTCCGACGCTGCCGGAACTGGCGATCTGGCCTACGAACAATACCTCGACGACATCGCCGACTACTACAGCGTGCTCGATCGCACTGTGCTCAACAAACTACGCGACGGGCAGATCAAGGTACGCATCGGCGGCAGCGCCTTCTGGATGAACGTCGACGAGCGGCCCAACTGGGACGAGGTGCCCGAGTTCACAGCCTCGCGCATCAGCCTGCGGCAGGTCGTCCCTGCCGATGCCTGGGCGCTCGTGTCGCTCTTGGCGTATTTGCTGATCCCGTTCCTGGTCGCCTACGTGGCGTTCTTGCGCTACGACGTGCGGTGAGGGTAACGCGTACTGCGTCCTTCGTAGTGCGTATTCTTTTCTACGCAATACGAAAGACGCAGTACGCAGGACCGAGGCGCAACCGCCTATCTCCCCTTTCTGCCTTGCTTGTGCTTCTCACTCATTCATCGTCGTCTTCGGCCTTTTGCTCCAGCAGCCAATCGACGAGCACTTGCAGTTCTTCGTCGCTGCCTTTGAATTTTTTCTTGTGCGATTTTCCGTCTCTGTCCACTTCTTCTTTGACGTACCGCTTGATCCAGTTGGCCTGGTATTTCTCTCCGATGCCCCCTAAATCGGCGCCTTTATCTGAATCCTTCTTTGTGGTGGGGGTGATCTTGGCAGACTTGACGCCGTGGCATTCGGCGCAATGCTGTTCGTAGGCCTCCTTGCCGTCATTGAAGGCCGGGGAGGTGGTGGGCTCGTCGATTACAGCAGCGCCGGTGAAGACGAAGAAACACAGAGCGAGTCCACAAAAAACGGTGAGGGTCGAGAGGATTTTCATGGTGTACCTCCGAGGGTTTCGTTGGTTTGGATTCGGCGGTCGGACGTAGAAGCGTTTTTTTCGGCTGTGGTGGCTCACGTCGTCGTAAGTTTTTTATTTAATGCTTTTTGCTTCGCTTCTGGCGTGCCCTTCGATGTACTTCAGCCAACCCCGCGCGCTGAACTTACCGAACTCATTGTGCGCTACCGGGTCGGAGCTTTCCGGGTTCGATGCCGCGAGCGTGTCGATCATCGCGAGTGTCTGAGCGCGGGTCTCTTTGAAGGCGTCGAGCAAGGCCGGCCAGTCGAGCGTTTCGTCGGGTTTGTAGGGATGATGGCCGTCCATCACAAACGGCTCGCCCAGGAACACCCGCAGGCGGCGCTGTCCCCATCGCTCGATGCCGATGATGTGGCGCATCCGCTCGCGATCTTTCGGCGCGGGCGAGAAGCCGGCAAGCCGCTCCTCGATCTGCGCGCCCGAGCTTTCGAGTTCCTGCGCAAGCTCGTCGAAAGACCGTTTGCTGCCGGGTCGTTCGAAGAAGATTTTCCCGACAAACTCAAGCAGCGTGCTCTTGAATCCCATGGCAACCCGTCATCTTTGAACGATTTTTTGATGAAGGGAAGGTACGAAGCACGCCACTTAAAAGCCTAGTGATAAAAGAGATAGCAGATGATCATTCTTGGCCCCCGATTCGTTTGAGCACAGCGCGGGCGAGCGCGAACGCCGCCACGCCGAAGACAACGCCGAGCAGCCCGCCCACGGTGATGTCGAGCGGCGAGTGGACGCGGAGGATGGGGCGTGAATAGGCCACCAGCACGGTCCAGGGCAGGACCAGGAATTGGAAGAAGCGCAACCGCCATCCGGTCAGAAAACTGAGGGCCATCCCCAGAAAAAACGTCGCGAGAAACAGGGCTGAGTAGGCATGGCCCGACGGGAACGAGAAGCCGCCCGTCGTCGAGATCCAGTGGCGGCACACGCGGGGGTGGAGGTGCAGGTTCTCGTCGGGGTGGTCTTCGAAGCAATACCGGCGCGGCGAGGTTGCGGGGGCCGCGCCCCGGCAATGGGGCGACGACGGATCGAAGGCGGCGTAGCCACTGACGGCGCAGAGATGCGCCCGGCGCTCGGCGACGGGCATCTCGTAAAAAGCGTCGGCATCCATCTGCAAAAGCGAACCGGCGCCCGACGGAGCGGCGGCCAGGTGTTTGACGTGCGGGCGCGGCTCTTCGACAGCTTCTTTGAGGCCGAACTCGTTGACCGCCGAGCCGCCGCCCTGCAACGCCAGCAGCGTCACACCGACGGCCAAAAACTCCAGCACGCGTCGTTTTACCGAAAGCCCGGGCCGGCTCACGAGCACGAGCATCAGGCCGATGACGATCCACGGCGCCCAGTCGCCGCCGCCAGTGAGGGCCAGGAAATGCGCGAACACGCCGAGGCCGCCTGTCAGGTCGAAATACGGCGGGCTGGTGGAGTTGAGCCAGGGCACGACAAACGTCAGCGGCATCAACAGCCAGACGAGCCCCATCACCAGAAGCAGGCGCCGCAGGACGGTTTTCGTGGTCGAGGGTTTTGGGTTCATGGACCAGGGGTGGAATGGGACGGGTGGATGGCTCGTCTAAATAAATGGCAAATGGGCAAATTGCAAATGGCAAAGGTAAGGTCGTGATTTGATAGCCCATTTGCCTTTTGCCGATTTGCCTCTTGCATCAAAAAAATGTGGAGCGCAAGGAAAAGTGAATCTTTTCTTCAGGTTTTCCATCTAATTTGCTGCTTAAGTAGCCATGGAAAAGCAATTTGGTATTTCTTATGGTTCTGCTTCGCGCCAGGGTTTGCGTTGGTCACTGGTCACGGGTTTTTTCTACTGACTAGTGACCCATGACCAGTGACCGACGCCAGCCTATGTTCGAGGTGATACCGGCAGGGTCACCAAAATGCTCTTGCAGGACTACTTAGTAAGCCGGAGTGCCCCCCGATGTGCCGGCCCTGACCGAACGTGATCACCCAGCCGTTTTCACCCCTCTTATGAAGCTTGCTTCGATTCTGGCTGCCGCCGCGTGGCCCGTCGTGGCGCTGATCGTGGTCGTGGGGCTAACCGCGCCGGTAGCGCCGGAGGCCCTCGCCCAGTCCGGCACCTTCTTCAACCAGCGCGACAACACGTACCCGCTGCTCGGGCTCAAACGCGCCAAGGAGGCCTACGAGACCGCCCGCACCGACTACGAACGCCAGAAAGCGCTCTTCGACAAACAACTGATCTCGCGCCAGGAACTCGACCGCGTCTTCCGCAACTACTCCGACGCCGAGGTCAACTACCAGCAATCGCTGCTGGCGGTGCTTTTCGAGCAGCAGTATGTGATCATCTCGCGCGCCGTCAAATACCAGAGCCGCGGCAGCCGAAAGCGCGTCCGCCTGACCCTCGAAAACTCGACCGGCGGCACTGCCGAGTTCCAGAAACTCATCGGCATCGAGGACGAACTCTTTCGCTCGCTCCAGCCCGACGTGGTCAACAACATCTACGTCTCGCTCGTCAACGACGACAACGCCATCATCAGCGAACCCTACGAGCAGAAGGTCGAGAAACTCCTGACGGGCCAGCCGGTGACGCTCGACTTCGGGCTGTTGCAGGATCTCGACGCCGTCACGGTCAGCGTGCTCTACGGCGACGGCAGCCAGCAGAGCCGCAAGATTTTCCTCCAAAAAGACGCCTCTGTCAACATCGCCGCCATCGAGGCCGAGCAGTTTTCGCAGGAGGTGGAACTGGGCGGATCGACCGATTATTCGATGACGCTCGAACTTTTCAGCGGTGTCTCGAACACGTTCAAGCTGGACGTGGTCGGGTTGCCGTCGGAGATCAACCGGTATTTCCTCGATCCGAGCACGAGCAACCGGCTGAGCCAGTTTCAGTTTACCGAAGGGGTCAATACGCGTCAGGCCGCCTTGCGGGTTTTTCTGCCCGAACGCCCCACCGCCGAAGTGGGCATCGACGAGGGGATGGCCTTCTACGCCGTGGCGATCCCCCGCGAACGCATCGAAGAAATCGGCGACTTGCGCGACCGCGCGATGACGCTCTCGGAGATCGAAGCGCTCAACATCGGCTACGTCCGGCTCGAACTGGTGCCGCGCGGCATCGGCGAGATCCTGGTGCGCGCCCCGCAGTTGTTCCACACCATCAAACCCGACGAGACCGTCGAGGTCAACGTCGAGGTGGTCAACGAAGGCACGCGCCGCCTCGACAACGTCCGCATCGAAGCCGACCTGCCGCTCAACTGGACCGACACCATCGATCCGGCGGTGATCGAAAAGCTCGACATCAACGAGGAGCAGCGCGTCGGCCTCGGCTTTACGCCGCCCGAAGACATCTCGCCGGGCCGTTACGAGATCCGCATCCGCACCACGTCGCTCTCGGACGATCAACCCATCGAGGGCGAAGACAAAACCGTCACGATCCAGGTCGAGCAAGAGGCCAACATCTTCGGCACGTTTTTGCTGATTCTGGTGATTGTGGGGCTGGTCGTCGGCATCGTGATCTTCGGAATTCGATTGTCTCGGCGGTGATGAGGGTCATGTGCTGCGCGTCATTTGCTTCGCTGTCATTTATTGTCATTGGTTGAACTTGACAATAAATGACGCGACCCCCGCGAAGGCGGGGAGAGCTTAATGACCACGAATGACGCGCAGCACATGACCACACGCCAAACCTCCAAGACCGCCTTCAACGAAACAAACGAGCAAACCGCATGGAAACCCCACGCCCGATGCTTGAAGCCGACGGCCTCACGAAGCGTTACGAAGACGGCAACCTCGCGCTCGATCACGTCTCGTTCGACGTCTATCCGGGGCAGGTCTACGCCATGCTCGGCGGCAACGGCGCCGGCAAGACGACGGCCATCAACCTCTTCCTCAACTTCATCGAACCAACCGACGGGGAGGCGCGCGTAGACGGCATCGCCACGCACAAAGAGCCGCTCAAGGCCAAGGAGAAGCTGGCCTACGTCTCGGAGAACGTGATGCTCTACCCCAACTTCACCGCGCTGCAAAACCTGGATTTCTTCGCCAGGCTCGGCGGCAACACGAAGTACTCGAAGGACGACTACCGCCAGGTACTGCTGCGCGTGGGGTTGGAGGAAGAAGCCCACAACCGGCGGCTCAAAGGCTATTCGAAGGGGATGCGCCAGAAGTGCGGCATTGCCATCTCGATCCTCAAGAACGCCCCGGCCATCCTGCTCGACGAGCCCACCAGCGGCCTCGATCCCAAGGCCGCCGTCGAGTTCATCCGCCTGCTCGAATCGCTCCGCGAAGAAGGCAAGGCCATCTTGATGTCTACCCACGACATCTTCCGCGCCAAAGAAGTGGCCGACGTCGTGGGCATCATGAATGAAGGCAACCTGGTGATGCAACGCAGCCGCGAAGAACTCGTCGGCGAAGATCTGGAAAAGCTCTACGTCGAATACATGACCGGGTATATGGATGAGGTGGCTTAGCTCGCCTTCGGCTCGCTGTCATTCGTGGTCATTTGCACGCTTTGCGTGCGTCAATTGCGCCTGCGGCGCGTCATTGATTGTCATGGGTTGAACTCGACGATCAATGACAGCGACCCCCGCGAAGGCGGGGGGAGCACAATGACAGCGCAACGAATGACGCGCAGCAAATGACCTTACAACAGTACTAAACGGCAGACCATCATGTTCAGACTCCTCGTTGAGAAGGAACTGAGAGAAATCATCGGCACGACGAAGTTTGCGGTGACCTTCGGGGTGTGTTCGGTGTTGATCTTGCTGGCATTTTACGTCGGCGCGCGCAACTTCCAGGTGAGCCAGGCCGAGTATGAGGCGGCCCGGGCCGAGAACATCAAACAGATGGAAGGCCTGACCGACTGGGGGCGCATCGACCACCGGATCTTTCTGCCGCCGCAGCCGCTGACGACGCTCGTCTCGGGCATCTCGAACGACATCGGTCGGACCACCGAGATGCAGACGCAGGGCGAGCTGCGTTCCGAAAACAGCCGCTTCAACGAAGACCCGATCTTTGCCGTCTTCCGCTTCCTCGATCTGGAGTTCATCTTCAGCATCGTGATGTCGTTGTTTGCCATCTTGTTTGCCTACGACGCCATCAACGGCGAGAAAGAACGCGGCACGCTCCGGCTCTCGTTTGCCAACCCCGTGCCGCGCGCCACGTACATCCTCAGCAAACTCGTCGGCGCGTTTCTGGCGCTCGGCGTGCCGCTGCTGATTCCCATCTTGATCGGGTGCGTGATGTTGCCGCTGATGGGCATCCCGATGACGGGCAGCGCCTGGGGTCGCCTGGCGATGGTGGTGCTGGCGGGCTACCTCTACCTGGGCGTGTTTCTGACGCTGTCGGTCTTTGTCTCGGCGCTGACCGAGAAGTCGTCCAACTCGTTTTTGTTGCTTCTGGTGATCTGGATCTTCGCCGTGCTGATCATCCCGCGCACGGCGGTGCTCATCTCTGGTCGCGCCGTCGATGTGCCGTCGATCGACAAAGTCAATTACGACAAGAACCGGTATATGGCACAGCTCTGGCTGGAAGACCGGGAGAAGATGCAGAACTATTCCCGCGAAAACCCGCCCTCGCAAGACGGCGACATGCAGGCGTGGATGGATGACTTCCGCGCCTTCATGAGCGAACTCTCGGACGTCCGCAACGAAAAGATGAGCGATTTCGGCGGGCGGCTCAACGAAGAGCGGCGAAACCGCGAACTGGTGCAGCAACGCCTGGCCCTGGGCATCGCCCGGCTCTCGCCGACGTCGGTCTTTTCGCTGGCCTCGACCGATCTTTCTGGCACCTCGCTCGATCTGAAGGAGCGCTACATCGAAGCCGCCAACCGATACCAGGAGACCTACGCCCAGTTTATCCGCGAGAAAACAGGCTCGGCCGGCGGATTCATGTTCACCATGCGCGGCGGCCAGGACGAGGAGGAGCCGCCACCCATCGACCCGTACGAACTGCCCGTTTTCGAATACGAGGAGCCGTCTTCGACCACGCTGATCAACGATTCGCTGTTCGACCTCGGCCTGCTCGTGTTGTTTAACATCGTCTTCTTCGCCGGCGCTTTCGTCGCGTTCCTTCGGTATGATGTGAGGTAGCTCGCTGGCGCTCGTGTCATTCATGGTCATTTACTCGCTATGCTCATGTCAATTGCTCGCTTCGCTCGCGTCATTTATTGTCATGGTTCGAACGTGACAATAAATGACAGCGACCCCCGCGAAGGCGGGGGGAGCCAATGACGCGCCACACGAGGCGAAGCCGACTGACGAAGTAAAGGCGCAATTGACGCACGCGCAGGGTGCAAATGACGCGAAGCACATGGCTAAACCCACTAAACCACGACTTCCATGTTCGCCACGCTCTTCGAAAAAGAACTCAAGGCTATTCTGCTCAGCCCCAAGTTTGTCGCCACCTTCGGCGTGTGTTCGTTGTTGATCTTGCTGAGCGTCTTCATCGGCGTTCAGGAATACAAAGCCGGCGTCGATCAGTACGACACGGCGATGCAGTTGGCCGAGCAAGAAGTGCGCGAGGCTACCTCGTGGTGGGGTGTCAACAACCGCGCCTACCGCCAGCCTAACCCGATGCAGATCTTCGCCTCGGGCGTCAACAACGACATCGGGCGCCTCTCGAACATCAGCACGTGGACCGAGGTGAAGTTGCAACAGAGCGCCTACCTCGACAACTCGCTCTTCGCGGTTTTTCGGTTCATCGATTTCACGTTCATCGTGCAGGTGGTGCTCTCGCTCTTCGCCATCTTGTTCACCTACAACGCCATCAACGGCGAGCGCGAGTCGGGCACGCTCAAGCTGACGTTTTCCAACGCGGTGCCGCGCGGCCAGTACATGCTGGCGAAGTTCCTCGGCGCGTGGGTGGGGTTGGTGGTGCCGCTGCTGATCCCGATTACGCTGGCGCTCTTGATCGTGGTGGTGCTGCAAGTGCCGATGACGGGCGTGGAGTGGTCGAAGTTGCTGACGTTGATCGGCGTGTCGATCCTTTATTTCACGTTTTTCATCATGCTCGGCTTGCTCGTCTCGGCCCTGACGAAGCGCTCGACGGTGTCGTTTCTGGTGTTGCTGGTCGTCTGGGTGCTCTTCGTGCTGATCCTGCCGCGCGCCGCGACGATGGCCGCCGGGCAGATCATCGAGGTGCCCAGCGTGGCGGAGGTCGAAAGCCAGAAAGACCGCTACCGCACCGATCGCTGGACGGCCTACGGCGAAGAACGCTCGGCCAAATGGCGCGAACGCATGGAGCCCGCCGAGGGCATGAATGAAGAAGAACGTACGCAATTCCTGGAAGAACGCCGCCCGCAGTGGATGCAGGAAGACGACGACGACCGCCAGGTGATGCAGGAAGAAATCGCCGAGTTCGAACGCAAAGTCAACGAAGACTTGCGCAACCGCAAAGCCGAGCAGGAACGCCTGGCGTTCGTGCTGTCGCGCTTTTCGCCCTCGTCGTCGTATCAACTGGCGACGATGAACCTGGCCGGAACCAACACGACGCTCAAGACGCGCTACGAAGAGTCGATGAAAGCCTATCGGACGGCGTTTGCGCAGTTCGTCGAGGCCAAGCGGATCGAGGAACGCAAGAAGCTGATGGAGCAACAGCGCGGCCAACGCCGTGTGATGATCTTCGGCGGCGGCGAAGAGGCGCTCGACGTGAGCGAACTGCCGCGCTACGAAGCGCCCTCGCACACGTTCCCAGAGGCTTTCGGCCCCTCGGTGATCGACGTGGGGCTGCTTGCGCTGTTCTCGGTGATCTGCTTCGGCGGCGCGTTCGTCTCGTTCTTGCGGTATGATGTGCGGTAGTGTTCAAGTGTTCAAGTGTTTGAGTGTTATGGTGTTTTAGTTAATTGCCCATAACACTAAAACACTCAAACACCATAACACTCAAACACCCCCAAGGAGCCCATCTACCGCCCGAATCGCCGTCTTCATCCGCTCGTCCAACGATCCCGACACCAGCACGAACGCCACGCCGCGCCGCTGCAATTCATCGCGAAGAAGCGCGTGAATTTCGGCTCGGACGGCCGGCCCGTCGCGCTGGCCGGGGTCGGCGGTCCAGGGGATGTCGGTGTCGGTGAGGAGATAGAGGTCGGCGCTTCGTTCGTGGGCGAGGCTTTCGAGCCACGCCGGGCAGGCGCCGAAGTAATAGCGCGCGTAGACGCACGTCGCGATCAGGTCGGTGTCGAGGAAGAGTACGCGGCGGGCCTGGGGCGCAAACCTTTCTTCTTGCGCCAGGTGCCCCTCGGCAATCAGGCGGGTGTCCGGCGGCTCCGGCAACGCGCCTTTTCGGTCGACGAATTCGCGCAGATATTCCGGCGCCCACGCTGTCTCATAGTGCGCCGCCAGCGCTTCGGCCAGCGTCGTCTTGCCCGTAGACTCCGCCCCGATAAGCACGACGCGTTTGAGCCGCTCATCCTTCCAACCTCCCCGGCTCCCCGACTCACCGCTTTCCATCATCCCCATCCATCTGTGTTCATCCGCGCCCATCTGCGGTTGCAATCTAAGGCCAGAGCCAGCCGAAGACGCCGGCGGTCAGCAGCCCGTAGACCAGCCCGTCGAGCGCGTGCTTCCAGGTGCTCGACCACGTCATGTGAAACCAGATGCCGTTGAGCATCAGCGCGCCCGAATAGCCCAAAAACGCCGCGCATCCGACTACCTGGAACACCTTCAAATAATCGACGCCGGCAGGCAGGCACGCGCTGCCCATGTACCCCGCTATCAACGAGATGATGAGGACGTAGATGAAGTGCTGGATCAGTTGTTTGGGCAACGTGTTGCCCGTCGGCCCGATGATCAAGATGCCCACCGGCCCGGCGTTGACCTTTTCCTGATACGCCGGATCTTTCATCTCCGCGCCGGTGGTGGCATGCGGAAAGCGATACTGGCCCTGCCCGAGCCCTTGAGAACGCACAGCCTCGCAGAACCCGTCCTCGTCTGGGATTTTAGCGAAATCAGTGCGGTGATGCGGCAGCACCATGTTCATGATGAAGCCGGCGATGAAGACGACGACGGCGGCTACGAGGATGGGCAGCCAGAGCGCAGCTAAGCTTACCATGACGACCTCCATGCTGGTGGGAAGGGGGCTAAAATCACTTAAAGGTAAGGGTCTGAGTGTTTAAGTGTTATGGTGTTTTGGTGTTATAGTGTTTTAGGGGCTCAAACACCAGCCCTTTCAAGGTGTTTGGTTTCGTGCTCGTCGATGCGCAATGAGCCTCGCTGTTGAGACATGAGGCTCGGTCTTCTTGCTGCACCGTCGGG
>JANQES010000004.1 GCA_028278205.1 Rhodothermales bacterium
CGCAGCGCCGATGGGCGGCACCTCGACACGCGGGGTGCCGTCGCCTGTTTTAGGCATGCGACTGGCGGCAGCCCCTCTGCGCGCGCTGTTGTTGGGAGCGAAGGAAAAGAACTGCAACCTGTACCAAAACCATGTCACAAGAAGCTACCTACCACGAAGTAGAGTTCGCACCGGGCCGTACGATGACGCTCGAAACCGGACGCCTGGCTAAACAGGCCGGCGGCGCCGTCGTCGTTCGCCTCGGAGACACGATGGCCCTTTGCACGGCTGTGCTCTCTGACTATGTCAAAGAAGGCCAAAGCTTTTTCCCCCTCACAGTGGACTATCGCGAGAAGTTCGCCTCGGGCGGGAAGATCCCCGGCGGGTTTATCAAGCGCGAAGGACGCTCCAACGATAAGGAGATCCTCACCTCGCGCCTGGTAGACCGCGCCATCCGCCCGCTCTTTCCGGACGGATTTCGCAACGAAGTACAAGTCATCTGCTCGGTGCTCTCCGCCGACGACGAAAACAACGGCGACATGCTCGCCGGCGTTGGCGCCTCGGCGGCGTTGCTGCTGGCCGGCGCTCCCTTCGACGGTCCCATCGCCGAAGTCCGCATCGGGCGCATCGACGGCGCCTTTGTCGTCAACCCGACGCTGGGGCAGGTCGAAGAGAGTGATTTCAACCTCGTCGTAGCCGGCAAGCGCGACGCCATTGTGATGGTCGAGGGCGAGATGGACGAGGTCAGCGAAGAGGACATGGTCGAGGCGCTCGAAGTGGCGCACGAAGCCATCCGCGCCCTCTGCCTGGCGCAGCTCGATCTCGTCGCGACGTTCGGCGAGCCGGAGCCGTTTGAATATGAGACGGTCGTGCCGCCGCAGGATCTCATCGATACGGTCGAAGGGCTCGTCGGCGCTCGCATCGCCGATCACATCCGTCAGCCGTACGACAAAAAGACCTTCTACGGCGGCATCGCCGATGTCAAGGAGGAAGCCGTCACCGCGCTGCTGGGCGAAGACGATCCGGAGACGGGCCAGGTTCGCGCCGAAGCGACCGAAGAGGGCTACACCCGCGCGGACATCAAGGCTGCCGTGGCGGTGGTCGAGAAGGAGATCATGCGCGAGATGATCATGGCTGAAGGCCGCCGCATCGACGGGCGCGGCACCCGCGAGGTGCGCGACATCTGGTGCGAGGCCGCCTACCTGCCCCGCGTCCACGGCTCGGCCATCTTCACCCGGGGCGAGACGCAGGTGCTGGCGCTCGTGACGCTCGGCACCACGCGCGACGTCCAACCTGTCGATCAGGTCTTTACGCAGGAAGACAAACGTTTCTTCCTGCATTACGAATTCCCGCCGTTCTCGACCGGCGAGGTCAAGTTTCTGCGCGGGGCCAGCCGTCGCGAGATCGGCCACGGTTATCTGGCCGAGCGGGCGCTTCAGGGCATGATGCCTGATCAGGAAGACTTCCCCTACAGCGTCCGCATCAACGCCGATGTGCTGGAGTCTAACGGCTCGTCGTCGATGGCGAGTGTGTGTTCGGGCAGCCTCGCGCTGATGGACGCCGGGGTGCCGGTCAAAAAAGCCGTAGCCGGCATCGCCATGGGCCTCATCAGCGACGGCCAGCGTACGGCTATCCTGACGGACATCCTCGGCACCGAGGATCACCTCGGCGACATGGACTTCAAGCTCACCGGCACCCGCGACGGCATCACGGCCTGCCAGATGGACATCAAGATCAGTGGCCTTTCGCGCGAGTTGATGTTAGAGGCGCTTTTTCAGGCCAAAGAAGCCCGCCATCACATCCTAGACGTCATGGAAGAGACGCTCGCTACGCCGAGGCCGAATATGTCGCCGTATGCGCCGCGTCTGACGCAGATCGCTATCGACGCCGAGTTTATCGGCGCGGTCATCGGGCCGGGCGGCAAGGTCATCAAAGGCATCCAGAGCGAGACCAACACCACCATCGATCTCGAAGAACGCGACGGCATGGGCTACGTCACCATCGCGGCTACCAACGAGGAAAGCGCCCAGGCCGCTATCGAGATGATCAAAGCCATCGTGACGGTCCCCGAAGTCGGCGACGAGTACATGGGCACGGTGCGGAGCATCCTCGATTTCGGCGCCATCATCGAGGTTTTGCCGGGCAAAGAAGGCTTGCTCCACGTCTCGGAACTTGACTACGGCTACGTCGATAAAGTGACCGACTACATTCAGGTGGGCGATAAAGTGAAGGTGAAGTTGATCGAAGTGCGCGACGGCGGCAAGCTGCGCCTGAGCCGCAAAGCGACGATGCCCAAACCTGAAGGATACGTTGAACCGAGCCGGGATCGCGGCGGTCGCGGCGGTGGTCGCGGGCGTGATCATCGCGGCGGCGGTGGCGGTCGTGGAGGCCGGGGCGGCGGTCGCGGCGGACGCGGCGGTGGCCGGGGCGACGGCGGCGGTCGCGGCGGTGACCGGGGTGGACGCGGCGACGGCGGATACCGGCGTGACTAGGGAGGCTTGAAGATGGAAGGTGTTATTTCTTCAGGTCTTACTTTGTAGAAAGCCTGGCGTTGGTCATGAGTCACGGGTCATGAGTCATGGGTGTTTATCTCGTGACCCATGACTCATGACCTTCGCCTTCGTTTATTTGTAATGCCGACCTCGAATAGGCCAAAACTCATTGGCGGGTCTGCCTATGCCCTCGCGGAAAGACATAGAGGATACGACCCTTTTTCGTAAGACGACGCTGGCCAACGGCGCGCGTGTTATTACGGAGACGATCCCGTCGGTGCGGTCGATAGCCGTCGGGGTGTGGATTCATACGGGCAGCCGCGACGAACAGCCCGAGGCGGCAGGCATCAGCCATTTCATCGAGCACATGGTGTTTAAAGGCACGGCGCGGCGCCGAATGCATCAGATCGCCCGGCGGCTCGAATCGGTGGGGGGCTTTCTCAATGCCTTCACGAGCAAAGAATACACCTGCTTCTACGCCCGCGCCCTCGACGAACACCTCGAACGCGCCATCGACACCACCTGCGATCTGGTGCTCCAACCCCGGTTTCCGGAAAAGGAACTGGCCAAGGAGAAAGAGGTGGTGCTCGAAGAAATGAAGATGTACGAAGACACCCCCGAAGAGGTCATCTTCGACCGGTTCGAGGGCGTCATCTATAAAAATCATTCGCTGGGCCGCCCCATCCTCGGCTATCCCGACACTGTCCGGTCGTTTTCGCGGGAGCAACTGCTGGCCTATCTCAATGCCCATTACACCCCTGACCGTATCGTGCTGTCGGTGGCGGGCAACGTCCGGCACGAGGAAGTCGTGGCCCTGGCCGAGAAAGCGTTTACGGCTTCGGGGCGCTCGCCGGTAGCCTGGAAGCGGAAGCCCGCCGGCGGCTATGCGCCGGAGGAGATCGTCGAAGCGCGGCCTATTCAGCAGGCGCATCTCATTCTGGGTGCGCGCGGCGTCGACATCAACCATCCGATGCGCTCGACGCTGACGGTGCTCAACACGATCCTGGGCAGCGGCATGTCGAGCCGGCTCAACCAGAATATCCGCGAGAAATACGGGTATTGTTATAGCATCTATTCCTTCGTTAACCTGCACTCCGACACCGGCGACGTCGGCGTGTATATGGGCACTGATGCCTCGCGCATCGCGCGGGCGAAGAAGTTGATCTTCCGCGAACTCGAAAAGTTGGCCGCCAGGCCGGTCAGCGCGCGGGCGCTCAACCAGGCCAAGAATCAGGTCAAAGGCTACATCATGCTCGGCCTCGAAAGCATGAGCAACCGCATGATGCGCATCGGGCGGCAAGAACTGCTCTTCGGACGCTATTTCACGCTCGACGAGGTGCTCGACGAACTCGATCAGGTTCAGGTGGATCATCTGCAAGAGACCGCCCGCGTCATCTTCCACCCGGATCGATTTTCCACCATAGCCCTGCTTCCGCAGGGCTAATTTTTTTCGGTCGAAGAGCGAAAAAATGAAAATCCTCGTCACCGGAGGCGCCGGTTTTATTGGATCCCACGTGGCGGATGCGCTGGTGGCGCAGGGGCATACGGTTCACGTGCTCGACGACCTCTCGTCCGGGGTGAAGGAGAACGTGCCGGCGCAGGCTGTTTTTCACGAGATGGATATCCGCGACGCCGCCGTCGCCTCGGTGTTCGAGCAGGAGCAATTCGAGGTGTTGGTGCATCACGCGGCGCAGATGGACGTCCGCCGCTCCGTGGCCGATCCGCAGTTCGATGCCGGGGTCAATGTGGTCGGTTTTCTGAATTTGATGGAAGCCGGTCGAAGAAATGGGTTAAAAAAGGTTATCTTTGCATCGACCGGCGGGGCCATCTACGGCGAGCCTGAGTATACGCCGCAGGATGAGCAGCACGCGTTGCGCCCGCTCTCGCCCTACGGCATCACCAAGCTGACGACGGAGCGCTACCTGTTTTTTTACGAGCAGCAGTATGGCATCCCGTACGTCGCGTTGCGCTACGCCAACATTTACGGGCCGCGCCAGAACCCGCACGGCGAAGCCGGGGTGGTTGCTATCTTCGCGCAGCGCCTGCTCGAAGGGCGCCAGCCGTTCATCAACGGCGACGGCCTCCAGACACGCGACTACACGTTCGTCCACGACGTCGCGCGGGCCAACCTGGCTGCCCTGGCCTATGACGGGGCCTCGGAAGCCATCAACATCGGCACCGCCCGCGAGGCCGATGTCGTGACGCTGTTCCGCCGGTTGCGCGACCTGATCGAGCCGGCCTGCCCGGAGGTGCATGCCGACGCCAAGCCCGGCGAACAACGCCGCAGCGTCCTCGATTACGCCAAAGCCCAACGCCTGCTCGGCTGGTCCCCTCAGGTAACGCTCGAAGACGGCCTGAGGCTGACCGCCGACTGGTTTGCTGATAGAATCGTCGATACGCGTTCAACGTAATCGTGAAACGTGAAACGTAAAACGTGAGGATGCTTCGCGCCAGCCTTTCTAGAGGCACCCTCACGTTTACTTCGTGAGTCGCTTCGCTCGTCTCACGTTTCACGCTTCACGCCCAACGCCATGTACCGCATCCAACTCCAGGAATTCGAAGGGCCGCTGGACTTGTTGCTGTTCTTTATCCAACGCGACGAGATCGACATCTTCGACATTCCCATCGCCCGGATTACTGACGAATACCTGGAGTACGTCCGCTTGATGGAAGAGATCGATCTCGACGGCGTGGCCGATTTCATCTACATGGCGGCGTTGTTGATCAACGTCAAGGTGCGGATGCTGTTGCCCCGGCCCGAACTCGACGAAGACGGCGAGCCTATCGATCCGAGGCGCGAACTCGTCGAGCGGCTGCTCGAATACATGCGTTACAAGGAGGCGTCTGAGGGGTTGGCCGTTTATCACGAAAACCGGTCGAATCTCTTCACACGCGGCGAGGCTTCGGCGCAGCAGGATCTTTTCGAACGCGCGATGCCCGAGACGCTCGTCAACACCACCCTGTTCGATCTGATCTCGGCGCTCCGGCGCGTGTTGACCGAAACGCCCGAGGTGTCGGTGTTCGCGCTCGAAGCGGTCGATTATACCGTCGAAAATCAGCGGATCTACGTGTTGGAGCAACTCGAAAAGCGCGGGCGGGTGACTTTCATCGACCTGGCGCGGCACTGGGATAAAGGCTTCATCATCGCTACGTTCCTGGCGATCCTCGAAATGACGCAACGCAGCGTCGTGCGCCTCAGCCCGACGGAATCTGCCGACGACTTTTACGTCGAACGCATCCCGGACGTGGATCAGCCCGAGAAAACCAACGGCGCGCTGAAACGCTGACTTCGTGTGATTGATGAGGATGTCGGATATTTATTTTAATTTGTTCTCGTTCCCGCGCTCCTGCGTGGACACGAGCGAAGCGACTGACGAAGTAAATGCAGAACCGGAGACGCTCCTGCGTCCAAGAATCACAGCAGGAGCATCTCGGAAGGCCAAAAGGGCGACGCAGGAGCGTCGCAATCTACACTCCCACGGAGGACCGTGGGAGCGAGAAAATGGGTGGCTAAATTCCTGATTGTGAATGGATCTCCTCGACACCAACGACACCCCGATACACAACATCGACGGGCGAGCTGCCGAGCTGGCGCGGGCCGTTGAAGCCCTGGTTTTTGCCGCCGACGAGCCGGTTACGGCGGCGCAGATTGCCGATGTCTATGCGGAGATCACCCAGGAAGCCCCGCCGCCGGCAGACCGGATCCAGCAGATCGTAGATCGGCTCAATGCCGGGTATCAGAAGCACGGGCGAGCGTTGCGGATTCGAGCCTGGGCCGGCGGCTTTCGCATGGCGACCACCAGCGAAGTGGCGCCGTATCTCAAAGTCTATTTCCGCCGCGACCGCAGCCGCAAGCTCACCCGCTCGTTGATGGAAACCCTCGCCATCCTGGCCTACAAACAACCCGCCACCAAGCCCGAAATCGACTACGTGCGCGGCGTCGATTCAGACTATGCCCTGCGCCGCCTGCTCGACGTCGGGTTGATCGATGTGGTCGGGCGTAGCGACTCGGTGGGGCGGCCTTTGCTCTATGGCACCACGTCGCGGTTCCTCGAAGAGTTCGGGCTTTCGGATTTAGACGCGTTGCCGAACCTTCGCGAGATTG
The DNA here is from genome assembly GCA_028278205.1 of Rhodothermales bacterium. Classification (GTDB taxonomy): domain Bacteria; phylum Bacteroidota; class Rhodothermia; order Rhodothermales; family Bin80; genus JANQES01. The sequence continues at coordinate 6,577 of JANQES010000004.1, forward strand.
AAGAGTTATTAGATGATCCCGCTTTCAACAAAGAACGCGCTCGACTTTTGATGCTTAAAGGCTTGGACACGCCACAGCCGTCCGATGCGCCCGAAGCGCCGGATGGCGAGACAGAAGAAACCTGACCATGGGCACAGCATGCGCTGTGCCTTTTTCGTATCCGCTATCCATTATGGCCGAGCACAAACCAAAGAAAAGAGGACGCCACCGGGGACGGCAAAACCGGCGTTCTGATGACGAACGGCCGGTCGAGGCTGAATCCGGCGCAGAAGGAGGGGGGCGCCTCAACAAATACATCGCCCGCGCGGGGGTGTGCTCGCGCCGTAATGCCGACGCGTTGATCGACCAGGGGTTGGTGAAGGTCAACGGGGCCGTCGTCAGCGAGTACTGGTATCAGGTGGAGCCGGACGACGTGGTGGAGGTCAATGGCCGGGTGATTTCGCCGCGCCGGTTTGTCTATCTGCTGCTCAACAAGCCCAAAGACACCATCACCACCACCCGCGACGAACGCGGGCGCAAGACCGTCCTCGACCTGATTGCCCTGCCCGACGAAGAGCGCGCCGGCCTTTTTCCCGTCGGAAGGCTCGACCGCGACACCCTCGGCGTGTTGCTCTTGACCAACGACGGCGAACTGGCGCACCGGCTGATGCATCCGCGCTACGAGATCACCAAACGCTACGTCGCGCGCACGAAAAAGGCCGTCAAACCGCACGAGATCGATCAACTCAAGCGGGGCATCACGCTCGACGACGGCCCGGCCCGCGCCGACATGGCGGCTTTCATCGATCCGTCGAACCGGCATGAGATCGGTCTGGAGATCCACGAAGGGCGCAACCGGCAGGTTCGGCGGATGCTCGAAGCGCTGGGCCACACCGTCGTCGCGCTCGAACGCGTCACCTACGCCAACCTCCATGCCGGCGGCGTGCGGCGAGGTAAATGGCGGCGGCTTAAATCGCACGAAGTCAGGCGGCTTCGTCAACTCGTCCATCTCAAATAAAAAGGCTTACCCGGAGCGATGATCGTAAACAACAAGCACCACCCGACGACCCTCGACGACATCCTCGAACGCAAGATCCGGCACGAAGGGTTGACGTACGACGACGTGCTGCTCGTGCCCGCACGCTCGGCGGTGATGCCCAGAAACGTCTCGATCACCACCCGGTTGACGCGGCGCATCACGCTCAACATGCCTTTGCTTTCTGCGGCGATGGACACCGTCACCGAGTCTGAGATGGCCATTGCCATGGCGCGCGAGGGCGGCGTGGGCGTGCTGCATAAAAACATGACCATCGAGAATCAGGCCAACGAGGTGCGGCGTGTCAAACGGTCCGAGAGCGGCATGATCCTTGACCCGATCACGCTCAGCCCCGACGACCGCGTGGCCGACGCGCGGGCCATGATGCGGCGCTTCTCCATCGGCGGCATCCCCGTCGTCGATGCCGACCGCCGCCTCGTGGGCATCGTCACCAACCGCGATCTCCGGTTTCAGGAAGACAACAGCGTCTTGCTGCGCGAGATGATGACCTACGAACACCTGATCACCGCGCCGATGGGCACGACGCTGGAGCAGGCCGAGGCCATCCTGCAAGCGCATAAGATCGAAAAGCTGCCCGTCGTTGATGACGAGGGCAATCTCAGAGGGCTGATCACGTTCAAAGACATCGAGAAAAAGCGCCGCTTTCCCAACGCCTGCAAAGACGAACACGGGCGCCTGCGCGTCGGCGCCGCCGTCGGTGTGACAGCAGACGTGCTCGACCGCGTCCAGGCCCTGGCCGAAGCCGGCGTCGATTTCGTCGTCGTCGATACGGCGCACGGGCACTCCGAAGGCGTCCTGAAGACCGTCGAACGGGTGAAAGGATCGGTTTCCACTGTAGACGTGATCGCGGGCAACGTGGCGACGCGTGAAGGCACCGAAGACCTCATCGCCGCCGGGGCTGATGCGGTCAAGACAGGAATCGGGCCTGGCTCGATTTGTTTGGAAGGAAGCGCGCAAATCTTGATGGCTGATTCGAGCGTCAAAGCCATCCGAGACGTGCAGTTGGGCGAGGCAGTCATCACCCATCGCGGGCGGGCGCGGCGTGTGACGAAAACCTATCGCCGTCCGTATCACGGCGATATGATCTGCTTGAATATCGGCGGATGCCCCGGCGCGGTGCGCGTGACGCCCAACCACGAATTCCTTGCCGTCACATTCGATGCGCCCGAAAAGAGGCGCAAGAAAGACGGGGCAAAATATTTTTTCAACAAGCCTAAATATAACAAAGGCTTGCAATGGGTTCGCGCTGACGAATTGAGGAAGCAGGACGTGCTCGCGATCCCGAAGCAGCGGTACGAAGTCGAAGCCATCACCTTCGATCTCCTCGAAAGCGTCCCGCATTACAACCACGACGCGTTTTCGATCTGGGCCAACAAACCCAGCGGCAATCCCAATGCTGAAACATACGCCGACATCGGCGCACGTTTCGGCACGACGCCACGGGTCATCGGCACCATCGTCAAAGGCACGCGGAACGTGCAGGATGCTTTACAAACGCAGGTCGAGGAGTGGCTTGATGAGACGGGCCACGAGCGTGAGATGACGCCTGTATCGATTCGTCGCCACGTCCCGCTGGATGAACGGCTGATGCGGTTGATCGGCTACTACGCCGCTGAAGGGTACGCCGTGGGCGCAGAGAATAACCGCCAGGTGCGATTCTGCTTCGGAGAACATGAAACCGAATACGTCGAAGATGTCCGTACGCTGGTGGCCGATGTCTTCGATTTCCACGGCGCCACGCCCCGCACGACGCCGCGTCACGCAACAGAAGTGATGGTCTACAACCACGCCATCGCCCGGTTCTTCGAGTCGCTTTTACCGGCGGGTGCTTCGAACAAAAAGCTTCCGGGGTTTGTGCTGAATCAACCCCGTGAGGCCTTGCGCCAACTTCTCATCGGCATGTTGCGGGGCGATGGGTGTCTGACGAATCCGCGCCGGATCGCTTACAAAACCACCTCTCCGCATCTGGCGCATCAGATCGCTGAAGTCTTCTCCCGCCTCGGCTACCTCCCGTCGATCCAACGGTATGAGAACGACCGCGACAACTGGTCAGACACCTACCACGTCCGGATCGGCGGCGCGCAGTGTGCGCAGTTTGCCGATGAATTTCCGGAATTGAAGATCGAGTATCCGAACGATCTCCGACCGAGACAAGGTCTCTTTGCCGATGAAGACTACATCTACATGCCCATTTTGGGGGCAGACGTAGAGCAGGATTGCGAGCTTGAGGTCTTCAACATCGAGGTCGAAGAGGATCACACCTACATCGCCAACCGGGTCGCGGTGCACAACTGCACGACGCGGGTGGTCGCCGGTGTCGGCGTGCCGCAGCTTACGGCTATCATGGAATGCGCCGACGCCGCCCGCGCCCACGACATCCCCATCATCGCCGATGGCGGCATCAAGCAGACGGGCGACATCCCGAAGGCGCTGGCTGCCGGCGCGCACAGCGTGATGATCGGCAGCCTCTTTGCCGCTGTCGAAGAAAGCCCTGGCGAGACCATCATTTATGAAGGACGTAAGTTCAAGAGTTATCGGGGGATGGGCTCGCTCGGCGCGATGCAGGCAGGCAGCAAAGACCGCTACTTCCAGGATGCCGAAGACGACATCAAAAAGCTCGTGCCCGAAGGCATCGAAGGGCGCGTTCCCTACAGCGGCCACCTGAGCGAGATCATCTACCAGATGGTCGGCGGCCTGCGCGCGGCGATGGGCTATTGCGGATGCGCCTCGGTAGACGAACTCTACGAGCGCGCGCAGTTCGTCCGCATCACAGCGTCCGGGCTACGGGAGAGCCATCCCCACAGCGTCCACATCACCAAAGAAGCGCCGAACTACAGCTTCCGGCGGTAGAGCACTACCTCGCTTGTCCAAAACAGATCAAAAGGATCACGTATTTATGGATCCGCTGAGCGATGAGAAAATCGTTGATTCCTGGGGCAAGAATGCTGCGCCCTGGATAGCGGCGATTCGGGAAGAACAGGTCGAAAGCCGTAAGCTATGCACCAACCAGGCTATTGTTGAGGCCGTTTTGAGTTGTGCGCCCCGGACGGTGCTAGATTTAGGATGTGGGGAGGGGTGGTTGAGCAGAGCGCTTACCGCCCACGGTCTTCAGGTGACCGGCATCGACGTCGTTCCGGCGCTCGTTGAGGAAGCACAACGCACCGGAGGCGGACCGTTTCTGGTGCTGTCCTACGAAGACCTTGCCGACGGGAAATGGGAGGATACGGTTGATGCCATCGTTTGCAATTTTTCGCTGTTGGGTAAGGAATCGGTTGAAGGCCTGGTGCAGGCGGCATCGAAGCTTCTCAATCCACAGGGGCGTTTCATTGTTCAAACCCCTCATCCGGTATGGGCATGCGGCGATCTGCCCTATCGCGATGGATGGAGAAAAGGCTCGTGGGCTGGCTTCGGGGGTGATTTTACGGATCCGGCTCCGTGGTACTTCAGAACCTTAGCGTCGTGGATACACTTGTTTCTGACGAATGATTTTCACCTACGTGATCTGCGCGAACCGATTCACCCAGAGCATGAAAAACCGGCCTCGGTGATCTTTATTGCAGAGAGGAGGGAAGACGCTTCACAATCCCTTTGACTTGGTTTCTTCTATTCTTCGATCTATCGAGTATGCCATGAAGATAAATAAGTGAGACATTACTTAAGTGAAACATTACTATTAAAAAACGTCCAAGAGAGATCGATGGACTCCGTTTTCGGACGGAGTGGTTCTCCACCCTAATCTTCACCCCCAACGCTCATGCGTGCACTCTTCTCGAACCGAGTGGGCTTGCGGTTGGCCCTTATCCTGGTGCTTGGTTCCCTGGCTTTTGTGGATGCGCAGGCACAGGTACGTACCGCTTATACCCTTCAAGGCACCGTCACGGATGATGAAGGCGTCCCGCTGCCGAACGTCACGATCCGTCTGCCCAATACCTCGCAGGGTACCATCACCGATCTCGACGGCAACTATACGTTCGACTTCACGAGTGCCGAGGCGTCGGTGGTCGTCGAGTTTAGCTTCGTCGGTTTTGCCACGCAGCGGATTACGGTGACGGCGTCCGGGACGTTCGACATAACGTTGCAGCCGGATATCCTGCGCTTCTCCGAAGTGGTCGTCACCGGCACGTCGGGGTTGACCGAGAAGAAGCAACTGGGCAACTCGATCTCGACGGTTGAGGGTGATTTGATTGCCGAGTCGGGGGCGGTGGATGTGACGGCGGCGCTGTCGGGCAAGATCACCGGGGCGTTGGTCACGCAGACGTCCGGGGCGCCGGCGGGCAGCATTTCGATAAAACTGCGGGGCACGAGCACCATCAACAGCGATGCCGAGCCGCTCTATATCATCGACGGCGTCATCGTCGATAACAGCTCGCCGGAGCTGGTTTCGGTGGGCAGCGGCGGCGTGCAAAACCGGCTCGTCGATCTCAATCCGAACGACATCGAGCGTATCGAGGTGATCAAGGGCGCGGCGGCGGCGGCGGTCTACGGGTCTCGGGCCAGCAACGGCGTCATTCAGATCTTCACCAAACGCGGCGCCAGCGGCGTCCCGCGTGTGACGTACTCGACGAGTTTGCTGATGAACTCCGTCCGCAAGACCGTCAAAGTCAATGATGCGCCGTTCGACTGGGCCGACCCGACCGATAATTCGAACCTGGATAGAGTCCCTGTCAGTCGTTTCGATTACCAGGATTATATCTTCACTGACGGCCTCGGCACGGACAATTACCTGTCTGTTTCAGGCCGGTCGGGCAGCACCAGCTATTTCCTTTCCGGCTCGTATTATTTCAACGAAGGCATCATCCGCAATTCCGATTTCACCCGAAACACGCTGCGGGTGAACATCGGCCAGACGCTCAACGATTGGGCGATGGTGGACGTGGGCGCGAGCCTCTCGCGCAGTGCCAGCCATGACATCCCCACCGGCGGGCCGAACTTTTTCGACGGGGCCATCACCACGATCCAGTTTCAGCCCCACATCGCCGATGCCAGCCCGAACGAACTGGGCGTCTATCCCAACATCGGCAACGCCTTTTTCGGCAATCCCAACGAGATCGTTGATCAGTATGATTTCACCCAGGACGTCAACCGGCTGACCGGGAGCGTCAAGGTGCTGCTAACGCCTGCTGAAGGGCTGTCCATCGATCTGACGACCGGCTATGACGCCTTCACGCAGGTCGCTCGCGGGTTCAAACCCGTCGGCGGGGTGGCGCAGCCGAATGGTTTCTCGCGGCGCGGTGATCTCTCCAAGCAACTCTACAACATCGATCTGAACGTCCGGTACGAGACGCCGCTTTCCGGGTCGATCACCTCGGTCACCAACGGCGGTGTCACGTATCAATACGATCATTCTGAATCGATCATCAACGAGGCGACCAACCTGGGGCCCATTGTCGAAACGGTGGATGGCGGGACGATTGTCGCCAGTTCGGACCTGATCGCGGAGCGGAGCCTGCGCGGCGCGTTTTTGCAGGAAACGTTGAGTTTCAAGGATCGGATTTTCGTGACCTTCGCCGGGCGCGTGGATGAATCGTCGGTCTTCGGCGATGACAACCGAACGCAGTTTTATCCGAAACTCAGCGGCGCGTACGTGATTTCGGATGAGAGCTTCTGGCAGGAGGGACTCTCGAACGTCTTCGACCTGTTCAAAATCAGGGCGTCGTGGGGGAGGGCCGGCAACCTGACGGGCATCGGTCCTTTCGAGCGGTTCACCAACTATAATCCGATCTCGTTCGGCGGGCAGACAGGGCTGGTGCCCTCGGCCAGCCTGGGCAATCCGGACATCAAGCCGGAGACGCAGACCGAGTTCGAAATTGGCGCCGATCTTTCGATGTTTAACAGCCGGCTCGGCCTCGAATTCACCTATTACGACCAGACGATCGACGACTTGCTGCTCTCGCGGGTGCTCGCGCCGTCGACGGGCGCGACGACGCGCATCGAGAATGTGGGGCAGCTTACGAACAAAGGCATCGAGCTTCTCCTTCGCGGCGTGGTGTTGCAACGTCCGGGGTTGAACCTGGCCGTGACGGCGCAATTCAGCCGCAACCGCAACGAAGTCACCGATCTGGGCGGCACCCGGTTTGCCATCGGCGGCTTTACCTCGCAGTGGGCCATCGAAGGCCAGCCGCTGGGCGTCTTCAACTGGCGCGCGTACGCCCGAACACCAGACGGCGAGATCCTGCTGACGCCCGGCGGCCTGCCGCAGGCCGAACGCGGCGACCAGGCGCTTCAAGACGAGACGGGCAACGGCGCCATGCGCGACGCCAACGGCCAGCCCACCGGCACGCTGCTGCGCGTCATCGTCGGCGATCCCAACCCGGATTGGACGGGGGCGCTCATCACCGACCTCACCTACAAGCAGTGGTCGTTCCGGATGCAGTGGGACGCCGTGCAAGGCTTCGACGTGATGAACTGGAACCGCCGCAACTTCGACCGCCACAACTACCGGGGCGGCTACGAATACGGCCTCGAACTCAAAGACGGCTCGACGATCCCGAAAGGCACCGCCAACGCGCGCGGCAGCGGCCTGATTCTGGAGGAATACGTCGAAGACGGCTCGTTCATCAAGCTGCGCGAGATCGCGCTGGCCTACACGCTGCGTCCCAGATCGCGTTGGGTCCGTAGCGCGCAGTTCCGCCTCTCCGGGCGCAACCTCGTCTCGATAGACGACTACCGCAACTACGACCCGGAAGTCAGCATCCAGGGCCGCGAGACGGGGATTCGGGGCTTCGACTTCGGCACCGTGCCGATCCCCCGGACGATAGCGCTGGGTGTCACGCTAGGTTTTTGAAATTTTGGATTTTGGATTTTGGATTGTTTTCTTCGACGATCCTCAGCAAACCAAAAAGCCACGCCGGTCGAGCCGTCTCGGCTTTTTCACTGAGCAGATCGTGCCAGACTAGAACAATCCAAAATCCAAAATCCAAAATCGAGATTTCTACCTAACTACAAGGCTGTACGTCATGAAAAAGACAATCGCCATTCTTGCAACCTGCCTCGGTCTGACCGTGGCGTTGACATCGTGCGATACGACGTTTGAAAATCCCAACGCGGCCAGCGAAGATCAGGTGCTTTCGAGCGTCGAAGGGCTGCGCTCGCTGGCCATCGGGATGCGCCGGCAGTATTCGGTGGTCACGTTGAGTTCGGTGATCCGGGCTTCGGGCTTGAGCACGCGGGAGTTCGGCGTGGTGGTGGGCTTCACCAACCCGCAGGAAATCGAACTCGGCGGCACGGCGCTGCCGGCGGAGAACGGCATCCTGACGGGCCTGTGGTCGAACAACTACCGCGTCATGGGCATGGCCGAACAACTCATCGACAACGCGGACGTCGTCGGGGAGCCGGCTACGAGTAATGCATTTCGCGCGCTCGGCCACTTCTTCAAAGCCGTGTCGTTGGGCAACCTCGCCCAGTTTTACGAATCGATGCCCATCAGCGTAGATCCTGACGGCGACGGGGAATTTGTGCCGCGTCAGCAAGCGCTACAGGAGGCCGTGCAGTTATTAGAGACGGGGCTTTCGGCGTTGGGCGGGCAGCCGGTGCCTGACGATTTCCAGCGCCTCGTCCTGGGCACGACGGATTTCGATCTGAACCTGTGCATGAACGCCTATCTGGCGCGCTATCAACTTTTTCTGGGCAATAACGACGCGGCGGCAGCGGCAGCCAGCGCCGCGCTGCAAAACCCCTCGGCGAAGTCGGTCTTTACGTACGACGACGGCAACAGCAACGAAAACCCGCTCTACATCCAGACCACCCTCGAACCGGCTACCTACAAGCCTGTCGATAACTTCGGCCTGGACCCCGCCGTCTTCGCCGTCGATCCCAACGATGGCCGGCTGGCTTTTTACCTGAGTCCCGGCGATGAAATCGGCGAGTCGTCGCGCATTCCGGTTGAGGTGATGCACGGTTTTTTCGACGTCATCGACGAGCCGATCCCGGTGTATCTGCCGGGCGAGATGTATCTGATCCAGGCCGAAGCTGCGGCGCGCAACAACGACATCCCCGGCGCTATCGCCGCGCTGAACCGGGTGTTGGAGAAGACCGACGATCCGTTCGGCGTCAATGCCAATCTGCCGGCTTACAGCGGCCCGCAGACGCAGGGTGCGCTGCTCCAGGAGATCTTCCGCAACCGCCGCATCGAACTGTTTCTGACGGGCATGAGCCTCGAAGACAGCCGCCGCCTCGGCCAGCCCGAACCGCCCAATCCGGCCTCCTTCGATTCCTTCAACCGGAATCGCAACTTCTATCCCTATCCCCAGACCGAACGCGACAACAACCCCAATACGCCGCCGAATCCGAGTATTTAGGGAATGTGCTAAGGTTCTGGTTCCATTGTTCTCAATACGTCGATCATCAACTCCGTAATCCTTTTTCGCAGCGGCGTCACGGAGTTGTAGTACCCCGAATCCGTTACCCCGACGTTTTGCCGATTCGTGAGCAGGATGATGCTCAGGCCATGGGCGGGCACGGCCACGGCGTAGGTGCCCGTGAAGCCGGTGTGGCCGAACGATCCTTCCGGAAGATTGTCCGCCGGGAGAACATCCGACGACATCGCCCAGCCGAGGCCGTGGCCGAAGCGGTTTTTGGTCAAAAACGTGTCGATCACCGCTTCGCTGAGGAGCCGTTGGCCGGCGTGGATGCCTTTGTTGAGCAGCAAATCGAGCAAAACCTGCAAGTCTGCCGCTGTAGAGAAAAGGCCGGCGTGGCTGGCGAGGCCGTTGTGGGCGTGATAGGCATTGCCGTCGTTGACTTCGCCGATCACCACGTACGCGCGCCACTGCTGAAACGCGTCCGGCTCTTCGTCACACAGATAGCCGAAATCGTCGTCGGCGACCATGCGTTTTTCGAAGGGATTGCCGTGCGACGTCGCGGCGAAGCGGGGACCTTCCGGCGGGGGATTGAAGGCCGTCGTTTTGAGGCCAAGCGGATCGTAAAGCGTCGTCGTGAGGAATGCGTCGAGGGGTTGGCCGCTGGCGGCTTCGATCAGATAGCCGAGGAGCATGAAGCCGAGGTCGCTGTACCGGCGCTGCTTGCCGACGGGATAGGCGAGGGGGAGTTGGCTGATGTAGGCGTACGTTTCTTGCGGTGTTTTGGCGTGATAGTAGAGGGGCTTCCATGGATGCAAGCCGCTGCTATGCGAGAGCAGGTGGCGTACGGTGACGCTGTCTTTGGCGGGGCCTCGAAAGGCGGGCAGGTAGGTATGCACCGGCGCGTCGAGATCAACCTTGCCCTGATCGACCAGGAGCATGAGGCCGAAGGTGGTGGCAAAAACTTTAGTCAACGAGGCCAGGTCGAAACGATGCGCTGTGGTCATCGGCGGCGGGTTGTCAAGTCGTTCAGGGCCGTATTCGAACAGTTGGGCAAATCCATAGGCTTTCTCGTGGACGGTCTGGCCGTCTTTCGAAATAAGCAGCACCGCGCCGGGGATCAGCTCGCCGTCTACGGCAACCTGGAGGAGGCTGTCTGCGGAGGCCAACGCCGGTGGAAAGCCGCTTTCTTGACCGGAACACGACGTCAAAACGACCAGAAAAAGGGGAAAAAGGGCCATTACAGCCACGAAAGCCTTCGTGGGCTTTCGATCCCCCAAAGCGCTACATGGTGAGGGTGTCATAGGTTCAGCGGGGATGGAGTCAGCTTCAAATGTGGGGGGCGTCATCACAGCGTGGTAAGGGATTTCCCTACATACTTTACGGAATTTTTGCGGTAAGCTAAAAATTTTTGCCGTTGTTTAGGAGCAGGCAGGAGGCCTTTCCGGTACCGTTAGCCCGCTGCTTTCGGATCGATTGCTCCCATTTTGCCGGAAAAACTGCCTTGTATTTCCCCCGCAGCGTGCCGAAAAGAAAGACCATCCCCTCATCTGAACACCTGGGAAACCACTATCGGATATAGCCACCAGCTCCCACTAACCTGAATCCTGATCGTGGTTTGGCGATGTGATGTTGGCATGTAGCCTCGCTCGGCGAGACTACCCGGAGGCCGGCAGAAGCATCGTGTACTCCTTCATCACCTGGATCACCCTCGTTAACCCAACCCCGTTACCAGACATGACAGTACGTTACCGTTCTACGCGCTTACCCTGGCGCGCGGCCCTCATCAAAAGTATAGCCCTCGTGGCTGTCTTGTTGATCATGGGCGTGCAGGCCGTGAGCGCACAGGTCCACACCGTCAAAGGCACCGTGCTTTCGGTCGTGGACAACACGCCTCTGCCTGGTGTCAACATCATCGAGACGGGTACCCTCAATGGGACGGCCACCGGCCTCGACGGCACCTTCACCTTGACGGTATCGAGCCCGAATGCCTCGCTCTCGGCCTCCTTTGTCGGTTTTGTGACAAAAACCGTCGCCATCAGCGGCCAGTCCGACGTGTCGATTTTGCTCGATGAGGATACGGCGTTGCTCGAAGAAGTCGTCGTCACAGCCGGCGGTATCGAACGCAAGGAACGCGCCGTCGGCTATGCTGTCTCGGAAGTGGGCGGCGAGCAATTGCGGGAATCTCGCGAAAACAACGTGGCCAACGCCCTGGCGGGTAAGGTGGCCGGCGTGCTCGTCACGAAACCGGCGACTGGCCCGGCAGGCTCCAGCCGCGTGATCATTCGCGGTGCCTCGTCGCTCGGCGAAGACAGCCAGCCGCTCTACGTCGTCGATGGTGTGCCCATCGACAACACCACGATTGCCTCGGCCGGTATGTGGGGCGGCTCCGACGGCGGCGACGGCATCTCGTCGATCAACCCGGACGACATCGAGAAGATCTCGGTCTTGAAAGGCCCCTCGGCGGCAGCGCTCTATGGCACCCGCGCCAAAAACGGCGTCATCCTCATCACCACCAAACGCGCCCAGCCGGGCATGGGCCTCGGCGTGGAGTTCAGCAGCAACACCACGTTCGAGAACGTGCTGGTGAACACCGACTGGCAGGAAGAGTACGGCCAGGGCACACGCGGCCAGAAGCCCGAAACTGCCGACGACGCCCGCACGACCAACCTGTTTGCCTGGGGCGCCCGCCTCGACGGCTCGCAGGTGATCAACTGGGACGGCCAGATGCGCCCCTACGCGCTCGTCGATGACCGCATCGGGCGGTTTTATGATACGGGCCTGACGGCCACCAACAGCCTCGCGCTGACGACTTCGACGCAGAACGCCTCGGTCCGCATGGGCTTTTCGCATCTGAATAACGACGGTATCAGCCCCAACTCGGGCCTGGAACGGACGTCGTTCTCGCTGCGTGGCACGGCCAACTTCGGCAGCCGCCTCAGCGCCGACGCCAAGCTCAATTTCGTTCGCGAAAACGTGCAAAACAGGCCGCGGCTCTCCGACTCACCGGGCAACGCCAACTTCACGGTCTATCAACTGGCGCCCAACGTCGATCCGGTACCGATGCGCGGCACGCAGGAGGCTGACGGCGGCAGGCCGGGTACGGACGAGAACGACCAGGAACTGGCCGTCACCGGGAGCATCTTCTCGCAGAACCCTTACTTCGCCGCTGAGAACTTCACGGCAGGTGACGAAGACCGGCGCCTCATCGGCTTCACCTCGCTGACGTACCAGTTCACGGAATGGCTGTCGCTGATGGGCCGTTTCGGGGGCGACACCTACACCACGCGTCGCACCAACATCACCCCGTTTGGGACGGGCTATAACCCCCAGGGTAGCCAGAACGAACAGGAGTTTCGGATTACCGAAATCAACACCGACTTTCTGTTGATGGCCAACAAGCAACTCTCGTCGGCCATTGGGGTGTCGGCCAACTTTGGCGGCAACATCCTCTATCGGGAGGATGAACGGCTCACGCTCAGCGGCAGCGGCGGCTTCAACGTGCCGGGTCTTGAGGTCGTCACCAACCAGGCCAACCTCTCCAACGGCTACAACTTGAGCGAAAAGCAGATCAACTCGCTCTACGGCTCAGCGGAGTTTTCGTACAACGACTACCTGTTCCTGACCGTGACGGCGCGTAACGACTGGTCGTCTACGCTGCCGGTGGATAACAACTCGTACTTCTATCCCTCGATCAGCGGTAGCTTCGTCTTTTCGGATGCTTTCAGCACGCCGTCGTGGCTGAGCTTCGGTAAAGTGCGCGCGTCGTGGGCGGAAGTCGGCGGCGACACCAGCCCGTATCAACTGGCGTTGACCTACAGCCTGCAAGCGAGCCACCTGGGGCAGCCGCGCGGCGCCATCGCCCAGGGGCGGATCCCGCTGGCGGCGCTCAAGCCGTCGTCGAGTGTGGGCATCGAGGGCGGTTTCGACGTCCGGTTCTTCGACAACCGCCTGGGCGTCGACTTCACGCTGTACTCGCAAACCTCGACCGACCAGATCCTGCCGACGACGGTCTCGAACGCCTCGGGCTTCAGCAGCCAGGTGATCAATGCCGGCGAGATCAAAAACTCCGGCTTCGAACTCCTGCTGACCACCACGCCGGTCCGCGCGGGCGACTGGCGCTGGGATCTCGACTTCAACATCTCGAAGAACACTAACGAGGTCGTTGAACTCATCGAAGGGCAGACTTCGTTTGTGCTGGCCGAAAGCCGGTTCCGGGGCAACTTCGTCACGGCGGATGTCGGTGAGCCGTACGGCAGCATCAAAGGCCGCAAGTACCTGCGCCAGAACGTGCCCGCCGGCGGCTCCGACTGCGACGCCACGGGTCCCATCGTCCACGACAGCAACGGCCTGCCGCTTCGCACCGGTGACCTGTGCGTCCTGGGCAACGGCACGCCCGACATGCTCGGCGGCATCGCCAACACGGTGCGGTTTAAGAACATCACGCTCAGCGCGCTCGTAGACATGCGCTTTGGCGGCGACATCTTCACCGTCACCAACAGCTCGGGTTACAGCAACGGCCTGCATAAGAACACGCTCCAGGGCCGCGCCGAAGGCTTCATCGTCGGCGAAGGCGTCGATGAGAACGGCAATACCAACACCGTTCAGGCCGACCCGCAGGACTACTGGGGCCGCATCGGCGGGCAGATCGGCGAAGAGTTCGTCTACGACGCCAGCTTCGTCAAGCTGCGCGAGTTGCAGGTGAGCTACCGCCTGCCCAACCGGCTCTTTGCCCGCACGCCCATCAAACTGGCGACGGTCTCGCTGGTCGGGCGTAACCTGTGGCTCATCCACAGCAACGTCGACAACATCGACCCGGAATCGAACTTCAGGGGCGACCAGAATGGTATCGGGCTCGAACACTCCGGGGTGCCGCAAACCAGAAGCATCGGCTTCAACATCAACGTGCGCCTCTAACGGCGACCTCCAAAGCCATGCATCGGTTTGGATGCTTTACCGCACACCCTTTTCGAGCTTAAAACCTGATATCCCTATGAAAACCATCGCAAAGTATAGCAGTCTGGCGGCGTTGGCGGTTTGCCTGATGCTCTTCTCGTCCTGCGACGCAGGCTTCGAAGAACTCAACGTCAACCCCACACAGGCCAGCCAGATCGATCCGAACTTCAAGCTGACCAACATCCAGGTTCGGATCTCCGGCGAACGCTACGAAAACTGGCGGACCAACCTGATCTACAGTTCCGTCATGATGCAGCACTTCGCCACGCTGCCGGGCTACTGGGCCGGCGATAAGTACACCTACATCGGTTCCTACTCGGCAGCCATGTGGGATCGCTACTATCCCAACATCTCCAAAAACATCGAAGACCTGCTCATCCAGACGGCGGAAAGCCCGGATGACGCCAACCTCAACGCCATCACGCAGATCGTGCGCGTGTTGATGTATCACCGGCTGACAGACCTCTACGGCGACATCCCGTACACCGAGGCCGGTCGGGGCTTCATCGATGACATCACCCAGCCCGCGTACGACGACCAGTCGTTCATCTACAACGACATGCTCACGAAGCTGGAGCAGGCCGCCGGGACGCTCAACCCTGCCGGGAATTCCTTCGGCACCGGCGACCTGATGTACCAGGGCGACACCGAAAAATGGCGTAAGTTCGCCTATTCGATGATGCTGCGGCTGGGCATGCGGCTGGTGAAGGTCGATCCGAGCGCGGCGCAAAGCTGGGTTACGAAAGCCATCGCCGGCGGCACCATGGAGAGCAACGACGACATCGCCTTCGTGCCGCATAACGACCCCTCCGGCTGGCGTAACGGCAACGGCTCGGTCTTCCGCGCCGACGGCAGCCCCCGGCTGAGCCAGTTCTTCGTGGACTGGATGGTCAACCACGGCGATCCGCGCCTGGAGATCTACGGCATCATCCCGGTGGCCGGTGCGCCGCCCGTCGGCATGCCCAACGGCAAGGTAGCCGGCGCCTCGGATCCGATCTACGGCATCGAGAATGATGCAAGCTGGATTCCGTGCGAACCGGCTGATACTCCGCCTTCGCCCTGCGGCATGGACGTCTACATGCAGCCCAACCCGATGATCAAGGGCGAAGACGATCCGATGTTCTTCATGACCTACGCCGAAGTCGAACTCCTGAAAGCCGAAGCTGCCGTGCGCGGCTGGCATTCGGGCGATCCGGGCACGCACTACGCCAACGGCGTCCGCGCCGCGATGGAGTATCTGGTGATGTATGATCCCAATGCCGCCATCGCCAGTGCCGACATCGACGATTATCTGGCGAACAATCCGTACGATGCGGCCAACGCCATGAAACAGATCAACGAGCAGATCTGGGCAGCAACGCTGCTGAATGAGTACGAAGGCTACGCCAACTGGCGCCGGACGGGCTTCCCGGAACTGACGCCGGTCAACTTCCCCGGCAACGTCACCGGCGGGACGATCCCCCGGCGGCTGCGTTATCGCGAAGCCGAGGCCGTGGCCAACCCGGACAATTACAACGCTGTGCTCTCGAAGCAGGGGCCGGATGAGTTCACCACCCGTATCTGGTGGGATGCGCAATGAATTTTGACTGTCGCATTTGGTAAGGTGTGAGCTATCTTTGCGCCTGCCAGCTTGACCAAACCTTGTGTGTCAAAATTCATGAGGGTATTTAGCGGCCTGGATTTCTTGCATAGTTAAGAAATCCAGGCCGCGTCTCTTTTGAGATTCATCGATGGCTATGCGTAGTTGTGCCTTATCCCTTTTGGCTGCGTCTTTCTTGCTCACCTCGTTCGCAGCCGCCCAGGACGTAACCCTGCGTGGGTTCGTTACCGATGCAACGAACGGCCAGCCGTTGCTTGGCGCAAACGTTGCCCTCCTTCAGGCCGACGAGATTCTACGGGGTGGGGTTACGAATGAACAAGGCATTTTTAGCATATCGAGGATAGCGCCGGGCCGGTACGTGCTTGCTGTCTCGTACGTCGGTTATGCCACCCATCGCGACACGCTCCGGCTTGGTCGCGACGTGTTGGTGCTTCAAGTCAATGTAGCCCTGGAGCCCGCTGCCAAAGAGATCGATGAAGTGGTGGTTACGACGGAACGAGACACGGGGGCCGGAAAGGTCGATGCCGGGCTTCAGCGCATTCGTCCCAAAGATATGCAGCGTATTCCTACGCCCGGCCCAAGTGGCGATCTGGCCGGGTATCTGCAATCGCTGCCGGCTATCGTCTCGATGGGAGATCGGGGCGGGCAAGTCTTCGTGCGAGGAGGGACGCCGTCCCAGAATCTCATCCTGATGGATGGCTCGCTCATCTACAAGCCCTTTCACATCATCGGCTTTTTTTCTGCGTTTCCCGAAGACCTCGTCTCCAATGTAGATCTTTACGCCGGTGGATTTGGCGCCCGGTATTCGGGGCGTATCTCCTCGGTTATCGACGTAACCATGCGGGGTGGTAATAACCGACGATTCCAGGGATCGGCCTCCATAAGTCCTTTTCTGACAGGCGCGCGCCTGGAGGGGCCGATAAAAAAAGGACAGGCTTCTATACTGGGATCGTTTCGCACGTCCCTGATCGAAGAGACGGCGCCCGACGTGTTGGGTCAGGTGTTGCCGCTTAGGTTCGAAGACTGGTTCTTTAAAATACAGAACGTGGGGGACCGCTCTCGATGCTCCGCTTCGGCGATGTACACCTACGATCGCGGACGTATCGATGCGGAACGCGATGACGTTTTCCGGTGGCAAAACACGGTGCTGGCCGGGCAATGCACCGGCTTTACACCCAACTCCAAAGTCTACTCAAATATTAATGTAGGATTTACGCATGCCGGCAACGCCATCGGCAGCGCCGGCCAACCGGAGCGATCTGCCGATGCCTGGCGGATTAACGTAGATGTTAATTTCACCCTGATCGACGCGGATAAGGAGATTTCCTGGGGCGCCTTTGGCCGGGCGGATGATCTGACCTACAGGCTGCGAGAGCAGTTTCATGCGTTCAACGATAATGAAGATTTTCTCATTGAGATAGGGGGATACGTGGGCGGAAAGTGGAAGATCGGGCAGAAGCTGGATCTCCATCCCAGCCTGTCTTTGACGTTGCCCTTCGAACATAAACTGGGCTTAGAGCCGCGCCTGCGCATGAAATGGCGACCGTGGGGCACCGTCGCCCGGGAGGTAAGCGCAGCCATAGGGCTCTACCATCAAACATTTATAGGCATCAGTGACGAACGGGATGCCGGCTCTGTCTTTACAGCCTGGGTAGCTTCTCCGCTTGAAGAGGTCCGAGCACGCGCCCTACATATGCTGCTAGGCTGGCAGCAACGCATGGGGCCGTTCAACCTGGTGGTAGAAGGCTATTACAAACGATTGAACAACATTCCTGTACCCATCTGGAGTGCCATCGCGCGGTTTACGACGACGCTCACGTCGGCAAACAGCGATATCGTCGGGCTCGATACGCGGCTTGAGTTTCAGCGAAGAAGGATGTATGCCTACCTCGGGTATGGCTATAGCTGGATTGAATACACCTCTCGACAAGACCATTTTGCGGTTATAGCGGACGATGCCATTCAAACCTATCATCCACCCCACGACCGGCGGCATCAACTCAATGCCGTAGCCAGTTGGACGCCCGGGAAGTTTGAGGCTTCTGTGCGATGGCAATTCGGCACCGGCTTACCGTATACGCAACCCCTGGGGTTCGACAGCATGATCGATATGTTTACTTTTGTTTCAGGCCCCACAACGTCTTTGGGACAGCCCAGGGTGCTGTTCGATAAACCCTATCAGGGGCGTCTTCCCACCTATCATCGTCTCGACCTCTCGGCAGGATACACCTTCGATACCAGGACGGTAGGCGTTACGCTTCAGGCGGGCGCGATCAACCTCTACGACCGCGTCAACCTGTTCTACTACGACGTGTTCGAACTACGCCGTGTTGATCAATTACCGATCACGCCGTACGTCTCGCTCAAAGTGGAAACGCGCTAAACGAGGCAAACAAGCCATGAATGCACCAGAGCGTACTGACATTCATTCTAGAAAGCCGATTTGGCTGGGGATAGCGCTGGGCCTTGCCCTGGTGCTGCTGGGATGTGAGACGACGTTTGAACCGTTTTCGGAGGGCGGTCTTGACTTTTCTATTCTGGGTTTTCTCGATGCCGAACGAGATACGCAGTTCGTTCGCATAGAGCCGTTGCAAGACGGTATTTTCCTTGGAAGTACCGATCAGCCTTTCGACGATATCGATGTTACGCTGGAACACGTATCCTCGGGGCACCGGATGGTTATGAAGGATTCCATCTTCTGGTTTAGCGAAAGCGCGGTACACAACTTTTGGACGCCCCTTAGACCAACCCCCGGCGAGACGTACCGCTTAACAGCCAGGTATCAAGATGGATCGCAAAGTTTGGTAGACGTAACGATGCCGGATTCTTTTCCCCTGCCCAGCCTCATTAATCCACCGGAGTGTTTATCCGCCGGCTGCGAGGCGGAACCCATCGAAATACATATTTCAGGCATTGATAATCTGGCAGCGATTATCGCCAGCTATCGCTTCATCCCCCCGAATGATACCACCGGATGCGAACTGATCAGGGTGTCTTATCTCGAAGAGGCTATCCCGGCAGAGCCGGGGTATGTAATACGTATTAACTGGTTGAGGGATATGCAGAGGCTGGTCCTGGAAGGGTTCGAGACGTTGGATGTATGGGTTGCAGCGGGGGATCCGGAGTGGCCGGACGTCACAGCGCTTGATTTCGAGACGCTGCTCTTTCCTCAAACCGTTTCGAACATTGATAATGGTGTTGGTTTTTTCGGAGGTATCACCAGTAAAACACTGCATGTTTTTGGCGATGCGCGCACCTGTCGATAAGGGCAGTATGATCTGGATGTAACGTTGCTGTTTTGAACGAATCCAAGGGTTATGTTCCACCGTTGGCCGGATCGTCGTTTGGCCGGATCAACCGTTTGGTCTGGCTTGGCAGCCTTGTTCTTACCAGGTCTTTCTTGTGGGTAAGGACAAGCTCGGCGACCCGGACGTACACGGCTCGGCGCTAAACGCATACAGGTATCATCGCTACGGGGCTGGAAACGGATTCCAAACCATGCCGCATCGCCACCATATCGTGCTCTTCGGCTTTCTCCTTTTCGCGCTGACGGCGTGCGATTCGGGTGGTGAAGCCGCTGAGCCGGGCGCTATCGCAGCGTCACGGGCGTGCCTGGTGCCGACGGCGCAGTTCGGCGATGGCGGTATCGCCAAGGATGCCATCGCCGCGCTGACCGATCCGGTGCTGCTGCCGCCCGACAGCGCCGCGTTCATGCACGATTCAGACCGCGTCATCGGCCTCGTCGTCGATGGGCAGTCGGTGGCCGTGCCGCACAACATCCTCTGGAACCACGAAATCGCTAACTTCAACTTCCCGTCGATCCAACTCGCCATCACCTACTGCCCGCTGACCGGCTCCAGCATGGCCTTCGACCGGGCGGCTATCGGCGGGGGCGAATTCGGGGTTTCGGGGCTCTTATTTCAGAATAATCTGACGATGTACGACCGGACGGCGGACGAGTCGCTCTGGCCGCAGATGACGCGGCAGGCCGCCTGCGGCCCCCGCCTCGGCGCCACCCTGACGATGATCCCGGTCATCGAGATGACCTGGGAGGGCTGGAAAACGCTCTATCCTGAAACCCGCGTGGCCTCGGAGACGGGCTTTGAGGTGGGATACACGGCGGAAACCTACCCCTACGGCGAGTACGCCGCGCCGGGCAACGACGCGCTGCTGTTCCCCCTCGATATCGACGGGCGCAACCCGCCCAAAGCGCGGCTCCTGGGCATCCCCGACAGCCGCGAAGGAGGCGTGGCTTTCCTGTTTTCTGATCTCGACAACGGCGAGCCCGCGCGCGTCGTCCACGAGCTTGCCGAAGACGGCCCCATTGTCGTTTTCTGGAACAAAGACTATGAAAGCGCGATGGCCTACCGCGCGCTGCTCGACGGCACACGGCTGACGTTCCAGGTCCGTGGCGGTCGCATCGTCGATGTAGAAACGCGAAGTGAATGGCGGGTCGATGGGCTGGCTATTGCCGGTCCACTGGCCGGCGCCCGCCTCGAACCCGTAGCCGAAGCTTACGTCGCCTTCTGGTTCGCCTGGGCGGCTTTTCACCCCGAAACACGCGTCTGGGAGGGTTAATGAAGCTGAAACGGACAAATATTGTTGGATTCTCGCGTCGTCGTGTTACGCGATGGTGGAGAGGGAGTGGGGGAGAGGGAGAAAGGGAGAGAGGGGGATTGTTTTTTTCTTTCATCCCCTTTTCCCCCTTTCCCCCTTTCTCCCTTTCTCCCTTTCTCCCTCTCCTCTTCCTCCTCGGCCTCGCGGCGTGCGACACGGGCGGTGTGGCAGTGACGCCTGCCGATCCTTCAGGCACGAAGGAAACCTGTACGGTGTCGCTCGATCAGTTTGCCGATGGCGGCGTCGGCAAAGATGGGATCCCGGCGCTGACGGATCCGCCGCTCGTCAACCCGGACGAGGCCGATTACCTGGTTGATACCGACCGGGTGATTGGGTTTATGGTCGAGGAGCAGCCGGTGGCGGTGCCGCACAACATCCTCTGGAACCACGAAATCGCCAATTTCAACTTTCCGTCGATCCAACTGGCCGTCACCTATTGCCCGCTGACGGGCTCCAGCATGGTTTTCGACCGGGCGGCTATCGGCGGGGGCGAATTCGGCGGGTCGGGCTTGCTGCTCCGGAATAATTTGACCATGTACGACCGGACGACGAGCGAGTCGATCTGGCCGCAGATGGGGCGCCTCGCTGTGTGCGGCCCGCGCCTGGGCGCCTCGCTCCGGATGATACCAGCCCTCGAAATGACCTGGGGCGGCTGGAAAGCGCTCCATCCCTCCACGAAAGTCGCCTCCGACGAAACCGGCTTCGGCTGGTCCTACACCGCCGCCGATTATCCCTACGCCGATTACGAAGCGCCGGAGAACGACGGGTTGCTTTTCCCGATGGAGATCGACCGGCGACGGGGGCCGAAAGAGCGTCTGCTGGGTATTCCGGATGACCGTCGGGGCGGCACGGCGTTCCCATTTTTTGAACTCGACGAAGCCGGACCCGCGCGCGCTCTCCACGCGTCGGTAGCCGGCAGGTCGGTGGTTGTGTTCTGGGATCGCTCGGCGCAGGGCGCGATGGCGTTCGAACCCCGCCTCAACGGCCAGACGATCACCTTCGAAGTGCGCGACGAGCGAATCGTGGACGTGGGCACCGAGAGCACGTGGCGCCTCGACGGGCTGGCTACCGACGGGCCGCTGGCCGGAACGCGCCTGGAGCCCATCGCCGAGGCCTTCGTGGCTTTCTGGTTTGCCTGGGCCGCTTTTTATCCCGAAACGCAGATCTGGGAGGATTAGTGTTATAGTGTTGTAGTGTTTGAGAACAGACAACTAAAACACCATAACACTATAACACTAATCCAATGCCACCGTTTGCCCGGTCCGAAACGCTTCGTCCGCTGCCAGGACAATTTTCAAGCTGTTGACGGCGTCCTGGACGTGGTCGGAGAGGTCCCAATCTTGCTGGATGGCGTTGAGCAGGAAGCGCTGTTCGAGTTCGCAGAGTTCATCGTGGTCCGGCTCGTCCGACGTGTCGATCAGATCGTCTTGCTTCGTGAACGAGCCGTCGTCGTTGAGTTGGCTGTGATGGAGTTTCAGGCAGCCCGTCTGGGTGTGGCCCTCGATATCGTCCGTATCGCCTTCAGCTTTTTCGACAATGCTGACACAGCCGCGCGGTCCGATGACGTCTTTGACGAAAAACGCCGTCTCGCTCATCATCGGCCCCCAGCCGGCTTCGTACCAGCCCACCGAGCCGTCCTCGAACGTCACCTGAAGCTGCCCGTAGTTATACATCGCCGCGTCGATTTCCTCCGTCAAACGCGCGCCGATGGCGCTAACCTGCACAGGCCGGGAGCGTGTCATCTGGCACATCACATCGACGTAATGCACGCCGCAATCGACGATGGGTGACATCGACAGCATGAGTTGTTTGTGCGTCTGCCACTGCGCGCCGCTGCTTTGCTGGTTGAGATTCATCCGCATCACCAGCGGCGAGCCGAGCGTCTGGGCCAGTTCGATGAACTTTTTCCAGGCCGGATGCACGCGCAGGATGTACCCGACGACCAGCTTTTTGCCGTGCCGCTGCGCGCAATCGGCTATTTCTTGCGCCTCTTCGACGGTCGTCGCGAGGGGTTTTTCGACGAAGACGTGGGCGCCGGCTTCGAGGCTTTTGCGCGCGTACTCGGCGTGGGTGTCGGGGTAAGAGTTGATAGAGGCGACGTCGGGCTTCGTGGCCTCAAGCGCTTCGTCGAAGCTCGAAAAGGTCGGGTAGCCGCCCAGTTCTTCGGAGAGGCGGTTCCGGCTGGCCGGCGTGCGGCTGACGAGGCCGACGATCTCGAAGGCGTCGAGCTTATGATAGGCTCTGGCATGAGACGTCCCCATATGCCCACAGCCGACGACTAAGACTTTCAGTTTTGACATCACGTTGGGGGTTCGTAAACGGGATTCCGGTTGAAAGTACGGGGTAAATGGCAAATTGCAAATGGGCAAAAGGCAAATGAAGCAAATGGGCAAATGGCAATCAACATCCGATTTGCCTTTTGCCCATTTGCCCATCTACCCTATCGCCTGTTCGGAATCACCAGAATTACCTCTTCGCCCGGAACGACGACGAATTCTTCGCTCAACACGTCTCGTTCCGGACCGCTCGATTCCATGACGAAGCGCAGCGGTGTGGCGCCGGAGAGGAGGGAGGCCGGGATGTTAAATCGGCGCGTCTTGCCCGACGCCACGCGCCCCAACCGCACCCGCCGCGACTGCCCAACGACGAACACTTCCATGCTCACCCAGTTGCGGTTGGTCACCCGGACCGGAGCCCCGCCCGGTTCATCGGCTTCTCTGGTCGATCCGCAGCCGGCGAGCAGCAAGACGGCCAGCAAAGCCGGTAGGAGTATGAGGCGTGAGGATTTCATTCCACAATACGATCATGGATCGAAAACGAACGGGATCGTCCGCGTGATTTGCTGGCCGGTTGTTTCGTCGGTAGCCTGAAGGGTTATTTCGATCTCGCCTTTGTCCTGCCACATGCTCAGGTCGAGCATGATGAATTCGCGGGCTGTGCGGCTGGTGCCCGTATAGCTGGATCGCGCGCCGACGCGTTGTCCGTCGCGGGAACGCTGAAAGGGGAGCAGGCCGCCTTTTTGCTTTTGCGCGATGGTGTATTCGATGGCGTAATGCGTCTGGTCGTCGCTGCCGAAGGCGAGGTGGTAGAGTTCGAAATAGAGGGCCAGCGGCATCTCCGGGGTGAGGCGTTCGTAGGGATACGGCGCGGCGGTTTCGAGGGCGTCGTCCGGACCCAGGAGCAGGGGTTTGAGATCGCTCATTTCGAGCCGGTTTCCCTGGCTGTTCAGGGCCTGCACCGAGTCTACGGCGTGGGTGCCCACCTTGAGCATCGCCCCCGGCGCCAGCGTCCCGGGCTTCTCGTTGTTGTCCCGCGTCCACTGTTGATCCCACTGCATCGCCAGATGATAGGTGGCGGTGTCGCCCTGGACGACAAACGTCTTTGTGGGCAGCGTTTCTCTGGTGTCAACCGGAATCAGATAGTGCTTTTTGTTGAGCGCGCGATGATGATAACCGGCGGTTCGTTGCGCGACGGCTACAGAGATCAGGTATTTCTCGGAGGGGGCGTGTCCCTGTCTCTTGAGGCGTCGCGCGTGGCGCCGGGAGGGTTTTAGCGATTGCGGTTCCAGGCTCCAGTAGAACTCGGTGCGGGTGGTGCCGTCGGCATTGAGGAAGCGTGCCCAGCGCATCGGCACAGTCAGGTTTTCGGTCTCGTTGCGCGTGGCGGTATAGGAAGCCGGCACCGACTGGCTGCGTGTGTATTCATGTTGCGAATCGTCTTCAAGCGCAAGCTGAATGGCGCGGGCGGCGAAGACGTGCGGCGGGCGCGCATTGTGCGGCGGAAGCGTCAGGTAATCAGCCACTTCGTCGTAATGTTTGCCGAAATAGCCGTGTTCGAGCGCGAGTTGCGCGTAGACCTCTTCCATCACATTCAAAAGCAGGGGCGTCTTGCGTCTTCCATTCCTGAGATTATCCGGGATGAGTTCGGTGGCATGGCTCAGCGCATAGGGCTTTTTTTTGGATTTTCGCAGGAAGACGTAATGGGCGTCGTAGTTGATATGTTTATAGACCCAGAACTCATTCTCCGGCAGTTTAGACACGAGTGGATCGGTCAACAACGCTGCGGCTCTGAGTTCGATGGATTTGCTGCGCGAGGGTTTACCCAGGCGGATGTAGATCTCGCCCCGGTCGTCGAAGCCGCGTTCGTCATCGTCTCGCTGGTATTTATGCGAAGCGAAGGCCACCCGCGTCAGGTGTTCTTCGATGCGTTCGTTTTGCGTGGTGCCCGGCAGCGGATCCTGGCGGCGCCACCAGAGCGAGAGGCGGGCGCCGAGGCCGGGCGGCAGCGCGTCGAAGCGTTCGCGCGTCAGGGCGTTGGCGAGGCCTGTCTCGGCCTGCTCAGACGCGGGCATGATCATCGACAGCATCAAGAGGTGCTTGCGAAGGATGGCCTGCTCTTCGACGGCAAGCGGCTGATCAACCTGTTCCAACAACCACAGATAGAGCTGCGTGGCGGTGTCATAGCGGATGAATTGCGTCTCCTCGAACACGTGCCGGATAAACGCATCGGCCTCTCGAATATCCATCTCTTGCACTTGCGCCCCGGTATCGACGAACGCCGGGTCAGGCTGTGCCAACGCGTTTCCGCCCGCAAGGAGGGCGAAGACGGTGCCACAGACGAGGGTGGATATGAGGGTTTTCAGAGGGCGCATTGAGTTGAGGAACGATCTCTCAACCTTATGTCATCCCGAGCGAAGTCGAGGGATCTCCCCGGTAGAAGAATATCTCAACGGGAGAGATCTCTCCGCTCCCTCCGCCTGCGCGGGGGTCGATCGAGGTGACAAGTTTATAGGTTGAAATACTTTCTACCTAGCATGAGCCATCCCCTCAGAGGTTCCCGCGACGGATCGTCATGGATTCTTCTTTAGCCCCGGAACGCATCTCGTAGTATCTTTTTACACGGAAAAGGCTGAGGAGCAAATCGACGTGCCCAATCCCTAAAACGAACACCTCGGTGAAACGGATCATCCTCATACTCAGCGCTTTCGTGCTTCTTGTTGCAGGCGCTTCAGAAGGCGAAAAAGCCGGTGGCGGCAAGGCGATACCTGCCGCCGATCTCCCCTTTGCGCCCCGGCAGTACGTCTGCTACAAAACCACAACCCCGCTCCAGATAGACGGGCTGCTCACCGACGAGGCGTGGCAGGCGGCGCCGTGGACGGATTATTTCGTGGACATCCGGGGCGGCAAAAAGCGCGTACCGCGTCATCAAACACGCGCCAAAATGCTGTGGGATGACGCCTACTTTTACATCGCCGCGACCTTCGAGGAACCCGATGTGTGGGCCACGCTTACGCAGCGCGACACCGTCATCTTCTACGATAACGACTTCGAGTTTTTCATCGACCCCGACGGCGACACGCATGCCTACTACGAGCTTGAAATCAACGCCCTGGAAACCATCTGGGATCTGATGCTCGTCAAACCCTATCGCGACGGCGGCCCGGTCATCGATGCGTGGGACATCCGGGGCTTGCAAGCCGGCGTCCACATCGACGGCACGCTCAACGATCCACGGGATCGGGATCGGGGGTGGACGGTGGAACTGGCGGTGCCGTGGGAGGTGCTCGATGAGGCCGCGCCGCACCGGGGGCCTCCGCAGGCCGGCGAACAATGGCGCGTTAACTTTTCGCGGGTGCAGTGGCGGCTCGATGTCGAAGTGGGGCGTTATGTGAAGCAGATCAACCCGAAGACCGGCAAGACGTATCGCGAAGACAACTGGGTCTGGTCGCCGCAGGGCGCCGTCAACATGCACATGCCTGAACGGTGGGGCTTTGTGCAGTTCTCCAGCGTCGTGGCAGGCGAGGGGACCGAGGCCTTCGTCGAGGATCCGAACGAGCGGGTGAAATGGGCGCTGCGCCGGCTCTATTATCGCCAGAGCGCGTACCACGACTCCCTGGGCCGCTACGCGCTCTCGCTGGATGATCTGAGCGCCGGGGATATCACCGTCGATAGCCTCGATTTCAGGCCGTCGATGCAGGCGACGGAGAGCCTGTATCAGATCTCAGCGGGCGGATTCAACGGCAAAACGCTGTTCATCCGCCACGACGGCAAGGTCTGGCAAAAGGAATGAATTTTGGATTTTAGATTTTGGATTTTGGATTGTTATCCTCCACGATCTTCAATAGGCGAACAAGCTGCGACGGTTGGATCCGTAATGGCTTCTTCGATTGAGATAACGCCGATGGTTGAGACCAATCCAAAATCCAAAATCTAAAATCCAAAATCTAAACGGGGTATAATCATGAACAGAAAAGCGTTTATCAAGCTCTTGGGCGCGGGTGCCGTCGGGGTGGCCGGTGGGGCGATGCTGCGATGTGCGGGGGATTCGGAGAGCAGCCCGGCAGTTGACACTCCGGCGGCATCGTCTGGTAGCGCTGCGAAGCATTGGGCATGGATGGGGGAGGGGAACGAAGGGTGGACGCTCGATCAGTGGAAGCAGCAGTTGGGCATGATGCGCGAGGCGGGTATCGGCGCCGTGCTTTTTCACGAGGGCATCAAGATCTTGAGAGATCT
Source organism: Rhodothermales bacterium (assembly GCA_028278205.1). Taxonomy (GTDB): domain Bacteria; phylum Bacteroidota; class Rhodothermia; order Rhodothermales; family Bin80; genus JANQES01. The sequence continues at coordinate 33,595 of JANQES010000004.1, forward strand.
CATCCCGGCGGCCCGGCAACTCGGCATCGAGCCCCACATCTGGAACGTCACCATGATGGAAGGCGGCCTGGAGGAGGAGCATCCGGAGTGGTACGTCGTCAATCGCGACGGCGAATCGGCGGGGGATAAGCCGGCGTATGTGGATTATTACAAGTTCATGTGCCCGTCGCGCGAGCCGGTGCGGCAGTTTTTGACCGAGCAGATCGGCGCGCTGGCACAGATCGAAGGCGTCGCCAGCATTCACCTGGATTATATCCGGTATCCGGACGTGATTCTGCCGGTCTCGCTCTGGCCCAAGTACGGCATTGTGCAGGACAAAGAATATCCGCCTTACGATTACTGTTACTGCGACGTTTGCCGGGCCGCTTTCGAGCAGCAGACGGGTCTCGATCCGCTGGAGCTGGAGGATCCGCCCTCGCACGAGGCGTGGCTGCAATACCGCTACGATACCATCACCCGCGTCGTCAACATGCTCGCCGAGGTCGTTCACCAGCACGGCAAACAGTTGACCGCCGCCGTCTTCCCGACGCCGGATATCGCCCGCTCGCTGGTGCGGCAGGAATGGACCAAGTGGAATCTCGACGCCGTCTTGCCGATGGTCTATCACAGCTTTTACAACGAAGACGTGGCGTGGGTCGGCGAGGCGACGCGGCAGGGTGTCGAAGCCCTCGACGGCAAATTTCCGCTCTACAGTGGCCTTTTCGTCCCCGAACTCACCCCGGACGAACTGGCGCAGGCCACCGAACTGGCCCTGGCCAACGGCGCCGACGGCATCGTCTTGTTCCAGGGCCGGACGCTGACGGAAGCGCACTGGCGGCATCTGAGCGCCGTGATTAAGGGGTGATGCTTCTGTTCAGTAAATATTGCAAACCCTTTGGTAGAGACGTTACATGTAACGTCTCTACAGGCCGGGTTATCCTGGTTTTTCTGGCAATCATTTTCCTGTCAGCCTGCAATCCACCCGAAAATCAAAACGACGGGCCGGCGCTTTTCACGCTTTTATCCTCTGAGGCGACGGGGGTGACGTTCGAAAACCGCGTCGTCGAGCAGGAAGGGTTTAATGTGTTGGAATACGAATATTTTTACAACGGCGCCGGTGTGGCCGTGGGCGATCTCAACAATGACGGATTGCCCGATCTCTACTTCACGGCTAACATGAGCCCGGATCAACTCTATCTCAACAAAGGCAACCTGGCGTTCGAAAACATCACCGAACAGGCCGGCATCGAACACGAAAGCAGTTGGACGACGGGCGTGACGATGGCGGATGTGAATGACGACGGCTGGCTCGACATCTACGTCTGCAAGTCGGGCCGCGTGGGCGCTGACCGGCGCCGCAACGCCCTCTACATCAATAATGGGGACCTCACTTTCACCGAACGCGCCGCCGAATTCGGCCTCGACGACACGGCGTATTCGAACCACGCCGCCTTCTTCGATTACGACCGCGACGGCGACCTCGATATGTTTTTGCTCAACCATTCCATCCGTCGCCTCTCGAACTTCGTCTCCGAATACATGCGCGTGCAGCGCGATTCGCTGGCCGGCGATAAGCTTTTTCGGAATGAGGGCGGGCGGTTCGTGGATGTGAGCGAGGAAGCCGGCATCAAAGGCAATCCCATCGGCTTCGGCCTCAGCGCTATCGTCAGCGACATCAACAAAGACGGCTGGCTCGATCTCTACGTCTCGAACGATTACATCGAAGACGATTACCTCTACATCAATAACCGCGACCCCGAATCAGGTCCGGGGCAGGCTCCCACTTTTACCGAATCCATCCGCGCCTACATGGCCCACACGTCGTACTCCTCGATGGGCGCCGACATCGCCGATTTCAACAACGACGCCCTGCCCGACGTGATCACGCTCGACATGCTGGCCGAGGATAATCTCCGGCAAAAAATCCTCAAAGGGCCGGAAGATTTCGCGTTTTATGAGCAATTCCGGCGCGACGGCTATCACGAGCAGTACATGCGCAACATGCTCCACGTCAACAACGGAAACGGCGATTTTAGCGAAATCGGCCAGCTTGCCGGGGTCTCGAACACCGATTGGAGCTGGGCGGCGTTGCTGGCTGATTTTGACAACGACGGCTACAAAGACCTGCTCGTGACCAACGGCTACATGCGCGATTACACCAACCTCGATTTCCTCAAAACGACGCTGGTGGATGCCTATCGCGAGGCGAGCATGCGCGGCGAGGCGCTCTCGTCGCTCGACATGGTGGAGCGGATGCCGACGACGCCGCTGAAAAACTATCTCTATCGCAACGAAAAAAATCTAACTTTTTCCGACAAAACCCGGGCCTGGGGCGTCGATCAACCCGCGCTCTCCAACGGCGCAGCCTACGCCGACCTCGACGACGACGGCGACCTCGATCTCGTCGTCAATAACATCAACCAGGAAGCCTTTATCTATCGCAACGACGCCGAGCAAATCCCCGATCAGCATTATTTGAAAATCAAGCTCGACGGCCCTGCCGGCAACCGGGGCGGCATCGGCACGAAGGTGGTGTTGCGCAGCGACGGGCAGCAGTTTTATCAAGAAATGATACCCGGACGCGGCTATCTCTCTGCCGTCGAACCGGTGCTTTTGTTTGGATTAGGAACCCTCACACAGGTCGATCTCGACGTGACCTGGCCGGATGGAAAACGCCAGGAAATCGCCGGGGTGGCGGTGGATCAAACGCTGACGTTGCGGCATCAGGACGCAGCGATGACCACGCCGGAGCCGGAGGATCAGCCTGTCCCGATTTTCAACGGGGTGGCCGAGTTAGGATTGGATTTCCGCCACCACGAAAACTCCTTTGTCGATTACGACCGGGAGCCGTTGTTGCCGCATCTGCTCTCGCGCCTGGGGCCAGCGCTGGCGCAGGGAGATATCAATCAGGACGGCCTGGAAGACCTGTTTATCGGCGGGGCGAAGGGCCAGCCGGGGACGTTGTTTTTGCAGCAAAAAGACGGCTCCTTCAACGAGGTGACGGTCGAGGCCCTGGCGGCGCATCGGGATTTTGAGGATATCGATGCGCTTTTTCTGGACGTCGATCAGGATCGCGATCTCGATCTGTACGTGGTCAGCGGCGGCAATGCCGAAGCCGAGAAGGCGGCGGCCTATCAGGATCGGCTGTATGTCAACGAAGGCTTTGGCCGGCTGGTCTATGCAGCGGAGGCGCTTCCGGCGATGCCGAGCAGCGGATCGACCGTCGCCGCCAACGATTTCGATGGCGACGGCGACCTCGATCTTTTCGTCGGCGGGCGGGTGCTTTCGGGCCGCTATCCGTTTGCGCCGAGGAGTTATCTGCTCGAAAACACCGGCGGGCGCTTCGTCGATATCACCGCGCAGGCTGCCGAAGAACTGCTTGAGCTGGGCCTCGTCACCGATGCCCTCTGGCATGACCTCGACGGCGACGGCGCGGCGGAACTGGTGATGGCGGGCGAATGGATGCCGTTGCGCGTCTTCAAACCGGATAGCGACAAGACCTTCACCGAGATCACCGACGAAGCCGGTTTTGCGAAGACCAATGGTTGGTGGAACACCCTCGCTGCCCACGACCTCGACGGCGACGGCGACGCCGATCTGGTAGCCGGTAATCGAGGTCGAAACGCGCAGATTCAAGTCGATCAAAACCAGCCCGCCGCCATCCACGCCGCCGACTTCGACCGCAACGGCACGCTCGATCCCTTGATCAGTTACTACATTCAAGGCAGCCCGTACCCGTTGATTTCGCGGGATGAATTGCTGGCCCAGATGCCGTCTTTCACCACGAAATTTCCCACCTACGCCGCGTACGCCGCCGCCACGATCAACGACGTGCTCACCGCCGAGCAACGCCGCGAAGCCCTCCACCTGCAAGCGTTCGACGCCGAAACGGTCGTTTTCGAAAACCTCAGCGACGGAACGTTCCGCCGCAGGCCATTGCCGCTGGCGGCGCAGGTGGCCCCCGTCAACATCATCCTCCCCCGCGACTTCAACGGCGACGGCTTTGTGGATCTGTTGCTGGCCGGGAATAACTTTAACGTGCGCGCTCAGTTTGGCCGGGACGATGCCGGGCGGGGCCTCCTTCTCCTCGGCAAAGGCGACCTGGACTTCGAGGCGGCGACGGCTTCTCGCAGCGGTTTCTACACGCCGGGCGAGGTGCGCAAGATGGCCCTCGTCCGCACCGCTGCCGGCTTGCTCGTCGTCGTTGCCAACAACAATGATGCGGTTGTGACGTTTGTTTTTTAGCAGGCTGGGGACGTTTTTGGGATCATCATCGTTGGTTTTTTAGACGACCGTTGGGATTGGTCATTAGTCACTGGTCACTGGTTCTTGGAAGGAAACCTCACCAGTGACCAATGACCAGTGACCGACACCAACGCCTGCACAACGTGAAATGGTGCATATTATTCACAGCCTTCTTTGCCAGCCTCCAACATGAAAAACATCCACCACCTTCTGCAAACCCACGACGTCGATGCGGCGTTGATCACCTTTATGCCGGACATCCAGTGGGCGTGCGGGTTTACCGGATCCAACGGACTGCTCATCGTGAGGCCGGACGACGTTCATTTTCTTTCGGATGGGCGCTACACAGAACAGGCCCGGCAGGAGGTCGAAGGCGCCGTCATCCACACGCCGGGCTATGCGCTGTTCGAATACGCCGTCGAGGAACACCTGCTCGGCGATGCCCGGCGTGTGCTCTATCAAGCCGACCACGTGACGGTGGCGCAACTCGAACGATGGCGCGCGTTATGGCCGTCGGTGGAGTGGACGCCCGGCACGGCGCTTTTGACGATGGAGGTGGCTTCGAAAAGCGACGAGGAGGTCGCTCGGATCCGCCGGGCGCAGCAGGTTACGGATGCGGTTTTCGAGCATCTTTTGGGATTCATCCGGCCCGGATTGAGCGAACAGGAGGTGGCTGCCGAGATCGTCTACCAACACCTGCGGCGTGGCGCGTCGAAAATGTCGTTCGAGCCGATTGTGGCGTCCGGGCGGCGTGGGGCGCTGCCGCATGCCCGCGCCTCGATCAAAAACCTCGAATCGGGCGATCTCGTCGTCCTCGACTTCGGCTGTTTCGTTGACGGCTACGCGTCGGATATGACGCGGACGGTCGCGTTGGGCGAGCCGGGCGACGAAGCCCGCGCGGTCTATCAGGTTGTCTTAGACGCGCAACGACGCGCTATCGAGACAGCCCGCGCCGGCCTTTCGACGAAGGCGCTCGACGGTGCGGCTCGCTCGGTGATCGATGAGGCGGGCTACGGCGACTTTTTTACGCACAGCCTGGGCCACGGCATCGGGTTGCAGACGCACGAATGGCCGCGCGTGTCGCATCAGACCGACGACGTGTTGCCTGCCGGCGTCGCCGTCACCATCGAACCCGGCGTGTATCTGCCCGGACGCTTCGGTGTGCGGATCGAAGACATCGTGGTGCTGCGCCCCGACGGCTGCGACAACCTCACCGCCTCGCCGAAGAAGTTGGTGGTGCTGTGATGGAAATGGCAAATGGGCAAATGATGCAAATGGGCAATCGATCCAGGATTTGCCATTTGCCTATTTGCCCTTTTGCCATTAATCTCCATCCGCCCAAGACCCTTTCAGCCCGCCAGAGAAACCGTTGCGTCGCGTCCTCGTCATCGCCTACTATTTTCCCCCGATGGGGCTGAGCGGGGTGCAGCGTGTGGCCAAGTTCGTCAAGTATCTCCCCGAACACGGCTGGGAGCCGACGGTCCTGACGGTCGAGCCGGCAGGCTATTTTGCGTATGACACGACGCTGCTGCACGAAGTAGAAGAAGCCGGTGTGGCCATCCACCGGACGACGTCCTGGGATCCGACGCGGCTTTTCGGAGGCGGCCAGACGGTGGCCCTGCCGGCAGAATCGTGGCGCCGACGGCTCTCGACGGTGAGCCAGTTTTTATTCGTGCCCGATAACAAAATCAACTGGATGCCGCACGCGCTGCGGGCCGGCAAACGGCTGATTCGAGACCATCACTTCGACGCCGTGTTTTCGTCGGCGCCGCCGTACACGGCTCATCTCGTCGCGGCGCGGTTAAGCCGCAAACACGGGCTCCCGCTGGTGGTCGATTTTCGCGATGACTGGGTGGGCAACCCGCGTCACGTCTATCCGACGGCCCTGCATCGACGGTTGAATCAGCGGATGGAGCAGCGTGTTTTGCGGGCCAGTCGCCACGCCATCACCATCAACGAGCCCATCCGGAAGGCGCTGGCGGGGCGCAACACAAACGGCGATTTCGAGCCCTCGATTTCGGTGATCCCCCAGGGTTTCGACCCGGACGACTTCGCGGTGGAGCCGGTGACGATGCCACCGGAGACGATGTCGCTGCTCTACAGCGGTATTTTTTATGACGCGCAGACGCCCGACTTTTTCCTTCGCGCCCTGTCCCGGGTCGTCGAGAAGCGTCCTGAGGTGCGCAGCCATCTCAACGCAGTGTTCATCGGCCTGTTGCCCAAGACGGCCTTGCAACTCATCGACCGTTTAGGCATAAGCGACCTCGTCCGATACGAAGGGTACGTTGCGCATGACGAAGCCGTGGCTTTCCAACGCGCCGCCGACGTGCTCTGGATGACCATCGGCAAGCGGCCCGGCGCCGAGGGGATCTCGACGGGTAAACTCTTCGAATACTTCGGCACGCGCAAACCGATTCTGGCGTTGGTGCCGCCCGGCGCCGCGCGCGACGCGCTCCAACCCTACGCCGCCGCGTGCATCGTCGAGCCGGACGACGTGATCGCCATCGAGCAGGCCATAACGAGCCTGTACGACCTGTGGCGCGCAGGTCAACTGCCGGCGCCGAACGAATCCTACGTCCAACAGTTTGATCGAAAACGATTAGCAGGATTGCTGGCCGACTCCCTGTCGCGAAGTCTCGAAGGCCCATGATAAGCCGTTATTGCATAGCAACTATCCTCTGGGGGCTGCTGCCCCTGACCGCCCCCGCCCAATCTTCGCTGATCATCCGCCTCCAAGACGATGCGCCGGCGGCCCTCGTGGCGGCCCTGGAGGAGGGCGCGGGCAAGCAGGGCGCCTTTGGATCTCTCTTCAACGGCGTGGAGGCCGTGCAACCCCTTATGCCGCCCAGCGGGCCGGGCAAACGCCAGAGCGCTCCCTTTCGGGCGTACACCCTCATCGCCTCCGATTCGACAGTTCTCAACGCGTTGCTGGCTACCTGGGCGGCGCAACCCGGCGTGGCCTACGCCCAACCCAACCATCGCTACAGGCTGGATGCTGTTCGTGGTTCTTCTACTGAGAATGGAGGAGAGTTAGTTCGTTTATCGAAAAGCTCGGTCGAAGCGTCCCCTCTCCATCGATGGGAGAGGGACAGGGTGAGGGTGATAAGCGGCAAGCAAAATTCAAGTTCATTTCCCCCTGCTACCAACGATCCCCTCCTCGACAGCCTCGCGCACATGCCTGTCATTCGCGGCTTCGAGGCGTGGGAGATCACTACCGGCAGCCCCGATGTGCGTATCGGTTTCGTCGATACCGGGGTGTTTTTTGAGCATCCGGACCTGGCCGGGCAGTTCTGGATCAACCCCGGCGAAGATCTCGACGGCAACGGACGGGTCGATCCGGTGGATTTCAACGGCATCGACGACGACGGCAACGGCTTTGTGGATGACATTCGCGGCTACGACTTCGTGGACCGCGTGGCGTCGGTCGAACAGGGCGACTATCGGATGCGCGACCCGGATGCTTCGGATGATAACAGGCCCGGCGGCGGGCGCGGTCACGGCACGCTCATCGCCGGGGTGCTGGCGGCGGGGCGTGACAACGGCGAGGGCATCGCTGGCGTGGCGCCGGGAGCCCGGCTGGTGCCCCTCCGCGCCTTCGGCGCCGACGGCATTGCCGAAGACGACGACGTAGCCGCCGCTATCGTCTACGCCGGGCAGATGGGCCTCGACGTAGTCAACCTGTCTTTTGGCGATGTTTATTATTCGCCCATCATGCAGGAAGCCATTGCCTACGCGGTGTCGCAGGGCACCGTGGTCGTCGCGTCGGCAGGCAACCTCGGCGGCGACGACCCGCATTATCCGTCCGATTATCCCGACGTCATCTCGGTGGCCTGGCTCGATTCTGAAGGGTCGGGCATCGCCGGGCGGGGCACCTTCGGCATCGGCATCGACATCGGAGCGCCGGGGTCTTCGATCTACACCACGCTGATGCCGCGCACGGAGAAAGGCGCGCTCGATGTCGACGATTATTACGGGCGACGCAGCGGCTCGTCGCTGGCGGCGCCGATGGTTTCGGGCGCGGCAGCGCTGCTTCGTTCGACCGATCCAGACCTCAAGCCTGCCTCGATCCGCAGCATCCTCGCGGCCACCGCTGTGGACATCCGCGAGCCGGGGTGGGATCATCGCACGGCGGCGGGCCGGCTCGACGTGGTCAATGCCCTGGCGCGCAACCTGCCGGCGCGGGTGGAGATCACGAACCCTGAGCACGATGCCGGTTGGGCAGGCGATGCGCTGTACATCACGGGATCCGCCATCACGCCGAGCTTCGGAGCATTTTCGCTCTATTACACCGAAGGCGACGCCGATCTTACTGAAGACTGGCAGTTGATCGCCGGGCCGATCACCCGGCAACTGCTCGACGATACGCTGGCCGTCTGGGAGACCGGCGAATTGCCCGAAGGCGTCTATACCCTCCGCCTCTCCGTCGATCTGCGCACCGGGAGCACCCTCGAAGACCGCCGCCGCGTCTACCTCGACCGCACGCCGCCTTCGGCCTCGGTGCGCCTGTTCAACGGCGGCCTCGTCGGCGCCTCGCACGGCCTTGCCATCGATCTGGAAACCGACGACCTGACCGCCGCCGCGATGCAGGTGACCGTCGGCGGAAAGACCTATCAAGTGGAATCGGACCGGCGGTCGCGGCGGCACGGGCTGTCGTGGCGCGATGAAACGGGCCGGGGTGGTGCGGCGCAGGCGATGGTCACCGTGACGAATGCCGCGGGGTTGCAGCAAACCATCACTTCAGATTTCGTGATTCCGGCGCGGCAGGTTAATACGGCTTTTTTTGAGGAAAAAACGTTGTCCGTCCCGCACGGGTATCTGCTCCGGCAAACCACTGATTTCGACCGTGACGAGTTGCCGGAGATCACCCTCAACCAGTACCAGGACGGTTGGATCGGCGATACGCTGGCGACCTATGAATGGGATGGATCGGATTTTCGCGTGGCGCAGCAGGTCATCGCCAACGTCATCCCGCGCGAGGTGGGCGATCCGGACGGCGACGGCCTGCTCGAATTGCTCACGCAGGTAGCCGGCGCGACACTCGTGCTGGAGCAACCCTCGCCGTCGGCCTATCCTATCAACGTGAGTTTTATCGACACCACCGGACTGGCCAATCCTTTTGATCCCGAAGCTGCTTTCGGAGCGCGCCTGGCGGATCTCGACGGCGACGGGCGCGGCGAAATCCTGGTTCACAACACCAAACAGTGGCGGATTCTGGAATACGACGACGGCGCGTATACCGAAGTCACCCGTCTCGAAAACCCGACGTCCGTCGCCCGGTCTGAAATCAGCGAGAACGAATTTCAACAGCCGCTCGCGCTCATCGACGATTTCGACGGCGACGGGCGGATGGACCTGCTTGCCGGTGACGGCGACGGCGATTGGATCGTCTACGAAGCCCGCGCCGACAATATGGTGGAGGCCGTCTGGACCTACGAAACCATCCGCTACAACGCCGGGGCGCGCTTCGGCAAAGGCGATTTCGACGGCGACGGCCTGGCGGAGTTTGTCACCTATACGGAAAACTGGCGGCAGCCCATCGGCCCCGGCGACCGCGAGCCGGATGTGGGGCTTTATTATTTCTGGGACAGCACCGGCGACGACACCTACGCGCTGGTAGACAGCCTGCCCGTGCCCGGCCTGCTCTCACGACACGGCGGCATGATCAGCGCCGATTTCGACGGCGACGGGCGCGACGAACTGGCCCTCGTCCACGCGCCGAACCTGTACGTGATCGGTTTCGACAACGCCATGCGCTGGACGCTGCGCTACCATCGCGGCGATACCGGCGTGCCGGATTCGGGGATCCGCAGCGTTGCCCTCATCGCCGACGACATCGACGGGGACGGGCAGCCTGAACTTCTTGCTGCCGGGGCCGATGAACGGCTCCATCTTTTCGATGTGAACAGACCTGCTCTCGGCACGCCGCCGCCGCTCTGGGAGCAGGCCGTGGCGCTGGATGCAGGCCGCGTTTCGCTAACCTGGCGCGACGTGGCCGACTCGGTAACGGTCTATCGAGGCACGCCGGACGGACCGCTCGATCCGCTGGTGACGACGACGGCGGGGGCGGTGATCGATGGGACGGATCAGCAAAGCCGGTACGTGCTGCGCGGGTGGTATCAGGGTGTGCTGTCGCCGCTGTCGGAAGCGCGCATCGTACGCCCGCATGCGCCCGCCCTGGTCGAACGGGTGACGTATCCGGCGCCTTCGACGGTCGAATTGTTTTTTACCGAACCGCTCGACCCCGGCACGCGCGCTGAGCAGTTCGCGCTCGATGCGGGCGGGCCGCCGTCGGTGTTGATTCTCGGACGATCCGAGCACGCCGTCACCCTGCGCTTCGACGCGCCGGTTGTCCGGGCGGATACGCTGCGCTGGACTGGCGTTTTCGACCGCGAAGGAACACCCGTCGGGCAGACGACGCTCGCCGTTGTTTTTCCAGCCGTTGAAGAGAACAGTTTGATCGTTACAGAATGGGATATCCTCGACGTTTCGACCGTCACGCTGACGTTTAACGAAGCGCTGGATTCAGACTTTGCGACGGATGCCGGCAACTACCGTGTGGAGCCGGTGGGACGCGTCGTGGGGGCGCAGTGGACGCCGGACGCGGCCGAGCAGGTTACGCTGGAAATCGAAGGCCGGGCGATCGGCGCGACAGGGTTGGAAACGTCGCTGACCGTCGAACGTATGCGCAGTGTCAGCGGCGCGCGGCTGGCGCGTGAGGGCGCCACCATCTCGCTGACGCAAGCCGCCGAAACCCTGGCCGATGTCTACGTTTTCCCCAACCCGTACCGGGACGCCGACCATCAGGGGCGCGTCGTCGTAGCCGGGTTGCCGCCCGAAGCAACCATCAACATCTTCTCGGTGCAGGGCGAACCCGTCCGGCAGCTCGAAGAACGCGACGGCGACGGCGGCGTCGCCTGGGATCTAACCGACGATAAAGGCCGGCCCGTGCCCTCGGGCATCTACCTTGTCCGCGTAGAAGCGCCCGATCAAAAGCCGGTCTTGCGTAAGGCGGCAATTATTCGGTAATTGGACGTGAAACGTGATCTCCAACAAATCTCCAATCCATGAGATCGAAAACGGACAAAGTGCTTCACCTGAAGTTGGCGAGCACGTTCGACAACCTGGAGCGCGCCGTCGAAGAAGCCGAAGATTTCATCAACGGCGTTACGGACGACGAAGACCTCGCCTACCACGTCGTGCTCTTGACCAGCGAGGCGGTCACCAACGCCATGGAACACGGCAACGGCTGGAATCCCGAAAAACACATCATCCTCGACCTGACCGCCGCCGCCGAACGCGTCGAACTGAGTGTCTATGACGAAGGCGACGGCTTCGAGCTATCCTCGGTGGTCGATCCGTTACACAGCGAAAATCTCCTCAATGGCCGGGGCCGCGGCCTCTATTTTATGGAACGCATGGCCGACGAACTCCACCTCGAAAAGAAAGGACGGCTGTTGCGGCTGGTTTTTTATCGTGATTCTGAGTAAGAGAATTTTGGATTTCAGATTTTGGATTTTGGATTCGTAGCTTATTTCGTGGTAGGTGTGCGCTTTGTGGTGAAACGGCGCTAGCGCGAGACCTGGAAGGTCTTTGACTCTCTTGCCAACCGGCTAAAACTGCTCATTTTGGCCGGCCCGTCGAGACCAGCGGGGCCTCAGAGACCTTCCAGGTCTGGCCTGGTTTCACCACAAAGCGCACACCTACCCAAAATCCCCAATCCAAAATCCAAAATCGGAAATGCCTCGTTCGCTCACGTCCACGTTTTTGCTGGTGCTGATGGCGGCGTCGGTCGTGGGGTTGGCGGTGCTGGCGCAAGACCGCGCCCGGCTGGAGGTGTTGACGCCGCTGGCGCTGGCGGCGGGCGGGGTGCTCGTCTGGTTGTGGCGGCGCAACGACATCGGCATAGGTGAGGTGCTGCTCTATGCGCTGATTTTCCGGCTGATCCTGATATTGCTGCCGCCCTCGCTCTCAGACGACGCCTATCGCTACGTGTGGGACGGCCTCGTGCAGGTCAACGGCTTTAATCCCTATCAATACACCCCCGAAGACCCGGCGCTCGACGCTTTTCACGACGATCCGATCTACGAAAACCTCAATTCGAAAAGCTATTACACCGTCTACCCGCCCGTCTCGCAGGGTATTTTTTTCTTCGGTGCGCTCTTCTACGATAACGGGTGGCTCTATAGCTACTACGTGATCAAACTGGTGCTGGTGTTGCTGGAACTGTGCGCCGTCTTCCTGCTGGCGCGCCTGGTCGAAGCGCGCTGGGCGATGCTTTATGCCTGGAATCCGCTCGTGCTGCTCGAAACAGCCGGGCAGGCGCACACCGAGTCGGTGATGCTTCTTTTTCTGCTGCTCACCGTCTACCTGGCCCGGAAAGGGCGCGGCGGGTGGGCGGCGGCGATGCTGGCCGTGGCGGGATGGGTGAAGCTGTATCCGTTCATCCTCTTGCCGTTTCTGTGGCGACGTTTCCAATGGCGGGCGGTCTGGCCGTCGGCGGTGGTCATCGCGTTGCTGGCGGTGCCGTTTGCCGCGCCCTACGTGCTGCCCAACGTCAGGTCCTCGCTCGATCTCTACACGCGCCTGTTCGAGTTCAACGCCGGGTTGTATTACAGCGTCAAAGAACTCTTTTTCCTGGTGTTCGGCCCCGATGCCACGGGCGGCGACTGGAGCAAGCAAATCGGGCCGGCCTTCCGGGTGCTTTTTCTGGTCGGGTTGCCCGTCGTTTACGTGCTCGATGCGTGGTATCGATGGCCGTTGGTGCGGGCATTCATGGTCGCTATCGGCTTTTTCTTGCTGATGGCCACGACCGTGCATCCCTGGTATCTGCTGAGCCTGCTTCTGCTGGCGGTGCTGTTGCAGCAGGCGTCGTGGCACTGGTACTGGCTGGGGCTGTTTTCGATAGGCACCTACCTGCTCTATACCGGCGGGCCGTACTGGTGGTTTGTGGTGATCGGATGGGGCGGCTGGCTGGTGCTGGCCGTCGTCAAGCACGCCCCCGGCGCGTTTCAGGGGATCCAGAAATTCCGGGCGCGGCGCAAATTCCAGTTTATTCTACCCTATTTCCCCCGCCTGAAAAAGCCGCTGGACCTCCTCGACCTTGGGGCAGGGGAGGGGTACGTCGGGCTGGCCGCCGATCAAACCTTCACCACCCGCGTCACCCTCGCCGACGTCGTGCCGATGAACCGGACGGCCCTGCCGCACATCGTCTACGACGGCAAAAAGTTGCCTTTCGACGACGATGCTTTCGATGCGACGGTGCTCTACTTCGTCCTGCATCACTCCGAGGATCAGGAGCAGGTCTTCGGCGAGGCGTTGCGGGTGTCAGGAGATCGCGTGGTCGTCGTCGAGTCGGTCTACAACAAGGCGTGGGATCGATGGCTGTTGACGACGCTGGATACGCTCGCCAACCGGCTGCGGTCGGGCGGGATGATGAAGGATCAGGAAGAACACCTGCACTTCCGCGCGGCGGCGGCGTGGCGCGAATTCTTCGACGAGCAAGGCGCCGAGATCCTCGCCGAGCAGCGACGGGGCCGGTGGATTCATAAACAGGCGCTGTTTGTGCTGGCGCCTGGGGTTGATGAGGGATGAATATTTTTTTGATCCGGGCGTATTGCAACGCGCTCTTTCCCCAATCCCCACTGGCCACCTCCCATTCGCCATTCCCCTCATCGCACCGGGTTGCACTTCCATTTCGAAACCTCTATATAAGGGAATAGCCCGCCTTAAATCCGTTATTGCAATGAAAATAATACACGTCAGCGCATTGACGTATACCTATCCAGGCGCAAGCCAGGAAACCCTGCATGGGCTGAGCTTCGACATCGCCGAGGGCGAGATCTTCGGCTTTCTGGGGCCGTCGGGCGCCGGCAAAACGACCACCCAGAAGATTCTCATCGGGCTGTTGAAAGAGTACGGCGGGTCGGTCGAGGTGATGAACAAGGACGTCAGCGCCTGGGGGCAGGCGTATTACGAGCACGTCGGCGTCAGCTTCGAACTGCCCAACCATTATCTCAAGCTTACCGCGCTCGAAAACCTGACGTATTTCCGATCCCTCTACAGCGGCGACACCCACGAGCCGATGGCGGTGCTGGATTGGGTGGGGCTGAAAGATGATGCCGGCAAACGCGTGGCCGATTTCAGCAAAGGCATGAAAGTCCGCCTGAACGTGGCGCGCAGCCTCATCCACAAGCCCAAACTGCTGTTTCTCGATGAACCGACCGCCGGGCTCGATCCGGTCAATGCGCGTAACATCAAAGATCTGGTGCTCGACCTGCGTCGCGGCGGCACCACCGTTTTCGTGACCACCCACGATATGATGGTCGCCGATGAACTCTGTGACCGGGTGGCTTTCATCACCACCGGCAACCTCAGCCTGATCGACGCGCCGTCGTCGCTTAAAAAACAGTACGGCAGGCGGTCGGTGCGGGTCGAATATCTCAATGAATCGCAGGCTATTCACCACCAAGAATTCCCGCTGGACGGCCTCGGCGAAAATGGCGATTTCATCAAATTGCTGAACACCCACCGCATCGAAACCATCCACACGCAGGAGTCTACGCTGGAGAAGATTTTCATCGAAGTAACCGGACAGGAGCTAACGGTATGAAACCAAATCAGCAAACCACAACTGAGCCAGCGGATTTGGTATGACCCGCCTTTTATCAGCCATGAAAACCGACGTGGTCGTACAGGTGCGCAACAAGCTGTACGCCATCGGCATCGGTGTGGCGGTGCTCGTCGCGGTGATGCTGGCGTGGCTGGTCGGCGCGGACCAACTGCCCTCGGTGGTGCCTCCGCTGATGTTGCTGGTGATCGGGGGGACGACGCTGCTCTACGTGGCCGCCATGATTCTTTTCGAGCACGACGAAGGCACGCTCCATGCCGTCATCGTCTCGCCGCTGCGCCCGTCGGAATATCTGTGGTCGAAAATCATCACCCTGACGGCGCTGGCAACGCTCGAATCGATCACGATGATCGGCGGGGGGATGCTCATCATGAGCCTTTCGGAAGCCGTGCCGTTGCCCAACATCCCGATTTTGCTCTTTGGCATCCTGGCTATCGGCGTGATGTATACGCTGATGGGCATCGTCCTGGTGGTGCGCTACGACAAGATCACCAATTTCCTCATGCCGATGGCCGCCCTCTTCACCGTGTTGCAGATCCCCTTCGTGCATTTCTGGGGCGTGATCGTGCATCCCGGCTTTCTCGTCATCCCGACGAGCGCGCCCACGATGCTGATGCAGGGCGCGTTCATGCCGCTCTCGGCCTGGGAATGGCTCTATGCCATCGGCTACACGACCGTGTGGATCGCCGGGCTGACGGTCTGGGCCTATCGCGCTTTTCACCGGCACATCATCATGAAACTGGGGTGATGCCATGCACATGACGCAACTCGCGCGCAAACTCGGCAGCAACGACGCCCGGCTCATCGGGCGCGACCGCTTTCTCCTGATGATGTTCGGGTTTGTGCTCTACCTCGCCGTGGCGCTCCGTTTCGGCCTGCCCTGGGCCAACACCTATCTCGCCGAACAAGGCGTGCTGCCGAACGAAACGATTGCCACGCCGTTCGCCGATTATTTTCCGATGATCGTAGCCTGGCTGGCAATTTTTTCGGGCGGTATACTCGCCGGGACGATCGTCGGGTTCATGCTGCTCGATGAGAAAGAAGACAACACCATCAAGGCCATGCTGGTCACGCCCGTTTCGCTCGATCAGTACGTGTTGTATCGCGTCAGCGGGCCGGTGGTGCTGGCGTTTATCATCATCATGGGGCTAGTGCTTTTTATCAACCAGGCCCTGGTGCCGTTGTGGCAATTGGTCTTGATTGCCGCCGGCGCCTCGCTCGTCGCGCCGATTGCCGCGCTGTTCTTCGCGACGTTCGCCGAAAACAAAGTGCAGGGGTTCGCGGTGTCCAAGTTTATCGGTATCGCCGGGTGGGTGATCATCCTGGGCTGGTTTGTGGACGGCCCGTTTCAATGGCTTTTTGGCCTGTTTCCGCCCTTTTTAATCAGCAAAGCCTACTGGATGGCGCTCGACGGCCAGGGCCTCTGGTGGGTGGCGCTCCTGGGCGGGATCGTCTTGCAAGCCGGTATGTTGTTCTGGATAATGCGACGGTTTAACAAGGTAGCGTATCGGTAGTATTGCGTACTGTGTAAAGGTGCTTCCCTCAACAAATACGCAAGACGAAGTACGCAGTAATAGTCCGTTATTGCAATCCAAAAAAATCCTCCAACACAGTGTCAACGGGCCTCCATCGAAACTGCGGATAGCGGCGCATCCACGTCACTTGCCGCTTGGCGTAGCGGCGCGAGTTGCGTTTGATCAGACGGACCATTTCGGCGTGATCGATCTCGCCCTTGAGGAAAGCGATGGGTTCCTGGTAGCCGATGGTTCGGAGGGCGTAGAGCGAGGGATCGGCGCCGCGTTCGAGCAGGCCGCGCACCTCGTCGAGAAGGCCGCGGTTGAGCATCAGATCCACGCGCTGGTTGATGCGGGCGTAGAGTTCGGCCCGGTCGCGGTGCAAGACTGTCACGTCGAAGGTGAAGGGCGGCGGTTGTTGTTCGGCGTGATAGGCCGAGAGCGGGCGGCCCGTGCCGTAATAGACTTCGAGCGCGCGGACGAGCCGGGAGGTCTTCGTCGGGTCGAGCGTGGCGGCGGAGGCCGGGTCGAGGCGGTGGAGTTCGTCGAAAAGTGCGCCGGCGCCTTCTTCGGCGAGGCGGTTTTCGAGGGAGCGCCTGATTTCGGGATCAACGGGTGGAACGTCGGCCAGGCCGAATTGCAGCGCGTGCAGATACAACGTCGAGCCGCCGACGACGAACGGGACGCGGCCCCGGCTCAGGATGTCGCGGATGCGCGCATAAGCCTGCTCGGCAAACCTGCCAGCCGAAAACGGTTCGCCCAGGTCGAGTTCGTCGATGAAATGATGCGGGATGCGGGCCAGTTCGTCCGTCTCCGGCTTGGCCGTCCCGATGGTTAGCTCGCGGTAGACCTGCCGGCTGTCGGCAGAGATGATCTCGGCGCCCAGGCGGTCGGCCAGGTCCAGGCTCACGGCTGTTTTGCCCACAGCGGTAGGCCCGGTCAGAATCAGAAACGGCCCGGTTGGCGGCAGGGGGGCATCATTCGAAATTGCTTCAAGAGGGCTACGTTCAAGGCTTTTCATGCGATAAAGCCGGCTTTGAATTCGAAACAGTCGCTCAGGGCGTAGGTACGGTAACCAGGCGCACGATCTGCCCGCCGGATGCGTGTTCGAGGAGCAGGTAGATGGCGCCGTCCGATCCGGTTTCTACGTCTCTGATGCGGGCCAGGTCTTGCAGCAAGACTTCGGTGTGAACCACCGCGTCGCCCTCCAGCACCATGCGGTAAAGCTCCGTGGCTTTCAGGGTGCCGACGATTTCAGCGCATCGGGCACATCGACGAAAGGGTTGTCTTCGGGGATGCTGCCGTCGTCGTGGACGCGGTGGATCTTGCCGTAGGGCAGGCTGAGGTCCTGTATGCCCCAGAAGTTAGTCACCCCTTTAAACCCGACGCTGAGGAATACGTGGCCCTCGTCGTCAAAGCAGATGCGTCCGCCGGCTGACATATCGGGCGTGGGCGTATAGGTTCCCACGTTGGCTTTCCAGATGGTTTCCTCGTCAATCCATGCCCCATCTTTAATGCGTCCCCGCACCAGCTTATTCATGGATACGTCCTTGTTGCGGAACGTCTCGTTGCAATTGCTGCAACGATCCCCGAAGCTCAAATAGATCCAGCCGTTTTCTTCATAGTTGGGATGAAGCGCTACGTCTAAGAGCCACCCGATACCGAATTTCAGCCACACTTCCGGCATCGTGAAACTATCATTGCGATAGAAAACGGCAACGGATCCAGCCCCGTGGCGACAGTTTCGATGCGGAACTGATGATGCTCGCTTTCGATGACACCTTCGGGGATGACGAGGGGGGTGTGGATTTTAAAGTCAGTCGTCGAACGATCTTGCCGTTTTTCA
The DNA here is from genome assembly GCA_028278205.1 of Rhodothermales bacterium. Taxonomy (GTDB): domain Bacteria; phylum Bacteroidota; class Rhodothermia; order Rhodothermales; family Bin80; genus JANQES01. Next base: position 51,806 of record JANQES010000004.1, read on the forward strand.
GCGATGAAGATCGAGATACCCCTGATTTCTCCTTCTGTCAGAGTTTGCGAAAACGCGGGCATCCCTCGTTCGGGATATCCCTCCCATGAAAGCTAACGAATTGAACCCCATGACACGGGATGAGCGCCTCGGCCAGCCTCGATCTTATAGCCACGACGCTCAGCCCAATCTCGCGCCTCATCTGCAAGTGCAGCACTTCCTGAATTGAGAAATACCTCGGCCATTGTCTTGTTCCCCTCAGTACTCAGGGTCTCCCTGAGTACTGGGATTATCTCTTCCCTTCCGATACCAATAAACGCATATACAGCGTTCTGAATCACGGAGCGTGTTCCTGACCGGACATCAGATAGAAGTATCTTGGACACGAGACTCCAGTTTGATTCCAATTTGGTGCCCTCGCGCTTGGCTACCCAGAATCGTACCCAATCCTTCTCGTTCGTAGGCGACCAGTTCAGCTTCGTCAGGGTGACGGCTGCTTGTTTGTTCAGATTCCAATCTGTCAGGAGAGGGAGAATGATCGGTACTGCGCTCTCAACACCAAGGTCTCCGAGTGGTTCGAGGGCTTCCTCTCGGACCATGCCGGTCTCTTTATTAGTCACGACCTCTATCAGGAGGCTATCTGCCCGTTCATCGTCGCTTCCGGCTAGAAATGGTAATGTAGCCAGCCGTGCGGCGGTCAGGATACTATCGGTACTCGCAATATCGAAGAGCATCTCAAATGTCTCCGGCCGGCCAGTACTCACGAGTGCATTAAGGGCATAGTGGCGGTTGGCCAGCTTCCTGGCATGAGCCTGATCGGCAGCGCGACGATCCGCGTAGCCGGTGAAGTCCCGTGCAACTAAGCGCTCAGAGTAGTACAACTGCTTCATCTCGATTCGTGCAAGCTCCATGAGCTTCGAGGTAGCGTATTGGTTATTGTCCCTGACTGCCAGTCGTCCAAGAAGAACCGCCAACCTAAAGCGAACGTTACTGTTAGAACTCATGAACGATAGAACGTCAGAACGATCGAATCCATCGCCAACGTACGACTCCATCGCCAGATCGATCCCGTGGTTCCCCGCTGTTGCGATGAGGGTATCTAGAAGAGAAAAATATTTGCTATCCCCAAGATCTGGACTATAAACATAATCTACTTCTTTCTCTCCTTCTTTTCCCACGAGGAGGGGCGTAATCGCTTCTTCTTTCCCTAAGGCCGCAAGGGCATCGATGGCCGCTGCCCGTAGCCCTTCCACGCGGGGGGGGACGGTGCCCTTGTCATGGATAGTTTCAACCAGAGGTGCGATAACTAAGGAGCTTCCAGTCTCGCCGAGCCTGCTGATCTCGGTAACACTGTGTTCTCGGTATCCTTGAGGTATATTACGGAGATCATCAGTTCCCCAGTAGTCCTTCAATAGTAGAGTGACTGTCCGGGGATCATCAATTCCCCACTCATCTATAGCCTTCGATGCCCTTGCGGCTCTCGATGCCTCTGCGTGTTTTATAGGGATGATGACGATAATCATAACACCCAGAGCCAAAACACCCACAGCCATAGACAGTGAATACACACTGACATAAAGCGAATTCTTTTTTCGTCCCGCCGCTCTGGATCGGACAACCTCAACCACGAGGCCGCCCATCCCAAAGACCAGCGGGAAGAGTATCCACCCTAGCATCATCCGGCTGTGAAACGCTAGGAAATCCGGGAATGACGCAAAGCCAGCAACATTGGCATCTTCAAGCCATTCCACGACCATATCTGCAATCAGAAGCCATCCTATAAGGCACACTCCGCTGATTATTGCGACTGCAACAAGTATCGAGGTAAACACAGATCTCCACTTTTCTGAAAGCCTCCACAACCAACGGTCGCGGACATATTCAACACTGTAATATGCCAGAACGCCAACGATTCCGGTGAAAATGAAGACTCCCCATATTCGGTCGAAATCGATACCGGTCGCTATACTGATCACGGCTACAAGTCCTACAATTAGGATGCCATAGCCATAACAGCCCCATCCAATAAAATCATCATCTTCCTCAATCCCTTCCTTTGCCATGTTGTAATCCTCCTCTAATACGTCGGCATCGACGGGTCGATTTCGCGGCTCCAGGCCAGCACGCCGCCACGGAGATTTTTGGCCTGCTCGAAGCCACGTGCCCGCATGAATTGCACTGCCTGTGCCGACCGGGCGCCGGAACGGCAATGCACTACGATCAGGTCGTCTTTGTGATCGTCGAGTTCGTCGAGGCGATGCGGGAGTTGTTGAAGCGGGATGAGCGTGCCGTCGAGGTTAGCGACGACATACTCGCGCTCTTCGCGCACGTCGAGGATGAAAGGCGTCCGGTCTTCATCCATCAACGCTTTCAACTCCTGAACGGTGATTTCGGGGACGTTTTGGAAGTACATGGGGGCAAAAGGCGAATGGGCAAAAGGCAAATGGGCAAATCGTACTGCGTCTTGCGTACTTCGTTTTTTGACGTAGCGCATTTTACGCATCCTCAGAACGCGCCAGCAGTGTTTGTGTTGCCCGGTGCTCCTGGCGAGCCTCGGCAATCTTATCCCCGAATAAAAACAACATCGCACCCTGGACGACGAGCAGGTTGGTCACCAGAAAAAACACCGCCTCTTCGACCGGCAAGCCGAGCGGATCGAAATCTAAAGTGAATTGATTCGAAATATCCCAGATGCCCAGCCCGATAGCGATGCGGTCGGCAATCCACAGGTAGAGCGTCGGCGCGGCGACGGCGAGGCGGAACGCGCGCCGGTAGCGCATGAAGAACGGACCGGCGTAGAGCCACATCGCCAGCAAGACCGGCGAGGCCCAGGCCAGAATCAAGCCCAGATACAACCCGCTCTCCCAGCCGGAAATGAGCAATATGACGCCCAGGAGTGTACACAGCCCATAAATCGCATTTCCCCAGCGCATCGTCTTTTGATAGTTCGTTTCGATGGGTGATGGCTTGCGGGCGAAAAGGACGTACAAAAAGAGCCCGGTTAGAATCGGTTGAAGCAGGAAAAAAGCATACTCTTCGAGCGGCACATAGCCGATGACGCCGAGGACCCGGTCGGCGCCGTAGCCCCAGATGCCCCGGTAGACGAGGTAGTTGTCCCAGGGCGTCGTGTAGGCGAAGGCGATCACACAGATCAACGGCAAGGTGTACCAGCCGCGCGCGCCGCCCACCCCGGCCAGCGGACGGCGTTGCAGTGCGGCCAGCGTGACGATGGGGGGGAGGAGGAAGACGAGCAGAAACGTCAGATACGTCATATGCGCTTGCGGTCAAGGTCTTTGAGGACGACGCGGGCGGCGTTGCGGCCCGAAGCGCCCATGATGCCGCCGCCGGGATGTGTGCTTGCGCCCGTCAGATACAAGCCTTTCAGATGCGCCCGGTACGAACTCATCCCCATAAAAGGCCGCATCATAAACATCTGGTCGATGCTCATCTCCAGGTGCATCACGTTGCCGCGATACAGCCCCAACTCGCGTTCGAGCCAGAGCGGATGCTGGAAAAGCTGGCCCGCAATTTTATCTCGCGTGCCGGGCGCGTACGTTTCGAACGTGTCGATGATACGGTCGGCGACGCCGTCGGCGATGGCATCCCAGTGGGCGCTGCCGGCCAGGTCGTAGGGATAGTATTGCGCCCAGAGCCAGAGCACCTCGCCGCCGGGCGGCGCCAGCGTGTCGTCCACCGCGCTGAACGTCATGGCGACGATGGGCGGATCGCGGGTCGGTTCGCCGCGCATGTAATCGCCGTAGGCCGCGAGGATCTGGGCGGTGTCCCGGCAGACGAGTTGCAGGGCCACCCGCGCATCCTTACCCGGATGTGCAGCATACTCGACGGGCGCATCGAGCGCCAGCCGGACGATAGCGCCGAAGCCGTTGCCCACGCGCACGTTTTCGGCGCCCGGTGGCCGGTGCGCTTCGGGGAGGAGCTTGCCGAACGTTTCGAGCACGTGCGTGCCAGAGAGCACAGCCCGCGCCGTGACCGCCTCGCCGTGAACGCGCACGCCCACGGCCCGCTTGCCTTCGACCAGAATTTCTTCGACCGGCGCGTTTAGATGCACCGTGCCGCCGTGGGCTTCGATGTGGCGTTGCAACGCCTGCGTCAGCATCCCCGACCCGCCGCGCGGGCGCGCGATGCCGCCTTCGTGATAGAGCGGCTGCCACAACACGAACGGCCCTGTCAGCGGCTCGGTAGGCGGCGGGCCGGATTGCGCCGCCATCCAGACCAGCGGCGCGCGGATTTTTTCTTCCGAGAAATACGACGCCACCACGTCGCCGTAGGGCCGGAGGATTTGCTGAAACGCCTTCTGCCAGTTAAGCCGCGACGACGGCCCCGTCACCATCTTCTTACCGAGTTGAAACGGGCCGGGCGACGTCAAAAACCAGTCTCGGACCACGAGCGAGAAATCCCGCCAATCGTCCACAAATCGCTGATAGGTCTGCCCCTGGCCCGGAAATTTGGCATCGAGATGATCCACCGTCTGCGCGATGTCGCGATAGATAAAAATGCTGTCCTGGTCCGGAAAAGGCGCGAAAAAGAGGGGATCGAGTTCCAGATATTCCAGCCCGTAGGCGTTCAGATTGAGTTCGTCTATGATGGGGGTGAGGCGGATGAGGATGTGGGCGCTGCCGCCGAGATCAAACTGATAGCCGGGCACGATCTCTTTGGTCGAGACCGCGCCGCCGGCGATGTCGCGTCGTTCGAAGACGCCCACGCGGTAGCCGGCCTGGGCGAGGTAGGCGCCGGCCACCAGGGCGTTGTGCCCGGCTCCTACAATAAGAACATCGTACTCCACGCGGCATTTACCTCCGTTATTGCAAGAAAAAAAACTTGCATTGTCCCATCTTTTTTATTAATAATCGAAAAGACCGATTGTTCGATCGAGTGCGCATCGGAAACCACAATCGGAAGCCGGCACTTCGGCCGATGTTGTCGATGTTGTCGATGCTGTTGAATGCTGCGGAGGTACGCATGAATGGGGTATTTCAAATGATGGTTGTGTTGCTCGTTTTTGGGCCGCTGATTATCGGTACGCTGATCTGGCATATCGTCTGGAACAACAAGTCAGGGCCTTCATCCGACCCGCCGCCCGGTGGCGGGCCCAGACGCCGCCCGGTACCGCCACCCCCACGTCTTAGCGGAGATCGGACAAAAAGACGACCGCGGCTTCAGCAAGACCGCGTCCAGAGCCCTCAACGAATCCGGTATCGTTGAAAGGTCTCCTGGCTCAGTCCGGTGCCGGCTGGCGTGTGTAAAAGATAAAGTCGGTGGGCGGCGGCGTGCGGTCGAGGGCGCGAAGGTGGGGTGCAATCTGTGCGCGATGGTGTTGTCCGTGGATAACAATGTGGGTGATGATCTCATGGAGCGGTGTCTCAAAAGGGTGTCCTTTCGTGTCTTGATAGGAGACGACGGCCTCCAACCCATTCGCATGGGCATCGATCACGTCGAGCCATTGAGCGTGCGTCGTTCCCGAAGAGCCGGCGTAGGTATTCTTTTTTCATGGTAAAGATGGTAAGGGAGGGTTGAAGGGATGAAGGTAATCGATATCAGCCGAGCGTTAACCCCCGACGTGGCCGTCTGGCCGGGCGATCAGCCGTTTACTCATACCTGGACGGCGCGTATTCATGGAGGAAGCACGGTCAATCTGAGCACGGTTCAACTAAGCACCCACGCCGGCACGCACGCCGATGCGCCGTTGCATTACCTGCCGGAGGGCCCGGCCATCGATGAAATTCCGTTATTGCAATTTGTGGGTCCCTGCCTCATCATCGACACCGAAAACGCCGAATCCATCAACCCGGACCACGTGGCGCTGAACGACCGGGCGCGCATCCCGCGTCTGCTCTTCAAAACACGCCACAGCACCGTAGCCGATACCTGCTGGGATCCCAACCTCGCGCCCATCCTTCCTGAAACCGTCGAGCGGATGGGGGCGCAGGGTGTGGTGCTCATCGGCACCGATGCGCCGTCGGTAGACCCCGCCGACAGCAAAACACTCGATGCCCACCGGGCGCTGGCGCGGCACGGCATCGTCAACCTCGAAAACCTGGCGCTGGCTGGTGTGGCGCCGGGGCCTTACAACCTCGTGGCCTTGCCGCTCAAGCTGCCCGGCCTCGACGCGGCGCCCGTGCGCGCCGTGCTGCTCCAAGAATGACCGTCGCCACGCCTGGTTTCGGCGCGACGACTTTTTCACGCCCTCAACCCAGGACCCATACAGACATGGATTATCTAAATCGAGAAGCACTCAGGCAACTGGCGCAGGCACACGACGATCCCTGCGTGTCCCTGTTCATGCCAACCTACCACGTCGAAACCCAACTCCCGCAAAACGCGATTCGACTGAAAAACCTTCTGCGCGAAGCCCGTCATCAACTCAAAGAAGAAGGCTACCGCGACGACGACATCGACGACATCTTACTGCCGGCCAACATCTTACTGGAGCGTGCCGACGCCTGGAGCGAATCGAGCGAAGGGCTGGCTGCTTTTATGTCGCGCTCCTCGGCCTACATTTACCGGGTGCCGCTGGCTTTTGAGGAATTCGTCGTCACAGGCCATCGCTTTCACCTGAAACCGTTGTTCCCGCTGCTGGCGAGTAATAATCGATTTTACGTGCTCACGTTGAGCAAGAACCGGGTGCGTCTTTTCCAGGGGTCACATCATACCCTCAAGGAGGTGCAGATCGATGATTTTCCCGACGGGCTCGTGGATGACCTTTTCGAGGAGAGAGTCGTGCAATCGCCGCAGCTACACGGCCAGAGCGACCGGCAACAGACGCGCGTGCAGGAAGCCCTAAAACATGGATTCAAGGAAATCGATAAAGCCTTGCATAAGGTGTTGCGAGACGAGGATGCGCCGTTGCTCCTGGCGGGCATCGAGGCCTACCTGCCGCTGTACCGCGAGGTGAATACCTACGGCCACCTCGTCGCCGATGAGATGATTGCCGGCAGCCCGGACCACCTGCACCTGAGCGAACTGCACGAGCGGGCCTGGTCTATCATCAAGCCGCTTTTTCGCAAAGCCCAGGAGGATTCGCTCAAACACTATCGAAACCAGTCGGGGAGGAGCGGCTTCACGTCGAGCGATCTCAAGGTGATCATCCCGGCAGCGGTCTTCAGCCGGATCGACACGCTTTTCGTGCCCATCGGAGAGCACCTCTGGGGCCGCTACGACGTCAACAGCAACGCCGTAGCCATCCACGCCGAGCACCAGGCTGGCGACGACGACTTGTACGACTTCGCGGCGGTGCAGACCTACCTGCATGGCGGCACCGTCCACGCCCTGCAACCGGGTAGCATGCCATCTGATTCAGGGCTGGCGGCCACGTTCCGGTATCCGGCGTACGTGATGGCTACGGAAGAGAGCGGTTAAAGCCGTTATTGCAATATCAGCTACCCCCCCCCCCAACACAAGACCACTACCCAACCTCAGACACATGTCTGAACCAAAAATTACAGGTGATGAAATACTTGCGCGGCTGAAGAATCGCGACTTCTTGGCGTGGCTTATCGTCGGTGCCTTTGTTTTAGGCAGTCTGTCATGGCCCTTCCAAACCCCGATCTTTGCATTCGTCAGTGTCTGGACCGTATTAATCAGTTGGGGGATTCGCGATGCATACCGAAGTATCCGTGGTCGTCGCATGCTGGAACAGGTACGTGAAGTTATGACACGCCGATTCACGGTCACAGGCGAGCCTATTCGCAGGCACAAGATTGCTCTCTTTAGAAAAAAGCGTTCTGGGGTACTAGAACTTCATCCGAAGCACTGGAATCTTCCCTGGCGTTTGAGAGCGACTACCTTCACCGAGGCTGACATCATAGTGCTGGTTGAACAGGACTATGTGACTACGAGCAGCAGATACAAGGAGAAGAGCTGGATTATGCCTAGGCACAAGGACATCGAGGTGTCGCAAGTCCGATGGACTGTTAACCTGTTTGACATAAGAGCGTTTACCAAGACGGACCTGGGAACCTTTATCGGAAAGCGCCCGAAGGTAATAGAGAAATCAATGGATTCAAATCAGTTCACAGGGTTAACAGGCGAAGTACCGTTAGGTCAACTTATTGAAGAGCTGCAGGCCACAGGATTCTTATTGAAACCATAGATTTGCGAATGTTACATAAATATCCTGATCCACGATGACCCCGCTAGGGCAGGGGGATAAAAAGAGACCAGCCCAAGGGTTTTTGCGACCTAAGCAGATTCCCCCAGACTGGCCCCAAACCGGATGCCCAAAAGCGATCCGGACAAACCTCCCGACTGTCGTAATAACGGATATCGCACTAACCATCTGCTTAGGTCACCTATATAATACGAAAATACCTTTCTGTCGTCAAGACCCAATAACGGCAAAGGCAGTATTATCTTGACATCCTACACAGCCGATCCGAACTTACTCCAAGCCCACAGCATCACCAACCACTACGAAGCCATGCCCAGATTCTTAACCCGGCGCAACACAGTATCCGAGATTGAGAACATTCTCAAGAATGCAACCAAGATAATAGTCCTAGTCTCTCCGTATATAAAACTAACCGAAGATAGCGCGAAACGGCTCCGCGCAGCCGACGATCGCGGTGTGTCCATCACTGTTGTCTGCAGAAAAGATGAGATCAAAGATAAGGACAGGAGAACCCTGCAAAAGCTGAAGCATATCAAAATTTACAGTCGCGCAAACCTCCACACAAAATGCTACTACAATGAGAAAGAACTCATCATTACCTCAATGAACCTATATGAATACTCAGAGCAAAACAACGTAGAAATGGGCATCCTTTTCACCAAAGACGACCCCATCTACAGAGAGGCAAGGAGAGAGGTTGAAGAATTCCTACTAGTACCCGAGCATAAAGTAAGCTGGACCCGCGAGAAACTCAGTGCCCTGGCTCGATCCACCGGCAAGACCATCACCTCAGGAGCACGAGCAGCAGCAAGCCGTGCTACCGAAGTGCTCACGGAAAAAGGGCACTGCATACGGTGCGGCGACAGTATCCCACTCAACCCCAAGCAGCCACTTTGTAAGACATGCTTTCCTAAATGGGCAAAATGGAAAAGGGAAGATTACCCAGAGAAACTGTGCCACAGATGCGGAAAGGAAAAAGATCACATATCCAAGTCCCGCCCGCAATGCAGTACATGCTACAAGGCCCGCTCAACATGACACATTCCATGCATCACCCTTGCGAACCCTGGCCTATCGACCACAGCAACTCATTAAACCAGTCGCTAATCCACACCCACCGCGCGATGAAGACCACGACCAACACGATAAAGAGCCACTTCATACCTCACCCTCAGTCAGTTTAAGTTACCGGCCCGGACGTAACCACCCGCAGCATTGCGGGTTGACCAGGCCGAGGTCTATACACATAGCTCGAATCCATTCCTTGCAGACTCAGCCTCACCCGCCGGAGAATCCCAATCAAGGCCGAAATCAAAGAACGCGAGCTTTGTAGCGAACGAAAAGCCACTGTACTGAGCCGATGAATCCTGCCAGGGAAAGCCCGTCGAGAACCACTCCAGCGTAGGTATAGCAATCCGGGGAAGCGCGAATGGGAAGAAGCTCGCAGCAGTGCCCGTAAGCCAGTTAATCCCGACCGACCACGTCCACGTCCCAAGCGGACCCAGCGCCACGCGGAGCTTGTAACCAGAGGCTTCAACCTGCGGTTGATCAAGGAAGGTTGTATACGACCTGTAGAAGACGCTACAGGCCCCCACACGGCCACCGAAACCGAAGGCATAGAGGACAAGGCCAATGCCGACAAAACCCAGCACAACACCAACCACCCACTTAATCACGTCCCCGATGTTATCAAGGAGCCAGTACCAAACAGCTATCATCTTCCCCAGCGTCTATTTCCGGCATTCCGGAAGAGTTCATTCACGTCCCCCGCAGGTTTGCCATGAAGGCCCCGGCGCTTACGCGCATCGTAGCCACCACGACCAGGAGGACGACGAGACGGAGCTTCGAACAACCCCGGCATCGAGAGCAGCGCGGCCAGCGCCAGCGCGACGAGAACCACCACAATCCGGATCATTCTCCCCAGGACTTGAACGCCTGCGCGTAGGTGAAGCCGTTCTTCGACGCCATGCCGACATACGTCGCCACACCCGGATCCATCCGATAGACCCGAACGACACGCGTAAAAATCGGGCGGCCACTCCTGTCCGTGTCGAACTGGAGACCAACGTGCGACAGGGCTAATCCCTCATCAAACCCGTTCGAAGCCTTGAAGTAGGCGACCGGTCCGCCGGAGCCGTAGACCTTGTATAGAAACTGCTTCACTAGAACGCTTCCCTTACGTAGCCATCAACGGCGGCGATTTCTGAAGAAGCAAGCTCTTCAGCCCACGCCGCTATAAAACCCCACTTATCTGGGGCACGATTACCCGCAATGTTCTGCATGAGATACAGCACACACGGATCAACAGCGACGTCGACCACCGCCGTCTGAACCTCCTCGATCTGACCAGAAGTATCGTAAAGCCTCAGCTTCTTATCCCCGTCAGCATTGAGACTCAGCGTGTGCAATACGTCCGTATCTTCGTACGCATTACTGCCAATTAAATGGGCACCATCGTCGAGAACAACTTTATACTTGGAATCTGTATAGCTATAGGACAGATCCAAATTTTGATCGACAGCCTTCAACAAACCCGTACCACTCCAACCCCCAGGATCCGACTGAACCCGACCAAGAAACATGAACGTCCACCCCGTAGCAGGAATTGACACAGGCACGTCATACCGAAGGCCCGAATACTTGGCACCGGCCACGTCAGCGGTAAACGCCGAGCCATTGAATATCGTACCCGCCGCACCCTGAGCACAGGCCCTCAAACCGTCAGCATTACCACCAATCGGCCAGAAAGCCCCGTCCACCTGGTTAGCGAGGGACTCAACGTACACGGCCCCGGCATCGGGATCCGACTGAAAATCCGTCAACCGATTCGCAGGATAGTAAAGCCCCTGATCGAGCCAGAAATTACGCTTGGAACCCACGTCGTTCCGGCCCCGCAAGAACCGTCCCGCGAACGTCGGAAGCAAACGCGCCGTACCCAGCACACAGACCGCACGCGAAAGAATCCCCTGCGCAGGAGTCAGACCCACGGGTCGATCCATGCAGTGCCCGAACACCGTCCCCCAACCGGCCACCAAGGGAGATTCCTCATCGTTCATGCTCAACTCCTCCTGAGAACCATTCCGGTACGTCACCAGGAGATGATCACCCCCGTCATCGACGAAGGCAATGAAGCCCGGCCCGGTGTTGACGTACCGGCTTCCCCCTACCTTAATGAACGCGCCACGAGGGATTTCCGACACTGTTTTTGCAAGAATACCCATGCTCTACAACCTGTCTGTTTAGGTTCCCCCCGAAGGCCCTAGCGCCTGCGGGATCGACTACGCGAGCGTTTCCACCGGCCCTTCTTCGACCGGAAGAATCCACGTACCGTTTTTTCGTCAAGAGCCAAGAGCGCAACCCCCAGGCCAGCACACACAAGACCAAGAACGGCCCAGCCTTTACCACCGCTTGCAAAAAGGCCCAGCAAACTATGCACAGGAGGAGACCCCGACATAGTTGAAGCAGTGATACCAAGCTCCGAGCGAACCAGCGCCAGAGCAGCGAGGACCCTTGAGAGATGGAGACGACCGCGAGCGCATCCCGCAGGGCGGTTTCCCTCGAAACACGCGCTGCCTGAGTTGTAGGCCGTGACAGCATCCTCCCACGAGCCGTACCGATTGTAGAGCTTTGCGACGAGCTGCGCGCCATAGTTGATTACACCCCGATAATCGGAATCGTCAAAGCGTGGATGATAGTCCTCATTGATCTGAAGAATACCATGAGCCTTACCACCGTCGCCGGAGATATGCCGAAACCGGGTTTCCTGCCACGCCATAGCCAACAGGAGATCATGGGGCACGTTATGAGTACGAGCGGCCTGCGCGAAGGTACGCCGCACATCCTCTGTAAGCGCGTTATACCGCTGGAGCATTGACATCCTTTTCCACCATCTGAAGCACGAGCCGCTCAAGCCCGTCAATCCGCACGGCTTGACGCCGCACCACCACGAAAAGAAAGAGGTTACACACCAGCGAACCACCCAGGCCGACAGCCAGCAACGGAATCATCATACAACCACCTCAGCGAGAGCTTCGGAATCCGTCTCATGCTCGACCGGCGCCGCCCCAGGCTCATCCACGTCACCCACATCGACCGAGAGCAGCGCAGGATCCACCGAAGCACCAGCACCCACCGAGGCTTCAGCCGACAAGGACCAGACCTCTACGAGATTATCAATGCACTTAGTAACAACCGGCACCACCCGGCCAGGACGACCGTTCTCCCACTCGGCGACCTTCGGCCCGAACCGCTGCGAGGCACGAAGCCGAGATTCCAGAACATCCCCGGCCACCTCAAGATTAATCACCGCCGGAAGCTCACGACCGGCCAGGAGGCAAACAAGGCCCCACACAAGACGAAGAAACAGCTTGATAAGCATAGCGCACCTACAGTTTTAGTGGATCCCCAGCAATCAGAACGTCCTCAGCAGACACCACACGCACGAGCGCATAATGTGCATTGTCCATCTTGACGCGCTGAAGCTTCCAGGTTGGGTTCTCGACAGCTGGAATCAGTAGTGGATTCTCGGCATTGACCACAATGAACGTGAGCGTTCCCGTAGGATCCCCACCTTTCCACGTATCGTACCGATCAATCACCACGGTTCCTTTATCAGCCATAGCCGTTGCAATAAAGTCATACATCCCGTTAGGGAACCGGCCTGATGCTGTGCCATCCGTGTTAGAGTAGAGGACCGCACGAGGACGAGCCCCTACCCGCTTTTGCCTGTTGTCGTTATCGTATCTGCCCATAGTTTTCTGCCGTAGATTCCCACCGCTTACGCGGCCAGTTCGCGCCCGGCCTGGCACGAGCCACCCGTAACGTGACGGGTTAGCCAGGCCAAAAGGCTAGTAGTACCTGCGCCGACGATAATTCCGGCGACGACGCCGGCCGTATTGCTTGCGCGGCGTGATGCCCTGCTTTTCAAAGGCTTTTGCCATGCCTGCGCGGATACCCGCAGCGTACGCGCTTCCACCACGCCGACGACGGCGACCGTAATAACGTCTACGTCCGTAAGCCATCCCCTCCACCTCAATCAGTTTGTGCGAACGCCTAGCGTTTCGCAGTTAAATAACGGAACAGAGCCAGAATCACCATAAGGACCAGCACACCGCTGACCGCGAGAAGGATCGTATCGACCCGAACCCCGCCGACCGTTTTTGCGGTGCCATCCTGATTCCTGTAGATATCCTGAAACGTCCCATCGAGCGCACCAGAGAGAGCAGCCAAGCCAGCGGCCAGGCCAGCACCCCCAGGCACGAGCAGCGACACGAGCGCCGCCGCACTGGCGATACCCTGAGCATTACGGCTCAAAGCCCCACCAATTCCGTTTACGATCCGACCTAAACCCATTACGACTTCCTCCAAAGCGCAAAGATGATCATAAAGCCAAAGAGCACCGCCACAATAGGCCAGTACTCACGAAGCGCAGCAGTAAGGCGATTGACCAGCACCTCAGTTTCACCAGAGACAAACCCGCCGCCCGGCAGGGCTGCAATGGTATCCGCAGCATGATCCACGAGGTATTCAACGAACCCCTGCGCACCGCCGGGATAGTCCTTGAGCATGAGCTTCTCAGACACGCCAAAGCCCTGCCAGATCGCCGCAACGATATCCTGCGGACTCCTTTCCCCGGCCTGGATCCTCGCCTCAACACGAGCCAGGGAGCGTTCCAGAAGCTGTTGTACGTTCGCCATCACCCCGCACCATGAAAGAAGGCATCGAGCAGCGCGGCCAGTACCAGCGTTCCCACGGCAGGCACCATCGAGGAGGCAAGCTCAGAGATCACCCCCAACGCCGAACCATTCGCGGCCCGAGATTTTGTTTTTGCCCGCTTGCCACCGGCATCCTTGCGCGTCTTATACGTGACCTTTTTTCGCTGCGTCTCATTGAACGACGAGCGCGACCCAGGCCGCGAACGCGGCTCAGAAGGCGAGCCACCAGAGCGCCCGCCGGGATCGATCTGAGGAGGAGACCCAGGCCGAGGCACAACCGCTGGACGCGGGTTCAGCTTGGGAACCTGACGCCTGGCGGACCCAGGAAGCTCTCTCGACTTCGCACCCAGGCGAGACGGAGCACCGAAATTGACCGACTTCGAAATCAACATATCTAACCCCCCAGGACGAACCGAAACAGCAGAGACACCACCAGCGACACGCCCACCTCTACGCCCAGGCTCATCTTTCCCGGCATCGGAGCTTCCTCCGGCGGCATCGGCCCAGGTGCCGGCGGTTTCTTGCCGTCACAGTTGCACGGATGCGTCACGCAGTTACACGTCCCGCCCGTTGGTTTGACGTAAGGCCAAGGATCAGGGTTGATAACCGGTCCAGGCCTGGGCTTCGGAGCAGGAACACCCCGTTCGACCGGAGCACGATCCGCCGCACCCAAGAAGCGCGAGTCAACCACAGCGACCGGAGCCACCGAAGGCTTGCCCAGGGCCGAAGGCTTGCCACCACCCACGGAAGAGATAGGCAAGTGCTGTACCAGATACCGAGCCGTCCACACCCGCAGCTTTGCGGCAGTCTGCTTGGTGTCGTAGCCTAGGCCACGGAGACGCGCCCACTCTTTTTGCCGAGCCAGCATGTACGCCCGACCCTCCGCAGACTGCGGAACAACCGGCCCCCTGGACTTCGACCCCGACCCGGACGGCTTGAACGGATTCGGCAGCTTGACCGGCGCGCGTTTTTCGCGGGCGGCTTTCGCGTTCTCCACGCGCTGAAGATGCCCGATAAGGCGCAGAACATGCAGCTTACCCCGACTCTTTTGCGTGTTGTGGATGCTTTGAAGCCCCTTGTTGAACGTAACCCAGCCTGTTTTCTGCGCGGCCTTCAGGTAATGAATCACCCAGCTTACGCGGTTGCGCGTCATGGAGAGCGGTTCATAAACCGGGTTCCCGGCCTTGTCTTTCACCCACCATGTTTTGTACCCACGGTGCCCGGCCTTGATATACCTGTCAATGACCGCGAGAAGGCCCTGCATATGCGCTAATTGGCCATCCCAATAGCGCTTATTCTTTTCGGCTTTTGCCTTATCAGCCGGAGAACGACCGGCAATAACGAGTGCCATACCTACCCCTCAATCTTCGACACAAGAAACACGACCACGCCAGCAGCGACAGCCACAACCACAAGGGGCGATGTCCACGGCTTGCGAAACACCCGGCCAAACGGCAGATACGGAGGCGCCCTATCCAAACCAGCATAGTAGCCCGCCTTATACGCCTTCGACCAGGACAGCGCGGGATCAAGCCCCCTCTGCCTGAGCCCATCATAGCGACCAAGCGCACGATAACGGGCACCTGGCCCGAAGAGAAGCGCCTGCAAGATTCCAACAAAGATCCTCATCACCTCACCCCTTCACAAAGAGAGTTGCAGAACACGAGCCAGCGCCAGGAGAACCCACCTTCCCCATCTACGGCAGCAGTCAACCCAGCGGGAACCCCGGCGCGGCTCGCAATGCCCAGCCTACACGAACTCGGTAAACGTGGACAGTTCCGGTGTTTCCTTGTTGCCGATGAAGATGATGCGATCCTGCGCGGTGGCCGCGATCGTGGCCTTGACGAAGGGAGGCTCAGAGCCGTTGTAGTTCCACACGGCGAGGAACGGAGCATCGCCGCTTTCCTCGTGCTGATAGCCGTAATTCGTCATCTGCTGAAGCACGAACGGATCCAGATCGATGCCATGACCGCCAAGGTCAAGCGTAATCGCGGTAGGCGTACCGCTGAACAGGATCATATTGCAGTTGGGAACCGGCGGGATGTGCTCTTCCTGCGCAGCACTCTGGCTTTTGCCGTAGTACATCCGGAGGGTATCAAACGCACCCGTAGGCAGCTTGTAAACCCGGTGGATCTGAACCGTTGCCCCCGTGGTTACGGCATCGCCCAGGCCAGAGAGATCGACCGCCGACCAGTCGAGTTCCAGATTGATGTTTTGATCACCGCGAAGCGTGAGAGACCCGCCGAGCTCAATGAAAGCGCCGTTCGACAGCGCAGCCTGTTGCAGCGCGCCCCCGGCCACCTCGTTGTACTCTTGGAACTCATCCAGATACATACCCGTCACGAAGGCCGTACCCTCAGAGCCGGCGCCAGGAGTGTAAATAGCCTTCACCTTCATCCCGGCATAAATGAGCGCGATAGCGGCGTCCTTGTCAGCCCCGGTTACGCCCTGCACGACGATGCAGAACGCATCAATCGTCGTGTTTTTGACCTGCTTGGCAAGGTTGCCAATGTTATAGGCGGTTTTGTTGATCAGTTGATGCATCGAAGCGTTGCGTTTGGTTTACGTAGTGAAGACCCGGAGAGCGCCACCGGATCACCTACACGCCGAAAGCGGCCCGAATGTTGTCAAAGTGTCCTGCCTTGAACGCCCAAAAGACGAGCACAGCAATGCCCGCCGCAATGGCCGAATAGGCTAACGATTGATTCCTGCCCTTGTAGTTTCGATAGCGGCCCATTATGATCCACCCCCGAAGCGAGCAAAGAAACCCGACTGCCACGCCACAACACCGAGAATCCCCAGCGCGGCGAGAGCAACGGTAGTCAGAACCGTGTTCCCCTTCATGCTTCCATCTGTTTAGATTGTGACACGACGCGCCAGGCCTGGATTGAGCTACCCGTAACGTGACGGGTTAGCCAGGCCGAGGAACCCCGGCAGCCTTACAGGGCTGCCAGGGTATCCGGTGCGCCCTCGACGGCGGAGCGACTTCCACGAAACCCCGCCTTTGCTCTACACCGCACAATCTACAGGCTCAGTATAGCCGTGAGTATCTCGAAATGATGACATAGCCGCCGAGGAAGGAGCAACCTGCATTTCCTCACAGAAGGAATCGAAGCAATCGAGCGGATCGACCGCAAGGTATTGCGCGATCATGGGGCCGACCTTGCGCCACTTCCGAAGACGCCTTTGAACGGAACTCTCCGACATCCCGAACTCATACGCGACGATGCGAACACCTTCCTCACGCGACGACGCCGAGGACATTGCCACGCGCATAGCAGCGGCCACCACCGCAGACTCAATCACCCCGGCCAGGGGAGCGGACAAACCAAGGACATCCAGCATACTTACCTCCAGAGCCTATTTAGTACAGCGTCAAACGCTTGCGCGCCCACCTCCGCCGCAACCCCCTGTAAATGAACAGGAAGCTTACGCTGAACACGCCGAACCGTCAGCTTGACGGCCTCTTCGAGCATAGGCACCATACCGCCACGCAAGCCCTTTTCCGTTGCGAAGACAGGCACCACACCGCGAGGCGCATCGACCCGCTTTGCAACGCGCTTTTTCACCTCAACCCGGAGCGCCCGCAGCATTTCTGTAGGATCCACGCGAAAGCCCTGCGCGAGAAGCTCAATCCGATTCATCACCTCATCGGCCAGGAAGGGAACCGCATCTTCGAGCCGAGAATATGCAGCCTCAACCACGTCATTTAGCACCGCCTCCGTCCACCCGTCATCATTCTTGCACCCGTTAGAAACAATCTCACGCGCCACACACCCGGCGGCCTGTGGCAGAAGCGTTCCTATCTGCGCAGTCATGGTTTCTTGACGACCCAGCGGTTCAACCCCAGCGCAAACATCCTGTATTACGGCCCATTTTTCGAGGATTCCGGCCCTATCCGCCCGGCCCTGTCCAGGCTCATCAACGAAAACGATATACTGAGAAGTGAACCAGCGCCACAACGCCAAAATTGTCACGTCGTTGACATCCTCCCAGAGACCAAGACCCCTCTCCAGGAGCGTTTCACGACCGAAACGGCCCTCTACACGCCACCACTCATTTTCCTCAAGGTCAATATCCAGAGACGCGGCCAGCGATTGATAAAAGGCGTCACCCGTACGAGCAACGTCCGCAGCCTTGTTGTAAATCAAGCATTGACCGGCAGTTGTACCAGCCCGTTCCGTGTTCGACCACGCCACGAGCCCCCCGTCAGTGTCGGTATACAGACAGGATTTGTTCACCGGAGCCGAAAGCGTAGAAAAGCGGTTCTGCTTACCGCTGCTGCGCGTCGAGGCACCCCGCCAGCGCCCACCGATCACATCGGAGACCCCAAAGGAGAACGGCACGTCCACGCAGATTTCCAACTGCGAGATATAGCACTCTTCGAGCGCGAGCGAGAGATACCCCCGGAGTTCCTCTACATAGGCAGAAATGCCATTTACGCCGAGTTCCTTACACCATTCCTTACCGATCCGGATCATTACTTCGGGATGCCTCCCGTCCGGATTTCTCTTCGAGAACTCGATAGCGTTTCCGCGACCATCGAGCAGCAGCACGCGATACCACTTTGATCCACGCGGCTTGATTTCCCACTCATCCCCAAGGAGAGTGACCAGGACAGGCTCGCTTGAGACGAGCGGGGCAGCTGCGGCCACCTCTGCCCATTCCTCAAAGGAGGCAATTATACCCGGATCCGTCAGGATTCCGCGAAGCCCGAGGCGAACGGTATCGAGCCAAACCGTATGAAAGTAATCCGAGGCAGTCAGGCCCGGCATTAGGCCAAACACAGCGCCCGTGTTGGCAAGCTCGGAACGGGCAGCGTCCGAGGGACACGGCAACAGCGTGTCATTATGGGGGCACGATAAACTTACGGTGCCCCCTGAGGCACTACCCTGTTCAGCGGTAAAGCCGTTATTGCAAAGGCGTGCATCTAGCCGCTCAGCACGGTTAAGGCGGAAGCGCCCTTTCTCTCCCGCGCGCTTTTCAGTGTCGAATTGCGGCATTACCCGCGAAGAGGGAGGAGGCCCCGCACTCTTTTGGCCTACATCCTCGCTATGCTCGGCATGTGTGTCGCTTCGCTCTTTTGGAGAAGGAGAGGAGTTTCTCCCGGTTTTCTTCTGGACGTCCATTGTCATCAGGTTTTATGGTTTCAGTAGCTCTCATGAGCCATCCTCGCGGCCCAAATCCCGCTCGACCGGCTATTTATGCGGTTAAGGCAGTGAGAGACGGTCATTTGCCAGCCGAATAAGCCCCGCTAGGCCACCAAACGAAGCTCTAGCACACCCGATCTGTCCACCGGACCATGCAGAACCGTCTTTCGCCAATGCTTTCCCCCGCGAGACTCGGTAACGTGAGAAGAAAGCAGGAAACACCCGAACAACTCCCGGTCCACCGGAGACACCGGATTCTGCTCGCGGTACTTGCGCCAGGCACGGCGCATTACGCGCGCCCTATCGATCATTATATTCCCCCGTAGTTGATTAAGGATTTTTCCCTTATTTCGGGAATAAGAAACACACCTACGTTTTTGGCCGAAAATCAAAGTTTTCGTTTTCTGGCCAAGCTCCTCGAGGAGCTGATCGCGCCGCCGCGGCCGCCGCCGGCGGAGCTGATACATATTCCTCCACAGTTGTATTCAACGCGTGGAAATAGTCCGGATCGTAGAACCCGCACCGAGAGTAAAACCCCGCCTTGAGCCTAGACCTTAAATGCTGCGCCTCCTCTGGAAGCAAGCCTAGATAGAAATGCTCCACAACGCCACCCCTCAGTCGAAAACAGGATTGACACCCTCGAAGTTGAGCGTTTCGGCCACGGCCACCAGCCACCGCTCAAGCTCACGGGCATCGGGCGAGTCGACCGCCTTGCAATCATGCTCGTCAAGCTCCCAGCACCTCAAACCGTAATCATGCTCAACGACGAGGTAGAACACCCGGCTGTCGTACTGGACACCAACAGCGATCAGGACAGAGGGCCATTCGAGATCAAAGCAGCGGCAGAACTCAACCCGGCCCAGGCAGGAGGGGGGATTCTTTGCCACAAGCGCAATCAGATAAAAGAGTTGCTCCCTCTCGAAGAAGGGCAGCGCCAGCGTACGGCGCTTTACTGTACCCGCAGGATTTGCTATATTCATGACCACCTCGTCATGGGTTTTGTTTACGGAACTGACCAATGCGAGCCCAGGCCGGGAAGAGTTAGTGGCTCTTCCCGGCCTACCTTTTTATGGTGGTTTGCGCTTTCTCATATGCGACTCATTATGTCCAGTGCGGCCTCAGCACCGCGAACAAGCGCCCGCAGCGTAAGCAGCAGTTCGTCCTCATCGAAAACCTGTAGATCCTCGGCGCCGTAGAGCCGTATCCGGTATCCGCCCCGAAGGCGCGGCTTGATGCCATGCAAAACGCCAAGCTGGGCGGCCCGCTTTCTCAACTCCCGAACTTCGCGCGCCAGTACTACATCCTCGACCTCTGAAGAAATTCGCCGTACTACCCATCGCATTTGTCCCTCCACATAGTTTACACATACAATTATAATACGCACAACTCGGCACCCGCGCAAGATGTGCGCGCAAGCACCGAGAAAGTAGCCTTTGGAGCAGATATAACATCTGTTTGCTAATGTTACATAAATATCCTTATGTTAAATAAAAACGCCGTAATCCCGTAAATAAGCCCAAACACCGATGTCGGACCTCGTACCCATAAATACTGCCCTTTCCACCCCCACAGACCGCCCTGTAGCCTCTCAGGCCGACGATGACCTGCATCTCATCGAGTTATGGCTTCACGGCAAAAGCCCGAACTCGCAGGAAGCCTACAAGCGCGACGTCGACCAGTTCATCGATTTCGTTGACCTTCCTCTGACTCACATCAAGTTGCAGCACTTCTGGGGCTGGGCCGATCATCTTGAAGCGGCGGGCCTCAAGCCGGCCACGAGAGCCCGCAAGCTCGCCGCCGTGAAGAGTCTTTTCAGCTTCGGCCACCGCATCGGTTATTTGACCTTTAATGTGGGCGCTGCTGTGTCGATGCCCAAGGTTCCTGATCGTCTCGCGGAACGTATTCTTTCCGAAGCGGACGTCCAACGGATCCTGGCGCTGGAGACCGGCCTTCGCAACGGCGTCCTGCTTCGTCTTTTCTATGCTTCCGGAGGACGCGTTTCCGAACTGGCATCTCTGCACTGGCGCGCTGTTCATAAGCGTCGCGACGAAGGAAATCGCGCTGTCGGCCAGGTAACGTTGCTGGGTAAAGGCGAAAAGACACGAAACATCCTTTTGTCTCCAGACACCTGGGCCGTTATCGAAGAACTCCACGCCGAAGAGATAAAAAGCGGATATGGATCTGCTGATGACCCGGTGTTTCGATCACGGAAAGGCGGCCCGCTAACCCGGCAGCAAATCTGGCGTATCGTCAAGAAAACGGCTGAACGAGCCGGTCTAAAACAAGCCGTTTCGCCCCACTGGCTTCGGCATGCCCACGCGTCGCATGCGTTGGACCGAGGGGCGCCGACTCATCTGGTCAAGGAAACCCTCGGGCACAAGTCTCTTGCCACGACCAGCAAATACACGCACGCCCGACCCGATGACTCGTCTGCGAGGTATTTGGGTGTATAAAAAGAGGTGAGTTTCATGGTCTATTTTTCGTGTTTTAGTATTTATGATTTTCCTTTACAATAACGGTTATAAGAATAGACGGGGAGCCCTCGAATCATAAAGGGCTCCCCGCCGTGCTTACATACATCAGAAATCTTGAGCGATATATGCAACGCGCCAGTTGTAGCTTTGGGCCGTCGCTACGTCCAGATCACTCCCGTCGGCGAGTTGGAGATAGGCCGTGAAGCCAGCCTGGCTCGGGTTCATGACGCGAATCCCTGCCGTCGGAGGCTGCGGTCGTGAATCACAGACAAGGTTGGCCGTGATAGCCGGCGGATTCGAGCTTAAGCCGCTCAACTCGACATACACACTCACCGCATTGTTGCCATACTGCGTCCAGTCCGGGATTGAAGTAATTCCTGCTTGCGATGCCATAGTGCTTACCTCTTTGTTGGTTTGGTTGTACGGTTTTCCGTTGCAATAACGGAATTAAGAGTCGGGCTGCCGGCGGGGCCTCAGATGAAGCCCCGCCGGGGTGTCCGTTCGTGATCTTTACCATTTTGGGAACCGGATATCACGTCCCTGTGACGAACACAGTGGTAAGTTTACCCCATCGCGGTCTCGGCGGGGTAGTCTTCTCCCCTCCTTTTGAATAGCCAACCGGGCGGGTTTTAGGCTGGTCGATTGAGAAAGGCTGTGGTAGTCTGGTGAAAGAGCAAAGGAGACTACGTTGATGATCTTTTTCGACTACGCGCAGAAGAAAGGCTATTCGATCTGATCGCCGCGTTTGACGAGGCCGTTTTGCCAGGCCCAGATGACGAGTTCGGTGCGCGTCCGCACACCGACTTTCTGGGCTTTGATCTTGTCGAGATGGTTTTTGACG
This sequence comes from Rhodothermales bacterium, assembly GCA_028278205.1. Lineage (GTDB taxonomy): Bacteria > Bacteroidota > Rhodothermia > Rhodothermales > Bin80 > JANQES01. The sequence continues at coordinate 74,092 of JANQES010000004.1, forward strand.
GTGTAGGGAGAAATGAAAAGCCGCTCGCCGATGGCATCGTTGTCGAGCCCTAAGGCGGCGTGCCGCAGGACTTCTTGCTCGCGTTCGCTCAGGAGCAACGTGGGGTCTTCATGAAGCCGCCGATGGCGCAGCAAATGGGTGGCGAGGCTTCTGCTGATCCAATCGTCTTCGCCGCGCGCAACACCGTGTACGGCCTCGACGATCAGGTGCGTTTCGGCCTCATCCTTGAGCAGATAGCCCGATGCGCCGTTATCGAGCAGGCCGTAGACGTACTCGCGGTCGTTGTAGGCGCTGAGGGCCAACAGCCGAACGGGCGCTTCCTCTTTACGCAACTGCCGGGCCACCTCCACCCCGCTCATCTTGGGCATCTCCACATCCAGCAAAAGCACGTCCGGCTGGAGCGCTCGCACCATATGGAGGGCCTCCACCCCGTCTTGCGCTTCCCCGATGACTTTGATGCCCGGATCGGATTCTAACGTGGCTCGCGTGCCGGCGCGGAAGATAGCATGATCGTCGGCCACTACGACTCGGATGGGATTATCGTCGTGTTGCATCGGACAAAAAGGGAGGCGGCGCACATAGACTGGATACCCTCATAATAGCCCTTTTTACCAATATAAACCATCCCTTAGAATCCCTTCGACGGTTCGTGTCTCGTCCTTTTTAAGACGATGCGGGACGCGGGGCCGTGATGGACACAAGCGTACCACGCCCCGGCGAGGAATCAACCCGAAGCACACCGCCGATGGCTTGCGCCCGCTCGGCAATGCCCGAAAGCCCCAGATGGCCCTTCGTTTCCAACTCGATCATGCGTTCCGGCGGGTCGAAGCCCCGTCCATCATCCAGAATACGGAGCGAGACTTGCTCCTCATCCATCCGAAAGGTGATGGCCACACGCTGCGCCTGCGCATGCTTGACGACGTTGTTGAGGGCTTCCTGGCACATGCGGAAGAGGGCCAGCCGCATCGGAAGCGGCAGCGTCGTCTCTTCGGCATCGAGATCCAGTTGCACCGTCAGACCGTGTTGTTGCTGGAAATCCTCAACGTGGCTCTTGATGGCGCGGTCGAAGCCAAGGTGAACCAACACGGGCGGAATGAGCCGTTTGCAGATAGAGCGCAATTCATCCACGACGTCCTGCATCTGCGCGCAGGCCGTTTCGAGCGTGCTCTGCTGGGCCTCATCCGGGGCAGTACGCGCCATGGGTTTGAGCGTCGAGCGGAGAAGATTCTGGAGGCCCTGCACCGGCCCATCGTGCAACTCGGAAGAAAGAAACCGCCGTTCTGCTTCGCGCGCATCCACGATGCGGCGCCGCGAGGCCGCCAGTTCGTCGCGCTCGCGCAGCACCCGCCGGAGCCGTCGCCATAAAATGAGGCTACCGAGGAACAACGGCGTTAGCGTCAGCAATCCCAGAACCACCCAGACGTTCGTTTCATAGATAACCCGCAGCAACAGCGAATTCTGGCCAAAATCGATCATTCCTTCGAACACATTTTCATCCGCACGACTCATCCTCGGATGCACGATCTCGTTCATCTTCTGGATATTTTGCAGCGTAAAGGGCGGCATCGTGATCGCGCCTTCCTGCGGCTTATCATGGTAACTGATGCGCACGAGGCTATCGCGGTAGATGGCGATGTCGTATATCCGCCCGTTGACGGAACGGTGCTCCGTGCGGAAGGAGCGAGGCGCTGAACCATCTTCTTTATCCTCGTCGCCGGTACCGGGCTGCGGCGGCGCAGGCGGAGTTGCGGGCTGGAGGCTTGCGCCCGGCGGAGCAGGCAATGCCGCCATCTGGGCCACCAGGCTCTCCAGCGGCACCGTCGGTAAATCCAGCGTTTGCGCCTTTCCCTCAGCATCGAGGTAGGCGATGCGCATCTGGCGTTCGGCGTGTAGCGTTACGCCGGTGATCTGCACGTTGGGCGGCGCAGGAGGCGCCGGTCTTTGCTGCGCGTAAAGCGGACTTGCCCAAAGAAGCAGCAGCCCCCATACCGGGACCAGGCCGCGCGAGTAGTATCGGGGGGTTCTCATGGACCTAAACGCTTATATTACCTGAAACAATCTTCCTGCCGAAATACCACAGAGTATCCCCTACAAGGTAGCCCACCCAGGGCAAGAGTGCATGGTCGAATCCGCTCATTTTCAGAGCCTCGATGCGCTATAATAAGCGTTTTAGACTAGTTGAAATGAACGAACCCGATGGTTCACCCGCTCGTTGGTTGCCCTAGATTTACAACCGTCACAGTCTCTCCAACCCTAAACCAAAGGTGATGTCATGACAACGCAGAACAACGAAGCTGTTGACATTTATACGGTGGGCGGGGCCACCTACACAGAAACCGCCACGGGCACAGTCGTCGTTACCCTCAATACGAGCGACTGGAGCGGCGTCTATTCAGAGTTGGATCACGAGGAATATCGGGAAGGGTATGATTTCAGGCTCACACCTCCCGCAATGAATACAGAATCCGCCATTGAAATCCGCTTTTCTATCAACGACGACACGGTTGCTCTCTGGTATTGTTTCGAAATGCCCTCTGAAGAGCGCATCAGTATTTACTATCGCCTCTCCGATGCCAATAATCAGGTTCAATCGCTTCAGGGCCTCTGGGTGAACACACAGACAGGCCAAACGACGTGCCAGAAATTCAACCCTGACGATACGGATGACTGGATCTTTTTGATGGAAAAGAATTCGGAAGCAGTTGGCGAGACGATCTACTGGTATTATAATATTGAAACAGGTCAGTGGGAATGGGGCATCGACCAGACCGAGTCGGCTGCAGCACCCGGCCCCAACTACGATACCTTTGTGATGCGCGGTCAGCTAAAAGATACTCCGAGTTCAGCATTGGGCAAACTGGAGATCGTTGCCCATGATACTGTCACCGATACGATGGAGTTGGAAGGCTTTGAAAGGGAGGAAGCGTTCGATCTTCCAGACTGTTAATACCCCGCATCAAGGCGTTTGCAACAAGCGCGAGGCCCTGATCAAGCCGCCAGCGTCTCCGATTCGGCCAGGCCAATAGCTTGTTCGGTCTCCACGTCGAAGAAATGCAGCTTGGTCAGGTCCATCGCCAAACGGATCGTTTCGCCGGGGTTTGGGAGCGTTTGAGGCGCGACGCGGGCTACGATGCCCTCGTCGCCGGAGCGCGCGTACACGAAAATCTCGTTCCCCATCGGTTCGACGACGTCCAAAACAAGATCTACTTCGACTACAGATTTAGGCACATAGGAGCTATCAAATACGTATAGATCTTCGGGCCGTATGCCGAGGGTGATTTTCTTACCTCTATACCCGGATAACAGGGCCTTATAATCATTGTTAAGCTCGACGGATAGGCCATTTTCTTGCTTCTTAAAATATATAGAAATATCTCCCACAATTTCTCCATGAATAAAATTCATCGACGGACTACCGATGAAGCCGGCGACGAATTTATTGACGGGATGATTATAAAGATGAAGCGGTGAATCGATTTGCTGAATGTGCCCGTCGCGCATGACGACGATCCGGTCCCCCATCGTCATGGCTTCGACCTGATCGTGGGTGACGTAGACCATCGTGGCATCGAGGCGACGGTGGAGTTTGGCGATCTCGGTGCGCATCTGAACGCGCAGCTTGGCGTCGAGATTAGAGAGCGGCTCGTCGAAGAGGAAGACTTGCGGTTTGCGGACGATGGCGCGGCCCACGGCCACGCGCTGGCGCTGGCCGCCAGAGAGTTGTTTGGGCTTGCGGTCGAGGATCGGCTCGATGCCCAGGATCTCGGCGGCTTGCTGCACCCGTTTTTTGATCTCGTCTTTGGGATATTTACGCAACTTCAGGCCGAAGGCCATGTTGTCGAAGACTGTCATGTGCGGGTAGAGCGCGTAATTCTGAAAAACCATCGCGATGTCGCGGTCTTTGGGCGGCACCTCGTTGACGACGCGGTCTCCGATGCGAATCGTGCCCTCGGTGACGACTTCGAGGCCAGCCAGCATGCGCAACGTCGTGCTCTTTCCACACCCTGACGGCCCCACAAGCACGACGAGTTCGCCGTCTTCGATGGCAAACGACGCCTGATGGACAGCCACGTGTCCGTTGTCGTACACTTTTCGCACGTTGTCCAGTTCTACCTTCGCCATAATGCTCCGTAGCGATTGGTGATGCGGCTTCGATGAGCCAAGATACCAAGCGTCTCTCAAGAAAGAAATGCGGAACTCAGATGCAGAATATGCAACGTTAATCGAAAGCGTATATTCCTTTAGAAAGGAGTGTGAAATCGGCTATCTGCTTCATTAATTTTTGAGGGACTCCGTTTTTACCGAAAGATATTACATTAAACTAAAGGCTTAAATCCTTCCAGAACCCTATATTCTGCCACCAGAGCCACGTACCCTCTCACCAACGAAAAGGGCTGTTCATGGCGCGGGAAAAATCGAAAGTCACCATTTACGACGTTGCCGACCGGGCCGGCGTGGCCATCTCGACGGTCTCGCGTGTGCTCAACGATTCCCCCGACGTATCAGAACGGACACGGCAGCGTGTTATCGAGGCCATCGACGAACTCAAGTTTCGTCCGGATCGTGTTGCCAAAACGCTGGCGCAGCAGCGCACCCAGTCTATCGCCATCGCCATTCCCACGTTTACGACGCCGTTTCATAACGAACTGCTCAAAGGCGTTCGGAGCATGCTCGTGGGCGAAGATCACGACTTGCTGCTTTTCGATCTTGGTTCGCGGTCTCCGCTGGAACGGTTGCTCGGCATGCTCAAACGAGGCACGGTAAACGGGCTGCTGCTGGCCGGCGTGCCGGTAGACGACAGCCTCGCGCCCGAACTCAAAGCCCTGCGCGCGCCCGTCGTGCTGGTGGGCCATCATCATTCGCAATTCGACTGTTTTTACTGGGAAAACGCCGTCGGCGCCAAGGCCGCCATCAGCCATCTGGTCAAACAAGGCCACCGGCGCATCGGGATGATCCGATCTTTCACGGAGAGTTTTCTCCAGATGAAACGCATCGAAGGCTACCGTGAGGCGTTGGAAGAAGCGCATCTGACCTTCGACGAGGCGCTCATCGAGAGTGGGACGACGGAGAAGCATGCCGGCTTCAGCGAGGAGCACGGCTATGAGGCCATGCAACGCCTGCTCGACATCGACCCGCCGGTAACCGCCGTCTTTGCCAGCAGCGACGTCCAGGCCATCGGCGCGTGGAAGGCCATCCGCGAAGCCGGCAAGAGCGTCCCTGAAGACATTGCCCTCGTCGGCTACGACGATATCAAAACGAGTCATTTCCTCGGGCTTTCCAGCGTCGATCAAGACATGGAAAACGTCGGGCAGGCAGCCGGCAAGCGGTTGCTCTTCCGCCTCGAAAACCCGGACACCGAAGAACGCGTGGCCCAGCTCATCGTCCCGGACTTGCGCGTTCGAGAGTCGAGCCGGTATCAACGTCCCTCTTAACCTGTGACCCCAATCTGCCTGTTATGGACCCCGTCGTCATCCGCCAACAACTCGATCACACCCTCCACGAAACCAGCTTTACAGACCTCGGCGAGCACTATCGCGGCAAAGTGCGCGATACCTACCGCCACGATGGCCGGCTCATTCTGGTCACGTCAGACCGGATTTCAGCTTTCGATCACGTCTTGCGACAGACGATCCCGTTCAAAGGCCAGGTGCTCAACCAACTCGCCGCTTATTTCTTCGAAGCCACCAGCGACATCGTCCCCAATCAGGTGCTTTCGGTGCCGGACCCCAACGTGACCGTGGCCATCGAGTGCGAACCGGCGAAACTCGAATTCGTCGTGCGGGGCTATCTGGCCGGGCACGCCTGGCGCACCTACCGTTCGGGCAAACGGATGCTGTGCGGCAAAACGCTGGTAGAAGGCCTGCAACAAAATAGCCGCCTGCCGGAGCCGATCCTCACGCCCTCGACCAAGGCCGAAGAAGGCCACGACGAAGATATCAGCCGAGAAGAAGCCATCGACCAGGGCATTATCGACGCGGAGACGTTCGATCAGCTAGAACGGTATGCGCTGGCGCTCTTCCAGCGCGGCACCGAGATGGCCGCGAAGCAGGGCCTGATCCTCGTCGACACGAAATACGAATTCGGGCGCGCCCCCGACGGTCGCTACGTGCTCATCGACGAAGTGCATACGCCCGATTCGTCGCGGTATTTTTATGCGGATACTTACGACGAACTGCTCAGCCAGGACAAGCCGCAACGCCAGCTTTCGAAAGAGTTCGTCCGCGAGTGGCTGATGGCGCACGATTTCATGGGTAAAGAAGACCAGACCCTCCCCGACCTGCCGGATGATTTCCGCGTAGAAGTGGCCACGCGGTACATCGAACTCTACGAGAAAGTGACGGGCAGGGCGTTTGTGCCGGATACGCACCCCGATCCGGCCTCTCGCATCCACGAGGCTGCTTTTTCGTTGCAATAACGGTTATTTGAGTTCGATTCGATTTAAATACGCGGGGGCGCCGGGCCTTCCACCCATTCGGTCTCGCCATCGGCGTAGACCTCGCGTTTCCAGATCGGAATTTGTTGTTTGAGCGTGTCGATGAGAAAGCGGCAGGCTTCGAAGGCATCGGCGCGGTGCGGCGTGGCAACGCCGACGACGACGCTGGCTTCGGCAGGCGGCACCACGCCGAGGCGGTGCGCGATGAAGACGCGTTCGACGGGCCAGCGCTCGCAGGCTTCTCCGGCGAGGCGTTCCATCTCTTTGAGGGCCATCGCCTCGTAACAGTCGTATTCGAGCCGCGTGGTTTCTTTATCGCCGGTCCACTGCCGCGTGGTGCCGACGAACAGGTCGATCCCTCCTGCCCTCGGCGTTTGAAGAAAGGCAAAAGCCGCCCCCACGTCGAGGGGTTCGTGTTGAAGTAAAAACCAGTGCCGGTTTTCTTTTTTTTCCATTGCAATAACGGAATTTGGATTTTCGATTATCGAAAATCCAAAATCACCTACCCTCCGCTGACCGGGGTGATCAGCGCCACCTCGTCGCCATCGGCCAGGGTTACGGTTTCGGGGACGTATTCCTGGTTGACGGCCAGGCGCAGCACCGGGCGGTACTCGCCGACGATGGGATACTGCGCTTCGAGATGATCGAGCAGATCGGCCCCGGTGGCAGGCGTTTCGAGATCGAGCACGAGACTCCCCTCCCCTATTCGCTGCCGTAAGACGCTGAAGAGCAAGACTTGGACGGTGGACATCGGCTTGGGTGTAAAGGCAGGATTTGATCCTCAGTCAACGTAAAACGTAAGGGTGCTCGTAAAGAGGTGTTTAAGGGCACCCTCACGTTTCACGTTTCACGTTTCACGCATTACGTTTTACAGCGAAGCCAGCACCTGCTTGATGGTGTCGAAATCCGGCAGTTCGCCAGCGTTATCGAGGACTTCGGCGTATTGGACGATGCCGGCTTTGTCTATGACGAAGGCCGAACGTTTGGAGATGCGGTCGAGCTTCATCGGGGTGAAGTCGTGGTCGTATTTAGCGCCGTAGAGGGCGCTGACGTCGCCGTCGTGGTCGCTCAGCAGGGGGAAGTCGAACTTGTGGAGATTGCGGAATTCTTCGAGAGCAAACGGCGAATCGGTCGAGACGCCGGCCACCTGGGTATCGTCGCCGCCGAAGATGTCGAGTTCGCCATTGACGGTGTTGAGTTCGGTGGTGCAAACACTGGTAAAGGCGCCGGGGAAGAACAGCAGCAACACGTTCTTCTGGCCGCGATGCTCCGAGAGCGTGAAGGCTTCCATTTTATTGGAAAACAGGGTGAAGTCAGGCGCTTCGGTTCCGGTAGTAACTGCCATGGGAATAGCGGTTTTGGGGGTTAAAAAGGCATCTAGCAAATCCAACGGATTTACTATCAACTGAAACGGATCACCTTGAGCGGTTCGATGCGGGAGGCAAAACGCGCAGGAATATACGCTGCCAGCGCGCAAAGAGTCAGCGAAATGACGCCCACCAATACGAAATCGAGCGGGTTGAGTTCGATGGGCGCCGTGCTCATGTAATAAGCTTCTTCGGGCAAGGGGATGATGTCGTAACGTTGCTGCAAGAGGGCCAGGATAAAGGCGATGCTAAGCCCTATGGCCGTGCCGGCGGCGCCGACGAGCAAGCCCAGCCATAAAAACACCCGCCTCAAGAGCTGCCGCGAGGCCCCCATGCTGGCCATCACGCCTATTTCGCGGGTTTTCTCCAGAATGATCATCAGCAACGTGCCGACGATGTTGAACGCCGCCACGATAATCATCACGCCGATGACAAACGGAATGATGGCTTCCTGAAGGTTGACCCATGCAAAGAGCCCGCGAAAGACCTGATAGATCGTCCGCGCCATCACCGGGAAGCCGTACATCTCTTCGACCTCATTGGCCACCAGATCGGCCTGTTCAACATCGTGGAGGGTGAGGTCGAAGCGGGTCACCTCGTCGGGGCCGTACTGGAGTAAATTCCGCGCGACGTTGAGGTCGGTGAAGACGTGGATTTCGTCGAAGTTCGCCAGCGACGTCTCGTAGATGCCGGTGACGCGAAACTGCTTGACGCGAGGCCGGATGCCGCCCATCGAGAGCAACCCACCGCCGTTTCCGTTGCTGTTGCGCATCGAAAAGACGGTAACGCGGTCGCCCACTTCGACGTTGAGCAGGCGCGCAAGTGTCTCGCCAATGACCAGCCCCGCGCGCCCGTCCTCATCGGGTTCGAACGAGGCCGTGCCAGCGTTGAGATGCTCGGCCAGGTAGTGCGGCAGGCTATCCGTGCCCCACAACCCCACGCCATCGATCTCATTGGACGAGCGGCGCAACAACGCAAACTCCGTGACCACGGGCGCCACGCTGGCCACTTCCTCCATTTCTTCGATCTCGCGCTGCAACCGGGCGGCCCCGTTCAGCGGCGCATCGGGCAGGCTTTCTACCTGCACGTGCGCGCCGAATCCGACGATCTTGGCCTCGATCTCCCGGCTGAAGCCGCGCACGATGGAAAGCGCCAACAACAACGCCGCCACCCCGACGGCCACACCTCCCACCGCCACGTACGTGATGAACCGGAGAAACCGACGCCCTTCTTCACGCCCCTGAGCACCGATCAAATAGCGAAGCGCAACAAAACGATGAAACGACAAGGATAGACGCGGGATGGAGTGGATAAAACGCGGATGGACGTATCTCCACGCGTTCCGACTCTAAAAGTTCTTTCCGTGAAACGTAAAACGTGACACGAGCCGAAGGCGACTGACGAAGTAAACGTGAGGGTGCTTCGCTGAAACCTTTCTAAAGGCACCCTCACGTTTCACGCAACCTTCTTCACCGGCTCTACGGGGCTGATGAAGTGGTAGGGTGGCCAGGGGCCGGTGCAGAGAAAATGCAGGTTTGGATACGCGCGCATCAGGCGACGGACGGCCTGCTGCATATCGCCGAGGTTTTCTTTGGAGACGAGGTAGGCGGCTTTGATGAGCACGCCCGCCGTCTCTTCGATCTGCATCGTATGATCGGCAACGAAGGGCTGGAGCGACCGGTTGATGATCTCGCCCAGGCTCTCATTGCGGCGACGGTTCGACTGGCGTTGCAACGCGGCGCTGCGCCGGGCTACGTCGTAGGTGCGCCCGTTTTTTTCATCGGATGCAGGGCCTTTTCGACCGTTTTGACCGTTCTGCGTGCTCGCTACCAGTTCCGGATAGGTGCCCTGGGCCATGCCGTCTCCGCCGGTATACGGCTCCCAGAGACGAATAACACGCAGGCTCAACTCGACACACCCGCGTAGACGGTCCAGATCACGCTGATAGACCTCGCCAAAAGCGTCGAGGCGGTCCAGCACGGCGGCTTCGTCCGGAAAAATCGTTGCGAAGCGTACCGGCAAGACCGAATGATCTGTCATCAAGGCTTCGACGACTTGTTCGTGCTGCCACAACCGGCGGGGTGCCGGCGTCATCCCCCACGCTCCAATTTCACTCACCACTGCCGTCAACCCGTCACGATGCAGATACGATAGAGGAGCGTAATCGACGCCGCGCAGCGCCTCAAGCGGCCCTTCTAGTTCTTCGGTGATGGCATAGAGATAGATCATCGGTGATCAAGGAGCAGGGCTTATCCGCCGCGTCAGGCTTTCGCGGACGGATGAAGCTGTGAGAACAGGGTCGGCGGCTCCGGCCCCGTAACTTCGAATTCGAAGCCGCGCGTGGTATATTCGCCCACGAGGCCTTCGATGTCTTCGGTGAAGGCGTCGAGCGTTTCCTGATGCACGAGATACGTCGCGTCGAGGATCAGTTCGATTTTATCCCGGTCGTCCTCGCCGTCGAGGATGCCGAGTTCGACGTCGTCGGCGTGGCCGAAGAGGCGCTCGTGGACGTCTTTGGTGCATTCGTCGGTCAATGACGCTTCTTCCTCATGGATGGTCGAGACCATCTGCTTTTTGATGGAATGGGCGCCGCCTTTGGGTTTGCTTTTGATGTCGGCCATCAGCTTCTGGACAGCATCGCTGTTTTCGACCACCTGCTGGTGCAGCACATCGACGTTGCGATAGAGCTTGACGCGAATCTGGGAGCGGTCTTGAACCTTCGCCAGCGCGTCTTCATAGTTGATTTCGGCGAACAACTGCGCTACGTCGTCTTCGCTTTCATAGATGGTGCAGAAGGGCACGGGCAGAAAGAGTCCGTCCACTGAAAACCGCTCGGCGATGGTTTCGTGGGCTTTTTCGCGCTCTTCCTTCCAGACCGGATCGAGCTGATTAACCGCGAGGGCTTCGGCGCCGTATTCATCGGCAGAGACTTTGCTGACGAGGGCTACACCCTGCTCTTTCACCAGCGGATAAATCGGGAAGCTGGGCTCGATGCCGTCGAGCGGGAGCGCGTCTTCGGCGGTAGAGTTTCGGGGCAGGATGCCGTAGACGTAATAGACCAGCCCTTCATCGGCATCCTCTTCATCCATAGCCTCGTTGACGAGTTCACCGATGGCTTCGGCCTCAGTTTCTACCTCGGCTTCAGCGAGCGAATCGGAGTAGGGAACGGTTTCTTCCCAGGCGCCGTCGCCGGCCAGATCGAGGAGGTCGTCAACGGCTGCTTCGTCCCATTCCTCAGCGAGATCCGCCTCTCCGTCGCCGCCAGCTTCCTCGCTGAGGTCGTTTAAAAAAAAACCAGATTCGTTGCCCTCCGGCGCGTCTTCTTCGTCGGGTTCGGGCATGGAGAACGCGATGGAGGCATCATCTGCTTCATCGGCAGCCGCCTCTTCTTCGTCCCAGAATTGAACGTCGATGATGGGGTCGTCTTCGCTTTCTACGGCTTCATCGTCGATGGGAAAAGCCTCTTCTTCATCCGGAAAAAGGGTCTCGGCAGATGAAAAGGCTTCTTCTTCAGACATCTCTAACGTATACTCGGAGAGATCCTCTGGCAACGCGGCTTCGTCTTCGCCTTCCACGAAAGCCGCTAAATCCTCCTCCGAAACATCGACTTCTGCGTCGATTTCGGCGATGGCCTGTTGCAAGACCTGATCGAGCAGGCGCTGTTTCAAGGTCTCTTTGACCCCGGTCAGGGCGGTCATATCGACCTGCGCGAGCAGTTCGTCTGCCGTAGCGCCGACTTCTGCGCCGACCTCGTCCATGGCCTGTTCAAAAGCCTGATCGCGAAGGCGCGCTTTGAAGGCTTCTTTGGCCTCATCAAGGGCCCCGCCGTGGGTCTCGAAGGCATCCTGGGCCTCGCTGACTTCGGCTCCGGCTTCGGCCACAGCCTGTTCGAAAACCTGATCGCGGAGGCGCGCTTTGAACGCTTCTTTGGCTTCGCTAAGGGCTTCGCCGTGCGTCTCCATGGCCTCATCAGACGCTTCCATCTCGGCACCGACCTCGCTGATGGCCTGCTGGAGAACGTGATCGTATAAGCGCTTTTTGAAAGCGTCTTTGGCCTCGGCCAGCAATCCGTCTTCGCCCTCGTCCTCGAAGTTCGCCGTCTCGAAATCGGCGACGACCTCGTCTAAGGCCTGCCGGCGGATCTGGTCGTGAAGGCGTGTTTTAAAGGCATTTTTGGCCTCTTCGAGGACATCCTCTTTGGCCGCCATGACCTCCATCGCCTCGTTGACCACGTGCTCGGTATCCTGAAGCTCATCCAGGACGTCCTGCATCATTTGCTGCTTGAGCCGGCCTTTGATGGCTGCCCGCGCGCGAGCCAACGACTCGCCTTTGCCGTTCTTGAATTGCTTGTCCAGATTGGTGGCGCTCATAGCGTTCTCTGAAATCATTACAGGGGGAAGGTCGCCGGTCTTCGAACGAAGCCGGTCACAGAGGGTCAGCGAACACGATGAATATCGGCGGAGGTGAAGAAATACTTTAATAGAAAAGCTTACGCTTCTTTTAGGCAGTTGACTTTTACTCTTTGCCCGCCTTCATTTCAGAGAATCTCCAAGAAAATCCGGAAGCGCTTCGAGAACAACGCACAGGGCTGGAAGTACTGTATTTCCCCTTGTTTTTTTGGGCTTGCAATAACGGCTATACGCCCCCTCTTAAACCCCCATACCATACCCATGAACAACGCCATCACCCATATCCCCCCGCCGGTCAACGAGCCGGTGAAAGGGTACGCCCCCGGCAGCCCCGAACGCGCCTCGCTCCAAGACAGCATCCGCCGCATGAAAAACCGGGAGATCGAAGTCCCGGCTTTCATCGGCGGTCAGGAGGTGCTTACCGGGCAGGTCAGCACGTTGCACCCGCCCCACGAACTCAGCCACACTCTCGGCACGGTCCACTACAACGGCGAAGCCGAAGTCAAGCAGGCTATCGACGCGGCGCTGGAAGCCCGGCACGACTGGGCGCGCATGCACTGGACCGACCGCGCCGCCATCTTCCTCAAAGCCGCCGACCTGCTGGCCGGCCCCTGGCGCGACGCGCTCAATGCTTCGACCATGCTGGGCCAGAGCAAAAACGCCTTTCAGGCCGAGATCGATTCGGCGTGCGAAATTATTGATTTCTGGCGGTTTAACGTTCACTACATGGAGCAGATCTATTCCGATCAGCCGCTCTCGCCGCCCGGCCAGTGGAACCGCCTGCAATACCGCCCGCTCGAAGGCTTTGTCTTTGCGGTGACGCCGTTCAACTTCACCTCGATCACGGCCAACCTGCCCACGGCGCCGGCCATGATGGGCAACACGGTGATCTGGAAACCGGCCTCTTCGTCGATCTACTCGGCCTACTTTATCTATAAGCTGCTGGAAGCCGCAGGCTTGCCGCCGGGCGTGATCAACATGGTGCCGGGACGCGGCTCAGCTATCGGCGATCCGGTGCTGGCCTCGCCGCACTTTGCCGGGCTGCACTTCACCGGCTCGACGTGGACCTTCAACAACATGTGGCGCACCATCGGGCAGGGCATCGACACTTACCGGACGTATCCGCGCATCGTCGGGGAGACGGGCGGCAAAGACTTCATCCTCGCCCACCCCTCCGCCGACACGAAAGCCGTCGCCACGGCCATCGTTCGGGGCGCGTTCGAATATCAGGGGCAGAAGTGCTCGGCGGCCTCGCGGGTGTACCTGCCTGAGTCGCGCTGGGCGGGGCTCAAAAACGAGATGCTCGACCAACTCAGCCAGATCAAAATGGGCACGGTCGAGGATTTCACCAACTTCATCAACGCCGTCATCGACAAAAAGGCCTTCGACAGCATCACCGCCTACATCGACCATGCCAGGCAGGCCCCCGATGCCGAGATCCTCCACGGCGGCAATTATTCGGATGAAGAAGGCTATTTCATCGAACCGACGGTGATCCTGGCCAGCGATCCGAACTACAAGACGATGTGCGAGGAGATCTTCGGCCCGGTCGTGACGCTCTACGTCTACCCTGACGAAAAATTCGACGAAACGCTGACGCTCGTCGATCAAACGTCGCCGTATGCGCTGACGGGGGCGATCTTCGCGCAAGACCGCCGCGTCATCGCGAAGGCGATGGATCGTCTTACGGATGCCGCGGGCAACTTTTACATCAACGACAAGCCCACCGGCGCGGTGGTCGGGCAGCAGCCCTTCGGCGGCGCGCGGGCTTCGGGCACCAACGACAAAGCCGGCTCTCCGTTGAACCTGATGCGCTGGATCTCGGCCCGCGCCATCAAGGAAACGTTCAACCCGCCGACGCACTTCAGCTATCCGTTCCTGGCGCCGGATGAAGACGTGGCACAAGAGGCGAACGTCGAGGCGGTGTAAGTAGGTGGCGTGAGTCATGGGTCATGAGTCATGGGTTTTTGAAAGACACTCATGACCCATGGCTCATGACTCATGACTTTCTTAAAAAAGTTGATTTGTTTTTCTCAAAAAGGCCTGAATTCCTTGATAAAAGGTGGTTGACTCAACCACCTTTCTTTCGTTTCATGGAAGGTCACTCTACCCACTATCCCCTCATCGAAACAACATGGCAGACCCTATTCGCGTCGTTCAGTACGGATTAGGCCCCATCGGGCTGGCGTCCGTGGCGGTGCTCTTGAAAAAACAAGCGACCGGCCAGGTGCAACTCACCGGCGCTATCGACATAGACCCTGACAAAGCCGGACGTGACGTAGCCGAATTGCTCCACCGCGATGAGCCGAGCGGCATCGTCGTTTCGGCGGATGCGGAGCAGGTGTTGCGCGAAACCAAACCGGACGTGGTCGCCCACACGACGAGTTCGTTTTTGGATCGGATGCACGATCAACTGGTGCTCTGCGCCGAGGCCGGCGCGCACGTGGTCTCGTCCACAGAAGAACTGGCGTATCCCTACGACCGGCATCCGGAGATCTCGGCAGAGTTGGACCGCGTGGCGCAAACCAACGGCGTGGTGATCCTGGGCACGGGCGTCAATCCGGGTTATGCGATGGACGTCCTGGCGTTGACGGCCACCGGCGCCTGCACCGACGTCCGGAGCGTCCGCGTCGAGCGTATCGTCGATGCCGGCAAACGCCGCGAACCGCTGCAACGCAAGGTCGGCGCGGGCATCCACGTCGATGAATTCGAAGAACGCAAGCTCACCGGCACGTTCGGCCACATCGGCCTGCGCGAGTCGCTCTTGCTCGTAGCCGACGGGCTGGGCTGGACGTTCGACCACATCGAAGAGACGCTCGACCCGGCTATCGCCCTGGAGAACGTGAAAACGGCCTTCCTCGAAGTGAAAGTGGGCGACGCCGCCGGCATCCATCACAAAATCACCGGCTACCGCGACGGGGTGGCGCTGCTGACGCTCGACCTGAAGATGTACGTCGGCGCGCACAACCCGCAAGACGCCGTGTACGTCGACGGCACGCCGCCCATCGATCTGGTGGTGCAGGGCGGCATCTTCGGCGACACGGCCACCGTTGCGGCGCTGGTCAACGCCATCCCGCTGGTGTTGCACGGTCCGCCCGGCTTGCGGACGGTGAAAGACATGCCGCCGCCGCGTGCCTTTGCCACCCTCCCAGCCGTCACCGAAGCCGCCCCCCCGGCTTCCTGACCCCACCCGCCCCCTGCTGATGACCGAAACTGATACGGAATTCGATGCGCTGATCCAACTGTTGGATGATCCCAGCGAGACGGTGAAGCAGGCCGTCCAGGCACGGTTCAACGAACTGGGCAGCGACGCCCTGCCGCACCTGCGCCGGGCCCAGACGATCGCCGCCGAGCCGCTGCGCTCTCACATCGTCGAGACGGCGCATCACCTCCAGGTAGCCTACATCGAGCAAGCCTGGACGGCGCTGATGAAACAGCCGGAGCCCGACCTCGAACGTGGGATCTTCCTCCTGGCGCTCTATCGCAATCCGGAACTCGATATCGCCTACTATCGGGGGCGGCTGGACGAATTTGCGGCGCAGGTACGCCCGCGCATCGAAAAAGCACGCGGCTACGAGCGCGCCGAGGTGCTGGCCCACTTCATGTGCGAACGGTTGGGTTTCATCGGCAATCACGAGGAATATTACGATCCGGCCAACAGCTACATCAATGAGGTCATCAACCGGCGTACCGGCATCCCGATCAGCCTGTCGGTTGTCTACATGCTTCTGGCCGAGCGCCTCAACCTGCCTATCTTCGGCGTCAACATGCCGGCGCATTTCGTGGTGAAATATCACGACGCCGGCGACGAGATCTACCTCGACATCTTCAACGGCGGGGTGCCCTTCACCCGCGAGGCGGGCGTGCGCTCGTTGATCAAAGTCGGCATCACCCCGCAGCCTCAGTATTTCCGCGCAGCGACGCCGAAGGAGATCCTCCTGCGCATGGTGCGCAACCTCGTGATCATCGCCCGCGACACCGGGAGCGAGCAAACCCACGCCGACCTCCGCCGCCTGCTCGACCCGTGGGATGAGGAATGAGCTTCTACGTACTTCGTACTGCGTATTTCGTGGAGATGCCTTCTCAAACAGAATACGCAATACCAAGTATGCATCCTCCTATTCCTGCAGAACCTCGTGTCTAATTCATTCCGTGCCGTCCCAGAACCGGCTGAAACAACCTACACCTTCACCAGCACAGCGCATCCGGGATCGGCGGCGTGGCAGTGGGTGTATGCCCGCGCTGTCGTTCGCCCACTGGCAGTGTGTATGTTGCCGGTGATGCTGGGTGGGCTCCTGACGGTGCTTCAAGGATTTCCCGCGCTTGCGTATCTTATCGCCGGCTTTCCGGCAGCTATCATCGTGGCTGTGGGGTGGACGTTTTTTCGGATGCATGCGCAGATTGCCGAGGTCCACGTCCGCCCCGGCGAAGCGGCCGTGCGGACCGTCTGGGAAATCCTCCGTGCGCGTCCGCTGCGCTGGGCGCCGATCTACGAACTCCGCGCGGGGAAGTCGTCGCTCACCCTCGCCGTGGGCGATGCGGCCTATGAACTCAGCCGCACCGCCTGGCCCGAAGCCGATACGCTGCTCGATGCGTTGCGATCGGCCCGCGCTTTGGGCACGCCGAGGCCGTGGTAGGCTTCGTACTGCGTTTTTGAGGCGATCTGATGAAAACGAGCAACACGCCGCCGTATCGCCAGCTCGGCCTTTTCGACGAGGCCCCGGCAACACAGCCCGAGCCGCCGGCGATCCCGCCGCAGGCCGCCGCGTGCAACTACTGGGACTACTGCCCGAACTGCGGCACCCACCTCCACAACGCCGGCTGCAAATACCGCTGCCCCCGATGCCATTACTTCATGAGTTGCTCCGATTTTGATTGATCGAACAGCGAAACGGAAAATGACCTTTTTTAGTTCTAGAGTAAGTACCTTTGAAAACAAGCATCTCGGCTGACATCAAGAGCGACCCATGCGGATTGAACGCCTGATCCTACAAGACGTCGGTGTGTTTGACAAGCTAGACGTCGAGTTTCCCAAGATTAATCGCGAAGACCGGGCGGAAATCCACATCTTCACCGGACCGAATGGGAGTGGAAAAAGCACGCTGCTGTATGCGATGGCGGGTGTGCTGGATTTCGAGAACCTTGCTCGTGAAGGGGATCTTATTATGGGAATGGGTACGGATGAAGCATATGCAGTGGATCTTGCTACCAAGAGGTTTCGTGAAGATGAGCATTATGCTCCAGGCATCGAAGTTTTTTTTGAGGGCGGTCAATCTCTAGCATGTTACACATCCTCCCGAAAGAAGCGATCAAGATTCCAGCCAATAAATAGTCCGACACTTTTATTTGATTATAGAGGCTTCAACTTTTCAACTCATAGCCCGAATTCTCCGATAAAAGAGTATTGCTCAACCGCCAAGAATTACAATCCGTTGTTCCAAGAATATCGAAATTACGTCTTCGACTTCGCATTTTTAGCCTATGCGGGAAGTCGTTCCATCGAAATGAAAGCAATTTCTGGTATTGTTGAGCCATCGGATAATCCACTGGACGATGCCCTGTCTTTTGAGAAATCGACACAATCGGAACGTTTGCTTCAGTGGATTGCAAATAATAAAGCAAAAGCGGCATTAGCGGCTGAAGAAGGAAACGACGATCTTGCCAATGAATATCGTCGCACCATCGCCACATTGGAGGATGCCATAGCCCGCATCATTGACCAGCCCATTCAATTTGTCTTAGAGACTAATCCCATCAATGTTCGCATTAAGTATGAGGGAGACATTCTGGACTTCGATGTGCTGCCTGATGGCGTGATATCGGTCCTCAGTTGGATCGCAGACGTGCTCGTGCGTATCGACCGAATCAAATGGCGCAACGAAGGAAGCCCGCTAGAAAAGAATATCATCTTGTTTCTCGATGAAGTGGACATCCACATGCATCCGGAGTGGCAACGACGCATCCTTCCGGCTCTTCAGACCTTATTCCCAGCTGCTCAGATCTTTGTATCCACCCATTCGCCTTTCGTCGTCGGGTCTGTGGATGATGCCTGGGTCTACAAACTGGGGCCTGTAAACGGCGGGTACGATATCATCGCCACGGAAGAAGCAATGGCAGGCAGTAGCTACATGCTCGTGTTGGATGAGATCTTCGGCATCGATCAATACTTCGACCCCCAGACAGAGCACCTCTTGAAGGAGTTTCATCAATTGAAGCGGAGCGTGCTTGCCGGCAATAAAAAAGATGAAAGACGTTTACGGGAACTGGCCGGTACGTTGAGTGACCGCAGCATCGAGTTGAGCGATATCGTTCAGCGAGAATTGCGGCAGATTGTACGGATTACCGGACGGGATGTGGTATCATGATGAAACAAACCCGTCCGCCCACCCCGGAATATTTGCGCGAGCACTACAAAGCGTGGGGTCACAGGTATGCTGATCGGCGCTCTCAAGATTCAAATGCTGCCTTTTATTGGCCTACTATAGGCGGCGATAAGGTCAATGTGCTGTTAACGGCTGATCTCGAACATATTACCCAACATCACTGCGCATACTGCGACAGAAATGATTTTGGAGCTACCATTGATCATTTCAGACCTAAAAGCCGTTTTCCCAGACTCGCCTTTGCATGGCCGAACTTGTTTTTATGTTGCAATGAGTGTCAACAAGCAAAAGCAACGAATTTTGACAATCGTCTCCCCGAAGGAACGACCTTTGACAAACGCCTCTTAAAACCAGACACTCAAGACTATACCTTTCAGCGGTACTTCATAGTCAACTTTGATACTGGAATTATCGACGTAAATCCGGCTGCCACTGATGAAGAAAAAGAAAGAACAGAAATAACGATTCATGTCTTTGAGTTGAACAAACCCCGTCGAAAGACGGCTCGCAAATTGATGATCAAATTGATGTTCGAATTGATGCGTAGAAGTGAAGATCTACCTTTAGACGATCTACCCTATCGTTTCCTCTACGACTGACAAGTCCACCAAGCACAGAGCCCCAGCCAATGATCACCATCGACCGCGCCTCGAACGTTCCGGTTCACGAACAACTGGTCGAGCAGTTGCGGTATTTGATTGCCAGCGGTCAGTTTAAGATCGATGAGACGCTGCCGTCTACGCGGGCGCTGGCCCGGCAGACGGGCGTCTCGTTCCATACCGTCCGGAAAGCCTATCAACAACTGGAGCAGGAAGGCCTGTTGGAGGCGCGCATCGGCAGTGGCTTTCGGGTGAAGGAGCGCGCGCCGCTGGGCAAGAGCGAACGGATCGAACGCGGCGCCTCGATTGTGCAAGAGGCGCTTCAGAAGCTCATCGGGCTCGGCCTGCAAGAAGCGGAGGTCGAATACCTGTTTCAGGAACAGTTAGAGATGCTTACCGGCGAGCGGCCCGGCCACAAGCTGATCTTCGCCGGGCGCTCGCGCGAGATGGCCGCCCTGTGCGCCGAGCAGATCGCGATGGGCTTGCAGCAGGCGATAGAACCCGTCGCGCTGGGCGATCTGGAAATGCATCAGGACGCCGACTTCGTGCTCACACGCTTTGCCGAAGTGCAGCATGTGATGGAAGTGCTGCCCCGCACCGACGTGCTGGGCGTAGTGGTCTTCCTGGCTCCGGAAGCGCTGGAACAGGTCGCCCGCCTGCTGCCGCATCAAACGCTCGGCGTGGTCACACGCTACAGCGACGCCATCCCGCCGTTGACTTCGGAGCTACGGGCGCAGACCGGCTTCAAAGGCCAGGCCATCGCCACGTCGCTCGAAGCCGGCACCGGGCCGTTGCGTCCGATCATCGAACAGGCCGATTTGCTCATCTACACACCACCGTGCCGACGCCGCCTGCTGCCGCTGCTGGCCCCCAACCGCAAACACGTCGTCGTCGCCCCCGTCATCACCCGCGACTCGCTCGAACGCCTCCGGCAGGTCGTGCCGGGTTGAGTGGAGAGAGGGTGAGAGGGAGAAAGGGGGAAAGGGCGAAAGGGCGATTTCTATTCCTCTTCCTTTCCCCCTCTCTCCCACGCCCCCTCTCGAACTCAATTAGCCGCCAGCGCTACCAGGAGGCCGCCGACACCGATGGCGATGCCGCCGATGGAGGTCCATCGCAGGAGGGTGAGGCGGCGGAGGGCGCGGTCGGTGTTGGCGTTGGCATCTTTGATCAACTGGTTGGACTGCACCAGCAGCGTATCATATTTGTTGATCACCCCCTGCTGATAGGCGATGAATGATTTTTGCACGGCGTTGAGCGAGTCGCGCAGGCTCTGGCCGTCGTCCTGGACCTGCACCAGGCTGTCGAGCTTCTTATTGAGCGCTTTCTGGTATTCCAACTGGATAACGAGCGACTGATAAAGCGTATCGCTCAGCAGCGCCATCGCCTCGCAATCCGTCATGTCGTTGGCGATGGCCCTCCAGTTGTACCGCCCGCTGAGTAGCTGGCTTTTGGTGATTCGCACTTTGAAATCGAGCCCGCACGGCGATTGGGCATAGCCCGCAGGGATTATCAGGAGCAGCAATAAAACGGTAAGGGCGGCTTTTTTCATCGTTCTCATCGCGTTGTTCGGAGTTCGTACAGACAGTATCAGGTATCCCCCTGGTCAGGAGGATTTATATACCTGTCCGGCATCTCAGAGAGGCCGTGTTCATCCTGGATTTTCTTCTTCTCTTCGTCAGGCAGGCCGTCATACCATTCCTTAGCCCCCTGATCCTCCATGGTCTTCACCTCCTCTTTGATGGCGTCGGCCTGGGCGTCTTTTTCCTTGATTTGATCTTCGAGGTTAGACACCGCTTCGTCGTGTTCCTGTGTCTTCTTTTCAAGCTCAGCAGCCGTCTCTTTGCGTTCTTTTTCAATTCTTTCTCGTTCTCCTTCAATCCGATCTCTCTCCTTTTTGATGTCGTCATCGCCTTTGAGCACTTTATCCGCCGCGATGCCGATCCCCACGAGTGCCAGGAGCGGTCCGATGAGCTTTTTGATCCACTCTCCTTTTCCGGTGAAAATCAGAATGCCTCCCCCGACCACTAACACACCGGCGGCGACTAAAATGATGATGAGTGTCGTATTCATCGTGCTGTCAGGGGTTAGTCCGCAATTTCCTGTGATTCAGATATATATCACGGAATAACCCCCAATTGCAAATCGGGCCCTAATTTCCCTGAGAGGGGTCGTCGGCTTTGGGTTTCTGAGCGGTTTCTTCGCCGGTGGACGTGCCGTTGCCCAGCGGCGCAGGCGACGCTACCGGCGTCTCATGAATCGCCTGATCTTCGGCGGCGACGTCCGGCGCCGCTGCGACGACCTCAGACACAGCCTCGCCTTCCGGCGCCTTGTCCGGGGCCTCCTCAGAGACGGCCGGTTTTTCAGACGCAGCAGCTTTTTCTTTCTCCGCTTTCTCGTCTACCTGACCCGGATATTTGACGCGGATGTGATAGATGCCCAGCAGGAGCGAGAGGAACGTTGCTTTGATCTGCTTGAGGTCGTGGAAGGTCAGCAGCGTCTCGTCGAGTTGCCCGTCTTCGATGCGCGCTTTGATGATCATGTCGATCAGCGAATCGAGGCGTTTGTGGGTGGGATCGGAGAGGCTGCGGCTGGCGGCTTCGACGCCGTCGGCCAGCATCAGGATGCCGGTCTCTTTGGTTTGCGGGCGCGGGCCGGGATACCGAAAATCGGTTTCGAGCAGCGGCGAATCGCCCTCATTGTGTTCTTCGACGGCTTTCCGGTAAAAGAACTCGATGCGCGTGGTGCCGTGGTGCATGGGGATGAAATCGAGCACGCGCTGGGGCAACTTATGATTGCGGCCCATCTCCAGGCCTTCTTTGACGTGGCTGGCAATGATCAACGCGCTCATGCGGGGCTTGAGATCATCGTGCGGGTTGGCGCCGGGTCGCTGGTTTTCGACGAAATACTCCGGTTTGAGCATCTTGCCGATGTCGTGATAGAGCGCGCCCACCCGTGTCAGCAGGGCGTTGGCGCCGATGGCAGCGGCTGCGGCTTCGGCCAGGTTCGCCACTTGCAGCGAATGGTTGAACGTGCCCGGCGAGCGCAAACCCATCTCCTTCAGCAGCGGCCGGTTCGTATCCGAGAGTTCGAGCAGGGTCAGATCGGTGGTGACGTCGAAAGCGCGTTCGAAAATCCACAACAACGGATAGGCGATGATCAGCAAAAACGAACTGATGGCCGCCATGAGCAGGTTCGAACCGAGCAACATCACCGACGTGTCCAGAAAAAGCCACGACGCCCCCATGATCACAAAATAGCCGACGAAGACGAGGCCGGCGCTGATGAAAAACTGCCCGCGATTCTTGATATCCCGCACGCTGAAAACACCCAGCGTGCCGCCGAAAAGCGTGGCAAACGTAAACTCGAAGTCGTAGCCGAGGAGCAGCCCGCCGATGAGCGCCAGGGTCAACGTGCCGAAGAGCCCCACCCGCGAGTCGAAGATGACGGTCAGCAGCACCGAGACGATGACGACAGGCACAGCATACATCACACTGCCTTCCATCCGGACGGCCAGGGCAAACAGGCCGATGATGCCAGCAAAGAGCAACGCCATCAGCAAGATCTTGGGGTTGTCGTCGAAGATCGTGCGGCGCACCATGTAGAGGTAGAGGAAAAAGATCGCGAACGTAGCCAGCGACAGAAGAATCTGGCCGATGGTGCGTTTCCACTCCAGTTGGGGCGCTGTGCCGCCGAGTTGCGCGCGTTCGAGCGAAACGAGCTTCTGCCGGATCTCCACGGTGATGCGCGCGCCTTCGCGAACGATCTCATCGCCTCGCGCAACCTTTCCCCGCGTCGGGGAAATATTGCGCTGGGCTTCTTGCCACTTCCGCACCGTGGCCCCGCGCTGGTATTGCAACGACGGCACAAAGATAGCCCGCACAAAAGCCGCCCCGCCGCCTGTGATGTTGTTGACGTCGGGATTGTCGCTGAAGCGACCGAGCAGGTATTCCTGGACGACGACGTACACGGTGTTGAGCCCGTAGACGTCCTCTTTACGGCGTGTCGTAAAGATGTTGTCTTCTTCGTAGCGGATCTGAATCTCGTCGGTAAAAACGCTGTCGAGCGGCACGTCGAGCACGCCTTGCGTGATAAGCCCGGTGCCGAAGGCCCAGGCTTCGGTGAGCAACTGTTCGTAGAGCGGGCTTCTGGCCTGTGCCTCACGGCTGCTGCCTGGCAGGTCGGGGATCAGCTCGACGTAGTCATCGATGAGCCATTGCCATTGCTCCTGCGTCAGTTTCAGACGGGTGCTCCGGCGAAGTTCGGCAGAGCGGGCGGAGTCGGCGCGGGCTTCTTCGAGGCGGTAGCGCGACTGGTTGATGAGATAGCTTCTGTAGGATCCAAAAATTTCTTCAAGCTGTGCGGCTACCGTATCCCGGTTGGCCTTCATGCGAGCCGGGGCATCAGGGATTTCGTGAAAGATAGGCTGGGTGGAATACCGCGCGCTGTTGCGTTCGGCTTCGAGCGAATCGGGATGTTTGTAAATGGCGAAATCGAACGGCGCGATCAGCGTCTCGCGCTGCCATACGTCGCCCACTTCGAGCGAGGCTTCATAGGCGGAACCATGCTGGAAAGCCATCACCGTGATGGCCGTCAATGCCAGGAAGATACCGGCTTTAGCGGCAACATTGCGGTTGCGCGTCTGCCGGCTGTCGTCCCGGCCTCGCTCCAGGCTGCTGCCCACCGGACGCGGCCTGCGCGGCCCACGAAGTCTGTCGATCAATCCCATGGTTTAAGTGTTTGAGTGTTATAGTGTTTGAGTGTTATAGTTCTTCTTTCACCCAAACACCATAACACTATAACACGATAACACTTACGCTACCGTCTTCACGTCCATACCTCCCCTCTTCAAACGTCCCTACGTCTATGCCGGAGCCCCAGCAATGATCCTACGGCGAGTGTCGCCAGCGTGCCGATGACGGTGTACCAGGGCCATCCGATAGGCCGCAAAGCCCCCGCCGCCTTGATCGCATCGCTCGGATAGAAGGTGAAAACCCAGCCTTCCTGCGGGCTGTACCACACGCCGAAAATAACGACCACCATAAACAGGATGGTGAAGCCAAAAGCGAAAACAGCATCGAGCTGACGCGTGCGTCTGTTAACCAGGCCCAGCATGAAAACACCCAGCAGGCCGCCGTACGTAAACGAGGCGATGGCCAGGCCCAACTCCACGACGGGGTTCTGCGTGTCTTCGAAAAGGCTGGCAAAAAGGACGAAGACCACGCCCCAGAACAGCGTCAGCCCGCGCGAAATCGACAGGGCTTTGCGCTCCTCCATCGCCTCGCCGCGCAGTCGCTCGTAGAGATCCATCATCGACGAAGACGCCAGCGAGTTGAGCGACGACGAGAGCGTGCTCATCGCCGCTGCGATAATACCGGCCAGGATCAACCCCGATAGCCCCGCCGGCAGGCCTTCGATGATGTATTTGGGGAAGATCTCGTCGGCGCGCGAGAGGCCCATCGCATCCGGCGTGGCGCCCTCGTAGAAGACCCAGAGCAGCAATCCGATGAACAAAAACAGCGCAAACTGCACCATGACGATGAACGCGCTGCCGATGAGCGCTTTCTGGCTATCGCGCTGCGTGCGGCACGTCAGCAGACGCTGCACAATGAGTTGATCGGTGCCGTGCGAGGCCATCGAAAAAATCGCCCCGCCCACGACGGCAGTGATGAACACATAGGGCTCCGCCAACCACTCCGACACCGATTGCCCGGCGCCGAAATCGAGGATTCGCGTCTTGCCGGCGGCAGCGGCGTCGGCCCACCACCCCTCCGGCGTCGAATCCATCAGCAGCACCAGTGCCAGCAGCCCGCCGCCGATGTAGAGCAGCATCTGCACCACGTCCATCCACACCACCGCCTTGATGCCGCCGATCAACGTGTAGATGACCGTGATCAGGCCCAGCAGCAGGATGATCTGGAAATACGTGATGGGCGCGCCGAGAAACGTAAAACCCGCCGTGTCGGCGATGACTTTGAGCGGGATGGCCGTGGCGAAGAGGCGTACGCCGTCGGCCAGTAGCCGCGTCACCAGGAACGTCACCGACGCCGTGGCCCGCATCCCGTCGCCGTAGCGGTTGCCCAGGAAGGCATAGGCCGTCACGAGGTTGCCCTGAAAATAGCGCGGCAGAAACATCAGGCTGACGACGACGCGTCCGATGAGATAGCCGATGGTGATCTGCAAAAACGTCATCGCCCCGCCGTAGGCCACCGCCGGCACGCTGATGACGGTGAGCGTGCTCGTCTCGGTGGCGACGACCGAGAAGCAGACGGCCCACCAGGGCAGGTCGCGCCCGCCGAGGAAGTAGTCGGTGGTGCTTTTCTGCCGCCCGCCCATCTTGATCCCCAGCGCCGCCACGCCGATGAGGTAAATTGCAATAACGGAATAATCAAGCGCGGTTAGCATGGGCGGTTGGGTGGCTGGTTTCCGGACGTGCTACAAAGGATACGGTACAGCGCGCTTTAAATCATGTTAATCGGGTAACGCGCCCGCCCGGCGGTGAACCACCGGGCTCATTGGCGCAAGACCCGTTGGGCCTACAACAGGGCGCGCAGCGTCCTTGAGCCGCTGAGCCCGGCTCTTTAGGGCCGGGCGGTGCCGGGCGATTACCCGAATAAAATTACAAAGAGCATGAGAGGGGTGCCGAGCGAAGCGAGGCGGGGTGTGTTAACCGTCGATGAGGTTCAGCATAACACAGAACCTAACAGCCCTGCCCCAGTAGCAGAAAAGCGGTAATCAACCAACACGATAGAGAGGAGCTTTTCTGATGGCGAAATCATTCAACAAACTCAGGGAACGCATGTCGCCGGAAAGGCAGCAAAAAGTGACAATGAAAACGCTTGCTATCTTACTCCAGATGGCGCTTCAAGAATTCCGTCGAAAGAAGCTCTGACAAGACCACCATGCTCAAGAGCTACCTCACCGTTGCGCTTCGCAGCCTCCGCCGGCATCCCGGCTATGCGGCCATCAACGTCTTCGGCCTCTCGGTCGGGTTGGCGTGTTGTCTGCTGATTTTTCTCTACGTGCGCAACGAGCTGGCTGTCAACACCGCCTTCGACGAGGTGGAGCGCATCTACCGCATCGATAGCGAGTGGCGCGAGGCGTCTATGGGTATCCCGGTTACGACGTTAGCGCCTGTGGGCGAGACCCTGGTGCGGGAATATCCGGAAATCGTCGATCAGGTGCGGCTTTACTTGATGAGTAACACCATCCGCGTCGGCGACGACAGCTATCGCAAAGACGTGATGATGGCCGACACGTCGGTGTTTCGGCTGACGGGTATGCCGCTGCTCTTCGGCGATCCCGATGAAGTGCTCCGCAAGCCGCGCTCGGTGGTCATCACCGAACAGTTGGCGGAAGACCTCTTCGGTGTCGCCGACGCGAGAGGCCGAACGATCTTGTTCGAGACGTGGAGCCGGGGCGAGCAAGTTTACACCGTGACGGGCATTCGGAAGACGTTGCCGTACAACTCCATCACCTATTTCAATGCGGATAAAGTCAACTACGACCTTATCATTACCCCGTATCCCTACGGCGATTTTTTCCAGGAAGCCGGTTGGACGGGGTGGAACAGCCGGTTTATCCTCCAATTCGTCAAGCTGGCGCCGGGTGTGGCGGTCGAGGCCGTGCAGGCAAAGTTGGACGGGTTCATCGAGACCTACGCGCCCGAAGATTTCCACGGGAACCTGTCGATTCATCTCAACCCGCTGCGCGCGCTTTATCTAAGCGATAACAACGGCCTGGGCTGGCGTGTGGTGAAAATCCTTGCTGCGGTGGCCGCGCTGCTGCTGCTCATCGCGGCGATAAACTTTATGAACCTCTCGACGGCGCGGTCGCTCTCCCGAGCCAGAGAGATCGGTATGCGCAAGACGCTCGGCGCGAACAAGGCGCAGCTTCTGAGCCAGTTTCTGGGCGAATCGGTCTTGATTTGCACGCTGGCGGCCCTGTTCGGCGTCTTGATCGCCTGGAGTTGGCAGGATCTGCTCTTCCAATTTGCGGGAAAAAATCAGGTGCTCGCCCAGCCGTGGGACGGGGTGACCCTGGCGGTGGTGCTTGGCGTCACCCTCGTTACGGGCGTAGGGGCGGGGTTGTATCCGGCGTTCGTGCTTGCTGCGTTCAGGCCGGTCAAAGCCCTGAAAGGCTCGCTCCGGCTCAGCACGACGGCGTTGCGGCTGCGGCAAGGGCTCGTCGTAGCACAGTTCGGCGTCGCCATCGTGCTGCTGGTGGGGGTCGTGACGATTGTCAGGCAGCTCTCGTTTATCATGCAAAAAGACCTGGGATTCGACAAAGAAAACGTCCTCGTCATCAACTCCGTCCCGCGTCAGTTCGACGCCGCCGGCCTCGACAGGATGAAGACGGTCAAGCAGCGGTTGGAGCGCGTGCCGGGCGTGGTCTCGGCCAGCCTCTCGTGGCGCACAGCCGCTGAAGGCGGGGATTCGCGCGCGTTCCTCGAACCGGGTTCGTCGCCGGAGACGGCCCTCAGTGCGCCCGCTGCCATCGTGGATGACGCGTTTCTGCAAGCCTTCGGCCTGACGCTCCGTGAAGGCCGTTTCTTCTCGTCCGAACGCCCCGCAAACAGCGCCGGTATCGTGCTCAACGAGAGCGCCGTGCGGGCCTTCGGGTGGCAAGACGGCATCGAAGGCAAGCACCTCGTCATATGGAACACAGCGCGGCCCAGCCTCGATACCGATCCCCCTCCGGCGCGGCCCGTCCTCGGCGTGGTGGCCGATTATCACTTCGAATCACTCCACCAGCCCATCCGCCCCCTCGCCCTTTTGTCGGTGGAAACCGAACAGATCTACCGCGTCCTCTCGCTTCGCCTTTCAACGACGGATCTTCAGGAGACGATGGCGCGCGTGAAAACCGCCTGGCGCGACGTGCTACCTGCCTCGCCCTTCGAGTACATCTTCCTCGACGATCAGGTCGATCTGGCGTATCGCACCGAGCAACAGGTTCGCGGCATCGTAGGGCTGGCCGCTGCTCTGGCTATTTTGATCGCGTGCCTGGGCATGCTGGGGTTGGCCTCGATCAGCGTGATCCAACGCACGAAGGAAGTGGGCATCCGCAAGGTGCTCGGCGCCACGGTGGCGAACATCGTCCTGCTCCTCTCCCGCGACTTTGCCCGGCCCGTAGTCGTTGCCATCGTAATCGCCCTGCCCCTGGCCTACTTCGCGCTGAACCGCTGGCTCGACGACTTCGCCTACCACATAGAAATATCGTGGCCGATATTTCTAATGGCGGGCCTGGCGGCCCTTCTGATTGCGTTATTGACGGTGAGTTTTCATGCAATCAGCGCAGCGACGGCTGATCCGGTGGAGACGTTGCGGTATGAATAATTGCAACCGCAGATGAGGGCAGATGGACGCGGATATACGCAGATGGGCACTGCAAATGGGCATGGATGGACGCGGATATACGCAGGTGGGCATTGCAAATGGGCATGGATGGATGTAGATGATTGGCGTAGATGATCGGTGCAAAACGCGGCCCTATCCGTATTCATCCGCGCCCATCTGCCCTAATCTGCGGTTGCAAGTAATCCCAGCAACCCTTCCTCATCAATCGTCGCAATCCCCAACTCCTGCGCTTTGTCGTACTTCGAGCCGGGGCTTTCGCCAACGACGACGTAGTCGGTGTTGCGGCTGACGCTGCCGGAGACTTTGCCGCCAGCTTGCTTGATACGTGCCTTGGCCTCAGAGCGCGCGAGCGTGGGCAGCGTGCCGGTGAGGACGAACTTCTTGCCCGCCACCGTAGCCTCTCCCCCCTCGCCTTCCGCCACAACCACCGGCGTCTCGGCCTCCGTGCGGATCGTGTTGACGCCGAGGTTGCGAAGTTCCTGCGCCAGCAGCCGGTTATTTTCGAGTTTGAACCAATCGACTACACTCTCCGCCGTTATCGGACCGATGCCGTCGATGGCTTCGAGGGCTTCCTGGGTGGCACCCTCCAGGGCTTCGAGCGAGGCGAAGCCTGTGACGATACGCTCGGCGGCATCCTGGCCGACGTGCCGGATGCCGAGGCCAAAAAGCAACCGGGCCAGCGGGCGCTGCTTCGACGCTTCGATGCCGTCGAGCAAGTTCTGCACCTTCTTCTCGCCGAAGCCCTCCAGATTCTCCAACACGTCCCGGCGCTCGTGCAGGCGGTACACGTCGGAGAGGCGATGGACAAAGCCCTGCTCAGCCAAGAGCACAGCCATTTTCGAGCCGAGACCCTCCACGTCCATCGCGGCACGGCTGGCATAATGCTCAAGCAGGCGGATGAATTGCGCCGGGCATTCGGCATTCATACAGTAATAATCCGCCTCGTCAGGCAGACGGACCAGCGAGGTCTCGCACGAAGGGCATGTCTCGCGCATCTTCCACTCCTCGCCCCGTCCCGGCCTGTTTTCATCGACGACTTTGACTACCGCCGGAATGACATCGCCTGCGCGCTTAACCACCACGGTGTCATCGATGCGGATGTCGCGGCTGCGGATGTAATCTTCGTTGTGCAACGTCGCCTGCGAAACCGTCACGCCGCCTATTTCGACGGGTTCGAGGACGGCTTCGGGCTTGACGACGCCTGTCCGCCCAACGTTCAGGATGATGTCCGTCAACGTCGTCGTCGATTCGCGGGCGGGAAACTTGACGGCCAGCGCCCACCGGGGCGCCTTCGATCTGAAGCCGAGGATGTCCTGATAGCCAAAATCATCGATCTTCAACACCACGCCGTCGATCTCATAATCGAGGTCGTCGCGATGATCGACCCAGTATTCGTAATAGGCGAGCGCCTCGTCGAGCGTCGTGAAGCGTTTGGTTTGTTCGTTCGTGGCGAATCCGAAGGCGCCGAGCCGTTCGAGCAGCGCGTGCTGCGACGCCGGCATCGTGCCGGTAGCCGGGCCGACGCCGTAGGCAAAAAAGCGCAGCGGGCGCGTCGCGGTGATGGCCGGATCGAGCTGGCGCAGGCTGCCGGCGGCGGCATTGCGCGGGTTGGCGAAGGTCTTCTCCTGCTGCCCGGCGAGGCGTTCGTTGAGTTGGTCGAATTCGCTCTTGCGCATGTAAATCTCGCCGCGCACCTCGATGCGCTCCGGCGCAGCAGGCGCCTCAGGACCCTGCGAAACTGGAATCGCAAGCGGGATGGCGCGGATCGTCCGGACGTTGTGGGTGATGTTTTCGCCCACCAGCCCGGAGCCCCGCGTAGCCGCCACGGAGAGGCTTCCGCCGGCATACGTCAACGCCACGGCCAACCCGTCGATTTTCAACTCTGCCGTCAGCGCTGGTTCGATTTCCTGATCGAGCGCCGCTTGAAGGCCGCGTTTGCACCGGTCGTACCAGGCCCGCACGTCGTCTGCGTTAAAGGCGTTCGAAAGCGAGAGCATCGCCTGGGGATGTTCTACCTTTTCGAACTCATCGAGCGGTGCCCCGCCCACCCGCTGCGTCGGCGAGTCGGGCGTGACGAGGTCGGGAAATCGCTCTTCGAGCTTTTCGAGGGCCTTATAAAGCTGGTCGTACTCGACGTCGGCGATGACCGGGTCGTCGTCTACGTAATAGCGATGGTTGTGCCCCCGCAGTACGGCGTGCAGGCGCTCGCTCAACGAACGCGCCTCGCTCTCGGCGAGGCGTTCGATGGGGTATTGAAAAAGGTACTGCTGGAGGTCGCGTGTGGCGTCTATGAGGTTCATGCTAACAGGCGTGTTGGTGATGATCCGAAAGCAAAATAAGATAGGGCAGCGTCAACCTCGTGTCACATTTTTGTCACACGTTACGCCCCCTCGTCATCGATCACCAATTGCATCAACGCGACATCCCGCCACTGCCCATCCACATAGCCGATTTCCTTCTGAATGCCGACGATTTCGTAGCCGAAATGCTTGTTATACTCGATGCTGGCGGTGTTCGAAGCCCAGATCCGGGCGACGAGGTGATGATAGCCATAGGCTTTGCATCGATCAATCATGTAGCGTTTGAGCCGAGAGCCGTAGCCTTTTCGAACCTCTGCGTGGCGCAAGAAGACCGACGTTTCGCCCGTCTGACGATAGGCCGGTCCCTCCCCGAAATGTTTGATCACGCCCCAGCCTGCCACGTAGCCGTCGGCGCGTTCTAAAAGCACATAGGTCTCCCGCTCGTTGAATCCCTTCATGTATTTGCGGATGTCCTCCGGCGTCTTCAACGCAAGATCCATCGTCGCGCCGCCCACGCGGATCGACTCGTTGTAGATCTCAGCGATGACGGCAGCGTCTTCGAGCGTGGCATCGCGGATTATCAAGTCCTTTGACATTTTGGATTTTGGATTGGGTGCTTGCCGACCAGGGTGTATCTGCAAATGGGATCGTCGAAGGAGCCCCGTAGGGGCGTCCTGTTTGTAGTACCTCGCGTTTCCTGAAAGAACTAGCTCCGTAGGAGCGGCCTGTTCAAAAGAATTCGTTGCATCCGCTTCGAACAGGTCGCCCCTACGGGGCTCTTTTTTAGGAAAGGGTTGTTTTCTACAAACAGGACGCCCCTACGGGGCTGAAAAAAGCAGGATGACTCATGTTTGCAGACACGCCCTGGTATCCAGCAAACGAAAAAGCCGCAGCGGTCTCATCCGTCGCGGCTTCTTCGATTATCTGATTTGGCTGAAATAAACAATCCGAAATCCGAAATCCAAAATCTAAAATCGCACCACCCGTCCCGGCATCGCCTCGGCAAGCTGCCCGTCTTCGAGCATCAGCGTGCCGTTGACCCAGACGTAGGCGGTGCCATCGCTGAACTGCCGGGGATCGGTGAAAGTGGCTTTTTCTCGAACCCGCGTGGGATCGAGCGCGACGAGGTCGGCGAAGTAGCCTTCGGCGATGCGTCCCCGGCGCGGGAGGTTCAGCCAGTCTGCCGGATACGAGGTGATCTTGCGAACGGCGTGGCCGAAGGGGAGGCGCCCGCCATCGAGGGCATAGCGTTCTAAAAATCGGGTGAAGGCGCCGTAGGTTCGCGGATGCGGATGGCCGATCTGCTTCGGCGCGTTGACGGGATAACTCCACGAATCGCTGCAAATGATCGAATCGTTCCAGAGGATCGCCGCGTCCATGTCGCCCTCGTCGATGCAATGGTAGATGATCCACGCGTCGGGGTCGTGGAGCAAGAGATCGACGGTCATGTGGGCGGGATCTTGCGCGTGTTCATCGGCCACCTGCCGGATGCTCTTGCCGGCAGCGCCGGGGACGCTGTCGGTGATGAGCACCATCGCGTCGAAGTCGGTGCCGCGCTGCCGGAGCCAATCGACACTCTGCTGCCGCCAGGCGTCGGTGCGCAGCTTCTCCGTCATGCCGGCCACGCCGTCGCTGAGGGTGGCTTTGGGAATGAAGGTGCGCAGCTTGGTGGACGTGGCGGTGTAAGGATAGACTTCGATGGTGACGCGGACGCCCCCGGCGCGGGCTTTTTCGAGACGTTCGAGGACACCGGGGATCTTGCCCCAGTTGGGCCGTTCGGCAGCTTTGAGGTGGCTCACCAGCACCGGCAGCCCCGCTGCTCGGCCTATGTCGATGGCTTCGTCGATGGAGGCTTCGAGGTCTTGCCGCTCGTCGCGGATGTGGCTGACGTAAATGCCGCCGTAGCGCGCAGCGACCCTCGCCAGATCGATGATTTCTTCCGTCGTGGCGAAGCTGCCGGGGGCATAGACCAGCCCCGTCGAGAGGCCCAGCGCGCCGTCGCGCATCGCCTGATCGAGCAGGGTGGCCATCTGGTCGATTTCGGTTCGGGTCACTTGCTGAGCATCAGCACAGACGCCGCCGCGCAGGGTGCTGTGACCGACGAACGTGCCGACGTTGAAAGGCAACCCGTACCCTTCAACACGATTAATCCATTCACCGAGCGTCCGCCAGTCGAAGGTAAAACCGATCTGCCCGGCCAGCCGCTCCATCGTCGGCACGAGCCGCTCGCCGACAGGCCCGGTAGACGTGCCGCAGTTGCCGATGATTTCGGTGGTGATGCCCTGAAAGAGTTTGTTGTCCCCCGCGTTTGGGAAACGATAGCCGAGGCCGGTGGAGGCGTGTGTGTCGATAAACCCCGGACAGAGATACAACCCGGACGCCTCGATCTCGCGCCGTGCTGCCGCCTCGCGCGCCGGGCCGACGTAGGCAATCGTCTCGCCCTGGACTCCCACAGCTACTGCCTGCGGTTCAACATCGATGCCGTTAAAAACGGTCGCGCCGGTGATCAGGTAGTCTAGCATGGATGTACTTCGATAAGGTTGAAATAGGCGATGCGAACACACTCTGCCCCTCTCATGCTTTTATACATTTTAATCGGGTACCGAGCCCGCCCGGCGGTGAACCACCGGGCTCATTAGCGCAAGACCCGTTGGGCCTAAAACAGGGCGCGCAGCGTCCTTGAGCCCTGAGCCCGGCTCTTCAGGGCCGGGCGGTGCCGGGCAACATCTTTACCCAATTAAAATTACTCACCCCTTCCTCAACACGATCTGTTTGACGCTAAAACGTTCAAGGGCGGCTTCGTCGGGGGTGATGGGCTGATCGTCGAAAGGAATGTAGCCGTCGGGCTCCATCGTCAGGGGATGTTGGACGACGTCTTGGGCGAGATAGCCCTGCGGCGGGCTGAGGTCGTGCGCTTTCGCCTTCGGCAGGCGGGCTGCTACCCGAAGGTTGGCCGCGCGCCCTATGCCCGTCTCAAACATCCCCCCGACCCAGACCGGGATCTCATGGATTTTACAATAGTCGAGGAGACGCGCCGTCGCCAGCGGGCCGCCGACGCGTCCGGGTTTGAGGTTGAGTTCATCCAACGCCTTAAGCCGGTGCGCCATCATCAACCTGCCCAGGCTGTCGATGCTTTCGTCCAGGCAGATGCGCAGCGACGGGAAAAACGCTTTCAGGAATTCGCACAGGTCGAGGCGGTCCGGCGCAAAAGGCTGTTCGAGCACCGCCGGCTCGAACGACGCCAGAGCCTGGAGAAAGTCCAGATCTCGCTCGCCGATGGCGCCGTTGGCATCGAAGCCCAGATAGATCGCGGGGAAGGCGCGGCGCACGACGTCGAGCGTTGCCAGATCCATCCCCGGCGTCACCTTAAGCTTCACGCGTCGAAAGCCGGCCTCGACCGCTTTGCCAACACGCTCCACAGCAGCCTCGGCGGTCTCGAAAATGGGCAAAGAGATCCCAACAGGGATGCGCGGTTGCGGCGGCACCGGCCAGCCTGCCCAGAAATCCGCCTCCTCTTTCCGGCGCATCAGGTCGAAGAGCGCATCGAGCAACGCGGCGACGGTGAAGTTCCAGCCGCGCATTTTCATCGCCACCGCCGCCACGTCGCGGGCCGATCCCCGGGCAGGCAAGTGGGGAAAGACGTAGTCGCGCAGGACCGAGACGGCACCGTCCACAAATTCGCCGTTGTAAAACGGATCCGGGCGGCACGAGCATTCGCCGAGGCCCCAGGCGTCGTCCCGGTCCGTCCATCGCACCAACAACGCCCGCCGTTCGCGCCGCTCTCCGATAGCCGAACGAAAGTGCTCCTTGTTCGGCACAGCCACCACCTGCAAGGTCAGGTGTTTGAGGCTGATCTCGGTGCCGAGGATCGCGTCAAGCGGGGTCATTGCGGGGTAACGTGTTCTAGTGTTTTGGTGTTTGAGTGTTTTAGTGTTTGAGATGAAATCTCAGTAGCTGTGTGCTTTGTGGTGAAACTTTGGCCCGCCCGGCGATCAATCACTAAAACACCATAAAACTAAAACACTATAACACCATACCACCCCCATCACTCAATCCCCAGTTTCTTCTGAATTTCCTCCAATGGAACGCCCTTCGTCTCCGGCATGACGGTGAGCACCCAGATGAGTTGTCCCACCATACAGAGGGCATAAAACGCGAATATGTGAGCGCCTGATATTTCGGCGACCACCGGGAAGGTGAGCGAGATGATCGCGGCCATGATCCAGTGAACGAAACTGCCGAGGGCCTGGCCTCGGGCGCGCACCGAATTGGGAAAGACCTCCCCGATGAACACCCAGATAACAGCCCCCTGCCCGAAGGCGTGCGAGGCGATGAAAACGATTAAGCTCACTAAAATGACGGGACCGCCGGTATCGGTATAGAAAGCAAAAGCCGTAGCGCCCAGACTCAAGATGTAGCCGATGGAGCCCACCAGCATCAGCTTCCTCCGGCCAAAGTGGTCGATCACGGCCAGGGCAGCCATGGTGACGATCAGGTTGGTGCCGCCGATGATCACCGATTGCAGCAGGGCCGACGTGCCTGAAGCGCCCGCCATCTCGAAAATACGCCGCGTGTAATAGATCAACGCATTGATGCCGGAGAGCTGGTTAAACGCCGCAATGGCAACGGCCAGCAGAATCGGCTTCATGTATTTCTTGACGAAGAACGGTTCTCTTAAGCTGAGCTTCGAAGCCGCCAGCGATTCCTTAATGGCCTCGATCTCTTCCTCAACATCCCCCGAATCGGTGCCGACGGCTTCCAGGACGGAACGCGCCTCGTCTACGCGATCCCTGGCAACCAGCCAGCGCGGGCTTCGCGGATTCGTAAAGAGCAAGAGCGTAAACGCCAGCGCGGGCACGGCCTCAACCCCGAACATCCACCGCCACTCCAGCGCGCCCAGGTCGAACCCGGCAATGATATAATTGGACATATAAGCCAGCAGAATGCCGAGCACGATGTTCAACTGAACCACAGCCACCAGCCGCCCCCGGTATTTAGCCGGAGCAATCTCGGCTACGTACAACGGGGCGATCACGGAGGCGCCGCCTACACCCAGCCCGCCGATGAAACGAAAGATGATAAAAGACGGAGCGCCCCAGGCGAAGGCACTGCCGAGCGCAGACACAAAATAGAGGATGCCCATCCAGAACAAGACCGCCCGGCGCCCATACCGGTCTGCCGGCCTGGCAAAGATGACCGATCCAACGATAGTCCCGATCAGCGCGCTGGCCACCAGGAAACCATGCCAGAACGCATTGTTGCCGAAGGTATTACTGAGCGCGGCGTACTGCGGATCGTAGAGGTCCCTGAGCATACCCTCGGCGCCGGAGATGACCGCCGTATCAAAACCGAAAAGGAGCCCCCCCAGGGCTGCAACGATGGAAGCCAGCAGTAATTTCTTGGTCATAGATCAGTTCATCCGGTGATAGCTCCGCAGGTGAGCTACGAAAGAACCTCCACCGAACGCTGAAAGTCAAGGGGGCAAATGAGCAAATAGGCAAATGGGCAAATGAGGCAAAGGCAATCGAAGCTCTATTTAATTTGCGAGGGCGATCTGCGCATTGACCTGGATGGCAGGCCCCTGGTCCGGATCGGGTCGGTTGGGCGGTGGTTTCTTTACGGTAAAGTGATTGATAGCGCCCGGCTGGAAGACCAGGCACATGCTCGACCCGCCGTAGCTGAAATAGCCCAATTCATCCCCTTTCTTGACCTTGTCGCCTTTTTTTACCTGAATGCTTACGGAGGAGATTTCTGTGATCCCGATGGGCATGACGCACACCATGCCGATGGTGGGATGCTCGCTCTTGATGAAGACCAGCCCCCGCGTATTCACCGACGCCT
Organism: Rhodothermales bacterium; assembly: GCA_028278205.1. Taxonomy (GTDB): domain Bacteria; phylum Bacteroidota; class Rhodothermia; order Rhodothermales; family Bin80; genus JANQES01. The sequence continues at coordinate 110,777 of JANQES010000004.1, forward strand.
GATAACCCTGCGAATACGTGCCCGCCGTGTTATCGTAGCCCGCCGCCTCCAGATCGCTGAACATCAACCCGTCTACGACGTGGGCGTAATGGATTTCCCCGTCTATCGGCGCTCGCCACCGGTGATAATCCGCCCCGCTGAGGAACGATTGAAACACGTCGCCGCCGATAAAATGCCGGACGTACTTTCCATGGAGCATATCGACCAGCGAGTAGGGCTGGCTCTTGAGCCAGAACCGATCATACTTCTGCACATTCCTCGCGATGTTGTAAACCGTCCCGTCGTTGGCCGAGACGATAACCCTGGGATCTTTTGGATCCGAAATGGGACGAACTTCCGGTTCACAAACAGAGACGACATGGGGAAGAAGTTTCTCTTGGAAGGATCAGGGTTCCAGCGCGGCGCGTGATGGGTGATGTGATTCAGCGTATGCAGCATTTGATGGATGCTCCGGGTCTTATCATGATATCTGTTGGCCGCCTCTTTAATCATCTCATTCACATACATTCGAATAATGGGATCCTTTTCAATCAGCCGTTCGAGCGCTTTAACCGCCTTGCTGGGTTTCTTTTTGCTTACTTTCGACCGTTCCTTTTCAACCTCCGCCATGAGGTTCTTTTGCCATGCGCCTACGTGTTTTCTGTTGGTTGGCAAATGATCGGTTAGCCAGGGAAACGGGTTTTCGTGCTCGACGAGCGATTCGCCGGAATGGTCGTTCATGGCGCTACCTCCTTTCTTGGATGAATGATACCTGATTCGCTAGCTCTGTTGTGGTTTGGCAGGTTGTACTGCGTACTTCGTATTGCGACACGAGCACTGAATCAAGTTCAGCACAGGCTCCGCGACTGACGAAGTAAAGGGTGCTTTCAAGACGCAGTACGAAGTGCGCAGTAGGATACGGAAGCCCTGCTACAGGGTAGGCGTGTGCCTTACCAATTGCAAGTATCCCGCTCGCTGGTTCGCTGGCTTGCGGATGCACTGCGATGACGCATACCTTAGCATCGTTTCCCGCCTCTCTCCACGTTCCGGAAGAAATGATGCGCCTGCCTGCCCTCCTCGCCCTGCTGCTCGCCCTCAGCCTCGCTGCCTGCACGCCGCCGTCGCCGGCTACCGACGTGAGGCTGCCGGTCTTGTTCACCGATCACATGGTGCTGCAACGCGATACCCCCATCACGGTCTGGGGCTGGGCCGCGCCGGGCGGCATGGTCAGGGCTTCCATCGACGGAAACGAAGTTGAGACACGCGCCGGGGCCGACAGCACGTGGCACCTGACGCTCCCGCCGATGCCTGCCGGCGGCCCGCACACGCTGACCATCGCCGGGGCCGAGACGATTACGCTGGATGACGTGCTTGTCGGCGAGGTATGGGTGGCGTCGGGGCAGTCGAACATGGAGTGGCCCATTCAAGCCTCGAAGGATGCCGAGGCCGAGATCCAGGCTGCCGATTTTCCGGAGATCCGGCTTTTCAAAGTCACCCGCAGCGCGGCCTATGCGCCGCAGCAGGCGGTCGAGGCCGAGGGCTGGCATGCCGTCACGCCGGAGACCATTCCGGAGTTTTCCGCCGTCGCCTATTTTTTTGGGCGGAAGCTCCATCAGGATCTGGGCGTGCCCATCGGGCTGGTCGAGACCGCCTGGGGCGGCACGCCTGCCGAAGCCTGGACGAGCGGCCCGGCCCTCAAAAAGCTTCCCGATTTTGCAGAGCAAGTCGCGGACATTGAAGCCAGCGACGGCGAGCCGACGACGTTCGAAGAACAGCGGGCGGCATGGCTTCAGCGACTCATGGAGCAAGACGAAGGCTACGAGCAAGGCCGTCCCCGCTGGGCCGAGGCCGATTTCGACGCCTCCGGCTGGGCGTCGATGGACGTGCCGCAACTCTGGGAAGGCGCGGGGCTGCCGGGCTACGACGGCATCGTCTGGTTTCGCAGATCCTTCAACCTGCCCGCCGGTTGGACCGGGCAGGCCGTCACCCTCAACCTCGCCATGATCGACGACGTCGACACCACCTGGGTCAACGGGGTGAAGGTGGGCAGCACGGGGCTGTACAACGCGCACCGCGCCTACACCGTCCCGGCGGATGTCTTGCAGCCGGGCGCCAACACCATCGCCGTACGCGTGCTCGATACGGGCGGCGGCGGCGGCATCTGGGGCGAGCCTGAGGACATGAACCTCACACGCGGCAGCGCCACGCAATCGCTCGCCGGGGCGTGGGCGTATAAACCCGGCATCGCCGCCGGCGTCGATCAACCAATGCCGCCGCGCCGCATGCAAAACCAGCCAACGACGCTCTACAACGCCATGCTCGCGCCGCTCATCCCCTACACCATCCGGGGCGCCATCTGGTATCAGGGCGAGAGCAACGCCGGACGCGCCTACCAATACCGCGCGCTCTTCTCGGCCATGATTCAGGACTGGCGCACCCGGTGGGATCTCAGCGATTTTCCGTTCTACTTCGTCCAACTCGCCAACTTCATGCAAGCCCAGCAAAACCCCGTCGAAGCCGAGACGTGGCCGGAGCTGCGCGAAGCCCAGACGATGGCGCTCGACCTGCCCAACACCGCCCAGGCCGTCATCATCGACATCGGCGAGGCCGACGACATCCACCCGCGCAACAAGCAGGACGTGGGCCTGCGCCTGGCCCTGGCCGCGCTCAACCAGACCTACGGCCAGAACGACGTCGTCTACTCCGGCCCGGCTTTTCGAGAAATGACCAAAGAAGCCGACGCCCTCCGCCTGCACTTCGACCACTGCGGCGGCGGCCTCGTCGCCCGCGACGGCGCGTTGAAAGGCTTCGCTATCGCCGGGGCCGACAGCCAGTTCGTCTGGGCCGAAGCGCAGATCGACGGCGAGACCGTAATCGTCTCCAGCCCCGCCGTCCCTGATCCGGTCGCCGCGCGCTATGCCTGGGCCAACAACCCCGTCATCAGCCTCTTCAACCAGGAAGGCCTACCCGCCTCGCCTTTCAGAACAGACGACTGGCCGGGGGTTACGGAGAAATGATGAAAGGGTGACTTTGAATAATGAATAACGAACAAGGAATGTCGAATAGTGAAGGGTCTGAGAGTACCTTCGACATTCATAAATCCGTGTTCGATATTCGTTATTCCCAAAATACTCCCTCTCTCCCTCTCGCCAATCCTCACATATTCCCCAATCGATCATGGGTCGTGCCGCCTTTGGACATCTTCCGGTCGGGCTTTGTTGACTTGAGAAATTCGTTATTAAAAGCTTCGATCAGTTGGAGCAGCGCGGGCGTCATCTCCCCGCCTTCGACCGGTATTGTGCTCTGCATGAACGGAAACTTGCCCTGTTTAAAACCCTCGTTGAACGCCTTCTTAATGCTGCGCACATCCACCGGCAGGTTGACCAGGCCTTCGCCCACCGAGGCGTAAAGGGTTAGCTGCCCTTTGGTAACTTTATTCTTTAACGTGTTAGCCAGCTTCGAATGGGTGCCGTCGCCGGGCGAAACGTACTCACGCTCCTTCAACTTCATCGCCTTCTGGAATGATACGATCTGACCTCTGAGCCGGAGATAGAGTTTGTCGAGCAGTTTGATCTTCGGATATTCGTAGCCCAACTCGTGCATCGCCTTGCGCACAGCCGAGACATCCTCGGACAAATTGGGCGAATGATAGGGATCGCCCACGGCGTAGATCAAGGCAATGGCGCCAATTTTAGAAACGTTGCCGCCGGCCATTTCCCGGAGCACGTCGTTCGGGGCGCCCTCGCGCTTCAGGCGGCCTCCCCATCTGGTCCTGTTCCCCTTCACGATAGGGCCGATTTTCTTGATGACTTCCTCCCTTGAATGCACTTCCAGCATCGCCTGCCACCACGTCAGGCCGCCTCGCTTCTCGAAATGCCACCATTCTTGCTTCTTCTGATTGCTCTTCCAGTCGCGATGGGCCGGAATTTCGTGGAAACCGTATTCGTGCAGAATCGACCGAAAATCGATGTGCAGCGGGTACACACCGCCTACTTTCCTGGGTTTGCCAGTCTTATACTTGGTGGCTTTCACCTCCTCGTCGGAAAAGGTTTTGATATACTTTCTGTCGGCCTCGGCTATCTGGTCTATCGTGGCCTTGTTGTCTTTATAGGGCAGATAGATTTTCCAGAATTGCCGCGTTTCGTCGCCGATCTTGCGGCTTTCCGGCTCAAAAATCGCCTTGCCGAATTTTCCCTGGTCGAAATCGACGGCCCGTCCGGTTTTGTGCCAGGAAAACGCATCCGAGCCGTTGCCGCCGCCGTGGCTGAGTTGTCGAAAAATATTCCCGAAATCCAACCCCAGATCGATCCCGGTAAGCCGTTTCACTTTGTCGACGGCAAGATTAAAATCCCGGTGGATGGTCTCGGCAATTTTGAATTTTTTGGGCGCCCTGTCGGTGGCGTGAATCAATTCATACGGTGGGTTCTTCAGCGGGCCGGTGTTGACGACGTTGACCTTGAGGCTGAACACATCGAGGAAGTGCCAGCCAATATGCCGGGTGACGACCGTGCCGTCTGTGGTGGTGACCTCTATCCTGGCGGGCGAGTTGATCATGCCGCCATAGACCTCGAAGGTGAAGTCATTTTTGCCATATCCTTTGGGCACATAGGCGCCCACCAACGCTCCTTTTAAGTCATACGTCTTCACCATTTTGATCTCATCGGTCACCACAATGCTCATTTTTTGTTCATCACCCTTGCCGCCTTGCTTGCGCTGAATCTTCCGCCGCTGGATGGGCTTCGGTTTAAAAAACGGCTTCCTGCTGATCCCGGTTTTCTGGAAAAAGCTGCTGGTCCCGGCCTTTCCAAAAAACTTCGCGGAGTGTGCTTTTTTGGATGATTTAACCTTCGGCGCCGTCGTTTTCATGGTGTTTTTCGGAATGAGATTGTGTTTATGGTTCGTGATTTACGGAGACGTGTAATAATCGAGACGTTGCAGAAGATGTTTCTTAGAAAGATAATGATGGCTGATCAGCGTCCCGTCGAGCAGCACGCTGAAGACCCCGTACGGCGACGGCGCGCGTTCGCGGATCTCTTGCGCACTGCCGAGTTCGACGACCCGGGCTTCGAGCCCTCGCTCTTGCGCAGCCTCTTCGGCAAAACGAACGGCATCGTCGAGGTACGGGCACTGATCGGTCCGTACCACCGTCAAGCCCGGCCCGAACCGCTCGCCCCGCGCGTCCCAATCATCAGGAAACGACGGCGAGGCCGCCCCGTCGAATTTTTTGACCAGCAGCTCGAACGACGGCGGCGCCCGGCCTACGACCTCGAAGCCGTGGCGAAGCAGGAGTTTTTTTCCAAGCAGCCAGTTGCCCGTGCTCGTAACCATCGCCACGCCCGCCTTGCCCTGGCGCCGGGCGTCTTCCAGGCACGTTTCGAGAAGCCGGCTCGCATACCCTTTGCCCTTACTCTTGCCGACGACCCACAGGCAATGAATGAACAGGTAGCTGGCAGCTTCGACCGGCCTCCAGGCATACTCGCCGGGGATGTATTCGATGAACCCTCTGCCGCCCTGCGACAAGTCCAGCAATTTGATCTGAAGCCCCTCGGCAAACCGGGCTTTAAGCCATTGCAGCTTGCGCTGATATCCGGCAGATTTCTTCCGGCTCATCAGGCAAAAAAAGCCTTTTTCTTCAACATTTTCGAGGGTTACGTCGATGATGTTCATGATACGGTCTCTCCGAAAGATTGGGTCTGTAGATCGTCTAACCAGAGCGTGTTCTCCTGTTCTTTACCTCCTTCGACGAACCCAAACCCGACGTGGTGCTCCCGCACCGCCTCGATGCCCCGGATGAGCCCCTCCTTCTCCGACGAAAAATAAGTCAGGCGGTTGTCTGTAAGAAAGAGCGAATCGACCAGCGATAAATCGTAGGTATTCCACATCGATACCCATTGCCCTACCACCTCGTCCGTCTGAAAAGCCGGCGCAGCAGTCCGGGTCGATTCATCAACACCACAGCTCCAACCTGCCATCAGAAAGAATGCCGCCAACAACGATGCTTTAGCCATGAACCGAGTGCTTCTTGTTGTTGATCCGATCAGCCACAATCACCATGAAAACAAGCTACGGAAACGACAGCGGCGGGGCAATGTTTAGAAATCCTGACACAAACACCATAACACTAAACATCAAGGATCCTCTTCCGGCGTGAGATTGGTGAAGACCTTCTCCTCGAATTCCCCGGTGATCCGGTAGCTTCTGGTTGTAACCTGCGCCGCTTCTTCAACGTGCCGCTCTAAATCGATTCTCGCGTGCCTGCGCTCCGTTCCGAGACGGCCCACCGGCTAAGGGCGCCTTTTCTTTTTTCTTTTCACCCTTCGCCCCTCTCTCTTCTCCCTTTCCCCCTTTCGCCCTTTCCCCACTGGCCACATCCCACTGGCCATTCCCCCTTTCTCCCTCTCCCCCTTTCTACGGAATCTTCGTTCGACCAGGCAAGAAAGGCGTCACCGATGGGTAATTGCCCGAAATTGGGGGCGGGCAAAGGCAGGATCGACCTCAACAAGAAAGCGAAGCATCAGGCTTTGCGATGAACCGCGTGCGCCTTCGATGACTTGTCCTGTGCGATGATCCACTTCATGCGGCAACAGGCCGGTATTGGGATCGAACCGGCTGCGGGCTTCAGTCACCCAGCGAGTGATGGCGCGTTCAAAACGAGGTTCAAAATAGAGCCGGTAAAGATTGCGCCCCATGATCTTTTCGACCTGATCCTCCGAATACCCGCGCTCAACCAGCCCGTCCCAGACGACTGGCATGCGATGGGGGCCGTTGAGGGCCGGCATGTAGAGCGGCCAGTCGGCGGCGCTAAGTTGGGCGCCTTCTTCTTCGAGGAGGATTCGTATGCCGGTTGCACAGCGCCCAGTGCCGCCATGCCAAGTACGCCGCCTCCGAGCGTTGCCATGAAGTCACGTCGATTTATCAGGGCCTCCTTACGAACTTGTGACACGGTCGAGCCGGGTCTCATCGTTCAGCGATGGCTGGTCCGAGCCTTCGTACCGGGTCCAGGTATCGCCGTCGTCTTCGCTGACGTACAGCTTTTCCTCCTCCTCCGTCCGCGAGACCCACTCCCGGTTTATGACCTCCACCGTTTGCTCATACTCGACGACCCAAATCCACAACGTCCCATCAACATGATGCAGTTCGGCGCTGTAGCCCCACTCCAGGTTTTTGGGTTCGTACGGCGTGCAATCGAAGTTACCCACCGTTCCCTCAGCCACTTCAACGGTGTTTTCGCCCCAGCAAAAGAGGATCGTATCCTTGCGGGTAATGGCGATTTCGGTGGATTTATGGATTTTGAGACGCATGGCGTTGAGTCATGGGTCATGAGTCACTGGTAAAGAACGAAAAACCAATGACTAATGACAGCGAGCCGGAGGCGAGCATAATGACCAGTGACCGACACCAACCGCGCCACGCGCAGAACGGTCAAAAATACAACCGCCCTCCCATCCCGGCTACCTACACACCACCTCCACCCGCCGGTTGAGCGAACGCCCGCTCTCGTCGTTGTTGCTGGCGATGGGTTCGGCTTCGCCCTTTCCGGCAGCCGTCAGGCGTCCAGCATCGAGACCGCGCCGCACCAGATCATCGACGACCGACTGTGCGCGGCGCTCCGAGAGGCCCTGGTTGTACGCGTCGGAGCCTTCGCTGGACGTGTGGCCTTCGATGACGATGGTGGCGCTGGGGTCGGCCTGAAGGCCTTCGAACAACTCGGCCAGGACCGGCTCGGAATCGGGCCGGATGGCGGCGGAGTCGAAGTCGAAGTTGATGCCGTGGATGATGGAGCCGCAACCGAGGACGGGTTGCGGGATCTCGGTGCAGCCGGTGATGGTGCCGTCCGGCGCCGTTGGGCCGGTGTAGAGGCGGAACGGAGCGCCGTTGGTCGAGCGAACCCCGCGCAGCACCCCATCGCCGGCCACACTGAGGATGAAGAGGCTCAGGACGCTGTCGTCCGGGGCGATGCCGCGTGCGCGCAGGATGTTGCCAGTGACGGTGCCTTCAAGCTCCGAGTTCCCATCATAACAGCCCGTGACCGTGGCGCCGTCTTGCTTGAGTTCGATAGGCTTGCCCGGCGGATCCCAGATCCCGGTGAAATAATCGACCAGGCCCGGCACCTCCTGCGTGCCGTTGCCGATGATCTCGCTGAATTCGAAAAACGACTGCTCCCTCAGAATCTCGATGCCGCCGACGAGCCGCACTTTAACCCACCGCGCAGGCGTTTCAGACACGACTGGAATCTCCGTCACCAGGCCCCGCGCTTCGTGCGTCTCCAGCGTTGCCGAGGCGAGCAGTTCCCACCCCCCGTCGGGGCCTGCCGTCGAGCCGAAGATCTCGACATCCCGCGTGAAAGTCTGTGACGGGCTCGGCGTCTCGTTGACATCGGTCACAGCGAAGCGGTTGAACGTCGTCAGCGCAGGCAGTTCGTAGACGAATTCGGTATCGGTAGCCGAGTCGGCCTTGGAGATAAACGAAAAGTGTCCGGGATCGCCGTCGATGATTTTGACGGCATGGGTGAAATCAGCTCCCAGATCCGCCCCGGCGCCGCCGATACTGATGGGCACGGCGCCCTGCGCAAACGTGAGATAATCGACGGCGACGACTTCGTCATCGGCAACCGGGTGGACCGCGCGCTCAGCGACGGGGCTCGTGCTCGGCGTAGGCGTCTCCGGCGGCGTAGCGGCCACGGGCTCGGCTGCCGGGGTTTCGGAGGTTTGCGGCGTGGCAGTCGCTTCGCCGTTGCCGTTGCCGCGCCCGCAGGCAGCGAGGAGCACGACCAAAGCCGTGGCCATCCAGATCGTGTGAAAGGTGGATTTTTTCATGGCATCAATGGGTTTTATATAACGCCTCTTCTCTCGAATACCGGAAAAGGCAGCCCACCGTAGAAGCGTTTTTTTAAAGCCTATTGGCTCACGATGCTGTAATGAGGGCGCACAACAAATTGTACAACGTGGGGATTAACCGCAGAGGTCGCAGAGAAGGCGCAAAGGACGCGGAGAAGTCACTCTGCGATCTCTGCGCCTTCTTTGCGCTCTTTGCGGTTTCAAAATAGAAGTTATTATTGGGGGGTTCCTGGAGCACCATCCCCTCGCAGTCCTTCTACACAGCGCATCAACGACCGGGCGGTGTGGTAATTGCCTTTCCAGATCTGGCCTTTGGGGCCGGTTTTGTGGTCGGGTTCTTTGTCGAGGCCGCCCCAGTACCAGCCGCCGTGTTCGTGGTCGATGAGGTTGGTTTTGGTGTAGGCCCAGAGGGTTTTGAACTTGTCGAAATATCGCCTTTCATCGTCGGGATAGAGGCGAGCCATGATCAGGAGCGTGTTGAGGGCTTCGGCCTGCGCCCACCAGACTTTGGTGTCTTTGAGGATGGTGAGCGTGGTGTCTTCGGCGAAGTAATAGCCTTCGTCATAAAAGCCGGCGGCGGCCTCGTCCCAGCCGTATCGGAGGGCGTGATCCACCATCGTTTTGCCAGTTTGCAGGGTGGCCGTGTCGTTGTGAAGGCCCAGGACTTCGGAGGCTTCCATCATCAAAAACGCAGTTTCCACGTCGTGGCCGAACGAGACGTGATCGAGATGATAATGCGCCTCCCGCTCGGCGGCTTCGGCCTCGCGGTAGGACACCGGCGTCCAGTCTCGCTCGAAGAACAGGTTCATGTAGCCCGCCTCGGTGGTGATGGTATCGCGGACGAGCATCAGCAACTCGGACAGACGTTCGCGCAGCAACGAATCCGGCCAGACCTGATAGAGTTCGGTGAAGGCTTCGAGCAGGTGGATGGTGCTGTTCTGGTCTTTCGGCGGCGTCTCGCCGTGCCCGTCTACGAGCGCCGTGCCGTCGCGTTCGAGATGCTGAAAATAGCCTTTGTGGACGGCGTCGTGGCTGTGCATTTCGAGCCAGTGAAAGGCGTCCCGGGCGAGTTTCAACGCCGCCGTATCGCCCGACGCGTGGTAGTAGGCAGCGAGGCCGTAGATCCCGAAGGCGTTGCCGTAGGCTGTCTTGAGCAGCCAGCCGTCGCCCGCCCCCGTCACGACGGTGCCCTCGCGGGTGACGAGCGCGTAGAAACCGCCGAATTCAGCATCCCACATCACGTCGCGCAAGAAGGCAACCCCATGCGCCGCCGCCGCGAGATAGCCCTCGTTTTCAGGAAAAAACGCCGCGGCTTTCGACGCCGTCCAGACGTGCCGTGCCTGGGTGACGATCATCTTGCGTTGCGGCCCGTCGGGCTCCCAGCGATACGAAAAATCACTCAAAAAACCACCGTGCAGCGTGTCGATAGCCAGCGGATACCATACGTCGAGCAGTTGGTCTTTCAGCGAGAAAGCCATTTCATCCGCCAGGCGCGCGCGCTCACCGGCGGCCTCCGGCGTCTGAGGCTGGCAAGAGGTGGTCATGGCGGCTAGCAATAGGCAGGTGAATAACAACCGCGATCTCGGCGCTGTGGGGCTTGAGGACATCTTGGATTTTAGATTTTAGATTTTGGATTGCTTGGTGGTAGGTATGCACGTTGTGGTGAACCTCCGGCCCGCCCGGCGATAAATCAAATCACCGAGCTCAACAGGGCAAGGACGCTGAAGCGCCCTGGTTTAGCCCCCCTGGGGCTTTAGCCGATGAGCCCGGTCCTTCAGGGCCGGGCGGGGTCGCGGTTTTACCGTTTTGCGCACATTTACCTGACATCCTCATCTCAATCGAAAAAGCCGCAGCCGATCAAACCGTCGCGGCTTTTTCGGTTATTGCAAACGGCTCGGAAATCGACCAATTACTTCGTCAGTCGCTTCGCTCGTGTCAAAATCCAAAATCTAAAATCCAAAATCATCCCCCTAATCCTCTTCCAGCTTATCATACCAGTTCTTTTTCAGAAACACGGTGGTGACCAGGACGAGGCCGATGACGATCCACATGGCCGAGAAGTTGTAGACGAGCAGGTAGATCGGGAAGAGCATCAGGCTCATCTGCCAGGTGATGCCCACGGCGACGTTGGTCATGTCGCGGCGGAAGTGCTGGTTGCCGGCGAAATCCGGCTGTTCGGCCACGACTTTGGCGTGAATGGGCTTCCAAAAACCCCACGGACGCACCGACGTATAGAAGCTTTTGAGCGTCTCCTCGTCGTCCGGCTCGGTCATCAGGCTGGCCACGACACAGGCGACGGCGGAGATAATCAGCAGGTACGGGAAGGTATAGAGGGGTTGGACATCGGGAAGAACGAGCGGGAAGATCAGCGCAGCGGCGACGCCGGAGATCATCCCCCAGAAATAGCCGTAGCCGTTGAACCGCCACCAGTGCCACTTCAGCACGTTGGGCGCCGTGTAGCCGCCGTAAAGCCCCGACACGATCCACTGTGTGACGGTGTTGACCGACTCAGCCATCAACCCGAAGACTACGCCGAGCGCCACCACGATGAAGGAGGCCGCGTAGCTGGCCTTGACGTACGTCTTCTCCGATTCGTTCGGCTTGAGGTAGCGCTTGTAGAGGTCGTTGACCAGATACGCCGCCCCGGCGTTGACCGTCGAGTCGAACGTAGACATGAAGGCCGCCAGCAGGCCGGCCAGCAGCAGGCCCACGATACCAACGGGCAGGAAGTTGTTGATGACCCACGGGAGGATGAGTTCGAAGTCGATGGCGTCGCCCATGGCGGCGAGTTCTTCGCGGAAGAAGACCAGGGCCAGGGTGGTCACGCCGGTGATCATGAACCAGCGCGGCATCGTACAGATCGAGACGATGCCGCTCATCATGGCGGCCTCTTTGGGCGTGCGTGCCGCCAGCATGCGCTGCATGTCGTAGTTGGGCACTGGCCCGGCGGCGCTGACGAGGATGCCCTTAAACAACACCATCATCATAAAGATGGTGAACAGATTCCACCCGTCGTCGACGATGCGGTCGTTGCCGGCGGGTAGCAGCGCGCCCCAATCGAGGTCGAGCGTCCAGCCGAAAACGATGTCCGACCAGCCTTCGGGCACGGCGGCTTGCAGTTCGGCGGGGGTGATGGCGTTGAAAGCGATGATGCCGATGACCACCGAGACGATGGTCAGGATGACGAACTGAATCAGGTCGGTGAAGACGACGCTGTACATCCCGCCGGCCACCACGTAAATGGTGGTGATGCTCATCACGGCGATGGCATACGTTTCGGGCGCGATATCCCACGGAAAAAAGACGCTGGCAAACTTACCGATGCCCTGGAAGGCATAGGCCAGAAACCCGACGACACTCACCAGCGCAAACACCAGCACCGCCAGCCTCGAAAGCTCGGCGCCCCCCTTGTCTCCAAACCGCGTGGTGATCCATTCGGCGCCGGTGAGCACGTTCGAGCGGCGGACCCACGCCGAGAGGTAGACCATCAGGAAAATCTGGTTGAAAAGCGGCCACAGCCACGGTATCCACGCGCCTTTGAGCCCATAAATAAACAGGATCGACACCAGCCACATCGTCCCGGTGATATCGAACATCGACGAAGCATTCGAGACGCCCAGCAGATACCACGGCACTTCGTTCCCGCCCAGGAAATAGTTGTCGATGTTCTGCGAGGCCCGCCGGGAAACCAGAAAACCAATGATGACGACGGCGATCAGGTAGAGGATGATGATGCTCAGATCGACGACGTGCATGGGGGTGGGGTGGAATGGTGAGGAAGTGGAAATGGCTTAGGGAGCTTGTTTTGCAACGATGCATCAGTGTTTTGGTGTTTTGGTGTTAATAGTGTTTTAGGGCAATCGACTAAAACACTATAACACCAAAACACTAAAACAGAAGCCAAACATACACATCGCCGGGCGTCTTCGCCCTATGAAACCGATCCCAAATCGGCGCCCGCCCATCCCGGCGCAGTTTGGAAACGCTTCCAAAATAAGAATCAGGCCTGAAATACTACACATTCAAACGTATGTTGATTGTATTACGGGTGTGGTTCCTGGGACCATGCCGCTATCTCAACCACTTTCCCAGAACGCCCCCCGCTTCCGTAGCCAGCCTGTGACCTGCGCACCGTCTTTTTCTCTGCTATGGAGCATCAACCCGTCCTCGGCACTAACGGGAGGTTTCACCAACAGCTTGCCCTGCTGGTGGAACAGCACGAAGCGCTCCTGGCCCGGCGTAATAGCGTTGATGAAGACTGGTATAACGGGCTGTATGACCGCTACCGGCATCCGGTGCTCACCCAGGCGCATACGCCGCTGCTCTGGCGCTACGACATCGACCCTCGCACCAACCCTTTTTTGATCGAACGGCTCGGCGTCAACGCCGTCTTTAACCCCGGCGCGCTACTGCTGGGCGAGACGGTGTATCTGATGTGCCGCGTCGAAGGCTACGACCGCAAGTCGTTCTTTGCCATGGCCGAAAGCAAAACCGGCATCGACGGCTTCCGCTTCTGGTCGCACCCGGTGCAGATACCCCCGAACGACACGCCGGATACCAACCTCTACGACATGCGGCTGGTCCGGCACGAAGACGGCTGGATCTACGGCCTGTTCTGCACCGAACGGCACCACCCCAACGCCCCGCCCGGCGATACGTCGAGCGCCCTGGCGCAGTGCGGGATTGTCCGAACGCGCGACCTCAAAACCTGGCAACGCCTTCCGGACTTGCAGACGACCTCGCCGCAACAGCGCAACGTGGTGTTGCATCCGACGTTCATCGACGGGCGCTATGCCTTTTATACCCGCCCGCAAGACGGCTTCATCGAGCCGGGCCAGCAAGGCGGCATCGGCTGGGGCCTCTGCGACGACATCACCCGCGCGGTGATCGACGAGGAAACGACGCTCGACCCGAAGGTCTATCACACCATTAAAGAACTTAAAAACGGAGCCGGTCCGGAACCGGTCCAAACCCCGGCAGGCTGGCTCCACATCGCGCACGGCGTGCGGGCTACAGCCGCCGGGCTGCGCTACGTGCTCTACGCCTTCCTGTGCGACCTCGAAGAGCCGCACCGGGTCACGCATCGGCCCGGCGGCTATTTGATGGCGCCCTGGCATGCCGAACGCGTCGGCGACGTCTCGAACGTCGTGTTTTGCAACGGCGTCGTCGTCCGGCCCGGCGGCGAGATGTTGATCTACTACGCCTCGTCCGACACCCGCATCCACGTGGCCACGACGACGGTGACGAAGATGCTCGATTACGTGATGCATACACCCGAAGACGGCGGCACCTCGCACACCGCCGCCGCCCAACGCATCGACCTGATCGACAAAAACATCGCGTATGCGAAAGCTTCCGGCAACGCGTTGCTCCAGCGGATCGTCCGCCACACCACCGCGCCCGAAGCGCTCGCGCCGGACTAAACGATGTTGTGAACCTGAGGATGAAGATAGAGGATAGTGAGGCTATAGGGGTATGGGCACTCTTCTCTACTCTTCATCCTCAAGTTGGGCGCACCAAAGACCCGAAGGGCTGTGGCTACCCTTCGGGTCTGCCCTTTTTTGATGGATTTTGAGGTATCGCCCTGGTTGAGAATTTTGGATTTTAGATTTTGGATTTTGACACGAGCGAAGCGACTGACGAAGTAATTGGGTGGCGCCCGATCCGTTTTCAATAACCGAAAAAGCCGCGCCGGCTGAGACCGCTACGGCTTTTTCGATTGAGATGACGGTGCTGTATCAGACAATCCAAAATCCAAAATCTAAAATCCAAAATCACCTCGGAGGGCTGCACGTTTCGCGTTCGACGAGATCGGCCTGGAGGTGAACGTGGACGACGTCTTCGATCTTGCCTTCGATCTGATCGATGACGATGTCTGCGGCGCGTTCGCCCATGTGATAGATGGGCTGATGCATCGACGTAAGCGGCGGAATGGTATAGCGCGAGATGGGTAAGTCGTCGTAGCCGATCACCGAGACGTCGCCGGGCACCGTCAGGCCGGCGCGGTGGATGGCCAGGAGCGCGCCAGCGGCCTGCGCATCGGATACGCAGAAGACAGCCGTGGGGCGCGGCGTCTGTTCGAGCAGGCGCTGCATACACCCGTGGCCGCCCTCCTGCGAGTAGTCTCCCTCGGAACACAGTGCGTCTACGAAGGGCAGGCCGGCCTCTTCGAGCGCCTTTTTGTAGCCCTCCAGCCGGTCGAGCGACTCTTGCGTATGGAGTGGGCCGGTCATAATGGCGATGTGCCGGTGGCTCAGATCAACGAGGTGCTTCGTGGCTTTGTACCCACCCTCGACGTTATCGACATCCACCGAATGCAAATCCGGAAAGTCGGGATCACGCCCGATCAGGACCGTCGGGATCTCTCGTTTTCGTAGAGCCGGCACCACCTTGTCGGCTACTTCTTTGGAGATCAGGATGTAGCCGTCGAAGTTGTGTCCGTTGAGGATGCGGTCGTTGAGATGCGTCTCTAATTCTCCGGAAATCATCGAAAGCGAGACGAAGAAGCCGCGCCGGATGCATTCTTCCGAGATGCCCAGGAAGATCAACGACCAGAACCCGTTGGCGAAGACGTCGTCCTTTTTGCGAGGCGCCAGGATGCTGATCTCGTAGGTGCGGTCGGTAGCCAGGCTCCGGGCGGTTGCGCTGGGCCGGTAATTATACTTCTCTATGACCTTGAGCACCCGCGCGCGCGCTTCGTCGCTAACGTTGGGCCTGTTGTTGAGCACCCGCGAGACCACCGAGCGCGACACAAAGGCCAGCCTGGCAATATCGTCGATGTTGAGTTTTTGCACGTTTTCGGCACCTTGAATCCAGGGGGTGGGGGTTCTCTTCGACTGGAATCGGTTCCACAATATATAAAGTATTGAGGATGGAGTAGATAGCAAAGGGAAAAAACGCAGATTTAGAAATTAAAAACTATATCCTAATTTAAGCACTGTTCGCCTGCCGTTCGCGCCCGCGCCTGACGTCATAGACTATTGCCGCAATAAACCAGAGTATCGAGGCGAAAAGAAAGATCGTTTTATAACTATCGAGGCTGTATTCCCCCCTGAAATACCACACCGGCGCTATCAGGCAAACGGCAAGGCTCACCAGGGCAACAACGGCGGCGATTATCCTGATCATCGTGTTAGGGCAGTCTGGTGGCGGGAAAGGAAGAAGACGGCGTATCCGGTTTGAGGTAGAATACTACAAACCGGAATCGAAAACATAATCCTGCCTGCTCACATCCTCACGAAGCGGCCCGGAGCCGGGGCAGCAACATGCCGGTCTGCTTTTTATAGGCGCGATAGGCATCGCCGAAGGATGCGATGAGATTGGCCTCTTCGCGGGGGATGACGACCAGGACGATCATACAGACGGCCAACCCCGTCATCAACCCGATGAACCAGTTGGCCGTGAGCAAACTTATCGAAATCAATAACAGCGAGCCGGTGGTGTAGAGCGGATGCCGCACCCAGCGATACGGCCCGTCGGTGACGAGTTCGTGGGTCTCTTTGGTCAGCACCGTCTCAGAAATGTTGCGGCCTATCGCGCGAAAGACCGCGTAGGTCAACGGCACGATGCCGAGCCCCAGCACAGCCCCTATCCATCGCACCCCCACCGGCATCGCCACCGACGACCACGCCATCCACGCGGGGTTGATGAGGTACGCCAGGATGGCGAGAAAAAGAGGCAGCGCAAAGACGAGGCGCAAGATCACAAAGAACGCGCCCTCCTCCGCCCTCACAATGGTCTCGCCGGCCTGCCGCGCCTTCCATCGGAAATACGCCGAGATGGCGATGTTCGCCCCGAAAACCAGGAGCACGATCCATCTGAACATGGTAATGTATCCCTCTGATTGGTTTTAAAACGTAAAACGTAAGGGTGCCCATAGCAGAGCCATTCAGCGAAGCACCCTTACGTTTTACGTTTCAGCTATCTACACTTCATCCGACGCTTTAACCGGCTCAGACGGCGCCGGGAGTTGCGCCTGGCCCGGCAGACGCCGCACGACGATCATCGAGAGGTCGTCGCTGGGAGGCGCATCGCCGGAGAAGCTGTCGACTGCGTCCAGGAGGCGCCGGCCTACGGTTTCGGCGGAGAGGCCTCGGAGCGTGGGCAACAAGTCGAGCAGGCGTTGATGGCCGAAGAAGGCATCTTGTTCGTCGCGGGCTTCGGTCAGGCCGTCCGAATAGAGCAGCATCAGGTCGCCCGGTTGGAGGTCGGCATATTGTTCGGAGTAGGGGGCGTTTTTCATCAGGCCGAGGGCCGGGGCGCCCTTGGGCAGTTCCTCGACGCCTTCAGCATGGACCACCAGCGGCGGCATGTGCCCGGCGTTGAGCAGCCGCACCTGCGCTGTCTCCGGCTTCAGTTCGAGATAAACCAGCGAGATGAATCGGTCGGGCAGGCCGTCCCGGCGGAAGATGGCGTTGACTTCCGTGCCGAGGTTGGCCAGCGAGTCGAAGTGCGGGGCGATGGCGCGGAGCGTCGATTGCAACTTCGCCATGACCAACGCCGCGCCCAGGCCTTTGCCGGCCACGTCGCCGAGAGACAACCCCAGCCGGTTTTCGTCCACCGTCAGATAATCGACCAGATCACCGCCGACTTCGTTAGCGGGGCGGGTGAAGAGCCAGATTTCCCAGCCTGGCAACGACGGGTTTTCGCGCGGCATCAGCGCAAACTGCACAGCGCGCCCGGTCATCAACTCGTCCTGCGCCATCAACTTATCCTTCAATTCGAGCAGCAGGATGAGCATCACGATCAGAAAGCCGAGGATAAGCCCCGGGAAACTGCCCATGATCCCCCAGAGGAACAGAAAAATGCTGGTGATGAACATGAGCCGGCGCACCGGCGTCAGGCGCAAGATGCTGTTTTTGACGAGCCAGCCGATCAGATGCAGCCACCGGCTGACCTGATCCATCTCGGCCAACTCATCGCGCGCGCCCTGATCGAGGTAGAATTGATAGATTTCCTGGAGATCCTGGCGCATGGTGCGGCGGAAGTCCGCCTGGTTCAGATCCTCCAGCACCGTCTGCCCCAGCTTCTGCGGCGTCTCGGCACCCGGTGTTTCCTGCGTCTTTGTGGAATCCTCAGGCATGGCAACGGGGTGATCGCTTCGATTTTTTATTGATCTGTTTTCTTGTACGAGAGAACGCCAGAAATGTATTCACTCCGAATTTCGACCCTCGAAATTCGAAAAATAGATCCAATCGACAGCACAGACGGGATCGGGGACGTCGTTTCGCTCTTCATTGATGAAGACGAAGACGAGGTCGGCGGTCGTCTCAGTGGGCGCGAGGTCGAGCGTGTAGGTTTTGAAGCCAACCGATTCCGGCGTCTGCGTCACGTCAAACGAGCCTATCGTCTCGCCGGACGGGCTGCCGAGCCGGACATCCACCCGCCCGCCGATGGTGACGTCGGGCAGCAGGCCGATCTGCGCCGTGAGCCTCCGCACACCCGTCAGATCGATGTTGCGGAAGGTGAAGGACGCGTCGGCAGGACCGATGGCGACCGTCGCCGGGCCGTCGAGGCCGGGGGTGTCTTCGGGCACGGGCACCGCCTGAACGCTGGCGCTGGCGTCGAAGGTCTCGGCCTGAAGGCGGGGATGACGCAGCGTCACCACGTCGCGGCCCGTCAATGGCCCGATGCCGTCGCCGCCGCGATCTGTATAGGCCGCTGCGATGATGTAGCGCCCCTCCTCGCCGCCGCCGAGGTGTGCCGAGGTGGTGTAGGCGCCGCGCAAGGGCGCATTGGCGGGCTCGGCTGCCGCCTCTTCGAGCGACATGATATAAGCCACCATGCGCTCGGCCTGATCCTGAGAAAGTTGCGGATGCGCCGCCATGGCCTGATCGCCCCAGACACCGCCGCCGCCCTGGATGATTTTCTCCGCCAGATACGCCGTCGCGTTGGCGTCGTCCTTGTATTTCTGGGCGATGGCTACGTAGGACGGCCCTATCGAAGCTTCATCGGACTTATGGCAGGCAAAACAATCCGACCCATCGACCAGGGCCTTGCCGACGAGCGCCGAGGCCGTCTCAAGGGCCGCCTGATGCCCCTGCGCCGGGATCGTCAGGTCGCTGCCCTCAGCCAGGTAATCGAACGTGAGGGCGACTTGTTCGGGCGCAATGCCGCCGTCGAGGTCTCCATCTTCGGTATCCGTCACGACCACGTTGTAGTCGAACGATTCGTCATCCCAGAAAAAAGAACGGTTTCCTGCAATCTCCAGCGTCACGCTCGGCACGTCGTTGCCGGCGAGGATTTCGATTTCGTCGGAGGCCTCGGCGCCCTGGGCGTCGGTCACGGTCAGTTGCACGGTGTGTCTGCCCGGCTCGTCGAAGGTTAAAATGACTTCGTCGCCGGCCGATTGCACCGCATCCGCCGTGTACGTCCAGTCATAGGTGATCTCGTCGCCGTCGGGGTCGCGGGAGGCGGCGGCAGAGAGCGTCACCGAGAGCGGCGCCGCGCCGATGGGGTTATCTGCCGTGATCCGGGCCACCGGCGGGCGGTTGTTGACGGCAAACTCGATGCGCGAAAGCCGGGCGTCGGCGTTTTGCGTAAACCAGCCGGTGCCGTATTCCAGCATATACAACGCCCCGTCCGGCCCGAAGAGCATGTCCATCGGATTGTTAAACGTCGTGCCCGGCATAAACGGCTCCATCGACTCAAAATCGCCGTTTTCATCCATCGTGACGGTCATAATCCAGCCGCGCATCCAGTCGTAGATGAAGAGCTTGCCGTCGTAATACGCCGGAAATTTGCGGTTGGAGGCGGCGTAATCGTCGAAATAATAGACCGGGCCGGCCATTGCATTGCGCCCCCCCTCACCCACCAGCGGAAACTCTTCAGACGAACCGTACGGATACCAGATGAAAGCAGGCTGGGCCGGCGGCAAGGTTTGCGCGCCCGTGTTGTTGGGCGAATCGTTGAGCGGCGCCGCCGGATCGAAGAGATCGCCGGAGGTTTCGGCGGCGAAGTCGTAATCGTTATACGCTTTGTTATTGCCCACGAAATGCGGCCAGCCGAAGTTGCCGGCCTGCCGCGCCTGATTGATCTCGTCGTGCCCTTTCGGCCCACGCACCGGGCCGTCTTCCCCGGCATCCGGACCGACCTCGCCCCAGTAGAGAAAGCCGGTGTGATCGTCGATGGAGAGGCGGAACGGGTTGCGGTTGCCCATCACATAAATTTCAGGCCGCCCCACCGAGCCGTCTTTCGGAAACAGGTTGCCGTCGGGGATGCTGTAGGTGCCGTCGGGCTCCGGCTTGATCCGCATAATCTTGCCGCGCAGATCCATCGTGTTGGCCGACGACTTCTGCGCATCCCACGGGCTGCGGCCCTCGCGCTCGTCAATCGGCGCGAAGCCGTCAGAGGCAAACGGGTTGGTGTTGTCGCCGATGGAGATGTAGAGGTTGCCGTCGGGGTCGAACTCCAGCGAGCCGCCGACGTGGCAGCACTGGTCGCGCTGCACCGGGATTTCCAGCAGGATCTTTTCCGAATCGAAGTCGAGCGTCGAGCCTTCGAGGACGAAGCGGGCCACACGGATCACCGGCTCGTCGGGCGATGAATAGTTGAAATAGACCCAGTGATTGTCTGCATAATCAGGATCGAGCGCCACGCCGATCAGGCCCTCTTCGAACCCGGTGAAAACCTCCATCTGCGCGATAACTTCCGTTTCGGCGGTTTTCGGATCGTAGATCTTCACCGCGCCGCGTCGCTCGATGAACAGGATCCGCCTGTCGTCGAGCAGTTCGAGTTCCATCGGCTCGTAGAGGTTTTCCACGAAGACGACCTTCGTAAAACGGTCTTCGGCGGGCTTTACGTCAGTCGAGGCGAAGGCCGCCTCCGGGTTGTCGTCATTAGAATTAGCGTCAGAACATCCGGCGACGAGCACCAGAACGCCGAGGGCGAGGAGCGTGGCTTTGTTGAGCATGAGATGCGCGGTAGGTGTGGAGCCGCAGAGCAGAATCAGGTATAAGATAACCCACTACGGCCAAAAGAGTTGGTTGTGACGAACCGGCGCGTCCCCGCGCCCCCAACGGAACTCATTAGCGACCAGATGGATACCATTTTCATCGCCACAAAGACCCGATTGTAGCAAGAAAAACCGTCAAACCCATGTCGATCGAAGCCCTGCTCGACGCGGCTGCGCAACTGGAAGCGCCCGAATTTGAACGCTTCATCTCCGAACTTCTCGCTATGCGAGCAAGGCGTATAGCCCCCAGTTTATCTAAAGACGAAGCCGCCTTGTTGCAACAGATCAACAAACGCCTGCCCCCAGACATCCAGCAGCGCTATGACGCCTTGATAGAGAAACGTGAGTTAGAAACGCTCACGCCAGAAGAATACCAGGAGTTGATAAGCCTGAATGATCAGATTGAAATGGCTAATGCAGAACGGATTAAAGCCATAGGTGAGTTAGCACAACTACGCAATGTATCCTTTACAGACTTGATGAACGAACTGGGCATCCATCCTACACCTTATGCCTAGAAAACGCGTCACGACCGCACAGCGAAACGCCATCGCCGAACGAGCAGGCGGTCGGTGCGAGTATTGCCGGAGTTCAGGTGATGCGGCGATGAGCCCTTTTGAGGTGGATCACATCATGCCGGTCAGCAGAGGGGAACAAACAATTCTCGAAAATCTAGCCTGGGCATGCCGGGGTTGTAACCTCTACAAACACGACAAGACCGAAGCGTCTGATCCCGCTGAAGGAACACTCGCAGCGCTATTCAACCCACGACACCAGAAGTGGAAGGAGCATTTCAGATGGAGTGAAGATTTCACACACATCATCGGCATAACTCCGACAGGACGAGCCACCGTTGAAGCATTGCAAATGAACAGACAGGGCTTGGTCAACTTGCGACAGGGCCTGTTCATTTTGGGGAAGCATCCCCCTGATTCTGAGTGACCGGCTCCTGCCACAGTGTTCAGTCTTCGACGGATAATTGCCTGGATTTCCAGCACGAGATTTCCTATGGTAGATAGAATCGCGCGTAGCGTAAGCGCAGAACAATGCCCCGTTTAGCCCCCGTTCCGTATTTCCCCCTCGTCCCGATTGCGGACCCTAAACGTGGAGGTTGACGTCATGACTTACTCGATACGAATTCCGCTCTCCGGCTCAATCCGCCGAACGCAGCCTTTTCTCTTCCTTGCTCTGAGCCTTTGTCTGGGCCTGATGGCTATGCAGCCAGCACTGGCGCAGCCTCGCCAGGCCGTACCCTCGCCCACTTCGACGCTGGAAATCGTGCAAGCCCAGATGCACATAGACGCGCTGCGGCGAGCTGCCGGGCCGAACTGGAAGGGGGAATGGGTTGACCTGCTCTTCGGCAACGCCGTGCCCGAAGCATGGCCCCTTCGGCATCAACACCGGATGCAACAAACAACATCGGGGCAACGGCTGATCGTCCAGTCAAAACACCACGCGCAAGGTAGTTCTACGGACATTACCACGGCGCAACGGTGGGAAAACGGGGTGTGGATCAACGAAAGCCGGTTTACGATCATTATCGATCGAGATAACGGCTTTTCCGAGACGCTCATCGAAAACTGGAATGGTACGGAGTGGGTCAATTTCAGCCGATCCGCCGATACGTTCGATCCGAATAACCACCTCCCGCTCGAATCGTTCAGGGAGAGGTGGAACGGCACAGAGTGGATCCCCCATAACCGCACCACCTTTACCGACCCCTCGGAGAACCGGCGTGACATTCTGCACGAGAATTGGGACGGCACCCAGTGGGTCAAAGAAATTCGCCTCACCGAGACATACAACGCGGATAGAACCGTGATTGATCTTCTGGTGGAGCTATGGGATAACGGGCAATGGGTCAATTCAAGCCGATCCACGAGCACGTTAAACGCGTCCGGGCGGTTGATTGCCGATGTTTTACAGGTCTGGCAAAACGAGCAGTGGACCAACATGTTCAGGCTGACCATCACCTACGGCGAGCAAGAGATACCGGAAGAATTGCTTACCGAGGTCTGGATGAACGGGCGATGGGTTAACGAGTCGAGAACCACGTTCGCGGACGATGCAAACGCCTTCTTTTACCAGACCATCGATCAGGTTTGGGAGAACAATGAGTGGGTCAATGACAGGCGCTCTACCGTCATGTACGACGAGGCGACAAGCACGGCGCAGGTGTTGGATGAGACCTGGGACGGCGCGTCGTGGGTCAATTTCAGACGTATCACCGATACGATTGATCGTGAAAACAACCAGATCATATCGGTGGTCGAGGTTTGGGATGGCAGCCAGTGGGTCAATGAATCCAGAACGCTCGGCACGTTCGTCGATCCCACCATCACTGCCATCGAGGAGGGGGTGCCGCAGGAATTCAAACTCTATCCGGCCTACCCGAACCCCTTCAATCCCTCGACGACGCTGAGTTATTCGCTGGCGTCGGCAGAGCACGTCACGTTGCGCATTTTCGACGTGCTCGGACGCGCGGTGGCCACACTGGTAGACGAATCCCAGGCACCCGGCCAGTATCAGGTGCGCTTCGATGCCACGGGCCTTCCGAGCGGCGTCTACCTCTACCAACTCCACGCCGGCGCCCACCTCGAAACGCGGAAGACGGTTTTGCTAAAATGATAGTTTAGCCAGGGAATACGAATCGAGAGGGTGAAAGGGCGAGAGGGGGATTTCAATGGCGAATAGTGAATAGCGAATGGCCAATGGGGAATGCGTCGCCTCATTAACCATTGGCTATTCACTATTAGAATCTCCCTTTCACCCTCTCTCCCTCTCCCCCTCTCTCTCTTTCCTTTCAGCGTTTCCGTTTCATCTCCAGTTCGTGGAACCAGAAGTCTTCGTTGGGCACGTCGAGCTTCATTTCTTCGACGTGCCCGGCGGCATCGAGCACGAAGCGGGCGGTGCCTATCCCGAACCAGGCAAGTTCCTTGCGCCAGCGGATGAGGAAGGTGTCGTAGTGCAGGTGTTCGAGGTCGGCCACGAGGTCGGGGTTGGGGAGCAAGCGGAGCACGAGGTGCCCGTTTTCGAGCATCACCGAGGCGTCTCCGTAGAGCGGCCCGCCGTAGGCGCCGGCGTAGCCGTCGAGCGCCAGCGAGGGCTGCGTGCCCGGCACACGGCTCTCCTCCAGAGCATCCTGTTTGGCCTCGAAGGCGGCACGCGAATCCAGCCAGCGACGATGTTCTTCGGCGCTCCAATCGCGGGGTTCACCGCCGAGGTAAGCATCCAGCACCCGGTTGACCAGGGCCGGGGCGATGCCGGTCATCGCGTTGGTAAGCACGACCACGCCGAGCCCTTCTTCGGGAACCAGCGCCACGTGCGAAAACATGCCGTCGTATCCCCCGCCGTGGCTGACGATCTTGCGGCCCCGGTAGTCGGCGAGAACCCAACCCAGCCCGTAGCCCCGGAAGTGCGTCGAGGGATAGCGTTTTTTGTAGCCCGGCGAAACGAACCACGGGTTCAAAACGGTCCACATCTCACGCTGACGGTCCTCGGAAAAAATGCGCGCTTCGCCCTTGATGCCTCCGTTAAGCTGGGCGATGATCCACTGCGCCATGTCGTGGACGGATGAGATGATGCCGCCTGCGGCGCCCATGGTGTTCCATCCGTACCATTCGATGGGCCGCACCTCGCCCCGCGCGTTCTTGTGAGGCGTCGCCACGTTGTCGCGCATCGGGAGGTCGTCGGTGGTTGCCACAGAGCGGGTCATGCCCAGCGGTTCGAAGAAAGCGCCTTCGATATACTCGTGCCAGTCCTCGCCCGTCACCGACCGCAAGACCTCACCGGCAGTGATGAACATCAAGTTGGTGTACCCGTAGCCGTCGCGGAACGAATAGGCGGCGGGCAGATGCCGGGCACGACGAATCACCTCTTCGGGGCTGTAGGACGTCCCGTACCAGAGCAGATCACCCGAAAACGTGCCCAGCCCGCTCCGGTGAGACAGCAAGTCGCGGACGCGCATCTCCTGGGTGACGTAGTCGTCGTAGAGACGGAACCAGGAGAGGTGATCCACGACGCGATCGTCCCAAGAAAGCGTTCCGGCATCGACCTGCTGGGCCAGCGCCGCTGCCGTGAACGCCTTCGAGTTCGAAGCGATGGCATACAGGGTGTGCTCGTCCACAGCCTCATCATGCCGGATGTCGCGCACGCCGTAGCCCTTTTCGAGGACGATCTTCCCATCCTTCACAATCGCCACAGACAGCCCCGGCACGGGCCAGTCGTGCTGCGCTTTCGCGAAATAGGCATCGAGGGCGTGGAGATCGACCTGCTGCGCTGCGAGGGCGGGCGCGAGAAAGGCCGCAAGGAACAGAACGAAGACGACACGCCCCAAAGCGAAAATGCCGGGACGCTGGACAGATGCTCGTCGATGCATGGGTGTTTGGGTGTTATGGTGTTTTAGTGTTATGGTGTTTTGGTGTTATAGTGTTTGAGGAAATAGAACTAAAACACCATAACACTTGAACACCAGCCCTTTCAAGGTGTTTGGTTTCGTGCTCGTCGATGCGCAATGAGCCTCGCTGTTGAGACATGAGGCTCGGTCTTCTTGCTGCACCGTCGGG